>NZ_BAFR01000205.1 GCF_000308435.1 Nocardia araoensis NBRC 100135 | reverse complement strand
AACCACTCGACATGGACTCGTCAACCGCGGGTACGGCTGTCGCGGAACAGGATTCCGCCGTCCAGACCGCCCTCGTCCAGCTCTTCGGCCCCGAAGGCAGGCCGGATCCCTACCGACCGGCCCGGGTGTTGCGTGAAGCGGGGCGACTGCACCGGACCCCCTTGGGCCACTACGTGCTCACCCGCTACGAGGACTGCGCGGCGGTCCTGTCGACCACCGCGTGGAGCCACGCGGAGGAGGCGGCGATGATGCATCCGACGGTGTCGCCGGAGGACGCGCCCGAGGAGCTGCCCACCTCGTTCCTGTGGATGGAGCCGCCGGACCACACCCGCCTGCGCAACCTGGTGACCAAGGGCTTCACCCCGCGCATGGTGACCAGGCTGCGTCCGCGGATCCTGGAACTCACCCAGCAACTGGTCGACAACGCCTTGGAGGCAGGCGAATTCGACCTCGTCGAGACCATCGCCTACCCGTTGCCGCTGATCGTCGCGTGCGAGCTGATCGGCGTGCCGCCGGAGGCCTACGATCAGGTCCACCAGTGGTCGCAGGACCTGGCGCGCGGCTTCGACCACGACTACACGCTGCCCGAGGAGGCGCTGAAGGCCCGCAGCGCGGCCTCGCGCGGATTCATGTCCTACTTCCGCCAGCTGCTGAACGAGCGCCGCCGCGACCCGAAGGACGACCTGCTCAGTGCGCTGTCGCAGGTCGAGGATCGCGGGGACGTGCTCACCGAGCAGGAGCTGTTGGCCACCTGCATCACCACCTTCGTGGCCGGGCACGAGACCACGGCCAACCTGATCGGCACCGGCATGTTGCAGTTGATGCGCAACCCCGAGGCGATCGACACGTTGCGCCGACGGCCGGAACTGGTCGCGACGGCGCCCGACGAACTGTTGCGGCTGGAACCGTCGGTCCAGATCACCACTCGTGCCGCGACCCGCCCGATCACGCTGGCCGGGCACGACTTCGAGCCGGGCGAAGGCGTGGTGGTGCTGATCAATTCGGCCAATCGCGACGACGCGGCCTACACCGACGCCGATCGCATCGACGTCGCCCGGTACGCCGATCCGATGAACCCGGCCAAGAAGCACCTCGGCTTCAGCCTGGGCATCCACTACTGCCTCGGCGCGCCGCTGGCACTGCTGGAAATGGAAGTGCTGCTGGAGGTGCTGCTGCGAAAGGTCCGCGACATCGAGTTGCTGTCGGACACGCCGCCGTACAAGCCGAATGTCGTGATCCGCGGGCTGGAGGCGCTGCCGACCCGTTTCGCCGCCGTGTGACCGCGGCGCCCTCGGGCCGGAGGCGGCCCGAGGGCAAGGATCAGCTGCCGACCACCTCGATCTTCGCCTCGTCGACCTTGATGTTCTGGTCCGTCGGGTTGCCCTGCGGTTTCACGGTGATGCGCGACTTCTCGACGCCGGCGGATTCGAGCTCGGCAGCGATGTTGTCGCCCCTGGCTTTGGCCACGGATTTGGCGGTGGCGGCGTTCTCGTCCTTGGCGTAGGTGGTGATCTCCACCTTGGCGTCGTTGCCCTTCAACGGGACCGCCACGATTTTGATGGTGGCGACATCCGTCCCGCTGAGATCGGAGCTGCCGCTGTCGAAGGTGATCGGCGCGGCGGCCAGTGCTCCGTTGATTCCGTCCTGGATCGCCTGCTGCGCGGTGTTCAGGCCCGAGCGCACGGCCGAAGAGGCGGTCGCGGCCAGGCTGCTGCGCATGGGGTGGGTCTGCTCGGTCGTCGACGCGGAGGAATTCGAGCCGTCGTCGGACCCGCACGCCGCGGTCATGAGCAGCGCGGCGGCCACGGCGGCGATTCCGCTGACGCTTTTCCTGGATATCATCTGCCTACTCCTGTTTCGGTGGAGAAATCCCATGTGCGTCATTCGGTGCGATGCGTGGAATTGCCGGGGCACGGGCCCGCACGCACACATCGGTCCAATGGTGCCGGTGCAGTCGATCCTTGCACAGGCACGCGGCCCGGAGTGTCGTTTCGCGGGTGGTGGCATTTCCCGGTCACGATCGGCGCAATTGTTGCCGGAATGTGCGCTAGTCGCCATGCGCGCGGCGTAGCGTCGATTCGGCGAAATCCGTCGTTTCTCCTGATCCGGCCACCACCGGCTCGGGACGGGCCGGACGTCGAGACGAATCGCGCGAATCCGCCCCTTCGCGGCCGGGCGAGCAGAGGAAGTGAATTGCGGTGCGGTCGGTGAAGTTGTCCGTGGCGTTGGCCCGGGAAGTCTCGCTGGCACGGAGCCGGGCGGCGACCGGATGGCTGCGCGGAACGCCGTACGGCCGCACCGTGCGCCGGGTGGCCGAAGGCTTGGCCGAGGTCCAGATCGTCGATCGGTCGATGGTCCTCGCCGCGCAGATCTTCACCTCGGTGCTGCCGGTGATCATCGCCGCCTCCGTGTTCAGCGGTTGGCACGCGGCGGCGAACACGATCAACGACCAGTTCGGCTTCGACTCCGGCTCCCTCGGCGCCGACAGCGGCACGACGTCGGCCGATCCCACGCTGGCCGCGTTCGGTGTGGTCGGACTGCTCATGGTCGTGCTCGGCGGCACGTCGTTCGCCCGGGCGCTCGCTCGTGTCTACGCGGCCGTATGGAAGGTGCCCGCTCTCGGTCCCCGGGACGCGTGGCGCTGGCTCGCCGCACTGCTCGCCGTCGCGATCGCGGTGGCGCTGGTCGGGCAGACCAGGGAACTCACGCGGATCCGCTATGCGGGTGGGCCGCTCGCCCTGGTCGGCGAGGCGGCCATCTGGGCCTGCGTCTGGACGGTCGCGCCGTTCCTACTGACGAAAGGCGCGCTGACCGGGCGGCTGCTGTGGGTGTCCGGCGTGCTCACCGCGGCCGGTCTGACCGCGATGCACGCGGTGGGGCGGGTGGTCCTGCCGCGGACCACGGCGAACGCCGAAGCGCATTTCGGTCCGCTCGGCCTGGCTTTCACCACGGTCAGTTGGCTTTTCGTCCTGTCGGTGGTGATCGTGGGCGCGGCGGCGGTCGTCAAGGCGCTCGCCCTGGACGAGACCGCCCTCGGCGCCTTCCTGCGTGGTCCGCAGCAGCGCGAACTGTGATGCGTCCGCAGACGAAAGCAGTTGCGCGCCAGAACTTACTTACCAGTCGACCGCGCCGAGCTCGTGCAGCCTGCGGAAGACCAGCATCGAGCCGGGGGCCACCTGGTCCATGGCGGCGTACTCGCTCACGGTGAAGTAGCGCAGCTCGGCGATCTCGCTGGTGGGTCGCGGCTCCCCGTCGAGTTCCGCGGTGAAGCAGGTCATGTGCAGCCGGGTGCCGGGGGAGTGCCCGTACGCCTCGGCCTGGAACACGCCGAGTTCGTCGTAGGCGACGACGCCGACGCCGAGTTCTTCGCGCACTTCGCGATGCAGCGCCGCCTCGGGCGTCTCGCCGGGGTCGATCTTGCCACCGGCCATGTAGAAGACGTCCTTGCCGACCGAGCGCGCCTGCAGCAGGCGACGATCCCGGACATGGGCCAGCGCGGCGGTCCGAATCACCGGCCCACTGTACTGAGCCGGCTGAACACGGCGCCAACCGGATTTTCGGCGGATCCCGCTCAGTGCTCGAGCACGGCGCGATGCAAGAGTTCGCCGATGCGCCGGTGGATCAGCGCGGTGTCGTCCCCGTCGGCGACGAACTCCAGGAACAGCGCCGCACCGGCGGCCAGCGCGATGACGGCCCTGGCGTCCAGCTCGGACCGCGTACGGGATTCGGTGTCGCCCGCCGCGAACAGCGCGGCCGCCGGGGTGCTGAACCCGGCCCACAGCCGGTCACGCAATTGCCGATCGCGGTCCAGCGCGGTCAGCAGACCCGGGACGGCGGCGCGAACGTCGTCGCGCGCGAACAGTTCCCGGCTGCCGCGCAACACCCACTCGATCCAACCGCTCTGATCGGTTCCCTCGAACGGACCCAGATCCGGTGTCTCACCCAGAACGGCGTGCAGCACCAGTTCGGCCTTCGATTGCCAGCGGCGGCTGATGGAAGCCCGCCCGACGCCCGCGCGGGCCGCCACCGCACGCACGCTCAACTCGTCCCATCCGACTTCGACCAGCATCTCCCGGACGGTCGCCAGCACGCGCTGCTCGACCGACTCGTCCCGGGGCCGGCCCGCGCTCCGGGTCGCCGACGGTGGGTCCTGTGCCGTTTCGCCCATGCCGCTCCCTGACCGTATTACGATGCCACTGGCATCGAATTTGTGCCGATGCTTCCGATATCCGGCCATTGTCGCGTGTGTCGCGGGCGCGGCGGCGGCGGAACCATGCTGACGAAGGAACGAAATGGGTGGACACACACCGGCTGAGACCGGCACGGCGCCGACCGCGTTGACGCCGACGACCGGAAGCGACGCGGGGTAACCGGTATGCGAATCGCGGTCACCGGCGGCACCGGCTATCTCGGTGCGCACACCGTTTCCGCCCTGCTGCGGGACGGGCATCAGGTCGTTCTGCTCGTGCATCCGAGCGAGTCCGTCGCGGCGGTGGTCGGCATGTTCGACACCACGCCCGAGGCGCTCTCGGTGCTGCCGGGGGACATCAGGGACCCGCAGACGGTGGAAAAGTTGCTCGTCGGATGCGACGCCGTTCTGCACGCGGCGGGCGTCGTCGGCACCGACAACCGGCGCGAGCAATTGATGTGGGAGGTCAACGCGGACGCCACGGCGACGGTGCTCGCCCGCGCGACGGCGCTCGGGCTGGACCCGATCGTGCACGTGGCCAGCTACAGCGCGCTGTTTCCCAGCCCCGATCCGGTCATCACGCCGGACAGCCCCACCGCGCCGGGGCGCAGCGCCTACGGCCGCACCAAGTCCGCCGCCGACCGGATCGCGCGGGCATTGCAGGCCACCGGCGCTCCGGTGGTGATCACCTATCCGTCCAGCGTCGTGGGTCCCGGTCTCGGCACGCAGGCCGGAATCACCTCCGACGGCTGGGGCGCCATCCTCCGTGCCCGCGTCGCCCCCCGGATCCGGGGCGGCATGCAGATGATCGACGTCCGGGACGTGGCCGCGGTGCACGCCGCCGTCATGCGCCCCGGCCTCGGTCCGAGACGCTATCTGTGCGGCGGTCACCTGGTGGCGTTCGACGAGATCGTGGACATCTTGCAAAGCGCTGCCGGGCAGCGGATCCGGCGGATCCCGGTGCCGAAGGCCGCGCTGCTCGGACTCGGACGGCTCACCGACGCCGCCGCCCGATTCCTTCCGATCAGCGCGGGCCTCAGCTACGAGGCCGCGTGGTTGCTGACCACCGCCACGCCGACCGACGACTCCCGCACGCTGGCCGATCTCGATCTGCGCTGGCGGCCCATCCGGGAAGCGATCATCGAATCCGTGCGGCGGGAAACCGATTCCCGCGCGTGACGGCGCACAGGTCGGTCAGATCAGTTCCCGGGACATCGCCGCGACCAGACCGCCATCGATGATCAGGTCCTGCCCGTTGATGTAGGACGCCTCGGCGGACGCCAGGAACGCCACGGCGCCTGCCACGTCCTCTGCCGTGCCCAACCGGCGGCTCGCCACCTCCGCGAGCACGGCGGCGTGCGCGTCGGGGCTGACGTTGTCGTGGAACATCGGGGTCTCGATGTATCCGGGGCTCACCGAGTTCACCCGGATTCCCCTGGGGCCCAGCTCCGCCGCGAGGCTGCCGGCCAGGTTGTGTACGGCCGCCTTGGTGGCCGCGTACAGCGACGCGCCGGGCAGGCCGCGGTGCAGGGTCCACGACGCGTTGACGACGACCGCCGCGTGCTCGGACAGCAGCGGCAGCGTCTTCTGGATGGTGAAGAACACCCCCTTGAAGTTGATGTCCACGACGCGCGCGAACTCCTCCTCGGTGATCTCGGCGTGCGGCCGGAAGGACGCGACTCCGGCGTTGGCGAACACGACGTCCAATCGGCCGTGCCGGTCGCGCACGGCGGCGGTGAGCGCGTCGAGATCGGCGAGGCGCGCCGCGTCGGCTCGGATCGCGAGCACACGGTCGCCGCCGTGCAGCGCTTCGACCGCCGCGTCCAGCCGGGTTTCGTCCCGGCCGGTGATGACGAGCTGCGCCCCCTCGGCGAGCAGTCGTCGTGCGGTGGCCAAGCCCATGCCGCTGGAGCCGCCGGTGACGAGTGCGACTTTGCCGTCGAATCGAGAGATGTTCTGCGTCATGGGAATCAGCGTGCCGAAGGGGCGCGCGGCCGAACAGTGTCCA
The DNA here is from genome assembly GCF_000308435.1 of Nocardia araoensis NBRC 100135. Classification (GTDB taxonomy): domain Bacteria; phylum Actinomycetota; class Actinomycetes; order Mycobacteriales; family Mycobacteriaceae; genus Nocardia; species Nocardia araoensis. Next base: position 8,363 of record NZ_BAFR01000205.1, on the reverse strand, counting down.
GTCCACCTAGGTGTGCCACCACCAGGCTACGGTTACGCCGGGGCGGTGAGCGCGATCCGCATCAGGCCGTCCATCCGCTCGGCGCTGCCGGTGCCCGGCTGCGGGTTGTAGAGCACCAGGAACCAGCCGGGGTGGTCGGCCACCGCGAGGGTGGTCGTGTCGAACAGCAGGTCGCCGGCCTCCGGATGACGCACCGCCTTGACGGCTTGCACGGCGGCGTCAACGTCGTGGCGTGCCCACAATCGGACGAATTCCGGGCTCACGGCGGATAGTTCGTCGACCACCCGCGCGAACGCGGGGTCGTCGGGAGCGTGCGCCGCGTCGGCGCGGAAGGCGGCCACGACGGCGGGCGCGATCGCGGCCCATGCCACGTGCATGCCGCGGTACCTGGGGTTGGTGAAGAAGGAGATCAGGCAGTTGTGGTCGTCGTCGCCGAACCCGAAGACCGTGCGCGCCGCATCGTTGACCGCGAGCAGGTTCCAGTAGCGGTCGCGCAGTACCGCGGGAAGCGGGCCCCACGCGTCGAGCAGTCGGCGCAGCTCGGGGGTGACCTCGGTGTCGCGCACCGCGCCGGGCGGCGGGTTCAGGCCGGCGAGCAGATACAGATGCGTCCGCTCCGGTCCGGACAGGCGCAGTGCCGCGCCGATCGCGTCGATGACCTCCCTCGACACGGTGATGTCGCGGCCCTGTTCCAGCCAGGTGTACCAGGACACCCCCACGCCGGCGACTATCGCGACCTCTTCCCGCCGCAGGCCGGGCGTCCGCCGCCGGCCCACCGTCGGCAGACCGATGTCCTCCGGCGTGAGCCGGGCCCTGCGGGTACGAAGGAAGTCGCGTAGCTGGGCGCGCCGGTGCGGTGCCGGTGCGGATTCGCCGGTCATGGACAGGGCAACAACCGACGCTTCGGATCAGTTCCCGAGATACACCGGGAACGCCTCGAGGTCGTTCTGGGTGAGCACCGGCAGGTTGCGGATCTGTTCGACCGGTACGGCGAAGCGCAGGCCGGGGAAGCGGGCGAACAACGCGGGCAGCGCGATGCCGGCTTCCAGCCGGGCGAGCGCCGCGCCGGGGCAGATGTGCGGGCCGTAGCCGAAGGCCAAGTGGCGGTTGGCCGTCGGGCGGGAGACGTCGAAGTCGTCGGCGTCCGCGCCGTGCACGGCGAGATCCCGGCCGATCGCACGGTAGGACATGACCACACCCTCGCCTTTCTCGATGACGGTGTCGCCGACGGCGATGTCCTCGGTGGCGAAGCGCATGAGCAGATGTGTCACCGGGCTGTCCCAGCGCAGGGTCTCCTCCACCGCGTCCGCCCAGGTGCGGTCACCGGCGCGGACGGCGCTCAACTGCTCCGGCCGCTCCAGTAGGGCGCGCACGGCGTTGAGGATGAGGCCGATCGTGGTCTCGTGCCCGGCGGCCACCAGCGCCTTCAGGTTGCCGACCACTTCCTCTTCGGTCAGCGGCTCGGTGTCGTCGCCGCCGACGATGAACGCGCTGGTCAGGTCGTCGGTCGGGTCGGCGGTCTTCTTGCGCACCAGTTCGGTGAAATACCCGTCCAGCTCGTCGATCACCCGCAGTCGCTCGTCCTGCGGCGTCAGCAGCGAGAAGAACGCTTTGTACCAGTCCAGCAGCATCGGATGGTCGGCACGGTCCACGCCCATCAGTTCACTGATGACCCGCATCGGCAGCGGGTAGGCGAACACCGACTTGAGGTCGACCGCCGCGCCGTCGCGTCCGGCCGCGGCGAGGTCGTCCAGCAGTTCGGCGGTCATGCGCTCGATCGCCGGGCGCAGCGCGTCGAGCCTGCGTTTGGTCAGTGCCTGGGTGGTCTTGATCCGCAGCCTGCGGTGCTCGGGACCGTCGACGGTGAACATGGAGCGGCCCGCGTCGATCATGCCGATCAGCGGCCACTGTCTGGTCACCGCGCCGGACTGCCACAGCGACCAGGCATTGATGTCCTTGACCAGCCTGGTGTCGACGAGCAGCTGCCTGGCCAGCGTGTGCTGGGTTACGGTCCAGGCGGGCACGCCGAGCAACTCGATCCGGGTGAGCGGACCCGCGGCGCGCAGCTTGCTCGTCTCTGCGCCCAGGTCGCCGACCATCGGATCGATGACAAGGGTTGCTGCGTGTGGGCATTCTGTGCTCACGGGGTACCTCCGACGGCGCGAACGGGTGTGAAGCGGACTGGCAGGGATGTCATGCCGCGCAGGAAGGCCGACGGTCGCCGGACCAGGTTCTGGGCGGGCACCGCCAGGTCGAGGTCGGGCAGCCGGTCGAGCAGGACCTCGATGCCGGTGCGCGCGATGACCTCGGCGATCTCCTGCGCGGGAAAGGGGCAGCGGTATTCGCCGTAGCTGAACGCGAAATGCGCGCTGTTGCCCGAGTGCGCCGGATCGGCGCCGTCGGAAACATGCTGGCGCACATGGGGATCGGCATTGGCCGCGGCCAGGCCGAGCAGCAGCATGTCACCGGCCCGGATGACCTTGTCGCCCAGCCGGGTGTCGCGCGCTGCCCATCGCCCGGCGAGGATCTGGGTCGGCGTGTCCTCCCACAGCACTTCGTTCATCGCCTGGCCCACGCTGTGGCGCCCGCCGCCGAGCGCGGCGGCGAACCGGTCGTCGGTGAGCATCAGCCGCACCGAGTTCCCGATCCAGTCGGCCGTGGGCAGGTATCCGGCGGCGGTGATCGCCATCAGGTCGAGGACGTATTCCTCGTCGGTGAACGGGCCGGGATGCGCCAGCATCCAGGAGACCAGGTCGGCGCCGCGCGCGGCCTTCTTGGTCGCGAGCAACCGCCCCATGTGCTCGGCGAACTGCTGATGCGCGGCCTGGGCGTCGGCTCCGCCGTCGGCGAGCGTCTTCATCGTCCACGCCAGCCGCGGTCCGTCCTCGTCGGGGAATCCGAGGATCCGCGCCAGGGCCAGCACCGGCAGCGGCTCGGCGAAATCGGCGACCAGCTCCGCTTCGCCCCGCCCGCAGAACGCGTCGATCAGGCGATCGGCCAGGTCCTCACAGGCGCGGCGCAATTCGAAGGTGTCCACGGTCTCCAGCGCCGGCTCCACCATCGCCACGTGCCTGCGATGCTCCGCGCCCGCGGTGAAATAGATCGACGGCATCGGCTGCCCGACCATCGGCAGCAAGGGCCAGTCCGCAGGAATGTTCGGCCACTGGTTCCATCGCCCGACATCGCGGGGAAACAATTCCGGATCGTTGGTCACCTGATGCAATTCGCGATAGCCGATGACCAGCCACGCGGGGACCCCGCCGGGCAGCTCCACGGCGACCACCGGGCCGTGCTCGCGGCGCATCTCGTGATAGAGCTGCTGCGGGTCGGTATGGAATCGCGGGCCGCTCAACGTGACCGGTGCGGTGCGGACGGGGCAGCTGTCGGTGGAACTCGGCGCGGGCGTGGTCATGACGCGGCCTCCGGAGTCGGGAACAAGGGGCGCCGGGCCGCCGGGGACGGCGCGCGGGAGTAGAGGTGTTCGACGAGGGCGATGAGGACGCCCTTGCCGGACTCGCGGGAGCGGGCGTCGCAGTCGATCACCGGCACGTGCGGATCCAGGTCGAGCGCGTCGCGGACCTCGTCGGGGCGGTGACCCTCGCCGAAGTCGTTGCAGGCGACGACGAACGGCGTCTTCTGGTGTTCCAGGCGGTCGACCGCGTACCAGGAATCCGCGATTCGGTCCGGGTCGACCAGCACGATCGCGCCGAGCGCGCCGGTGAACAGCCGATCCCAGAGGAACCGGAAGCGCTCCTGCCCCGGTGCGCCGAACAGGTAGAGCACGTGCTCGTCGTCGATGGTGATCCGCCCGAAGTCGAAGGCGACGGTCGTCGTCGATTTGCCCGGCACGCCACTGGGATCATCGATCTCCAGCCCCTCGTCGGTCATGATCGCCTCGGTGTCCAGCGGCCGGATCTCACTGACCGCGCGGACCATCGTCGTCTTGCCGACGCCGAAACCCCCGACGATGACGATCTTCAGCCCCCGCGTGGTCGCACGGTGCAGGGGCGCGTCCGCGCGGGCGGGACGCGGATCAGAGTTTGCGAAGTCCAACGAGCACCTTCTCGAGCGTCGTGGTGTCGGGCAGGCTGTGCCACGGTGAGCCGGGCGGACCGGCCTGCGGGGGACGGACGGTGATCTTGCCCGCGTGCAGCAGGTCCGACAGCAGGATGGTCGCGATGCCGACCGGGATCCGCAGCTCCGCGGCGATTTCGACGACGGCGGTCGGGGCTGTGCACAGATCCAGGATCGCCACGTGTTCGGACTGCATGCCCGGCGTCGGTGCGCATTCGCTGACCACCAAGGTGACCAGATCGAACAGGTCGGAGTCCGGTCGGCTCCGCCCCCCGGTCAGCGTGTAGAGCCGATCGGGGTCGTCGTCCCGGCCTGCTCTGCTCACGACACGCCCGCGCCAGGGAAGCGCGGCGTGGCCGCCAAGTGTTCGCCGAGCTGTTCCACCAGCTCCCGCATGTTGTGGCCGACGAGCCCGGCGTCCGCGTCCTCGGCGGCGACGACCGCGAGGTGCGCGCCGAGCCCGGCTTCGACGATGAACAGGATGCCGCCGTAGAACTCCGTCATCGACTGGCGCACTCCGGCCCGGCCGTCGCCGAATTCCACCGACGCGCCGTGGGAAAGGCTCTGGATGCCCGCCGCGATGGCGGCGAGCTGGTCGGCGCCGTCCACGGAGAGTTCGGGAGTGTGACAGATCTTCAACCCGTCGCTGGACAGCAGCAGGGCGTGCCTGGTGCGCGGCGTGCGGGTGAGCAGCTGTTCCAATAGCCAGCTCAGCTGGGCGGTCTCGGAAGTCGTCATCGTTCGTTCTCCACGGAGACGGGAGGGGGCGGGGGGAGTGGTGGCGGCGCCGCCGGTCGCGGGTCCGGTCACCGCGCGCTGGAATGCGCCGAGCGAGTCCGGTCGGGCCGCGGGCGGAGTCGGTGCGGCGGGCTGCGGTGCGGCGAGTCCCTCGGGGTGGACGGCGGCCAGCGTGCTGCCCCGACGCCGCTTGGGCAGCGTCCGGGTCGCGGCGGCGGGAGCGTCCGCCGCGGTGGACGAACGCCCGGGTTCCGGATCGGCCGACTCGTGGTCCGGCGGCGCGGCGGTGCGGTCGCGCTCCCGTGCGACGGGCAGCGTGCCGGTGGAAACGGACGGCTGCGGCCGCTCCGCCCGAGTGGTGAGATCCCGCGGGATCACCACGACCACGGCGGTGCCGCCGATGGCCGAAGGCCGATAGGAGACGGTGAGCCCGTGCTTGCGGGCGAGATTTCCCACCACGGCGAGGCCGAGTCTGGTCCCGGTCAGCGAGGACAGGTCGGCTCCGGCGCCGCGGGTGTCGGGCCCGGTGGCCGACACCGCCGCCTCGGCCCGGCGCAGCGCCGACTCGCTCATGACCAATCCGCTGTCCTCGATGGTGATGATCACGCCCGCGGGAACCTCGGCGGCGTAGACGTGCACTTCGGTGGTGGGCGGGGAGAAATTACAGGCGTTGTCGAGCAATTCCGCGAGCAGGTGCATGACGCCTTCGGCGGCGTGACCGGAGACCGCGATGTCGGCGATCGCGCGCAACCGCACCCGCTGGTAGCCCGCGACGCGTCCCATCGCGCCACGCAGAATCGATTCCATCGCAATGGGTTTGGCCCAGCGGCGGCCGGATCGCGCGCCGCTGAGCACGGCGATGCTGTCGGCGAGCCTGCCCGCCTGGGCGGTGCGGTGATCCAGTTGCAGCAGATCGGCGAGCACCGCGGGATCGCCGTGGCGGTGCTCCATCTCGCGCAGCTCCGCGAGCATGCTGGTGGTCATCGCCTGCATGCGGCCCGCCGCGCCCGCGAAGGCCGCCATGGCCGCGGCGCGACGGCTCTCGCTGCTCTTCGCTCGTGCTTCGGAGCCGGCGATCGCCGCGGCCGCGGCGCTGACCTCGGCCGCCGCACCGCTGGCAGCGAGCGCTCGGTCGTCCCTGGCCCGCCCCGCATCCCGCCGGGCGTGCCGGGCCTGCCGGCGGAAATGGACCGCCGCCGTCGTGGCGGCGCACAGCGCGATGGCCGCGGCGGTGGCGCCTGCCGCCAGCGAAATCCGGAATTCGGCCGGTGCGTAGTACACCGCCGCTGTGACGATGGCAGCACTCGCGATAACGCAGGCCGACAATGTCGCGTACGGCGGTTTCGAGTGCCGGACGGCGTCTTCGCCGGGCTCACTCGCCGCCGGATTCAACAACTCTGACAAGTTCCGTACTTCCGCACTCGCGCTTGCCGCCGGGAAACGGCGTACTGCCCCTTCTGCGTGCCCTCGGCACCCCAAATACGCAGACCGACAAGCAGTTTCGAAATATCGCGGCCCGAGCATAGCGGGGTGGGCGCAGCGGCGCCACTCGAGCGGATTTCGAAGAACGCGCCTGCGGGCGGAAATTCCCGCTGCCGTGTCGATGCTCGGATTACGCTGACGAAGCGTCGAAAAGTGTTTTGCGCGGGTGCGCTCGGTGCGAAATGGGCGAATTCGCGTTTGCTTGGAATTCACTATCGGTGTGCCGGGACGCGTATGGACGGCCGAATCAACCGACACGGTATTTGAAGCGTGGATTATCGACGCGTCATGCGATCGCGTCCGCGCGTGGCGGTGGCGCCGGGCGGGCGGTGTGGCCGGCCCGCCGGACTTCCCGGGGGCCGAAGCCGAGCCGCTGTCGTTCGATCAGAGTTGTGCGGTTTGCTCGCACGGGGGCAGGCCGTCGGCCTGGCGGAGCACTTCGGCGACGGACTCCAGGTACAGCAGGGTGCGCAGCGATACGCCGTTCACGGCCTGTCCGAGGCGGCGCAGGGCCGAATTGTCCAGGTGCGCGATCACTTCCGCGTCGCCAGCCCGGTCGGGACCGGGATCGAAGACGAAATAGTTGGGGTCGAGCCCGAACACGTGGGCCAGCCCGGCGCGAGCCTGCTCCGGGAGCGTGGCGACCTGGCCGCGCCGAACTCGCGTCAGGTGACCCGGTTCCAGGTCGTACCCGGCTGCGGTCACCCATGTCTCGACCGTATCGTCGGCGAGCGGGCGCCCGTGCGCACGCTCCCACATCTCGAACGCTAGGTTCAGCCGGGCAGTGATATCGATTTCCACGACCGCCTCCACCTTCTCGCGACATAGCCTATTGACGGGTCACACATTGACTCGACCGTAGCGTGGGAGTAGTCGATCGCCGTGATTTCACGGCAAATGTCCGGTTGCATAGGGGGCGGAACATACTCGATCCCCGATTTCCGGGGACGGCGAGCTCTAGGAGACGAGTGTGCGGTTGAGTTCCGAGGAAGCCCGCAAACGATTCGCGACCAGTCCGGTCGCGCGGTTGGCAACCATTTCGCCGCAACTGCGCCCGCATGTGGTGCCCATTGTCTTCGCCGTGGCCGGGGAAGTCGTCTATACCAGCGTCGACGCGAAACCCAAGTCGACGACGGCGTTGCGCCGACTGGACAATATCGCGGCGAACCCCGCGGTCGCCGTGCTGGTCGACCGCTACGGCGACGACTGGACCCAGCTGTGGTGGGTCCGCGCCGACGGAACGGCCCGCATCGCCGACGGCGCGGAGGCGCAAGCGGCGATTCGTCGCTTGACCGCGCGCTACTCCCAGTACGAACAGCAGCCGCCACCGGGGCCGGTGATCGCCATCGATGTGGCGCGCTGGTCGGGATGGTCCGCCCGCTGAGCGAGCCGCGCAGGTTCGGGTACAGTCCGATTCGCGGTCTCCGATTGCGGGAGCGCCGAGCCGAACCACCCGTCGAGCCGATCGTGAGGATCGCATGCCCTCGAATTTCGCGCTGAAGGCCATGAATACGGCGCATCGCGTCCTACTGAAGATCAGCTTCGGGAGGCTGGGCAACGACTTCTCCGGCATGCCGTCGCTCGAGCTCACCACCACCGGCCGCAAATCGGGTCGGCCGCACGCGGTGATGCTCACGGCGCCGATCGTCGACGGCGACACCTACGTCGTGGTCGCCTCGCGGGGCGGCGACCCTGTGCATCCGGCGTGGTTCCTGAACCTGCGCGACAACCCGGATGTGCTCGTGTCGGTGCGCAACGGGCCGAAGGTACCGATGACGGCGCGGGTGGCCACCGCCGAGGAGCGGGCGCAGCTGTGGCCCCGGGTCACCTCGGCGCAGTCGGTCTACGCCGGTTATCAGACGAAGACCACGCGCGAGATTCCGCTGGTCCTGCTGACGCCGAAGAGCTGAGAGCAGCGGCGGGATCGGCGCCGGGTCGGACGCGATAGTTGCGCAGTACCGGACCGAGGCATGCGGCCGCCGCTAGCGCGCCCGCGCCGAACATCACCGGATAGCCCAGGCCGAACGTGTCGTGCAGGAACGAAAGCAGTGCCGGGGTGCCGAATCCGA
>NZ_BAFR01000206.1 GCF_000308435.1 Nocardia araoensis NBRC 100135 | reverse complement strand
GACCGCATGGCGGGGGCGTTACGGCCCGCCGGGCTCGACGCCACCGCGACGATGATGGGGGTCGGCCTGCTGTCGGGCTGGGTCACCACTTTCGCCGCCCAGGAAGCCGCGGGATTCTCCGCCGCGAGCACGGGAAGCGCCGCCGATATCAGGGCGATGGCGGAATACGGTGACTTCCCCCATCTCACAGCCCTTTTGACCGACGCCACCGATGCCAACGCGGAAGCGATCGACAACGACTCGGTGTTCCTGGCCGGAATCGACGCGCTGCTGTTCGGCATCGTGCCCGACGACAGACGTTCCGGCCGCATGTGAAGTACGGCGGCGATCGGTCCGCGGCTACGGCTCGCCCGCCCCCGCGCCCCGCTCTAGGCTGCTCGTGTGCAAGCGCTGTCTGATCAGGGGTGGTACAACCTTCTCGCCGGTCTCGCGATTCTGGTCGGCTTGGTCGGGATCGTCGTGCCGATCCTGCCCGGCGTCATCCTGATCTTCGCGGCCATCGCCGTCTGGGCCTTCCTCACCGGGGGCGCCACGGCCTGGACGGTTTTCGCGATCAGCACGGTGCTGCTCGTGCTGTCCGGCGTCGTCAAATACACCTGGCCGGGGCGCAGGATGAAAGACGCGGGAGTGTCCAACCGCGCGGTGCTGCTCGGCGCGATACTCGGCGTCGTCGGCTTCTTCGTGATCCCGGTGGTCGGCCTTTTCGTGGGTTTCGTTCTGGGCGTCTACCTTTGGGAACTCCAGCGGCTGCGCGTCAACCGGCAGGCGTGGCAGGCGACGGTGCACGCGTTGAAGGGCGTCGGCCTGTCCATCCTGATCGAGCTCTTCGGCGCGCTGCTGGCCACCGGTGTCTGGCTCGCCGGTGTCTTCGCCGTCTGAGCGCTAGCGATCGATGGCGGGAAACGGGATCGTATCGCCCGCACGGCTTTCCGGGAGTTCGTCGCGGCGCAGCCGAAGGGTCGGCGGTTCCGGCCGGTACAGCGGCAGCGTGGGGGCCGGGTCGTCGCTGACGACGCGCTCACGGGTCGGGAGCCGATAGAACGCGCGGGCGTTGTCCTCCAGCACCGCGTACATGTCGGTGCCCACTACGTCGCAGAGCAGATCCACGTCCGAGTCCCGGAACGGGCGTCCGGCTCGGGTACCGGGCAGATCGGTGCCGAACATGAGGGCTTCCGGATTCACCGCGTGCACGCGGCGCAGCGTGTCGGCGACGTTCATCGCGACCCGGCCGAAACCGGTCGCCTTGACCTTGGCTCCGCGATCGACCAGGTCCAGCAGGAAGGGCAGCCCTTCGGCGGACATGCCCAGATGGTCGACCGACAGCGCGGGCAGTTTGGAGATGACCGGTTGCAGCGAGGCCAGCATCGTGCCGTCGATGTAGACCTCGACGTGCCAGCCCGCCAGCTCGTACGCGCGCAGTGCCTGCAACGTCATCCCGGTGATGTCGGTGGCCGCGCGCTTGAGGTTGAAACGCAGTGCGCGCACGCCGATCCGGTCCAGTTCGAGGATCTCCTCGTCGGTGGCGTCCAAGTCGAGCCGGGTGACGCCGACCCAGCCCTCGCCGAGTTCGGCGAGGGCGGCCTTCAGGTAGGTCTGGTCCGTGCCCTGGAACGACCCGCTGACCACGGCGCCGCCGCTGATGTCGTATCGCGCCATGCGCTTGCGGTAATCGGCGATGGTGAACGGGTCGGGCAGGTAGCCCTCGTTCTCGGCCAGCGGAAACCGCGGGTCGAAAATGTGCAGGTGGGCATCGAACACTTGTACAGAATGCCTCAGGGTCGGATTTTCCGCTGCCGCAGCTGGGATGTCGCGATGGCGGCGGAGGCGGTCACTGTGGTGATCAGACCTTGTGCGGTTCGCTGGCGCGCAGCATGTCCTCGCGCTCGACGACCTTGACGCGCTCGCGGCCCTCGGGTTCGCCGAGGGAGCGTTCGTGCGCGTCGAGGCGGTACCAACCGGCCCAGGTGGTGAACGGGATGCCCTTGCCTTCGAGGAACTCGATGACGGCCTCCGGCTCGGGCCGCTCGGCCGGGGTGAAGCGGGGCGCGTCGTCCAGCAGGCAGGCGATGGTCTCGTTGGCGTCGCCCTTGGTGTGGCCGATCAGACCGACCGGGCCGCGCTTGATCCAGCCGGTGACGTAGGTGGCGGGCATGTAGCGCGCGGCGCCGTCGGCGTTCTCGTCGACGAGCACGCGGCCCGCTTCGTTCGGCACGGTGCCGGCCTGGTCGTCGAACGGCAGGTTGGTCAGGTTCTGCGACAGGTAGCCGACGGCGCGGTACACCGCCTGCACGTCCCAGTCCTTGAACACGCCGGTGCCCTTGACGTTGCCGGTGCCGTCGAGCTGGGTGCGCTCGGTGCGCAGGCCGACGACCTTGCCGTTCTCGCCGAGCACTTCGGCGGGGGATTCGAAGAAGTGCAGGAACAGCTTGTGCGGCCGGTCGCCCGCGTCGCGGATGGCCCACTGCTCGAGCGTGTTGGCCACCATGTCGACCTGCTTGGAGTGCCGCCGCGCGGCTTCGGAGCCTTCGTCGTAGTCGATGTCCTCGGGGTCGACGATGACCTCGATGGTGGGCGAGTGGTCGAGTTCGCGCAGTTCCAGCGGCGTGAACTTGGCCTGCGCGGGACCGCGGCGGCCGAAGACGTGCACCTCGACGGCCTTGTTGGCCTTCAGGCCCTTGTAGACGTTCGGCGGGATCTCCGTCGGCAGCAGCTCGTCGCCGGTCTTGGCCAGCACGCGGGCGACATCGAGGGCGACGTTGCCGACGCCGAGGACGGCGACCTTCTCCGCGTCCAGCGGCCAGGTGCGTGGAACGTCGGGGTGGCCGTCGTACCAGGAGACGAAGTCGGCGGCGCCGTAGGAGCCGTCGAGGTCGATGCCGGGGATGGGCAGCGCGCGGTCGGCGTTGGCGCCGGTGGAGAAGATCACCGCGTCGTAGAAGGCGCGCAGATCGTCGAGGGTGATGTCGGTGCCGTAGTCGATGTTGCCGAGCAGGCGCACCTGCGGCTTGTCGAGGACCTTGTGCAGGGCGGTGATGATGCCCTTGATCCGGGGATGATCGGGCGCGACGCCGTAGCGGATCAGGCCGAACGGCGCGGGCATGCGCTCGTAGAGGTCGATCGACACCTCGGCATCGGACTTCATCAATGCGTCGGCGGCGTAGATCCCGGCCGGTCCGGCGCCCACGATCGCGATGCGGAGCGGGCGGGTCGCTGCACTCTGTTCGGTCATCTCTTTACGCGCACCTTTATGGTCGAAACAATTAATGACGTCTGGGCTTAGCTTAGGCTAAGTTGACGCACCGGCTCGGCCGCACCCTTCCGGTGCGGACGCCGGCGTTGCCGGCTCGTGGCTGCACGGTGCTCCGTTCGCCGCGGCGTAGAGCTGCCGGTTCGCTATGACAGCAGGCCGCCGTCCCGCGATTCTATCGGGATGGCTGACGCCCTCCCACGTCGGTGCGTGCACTCGGCGGATGCCGTGGACGGCCACCATCGTCGCTTACCCGCTCGCGCGCGCTCTATCGCGGCTGCGCGCTCCGAGGTCGCGCGGCGACGGTCCGCAGCCGGGGGCCGAGCGCTCGATACCGGCGCCGACCAGGGATCATCGAGCCATGACCGAACAGCAGCCTGCCGCGGGTGAGGACGAGATCATCCGGGTCGATCAGACCGACAAACGTTCGGCGGTCCCGTTCGTCGCGGCCGCGGTGGTCGCGGTGATCGTGCTGATCGCGATCGTGCTCGGCGGTGTGTTGTCGCCCGCTGAGAAAAATGTCACAGACGCCGACCGCATCACGGCGGCCGTCCGCAACTTCGTCGACGGCTCCAACCGCAGTGACGCCGTGCCGCCGCCCGGCACCGCGTGCCAGGGCTTCGACGCGAGCCGCTCACCGCTGGCGGGCCAGGACGGCGCCGGAAAGCCCGTCGAAATCACGAAAATCGACCCGCCCATGGTCGACGGCGACCGGGGCAAGGCGACCGTCACCACGAAGGTGGACGGGCAGGAGAAGACGACGACCTGGAATCTCACCAGGTCCGGCGACAAGTGGCTGGTCTGCACCTGAGCGTTCGCGCAGGGTGCGCCACCGTTTGACACGGTGACCCGGGTCGGTGCAATCTCAGTCGAAGGTCATGAGAACCAGTGTCAAGCCCCGGCATTGCTGGTCGGCAACCCTCCTCCGCGGTGGGGTGCTCCGGGTGACGACCTGGCGGCGCCTCGGTCCCGGGCGCGGCAAGTGCGGATTCGCAGGAGGTGCACATGAGTTATGCCGGTGACATCACCCCGCAGCAGGCTTGGGAGCTGCTGCGGGACAATCCCGAAGCCGTCCTCGTGGACGTGCGGACGGAAGCGGAATGGAAGTTCGTCGGCGTTCCCGACACGAGCTCGATCGAACGGCCGACCGTGCTGATCGAATGGGTCGACAGCACGGGCGCGCGCAACGGGAGGTTCGTGGAGCAGTTGAAGCAGGCGCTCGACGGCCACGACCCGGAGGCGCCCGTCGTCTTCCTCTGTCGCTCGGGTCAGCGTTCGGTGGGCGCGGCGATCGCCGCCACCTCGGCGGGCTACCGCACCTCCTTCAACGTGCTCGAGGGCTTCGAAGGCCCGCTCGACGAGTTCGGGCATCGCGGCGGCTCCGGCTGGCGTGCCCTCGGACTGCCCTGGCGGCAGTCGTGATCACCGGCGGCGCGTTCGACAAGCCGCTGCCCGACGGCGTCGGCCCCGCGACGCTCGGCGTGCGCGGCGGGCTGCGGCGTTCCGGTTTCGAGGAGACCGCGGAGGCGCTCTACCTCACCTCCGGCTTCGTCTACGAGAGCGCCGAAGCCGCCGAGGCCGCGTTCACCGGGGAGGTCGAACACTTCGTCTACTCCCGCTACGGCAACCCGACGGTGGCCATGTTCGAGGAGCGGATGCGGCTGCTCGACGGCGCCGAAGCGTGCTTCGCGACCGCGAGTGGCATGGCCGCGGTGTTCACTGCGCTCGGCGCCCTGCTCGGCGCGGGCGACCGGCTGGTCGCGGCGCGCAGCCTGTTCGGCTCGTGCTTCGTGGTGTGCAACGAGATCCTGCCGCGCTGGGGCGTGGAGACCGTCTTCGTCGACGGCGAGGATCTCGACCAATGGGAAGAGGCGCTGTCGGTGCCAACCCAGGCGGTCTTCTTCGAGACCCCGGCCAATCCGATGCAGACGTTGGTCGATGTCCGGCGGGTGAGCGAGCTGGCGCACGCGGCGGGCGCCAAAGTCGTCCTGGACAACGTGTTCGCCACCCCGCTGCTGCAACGCGGCTTCGAGCTCGGCGCCGACGTGGTGGTCTATTCGGGCACCAAGCACATCGATGGCCAGGGCCGGGTGCTCGGCGGCGCCATCCTCGGCCCTCAGGACTACATCGACGGCCCGGTGAAAACGCTGATGCGCCATACCGGTCCGGCGCTGAGCCCGTTCAACGCGTGGACCCTGCTCAAGGGCTTGGAGACGATGCCGCTGCGGGTACGCCATTCGGCGGAGTCCGCCCTGCGCATCGCCCGCTTCCTGGAGGGCAACCAGGCCGTCAGCTGGGTGCGATACCCGTTCCTGGAATCGCATCCGCAGTACGCGCTGGCCACCAGTCAGATGAGCGGCGGCGGCACCGTGGTCACCTTCGAGCTGAACGCGCCCGAGAACGAGGCGAAGAAGCGTGCGTTCGAAGTCCTCAACCGGTTGCGCATCGTCGACATCTCCAACAACCTGGGTGACGCCAAGAGCCTGATCACCCATCCGGCCACCACGACGCACCGGGCCATGGGCCCCGAAGGCCGGGCCACGATCGGCCTGTCCGACGGCGTCGTGCGCATCTCGGTGGGCCTGGAAGACGTGGAAGACCTGCTCGGCGACCTCGAGCAAGCCCTCGCCTGAGCGCGAACCGATCAGCGGATCGGCACGGTGACGCCGGGTGACGACGGCGCGCCGTGCAGCACCAAGTGGGTCGGGACCTCGTCCTTCTTGTCGTTCTTCTTGCCGTTCTTGTTCTTGCCGGGCAGGTCGAAGGCCAGCCGGATCGTGCTGACGCGTCCGGGAGCGACGCGCGCGAAGTCGTCGCCGGGCGGGTTCAGTTGGGCGGTGCCCGCCGCGTCGGGCGGCAGCGAGTGGCCGCCGGTGGTGACCAGCCGTTGGTCGGCGACGGCGAGGGTCTGTTCGCGGTCGGACACGTTGGTGACGGTCAGCGTCACGATCGTGCGGGCGCCACTGGCGGCTGCCGCGTCGGAAACCACGTCGGTCACGGTGAATGCGAAGTTTCCGTCGCGCACGGCGGGAACGGAACTGGCGGGTTGCCCGCCGGCCGGTGGCAGCGATTCGCTCGATGGTGCGGCCGCACTGGTCGTCGTCGTTCCCGCGACGGGCGCGGACCCGATGTCGATGCCGCTGATCACCAGCCACAGCGCCGCCGCGGCCACCAGCGCCGCCGCCGCTGCGGTCAGCCACCGCAGCTTCGGCCGAGGACCGTGCTGCCCGGGCGGGGCGGGTGGCCGGACCTCGAGCGGTGGTTGCGCCGGGGTGGCGGCGGTCATGATCCGGGTCGGCGTGCGGCCGGCAGGCGCCGCGGAACGGACCGACGGGCTCGGTCGTGCGGGCGTGGAACGGACCGACGGGCTCGGTCGTGCGGGCGTGGAACGGTTCAGGGCTGCTGCCGCCGCCGCGGCGAATTCCCCCGCGCTGTCGTAGCGTGCGTCCGGCGCTTTGGCCATTCCCCTGGCGATGACGTCGTCGAGAGCGGCTGGGACGCCGCGGGCGGCCCGCGATGCGCGGGGCGGTTCGCTCATCAGGTGCGCGCGCATCTGCTGGGCCGGATCGCCCGTACCGTAGGGCGGTTGTCCGGTGAGGGTTTCGTAGAGCACGCAGGCCAGCGAATAGACATCGGACCTGGCGTCCACCGTTCCGGTGAAGCGCTCCGGCGCCATGTAGCCCAGGGTGCCCACCACCAGCCCGGTGGCGGTGAGCGCGGTTCCGTCGGCCGCACGAGCGATACCGAAGTCGATCAGATACACGAAACCGCTGGTGTGCAGGAGGATATTGCCCGGCTTCACATCGCGGTGCACGAGTCCGGCCGCGTGCGCGGCATCCAGCGCCTCGGCGGCCTGGGCGATGACGTCGACGGCCCGAGCCGGCGGCAGTGCGCCCGTTCGCAGTCGGGTGCCCAGGTCGACGCCCTCGATGTAGGCCATCTCCAAGAACAGGTGGCCGTCGACCTCGCCGAAGGCGTGGATGGGCACGATGTGGGGGTTGCGCGCCCGAGCCCCGAGCCGCGCCTCCCGCTCGAAGCGCTGCCGATAGATCGAATCGGCGGTGTATGCCGCGGACAGCACTTTGAGCGCCACGGCGCGGCCGTCATGGTCGTGTGCCAACCACACCTCACCCATGCCGCCGCGACCGAGCAGGCGTTCGAGGAAGTAGTTCCCGAACGTGCCACCGGGACTCTGCGCAGACATATCTCGACCGTATCGCCGGGTTTCGTGGCGGGCACGGCCGGGAGCGTGTCGCCTCGCGTGCTCCGACGCGGAGCAGACTTCGTCAGGAATCGGTGGCGCGTTCGATGTCGGCGAGATGGGCGATGTTCGCCCGGTCGTCCGGGGCGGAACTCGGTTCGGTGGTGAACCAGGCGTCGAGGATCTCCCGGAGTTCGGCGCTGGAGGTCGAACGCAGACTCAAGGCAAGGACATTGGCGTCGTTCCAGGTGCGGGCGCCCGCCGCGGTCGAGGCGTCCGCGCACAGCGCGGCGCGCACGCCTGCGACCTTGTTGGCCGCGATGGACGCGCCGGTGCCGGTCCAGCAGCAGACGACGGCTTGGTCGGCGTGACCGGAGGCGACGTCGCGGGCGGCCGCTTCGCTGGCCCAGGCCCAGTCGTCGCGTTCCTCATCGGACAGTGCGCCGTGCGGCACGATCTCGTGGCCGCGCTCGACCAGCTCGTCGACCAGTTCCGCGGCCACACCCACCCGCTCGTCCGCCGCCACCGAAATTCGCATGGGTCCAGCGTAGTTGCCGTTTCGCGGGCAGGTCCGCCGATCGACTGATTGACAGTATCCTGTCAATCATGACAGGATACTGTCATGATGAAAACAGTGCACATGGCCGTTTACGACACGCTCGCCGACTGGGAGGTGGGCGCGGCGACCGCGCACATCAACAAGCCGAGTTGGCATCGGGAGCCGGGAACGTGGCAGGTGCGGACGGTCGGCCGGACCGAGGAGCCGGTCGTCACGCTGGGCGGTATGCGGATCGTGCCGGACGTCGTGCTCGCCGATCTGACCCCTGCGGACAGCGCGATGCTGATCCTGCCGGGCGCGGAGACCTGGGAGGGGCCGCAATTGGATCCGTTCGCGCACAAGGCGCGCGAGTTCGTGGACGCCGGTGTTCCGGTCGCCGCGATCTGCGGCGCGACGTTCGGCTTGGCCAAGGCGGGACTGCTCGATACTCGCGCGCACACCAGCAATGTCGCGGAATACCTTCGCTACAGCGGGTATTCGGGCGCGGACCACTACGTCGACGAACCGGCCGTCACCGACGGTGACGTGATCACCGCCGGTGCGAGCGCGCCGTTCGAATTCGCCCGCGAGGTGCTCGGCAGGCTGGGCGTGTACGAGCCGCATGTGCTGGACGGTTGGTACCGGTTGTTCGCGCACTCGGATCCGGCCGGATGGGCGGTGCTCGCGGAATACGACGCGCAGCACGTGTGAGCGAGAATCGTTCGGGGTCCGGACGGGCGGATCGCCGACGGGCCTCGGGAGATGAAGCATGAACGCTGAGCAGGAGCTGTTCGCCGCGGCGGCGATCACGTCGTTCCGCCTGAACGGCCAATTCCTCGCGATTGCCGAGGAAATGGCGCGACCTGCGGGTATCACCGCCGCTTGGTGGCAGGTGCTCGGCGCGATCTTGCGAGCGCCGTTGCCCGTAGCGGGGATCGCCCGCGAAATGGGCATCACCCGCCAGAGCGTGCAGCGCATCGCGGATCTTCTGGTGGACAAGGGACTTGCCGAATACCGTCCCAATCCCGCGCACCGCCGCGCGAAACTCGTCGCGATCACCGACGCGGGGCTGGCCGCGGTTCGTCGGATCGACCCGCAGCACGCGGTGATGGCGCGGCGGTTCGCCGAAGAACTCGGCCGCGAGCAGCTCGCCCTGACCGTCGAGGTGCTCACCAGGTTGTCCGCCGCGCTGGACGCGATCACCGCGGACGACTGAGACCGGAAGCGCGTTCGGGCGCAGGCGTTCGCCCGCTCCCGGGCAGATCGATCAGTCCGTGAACGGGGCTCCGGTCTTCCCGATCAGATCGGCGACGGAGTCCACCACCATCGTGGGGCGGTAGGGGTAGGCCTCGAAGGACGCGCGGGTGGAGATGCCCGAGGTGACCAGGATGGTGCGCATGCCTGCTTCCAGGCCGGAGATGACGTCGGTGTCCATCCGGTCGCCGATCATCACCGTCGACTGGGAATGGGCGCCGATGCGACGCAGCGCGGAGCGCATCATCAGCGGGTTCGGCTTGCCGACGTAGTACGGGTCGCGTCCGGTGGCGCGGGTGATCAGCGCGGCCACCGAGCCGGTGGCGGGCAGCGAGCCCTCGCGGGACGGACCGGTCGGGTCCGGGTTGGTCGCGATGAAGCGAGCGCCTCGCTCGACCAGCCGGATCGCGGTGGTGATCGCCTCGAAGGAGTACGTGCGGGTCTCGCCGAGGACGACGTAGTCCGGGTCGCTGTCGGTCAGCACATAGCCGATCTCGTGCAATGCGGTGGTGAGGCCGGATTCGCCCACCACGTACGCGGTGCCGTTGGGACGCTGTTCGTTCAGGAAAGTAGCGGTGGCCAGCGCGGAGGTCCAGATCGCCTCTTCCGGGATGTCGAGCCCGGTGTGCCGCAGCCGCGCCTGCAGATCGCGCGGCGTGCGGATCGAATTGTTCGTCAGGACCAGGAAGGGCGTGTCGTTGGCGCGCAGTTCGGCGAGGAACTTGTCGGCGCCCGGGATGAGGTGGTCCTCGTGCACCAGCACGCCGTCCATATCGGTCAGGTAGGACAGGATCGGCTCGTCGTCTGCGGTCACGCGGCCATTATGCGTTATCACCCCGCAACGGCCACCGCGGAAACATTTCGCCCCCGGCGGGACGTTCTCCGCCGTGAAGATCATCCGCGTCAGGCCGCCGGCGCGGAGGGCGGCAGTGTTGACTACTGTCGATGACGGATCGCGATGGCGGCGAAACGAAACGCGAGGAGCGTGGCAGATGAGCGGACTCAAGCTCGGATACAAAGCGTCGGCGGAGCAGTTCGGTCCCCGTGAACTCGTCGAGATCGCGGTGCTGGCCGAGCAACACGGCATGGACAGCGCCACCGTGAGCGACCATTTCCAGCCCTGGCGGCACAAGGGCGGACACGCGCCCTTCTCGCTGGCCTGGCTGG
This sequence comes from Nocardia araoensis NBRC 100135, assembly GCF_000308435.1. Taxonomy (GTDB): domain Bacteria; phylum Actinomycetota; class Actinomycetes; order Mycobacteriales; family Mycobacteriaceae; genus Nocardia; species Nocardia araoensis. The sequence goes on along the minus strand of NZ_BAFR01000206.1, from coordinate 104,399 downwards.
CCGCGGTCGGCGAGCGCACCCAGCGCATCCAGCTCGGCACGTCGGTGCTCACTCCGACGTTCCGCTACAACCCCGCGGTGATAGCGCAGGCGTTCGCCACCATGAGTTGCCTGTACCCGGATCGCGTCATGCTCGGCGTCGGCACCGGTGAGGCGCTCAACGAGATCGCCACCGGGTACACCGGCGAATGGCCCGAATTCAAGGAGCGTTTCGCGCGCCTGCGCGAGGCGGTCGACCTGATGCGCGCCCTGTGGACCGGTGACCGCGTCGACTTCGACGGCGAGTACTACAAGACCGTCGGCGCCTCCATCTACGACGTGCCCAAGGGCGGCGTCCCGATCTACGTCGCAGCGGGCGGACCGCTGGTCGCGCGGTATGCCGGACGCGCGGGCGACGGCTTCATCTGTACCTCGGGCAAGGGTATGGACCTCTACACCGAGAAATTGATGCCCGCGGTCGCCGAGGGCGCGGCGAAGGCCGGGCGCAGCGTCGACGACATCGACCGGATGATCGAGATCAAGCTCTCCTACGACACCGACCCGGAGCTGGCCAGGGAGAACACCCGGTTCTGGGCTCCGCTGTCGCTCACCGCGGAGCAGAAGCACAGCATCACCGACCCGATCGAGATGGAGGCCGCTGCCGACGCGCTGCCCATCGAACAGATCGCCAAGCGCTGGATCGTCGCCGACGACCCCGACCAGGCGGTGGAGCAGATCAAGCCCTACCTCGACGCGGGCCTCAACCACCTGGTCTTCCACGCCCCCGGCCACGACCAGCGCCGCTTCCTCGACCTCTTCCAACGCGACCTGGCCCCCCGCCTCCGCGCGCTGGCCTGACATCCGCGAGCGGCACACCACGGAGAGGTCTTCTCGGCCGATGCCGCAGTGGTGTGCCGCTCGCGAGTCATGCCCGGCGGAGGGCGAAGATGCGGAGGTCGCGGGTGGTGCGGGAGCGGTAGGCGGCGTAGGCGCCGGTGATGTCGACGAAGCGTTGGAAGATGGCGTCTTTGTCGGGGTCCGCTACGGGGGTGGCGGTTACCTGGATACGCTCGCCTGCGATCGCCACCGTCGCGGTGGGGTTCGCCAGGAGGTTCGCGGTCCAGGCGGGGTGGTGCGCCTGGCCGAAGTTGCTGCCGATCACGTAGAGCGTGTCGCCGTCGTGCACGTACAGCAGCGGCTGGGTGCGCGGTCGGCCGGACTTGCGTCCGACGGTGGTGAGCAGGATGACCGGCGCGCCGATCGGGCCGAGCACGGTGTACTTGGCGTGGGTGCGCTCCAGGACCGCCCGATCCAGTGGGGTGAGGGCCCGCACGAGTCGGGAGCCGGGCTTGGTGGCAGCGAATCTGCTTGCCGCTCGGGCGAATAGATTGGTCCGCGAACCCCACTGCCGGTCCGGAAATTGCTCAGCCATGCCCGGACTATAGCGGCGCTGTGAACGAGGCACGGGGGCTTCGCGACCGAATGCGTCAGCCCGCCGACCTCGCCGATGCCACGGCGGTGGTGCCCGCTACAGCCGGGGTGTTGACGTCTGCGATCGCATGAACGCCGCCGCCGCCACCGCCATGGGGCATGGACGGCAGTGGCGCGCGATTGCGGCGGGTCGAGCGGCCGGTGTGGGTTACGGGACTGCCGCGCAACATGGGACTTCGGTGACTCACCGTGAATCGCGAGGGACATGCGCCCGCTCAGCGGCGAGGAGCAGTGCGTCGGATCCGCCTCGGGTGACGATCGTCGCGCGGCGGGATCCGGTTGCCGCTGGTTCACTAAGCTCTCGGACATGGCCGACAACGCTCCATCCGCCGTGTACATCGCCTCGCCCGAAGGCGACACCGGCAAGTCGACGGTGGCCCTCGGGGTACTGCAGACGCTGTGCGCGACCACCGCGCGGGTCGGGGTGTTCCGGCCGATCACCCGCTCGACCACCGAGCCCGACTACATCCTCGAACTGCTGCTCGAGCACAGCACGGCGGACATCGACTACGCGCAGGCGATCGGCACCACCTACGAGCAGGTGCACGCCGACCCGGACGCGGCGATCAGCGAGATCGTCCTGCGCTTCCACGAGGTCGCCAAGCTGTGCGACGCGGTGGTCGTGGTCGGCAGCGACTACACCGACGTGGCCAGCCCCAGCGAACTGCGCTTCAACGCCAGGATCGCGGTCAATCTGGGCGCACCCGTGTTACTGGTGGTGCGCGGTGCGGGGCGCACACCGGACGAGGTGAAGCAGCTGGCCGAACTGTGCGCGGCCGAGCTGGCCCACGAGCACGCGCAGTTGGTCGCGATCATCGCCAACCGCTGCGACCCGGAGCGCCTGGACGAGGTCGTCGCGGCGCTGCGCGGCTTCGACGTCCCCTCCTGGACGTTGCCCGAGGTGCCGCTGCTGATCGCCCCCACCATGGCCGAGCTGTGCGCCGCCATCGACGGCGAGATGTACAGCGGCGATCCGGAATTGCTGCACCGCGAGGCGCTGAAGGTCATGGTCGGCGGTATGACGGCGGAGCACATCCTGGAACGGCTGTCCGAGGGCGTGGTGGTGATCGCGCCGGGCGATCGGTCCGACGTGCTGCTCAGTGTCGTGAACGCGCACGAGGCGGAAGGCTTTCCGTCGCTGTCGGGGATCATCATGAACGGCGGCCTGCTGCCGCATCCCGCGGTGGCGCGGCTCATGACCGGCCTGAAGCCCAAGCTGCCGATCCTCACCACCGAGCTCGGCACCTACGACACCGCGGGCGCCGCCTACCGCACCCGCGGTCGCATGTCCGCGGGCAACCCGCGGAAGGTGAACACCGCTCTGGCGCTGATGGAGGAACACGTGGACGCCGTGGAACTGTTGCGGCGCATCGATGTTCCGCATAGTCCGGTGGTCACGCCCCAGATGTTCGAATACCAGCTCATCGAACGCGCGCGCGCCGATCGCAAGCGCATCGTGCTGCCGGAAGGCGACGACGACCGTATCCTGCGCGCGGCGGGACGGGTGCTACAGCGCAAGATCGCCGATCTCGTCATCCTCGGCGACGAGACGTCGGTGCGCGCCCGTGCCGCCGAACTCGGGGTGGACATCTCCGCCGCGCAGGTGCTCGACCCACGCAGCTCCGGCTACCTGGACGAGTTCGCCGCCGAATACGCCGAACTGCGCAAACACAAGGGCATGACGCTGGATCGGGCCCGCGAAACCGTCGCCGACATCTCCTATTTCGGCACCATGATGGTGTACAAGGGGATCGCCGACGGCATGGTCTCCGGCGCGGCGCACACCACGGCGCACACCATCCGCCCGTCGCTGGAGATCATCAAGACGGTGGAGGGCGTCTCCACCGTCTCCAGCGTGTTCCTGATGTGCCTGGCCGATCGGGTGCTCGCGTACGGCGACTGCGCGGTCGTGCCGGATCCGACGGCTCAGCAGCTGGCCGATATCGCGATCTCGTCCGCGGCGACCGCCGAACGCTTCGGCATCGAGCCACGTGTCGCGATGCTGTCGTATTCCACCGGCGAATCGGGTAGCGGGGCGGATGTGGACAAGGTGCGCGTCGCGACCAAGCTGGCGCGGGAGCGCGCACCGAAGCTGCCGGTGGAGGGGCCGATCCAATACGACGCCGCGATCGAACCGACCGTCGCCGACGCCAAGCTGCCCGATTCGGAAGTGGCCGGGCGCGCGACGGTGTTCGTGTTTCCCGACCTCAATACCGGCAACAACACCTACAAGGCGGTGCAGCGCAGCGCGGGCGCGATCGCGATCGGGCCGGTGCTGCAAGGTCTGCGCAAGCCGGTCAACGACCTGTCCCGCGGCGCGCTGGTGGCCGACATCGTCAACACGGTGGCGATCACCGCCATCCAGGCGCAGGACAACTGATGCGCCCGGTCGCCGCCGCGACGCGGGCGCGTCGCGGAACAAGCGCGTCGTGATCGTGGTTGCCGAGCGAGTGTGACGGTCCCACGGGACACAGGAGGCGGGATGAGCAAGACGGCCGAGGGCATGGTGCTGGTGATCAACTCCGGCTCCTCGTCCATCAAATACCAGCTGGTGGACCCGGATTCGGGCGTGGTCGCGGCCTCGGGCATGGTCGAGCGGATCGGTGAGGACGAAGGCGGGATCGAGCATCGCGCCGACGGCTCGGCCACCGAGCGCCGCGAGCGGATCGCCGACCACGCCGCCGGGCTGCGACTGATCTTCGACACGTTCGCCGCGACGGGCCACGACCTGGTACGCGAAGGCGTGCGGGCGGTCGGGCACCGGGTGGTGCACGGCGGCGAGGTGTTCTACCGGCCCACCCTGATCGACGACGACGTGGTGGCCGCGATCACCGAGCTCGCCGCGCTGGCGCCGCTGCACAATCCGGCCAACGTCGCCGGGATCGAGAGCGCGCGGGCGCTGTTGCCCGGGGTGCCGCAGGTCGCGGTGTTCGACACGGCGTTCTTCCACGGCTTGCCCGCCGCCGCGAAGACCTACGCCATCGACGCCAAAGTGGCTGCCGCGCACGGCATCCGGAAGTACGGCTTCCACGGCACCTCGCACGAGTACGTGTCCGGCCGCGTGGCCGAGCTGCTCGGGCGCGACCCCGCCGAGCTGAACCAGATCGTCTTCCACCTCGGCAACGGCGCGTCGGCGTCGGCGATCCGCGGCGGGCATCCGATCGACACCAGCATGGGGCTCACGCCGCTGGAGGGTCTGGTGATGGGCACCAGGTCCGGTGATCTCGATCCCGGCATCATGGCGCACCTGGCGCGGTCGGCGCACCTCGACATCGATGCCATCGACACTCTGCTGAACCGGGATTCCGGGATCAAGGGTCTGGCCGGCGTGAACGATTTCCGCGAATTGCGCCGGCTCATCGAGGACGGGGACGAGGCCGCGCGGCTGGCCTACGACGTGTACATCCATCGGCTGCGGCGTTATCTGGGCGCGTACTTGATCGAACTCGGCGGGGTGGACGCGATCACCTTCACCGCCGGAGTCGGCGAGAACAGCCCGCAAGTGCGCGCCGACGCCCTGGCCGGTCTCAGCGGGTTCGGCATCGAAGTCGATCCGGCGGCCAATACCGCGCAAGACCGTGCCGCGCGGCGTATCTCCCCGCCCGGCGCACCGGTCGCGGTGCTCGTGGTGCCGACCAACGAGGAATTGGCCATCGCCCGTGCCGCCCGGCACGTGGTCGACGGCTAGATCCAGGTCTTCGCGCGAATCGAGTTGGCCAGGTCGACGAGCGCGTAGCGGTGCCTGCGGTTGGGCGCTCCGCGAGCCAGCGAGCGCAGGCCCGCCTCGGCGCCCGCCCGCAGTTCGCGTTCGGTGAACGGCGCGCCGAACAGTGTCGCGTCGGGACGCTTCGGGGTGTTGCCCGCCTGGAGCCACGCCAGGGCCGCGCCGAGCACCAGTACCCGCATCTGCACCGCGCGACTCTCGCCCGCGGGCAGGCTCAGCACCCGGGACGCCGAGATGTGCAGGGTCGCCTCGTCGAGATCGGCCACCGGCGCGGCCGTGAGCATGAGCAGCACGGCCGTCATCCGCGCGGTGGTGAAATGCCGTGACGCGGCGGGCACGGCGTCGAGCGCCTGCACGGCCCGGTCCACGCGCTCGTCCGCCGCCAGTTGTCTGGCCAGCCCGAAGGCGGCGCTCACCACGGTGCGGTCGGTGCGCCAGACGGTCTCGTAAGCCTGCTCGGCATAGCCGCGCCATTGTTCGGGGTCCGGCGAATCCCAGTGTTGGAGTACGAGTTCGGCCGTGGCGGCGAGCGCGAGCTGGGGAGCGAGCTCGCCGGGGAGCACGCGGAAGACCTCGTCGAAGTTGGTGAAGGCGCGCTCGTATTCCCGGTCGAGCAATTCGGCCATGCCCCGATACCAGCTCACCCGCCACTCCCGCTCGGGCAGCCGGGACAGCAGGTCCAGCACCGTGGCGGACTCGCGCAGGTCGAGCCGCACCCGCGCCTCGGCGAGGGTGAGTTCCAGATCGAGCGTCGCCGGGGCGTTGCCGGGATCGGCCTCGGCTCGCTCACGTACGTGTCGCAGCGCCTCCAGCGCGTGGGCGGGGTCGGGGTGCACGGCGGCCGAGAGCAGGGGCGCCGCCGGGTCGGCCGGATCGAGCAGCGGAATCGGCAACGCGGCCACCACATCCAGGGCGTCCAGCATGCTGCTGCGCGGGCGGCCGTCGGTGTAGGCGTCGGTCTGGCTGACCAATTCCTCGGTGCCGAAACTGGCCCGCGGCGGCGTGAAGACGGTGGACAGTTGCGGGTGCTCGGTGTCGGTCTCCAGCGCGAGAATCTCCCGCAGCACACCCGCCATCTGAGCGGACATCGCACGGGCGGAAGGGAAGCGGCGCTGTGGGTCCGGGTCGGTGGCGCACAGCAGCAGGCGGTGGAAGCACTGGTAGCGCGCCAGCACCGGCTGGTCGGCGGGGTCGGGTATGCCGTCGAGGTAGCGTCCGTGCTCCGAGGGCATATCGAGGGTGAGCACGGCCAGCGTGCGCCCGACGGTGTAGATGTCGGAGGCGATGGTCGGGCCGGTGCGCGCGATCTCCGGTGCCTGGAACCCTCGGGTGCCGTACAGGTTTCCGTACGCTTCGATGGTGGCCACGGCCCCGAGATCGATCAGTTTGACCTGGTCCTCGGTGACCATCACGTTGTCGGGTTTGAGGTCGTTGTAGGTCAGCCCGGTCGAGTGCAGGTAGTCCAGTGCGGGCAGGATCTCCAGCAGATAGGCGATCGCCTCGGTGACCGGCATGCGTTCGGGGCGTTCGTAGGAGTCGAGGATGTCGCGCAGCGACCGGCCGCCCACGTACTCCATGACGATGTAGCCGACGGGTATGCCGTCCGGGCCGGTGTGCTCGACGAAGTTGTAGATCTTGACGATGCTGGGATGCGCCATTTCGGCGAGGAATTGGCGTTCGGCCATGGCGACCGCCTGCGCTTCGGCGTCACCCGCGTGCAGCAGCCCTTTCAGCACGACCCAGCGGTCGCTGACATTGCGGTCGATCGCCAGATAGATCCAGCCGAGTCCGCCGTGCGCGATGCAGCCTTGGATCTCGTATTGCCCCGTCACCATGTCGCCCGGATAGAGCGTGGGGCGGAAGTCGAAGGGCGCGTCGCAGGTCGCGCAGGTGCCCGCGGTGGTCGCGGGCCGGGTCGCCGTCGCCCGGCCGACCGGTTTGCCGCAGCGCCAGCAGAATCGCTTTCCCTCGGAGACCACCGCGTCGGTGAGCACGGCGTCGCGGGGATCCGCGGGCGTCACCGTCGGGATCGGCACCAGCCCCGCGCCCAGCCGCCGCACCGCCGGGCGGGTCCGCGCGGTGCGCACGCTGCGACCGGAGGTGCGCTGCGGCGCCGACGCGGGCTCGGAATCCGTGCGCCGGGTCTCGTCCGATGCCGCCATGGTCATCTCGTGCACCGCCGTGCCCTGGGCCTCGTCCGCTGCCGATGGCTCCTGGCGTCCGGTGCGATCGCGCGTCCCTGCGGCGGTGCTCGACGTCGTTTCGGGTCGGTTCAGCTGCAAGCTGGCCGCGTCCGAATCGGCCTCGGCCTGTTCGTTTGCGGACGATACAGCTCGTTTCGCGTCCGGTGCCCTGTCCTGCGTGGCCGTGCCGTGCTGCTCCGTGCGGGTGCGATCCGGCGCGTCGTCGGTTGGGGAGTTCGGTTCCCTGATGTCGGAGGCGGGCAGGTTCGGTGTGGCCTGTGCGTCGTCGGTGAGGGATGTCGGTTCCCCGGCGTCGCGCGCAGCCGGGTTCGGTGTCGCCTGCGCGCCGTCGGGCCGGTCCGTGTGCTCGGCGCGGTTCCAGGCGACCGTGCCGAACGAGGTGGGCGCGCGACCGATCGGCGTGTACGTGGTGTGCTGAGATTCTTCGGGTGCGATCGGTTCCGGATCGCCCGTCGTCGCGCGCCGCCCTGCCGCCGCGGAGCGAGTCCCGAGGTGGCGCGGGGACGCGTGGTCTCCGCGCGACGGTTTCGCCGCCTTCGGGTTCTGCTGCCGCTCGGCCGACGCGGTGGATTCACCCTCGTACACGTCGGCCCGGCCGGGCCCTCCCGTGGCGTTCTCGTCCGGGTCGGGCTCGGGGGCGGGCCGTGTGTTCATCGACCCGTCAGTCCTGATAGGTAGGGGCGGGTGGAGCGGGTACGGGGCCGAGGACGGTGAGATATTTCTGGTACAGCCCCACCCAGGTTCCGTCGTTGCGGATGCGTTCCAGTGTGCCGTTGACGAATCGGACCAGATCGTCATTGCCCTTGGTGATGCCGAGGCCGTACGGCTCCTCGCTGATGCTGCCGCCGACCAGTTCGGTGTACGGGTCCTGCGCGGCCAAGCCGGCGAGTATGGCGTCGTCGGTGCTCACCGCGTCCACCTGACGCTGTTGCAGAACGACCAGGCAGTCGGCCCAGCTCGGTACGGTGAGGATGGTCGCGGCAGGCTGTTTGCGGCGCATGTGCTCCAGCGACGTGGTGCCCGAGACGATGCACACCCGTCGGCCCGCCAGATCGGCCAGGCTGCGGATCCCGGAGTTCTTCACCGCGAGCACCCGCTGGTTCGCGCGCAGGTAGACGGTGGAGAACGTGACCTTCTCGCGCCGCTCGCAGTTGATCGTCATGGTCTTGGCGACCAGGTCGACGGTGCGGTTCTGCAACGCCGTCTCCCGTTCGGCGGAGCCCAGGCTGCGGAACTCGATCAGATCCGGGCTGCCGAGCAGGTCGCGGGCCACCTCCCTGGCGATGTCGGCGTCGAAACCGACGATGGCGCCGGAGACCGGGTCGCGGTAGCTGAACAGATTGCTGCCGGTGTCCAAACCGACGAGCAACCTGCCTCGCGCTCGGATCGCGTCGATCGCCGAGCCGCCCGCTCCGGTCGGACGCAGGCTGGCGGTCGGGTCTCCGCACCGCGGCGTGCCCGGCGCGGGCGGGACCGGCGAATCGGTGAGCACGGGAACGGCCTTGGCCGGCAACGGGGGATCGGTGTACTTCGGCGTCTTGCCCGACACCGGCGCGCCGGCATCGCTCGCACAGCCGCTCGCCAGCGTCACCACGAGGAGGGCGGCCACCAGAATGCCGCGCGCGGATCTCATCGATACTCCCGAAGCCGGGGCCAGATGCCCAGTCCGACATAGCCTGCCGCCAGAATGCCGAGCACCATCGCTCCCGCGCCGAGGAAGTCCAGGATGCGCGCCGCCTGAGAGATCTTGTCGCGCAACTTGTCCCTGGTCGCGGCGACGCCTTGCTCCAGCGACCGGTCCAGCGCCTCCACCTGCACGGTGGCGTCCGCCGAGCCGGGGCCGGTCGCCACCACGGCCGCGCTGTTGAAATCGCCCTTCGCCAGCGCATCGTTCATGCGCTGATGCGCCACCCGCCAGCGCGCCAGCGCCGGTACGGCATTGCGGACCTCGTTCGCCGCCGGTGCGGAACCGGGGTACTTGCCGATCAGATCGGCGAGCCGTTCGATGTCCGCGTCATAGGTGCGGTCGTAGTCGCCGGTCGCGTCGCGGCGCACCAATTTCAAGGTCTCCGCGGCACGGGCCTGCTGCACCAGGATCCGGCTCTCGGTCAGACGGGAGGAGGGCACCGCACCGTCGTCGCGGGCGCTGATCATCGCCGCCGCCGACACCGAACCCGCGATCACCGTCCACGCCAGCAGGATCAGCATGGCCACCGACGCGAGCACCAGGCCAGGATTGAGCACCCGCCGCCAGCGTCGCGCCAGATCGCGCTGGACCCAGACCAGCACGCCGAGCGTGAGCAGGAGCAGTCCGATCGCCGACCACGGCGGGCGCACGTGGTTGCGCTGCGCGTCGGTCACCGCCGACGAGCGATGATTGTGCAGTTCCTCGGCCATCGGTAGCAGCGTCGTCTGCATCTGGTTGGACGCCTCGCTCAAATACGCGGCGCCGACCGGATATCCGCTGCGATTGTTCGTCCGTGCGGTCTCCACCAGACCGGAGTACACCGGCAGGCCGGTGACTATGCCGGTGCGCAGCCGCGCATCCGGATCGGCCGCCGCGTCGGATTGGGTGACCAATTCCGCGGACGCTTCGCCCAGTGCCTGCGTGTAGCGATCCCGCACCGCCTGCGGCTCCAGCCCGCCGGAGATGAAGGCGGTGCTCGCCGCGGCGTCGGCGATCGACAGCGAAGTGTAGAGCCGGAGCGCGGAGTGCGCGTCCGGTTCGGTGTCGCGCAGCAACACTTCCAGCCCCTGCTGTCGATCACCGACCGTCCCCGCGGTCACCGAGCCCGCGGCCAGGCACAACCCGATCAGCAGCAGCCCGAGCGCGATCAGCCGTCCCGGTGAGGAATTGGCGAACGAACGTAGATCTGCCAGGTCGAGACGTTCGCGCACCACCGCGACGCTCAGGCCGCCCGGATCGTCCCGACCGGCGGGCTCTGGCGCGGACGACGGCCGGAGTTCGGCCGTCGTCGGCTCGGAGCTAGCCATGTCCACCTCCCCAGTTTGGGCCGCGTACGCGGATTTCTCGACGGCTGGACCGGATATCCGATCGATCCGTGCGTGTTGGTGCGGAGTTTATTGTGGTCGTACGGGCGCCGCGGCGTGTGAAACACCCTCGATTGGGAGGAGACGGCGGTGGACGCCGCCGCGGCTGGACGAGGATGGGTAGGACATGCGTGGTGACGGTGATGGTTGGTCGCATGGCCCGGACGGACTGCGGCACTGGGGGCGCTTCGGCGCCGCCGGACTTCTCCTGCGCGCTCCGCTGGCCGGTGGCGGTTCGGCGGTGCTGCTGCAACACCGCGCGCCGTGGAGTCATCAAGGCGGGACCTGGGCGTTGCCAGGCGGCGCGCGGGACAGTCACGAGACGCCCGTGCACGCGGCGGTCCGCGAGGCGTGGGAAGAGGCGGGTATCGAGCCCGCCGACGTCCGGGTGCGCGGCGAGCGGGTGACGGCGTCGGCCCTGAGCGGCTGGACCTACACCACGGTCGTCGCCGACGCGGTGATGACCCTGCCGACCACCGGCAATCGCGAGAGCACCGAACTGGCCTGGGTTCCCGAGGACGAGGTCGACGCCCGTCCACTGCACCCCGGCTTCGCCGCCTCCTGGCCGATCCTGCGCGCCGCACCGGCGCGGGTGCTGCTCGCCGAACTCGGCGACGACCGAGCCGTCGCCGCCGCGCTGCCGCGCACGCTCGATCTCGCCGATCTCGGTTTCGTCTGGCTGCATTCGGATCCGGCCGGGCCGGGCGACTACGCCAGGATCGTCGGCGAGCCGGGCGCGCAGGCCGCCGAACCCGCGTCGAACGGAAACACGGCGGTGGAGACCGCGCTTTCGTTCACCCGCGAGCAGGTGCTTTCCTGACCGCGGCGCTCACGCGTTCGCCAGCAGCGCCGTTTTCAGCTCGCGCGCCGCGGCTTCCGGATCGCGCGCCTCGGTGATCGCGCGCACCACGACGACCCGCTCGGCTCCGGCTTCCAGCACTTGGGCGAGGTTGTCGGCGTTGATCCCGCCGATCGCGAACCAGGGCCGGGTGGGATGGGCGTCCGCGGTGGAGCGGATCAATTCCGGGCCCGCCGCCTGCCTGCCGGGTTTGGTCGGGGTCGCCCAGATGGGGCCGGTGCAGAAGTAATCGATGTGCTCATCGATCGCGGCGAGCCCGGCTTGGGCGCGATTGTGCGTGGATCGTCCGATCACCACGTCGGGCCCGAGGATCCGGCGCGCGTACCAGGGCGGCAGGTCGCCCTGCCCGAGGTGCAGCACGTCGGCGGTCGCGGCCAGGGCGATGTCGGCGCGATCGTTCACCGCGACCAGGCCGCCGTGCCTGCGCGCGGCGGCCTTGAGTTCGGCGAGTGCGCCCAGTTCGGCCCTTGCCTCCAGTGGGCCGAACTGGGCCTCGCCCGGTGATCCTTTGTCCCTGAGCTGGATGATGTCGACTCCGCCTGCGAACGCCGCCTCGGCGAACTTGGCCAGATCGCCCTTCTCCCGACGGGCGTCGGTGCACAGGTACAGCCGCGCGTTCGCCAGACGCTCCCGCGGCGAGGCGGGTCGATTGGGGTGGGAGGGTTGCACGCCTTCGACCGTAGCCGCGCTACCGTGGGGATGCGAAACAGGAGGCAGGTGGATCGGATGCGGACTCTGGCCGTCGTCGGTGGCGGCGCCGTCGGGCTCGCCGTAGCCTGGCGGGCCGCTGAGGCCGGGTGGTCGGTCACCCTGTTCGATCCGGCGATCGCCACCGGGGCCTCCTGGGTGGCCGGGGGCATGCTCGCACCGTTGTCGGAGGGCTGGCCCGGCGAGGATCGGGTGCTCGAATTCGGCGCCGCGTCGCTGGCCCGCTGGCCGGAATTCGCTGCCCGGCTGGAAACCGCGACCGGCGTCGCGGTCTTCGTGGCCGACGAGACCATGACCGTCGCGCTGGACGCGGCCGACGCGGCCGACCTGCGCACCGTGGCCGACTGGGTCGGCGCGCGCGGGCACGAACTGCGCCTGCTGGACCGCGCCGGCGTGCGCGAGCGGGAGCCCGGCCTGGCCAGGACGGTGCGCGCCGCGCTGCTCGCACCCGCCGAACCCGCGATCGACAACCGTAAGCTGATCGCCGCGCTGCGGCAGGCCGCCGAGGCGGCAGGCGTCGTGGTGCGCGCCGAGTCCGTGGACTCGCTGACGGAACTTCCGCACGACCAAGTCGTGCTCGCCGCGGGAGCCGCGTCGGCGGCGTTGTGGCCGGAGCTGCCGGTCCGCCCGGTCAAGGGCGAAATCCTGCGCCTGCGCCACCGGCCCGGCGTCGCGCCCGCGCCGCGCCGGGTGATCCGAGCCAGAGTGCACGGGCGCGCGGTGTACCTGGTGCCGCGCGCCGACGGGATCGTCGTCGGCGCCACGCAGTACGAGGCGGGTTTCGACACCGCGGTCACCGTCGCGGGCGTACGCGACCTGATCGCCGACGCCGAGGCGGTGTTCCCCGGCATCGGCGAATACGAACTCGCCGAAGCGAGCGCGGGTTCCCGGCCGGGCAGCCCGGACAACCTGCCGCTGATCGGCCGGCTCACCGACCGGATCGTCGCGGCCACCGGGCACGGCCGCAACGGCATGCTGACACTGCCGCTCACGGTGGACGCGGTGGCGAGCCTGCTCGGCGGGGCGATGCTGCCCGAAGCGGAAGTAGCCGACCCGCAACGGTTTCCGACGACTGTAGGAGGAATTCGATGACGCTGTCATCCGTCCCCATCGGTGTCACGGTGAACGGCGACGAGCACGAGTTCGCCGAGCCGCTCACCGTGCGTGAGCTGCTGGAACGCCTCGAATTGCCGAGCAGGGGCGTCGCGCTCGCGGTGGACGGAGCCGTCTTCCCCAAATCGCGCTGGGACGAACCGGTCGGGCGCGGCTGGCAGATCGAGGTGCTGACGGCGGTCCAAGGTGGCTGAGGCCGCGGCGGCATCCGCGCACGCTCCGCTGCGGATCGACGACCGGGAGTTCGGTTCCCGCCTGATCATGGGCACCGGCGGAGCAGAGAATCTGGCCGTCCTGGAGGAGGCGCTGATCGCCTCCGGCACGGAGTTGACCACCGTGGCCATGCGGCGCATCGACGCCGCGGGCGGTACCGGCGTGCTGGACCTGTTGAAACGACTGAACATCGCGCCGCTGCCGAACACGGCAGGCTGCCGCACCGCGGCCGAGGCCGTGCTCACCGCGCAGCTGGCGCGGGAGGCGCTGGACACCAACTGGGTGAAGCTCGAGGTGGTCGCCGACGAGCGCACGCTGCTGCCGGACCCGGTCGAACTGCTCACCGCCGCGGAACAACTCGTCGACGACGGGTTCGTGGTGCTGCCCTACACCAACGACGACCCGATCCTGGCCCGCCGCCTGGAGGAGGCGGGCTGCGTGGCGGTGATGCCGCTGGGCGCGCCCATCGGAACCGGCCTCGGCATCGGCAACCCGCACAACATCGAGATGATCGTCGCCGAAGCGAAGGTCCCGGTCATCCTGGACGCGGGCATCGGCACCGCGAGCGATGCCGCCCTCGCCATGGAACTCGGCTGCTCGGCGGTCCTGCTGGCCACGGCTGTCACCAGGGCGAAGCGCCCGGAACTGATGGCCGCGGCCATGGCGGACGCGGTGCGCGCCGGATACGCGGCGCGCCTGGCCGGACGCATCCCCAAACGGTTCTGGGCCCAGGCGTCGTCCCCGTCGCTGTGAGGCAGGGCTCGGTATGCCGATGAAGGCTCTCCAGAGCCCCGCACCGGCCGGGGAACGACGCATGCGGCGACATCACTCCACGGGTGAGTCCGGTCGGCGGCGCCCAGCCGGGGCGGTCTTCAGCGCTGCCACTACCCGGTAGGCGCGTCCTGAAGCGCTGCGTCCGCGTCTCAGCCGTTGACGAAGGTGAGGTTCGTCGCGTCGTAGCGGTCGCCCGCGACCTGCTCGGGCGGCGCGGCGGCCTCGATGGCGGCGAGGTCGTCGGCGGACAGCTCGATGGTCAGCGCGGCGAGGTTCTCCTCCAGGTAGCGCTGCCGCCGGGTGCCGGGGATGGGCACCACGTCCTCGCCTCGGTGCTGCACCCAGGCCAACGCGAGCTGTCCCGCGGTGACTCCCTTCGCCGCGGCCAGCTCGTTCAACTTCGCGACGATGGCCAGATTCCGTTCGAGGTTGCCCGCGGCGAAACGCGGCTGGCCGCGCCGCACGTCGTTGTCCGCCAGACCTTCCACGGAGCTGTACCGGCCGGTCAGGAATCCGCGCCCGAGCGGGGAGAACGGAACCAGGCCGATGCCGAGAGCACGGCAGACCGGGACGATCTCCGTCTCCAGGTCGCGGGTCCACAGCGACCACTCGCTCTGCAACGCGGCGATCGGATGCACCGCGTGCGCGCGCCGAATGGTGTCCGCGCCCGCCTCCGACAGCCCGAGGTGCCGGACTTTCCCGGCCTGTACCAGTTCGGCCATCGCGCCGACGGTTTCCTCGATCGGCACCTGCTGATCGACCCGGTGCAAGTAGTAGAGGTCGATGTGGTCGACGCCGAGCCTGCGCAGCGACGCGTCGCATGCCTGTCGCACGTAGGCGGCGTCGCCCCGGATGCGGGTGGGTTCACCCAAACGGTTGGCGAAGCCGAATTTCGTGGCGAGCACCACTTCGTCACGGCGTCCGGCGATGGCCCGCCCGATCAACTCCTCGTTGTGCCCGGCGCCGTAGAAGTCGGCGGTGTCCAGCAAGCTGACGCCCAGGTCGAGCGCGTGGCGCAGCGTGGCGATCGACTGTTCGTCATCGGCGGCGCCGTAACCATGACTCATGCCCATACACCCCAGCCCCTGCGCGGAAACCGTCAGCCCACCGAGCCGCCGCCTCGAAATGTCGTCCATCCTGCTATCTCCTCCACTCGAATCCATCGCCCCGACGCTAGGTGCTGGAGCGCACTCCATGTCAACGGAGCAACCCCGCGAGTGGCACATGGTGGAGAGTCTTCTCGCGCTTTGCCGCAACCACGTGCCACTCGCTTCTCCTCAGGCGCGGGTGGCGTGGCGTTCGTAGCGAGCGCGTGCTCGTTTGTAGGCCGATTCGAGGAGTTGTCGGGTGGGGGTGCTGGTTCGGGGGCCGGGGTTGATGACCGCTAGCCAACCGGCGGAGGCGTAGACGGGGTGGGGGATGAGCGTGTCCGTCGCGCTCGGGTCATGGTGGGTCGATTGGGCCGTCCACTGGGTGAAGGCCTCTTTTCCGGCGGCGATGTTGACGCGGAATGCCTCTGGGCGGTCCAGGCCGGAACTCTCGTCGCCTGGGTAGTTCTTCGTGACGATCGTGGCGAAGGGCTGGGTCGCCTTCGGTACGACGCCGTCCGGTGAGTAGTAGAAGAACGTATCGCCCCAGCTGATCTCCGGTGAGCCGTCACCGGGGCCAGGGCGCAAGCTGAGGACTCCGTCGAGGGCGGAGACGAAGCCGATGATCTCGTCGATGGTCATGCGTTCCAGCGTTTCATTAAGGTGCTTGTGGAGACTTCTGGTAGGAGATGCAGGGAAAACGACGTGGCAACTCGCAACTCCAGAATGCGCACGTCCGAGGTGGCGCTGCGGGCGGGGTACTCCGTACAGCAGATCCGCAACCTCGAACGCGACGGCGTTCTGCCGAAGGCGACGCGCACCGCGACGGGCTATCGCGGATACGACGAGCTGCACTTGCGTTCCGCACTCGCCTATCGAGCGCTGGCGGCGGGCGTCGGCCCGGTCGAGGCCAAGCGCATCGTTCGTGCCGTCCACGAGAAACCGTTACCCGAAGTGCTGGCGCTGCTCGACGCGGCACACGCCCGGCTGGACCGCGAGCGCACCGATCTGGCGCTCGCCGAGCGGGCGGCAGAGGCGATATCCGCCGAGCCGATCGTCGATGTGCGCCCCTCGGATGCGATGAGCGTCGCCGAACTCGCCGCCGCGCTGGGCGTGCGTCCATCGACCCTTCGACATTGGGACGCGGAGGGACTCGTGGTCCCGGATCGCACGACCGCACAGGCCGCGCGACGGTACTCGCCCGCACAGGTCCGGGATGCCCGCATCGTCCATCAGCTCCGCAGGGCCGGATACCGCGTCGACACGCTCAAGACCTTGATGCCCGACCTCCCGCGCGGCCACCGATCCGAGGACGTCGAGGCGGCGCTGGCGGCCAGGGACGCGAGCATCACGGCTCGCTCCCGCGCCCTGCTCGACGCGGCGGCCGAGCTTTCCGCCGTGATCGCGCTCGCGGGGTGAGCGGCTTCCGATCCTGCCGCGATACCAGGCTCTCGCTCGCCGGCGCTGCGCGAAGATGCGAGCCCCGGTCTCCCGTTCCGGTTCCCACGTGGCCGAGCCGCAGAGCCGATGAGACTTCGACCCCTAGGGGTGCCCTGTTCGGACCCCTCATCCTCGAGGATGATCCAACTCGGCACTAATTACCGACGCGCGCGCCCGCGATTTGCGGAATGCTGGGCGGCATGATCGAGCTGAAAGGCCTCACCAAGCACTACGGGCAGACCGTAGCGGTGCAGGATCTGACCTTCACCGTTCGACCGGGGCAGGTGACGGGCTTCCTCGGACCGAACGGCGCGGGCAAATCGACCACCATGCGCATGATCCTCGGATTGGACAAGCCCACTGCGGGCACCGCGCTCATCAAGGGCAGGCCGTACCACGAGCTGGACCATCCGCTGCGCACCGTCGGGGCGCTGCTGGACGCCAAGTGGGTGCATCCGAACCGGTCGGCGCGCGCCCATCTGGAGTGGATGGCCGCCTCCAACGACATCGCCAAGTCGCGGGTGGAGGAGGTGCTGCGGCTGGTCGGCCTGTCGGAGGTGGCGGGCAAATCCGCGGGCGGCTTCTCGCTCGGCATGTCCCAGCGGCTCGGTCTGGCCGGCGCCCTGCTGGGCGACCCGGAGGTGCTGCTGTTCGACGAGCCGGTGAACGGCCTCGATCCGGAGGGCATCCTGTGGATCCGCCGGTTCATGCAGCGGCTGGCCGCCGAGGGCCGCACGGTGCTGGTCTCCAGCCATCTGCTGTCGGAGATGGCGCAGACCGCCGAGCACCTGGTGGTGATCGGGCGCGGCAAGCTCATCTCGGATTCCACCACCCAGGAGTTCATCGAACGCGCCTCGGAGCAGTCGGTCCGGGTGCGCAGCCCGCAGCTCGACCAGCTGCGCAGCGTGCTCACTTCCAACGGCATGACCGTCCGCGAGGACGGCGCCGGCGCCGAAGGGCCCGCCCTCATGGTGGCGGGCGTGTCCAGTGACGCGGTGGGCAAGCTGGCAGGCGAGAACAACATCACGCTCTTCGAGCTGGCCCCGCAGCGCGCGTCGCTGGAAGAGGCGTTCATGCGGATGACCGGCGGAGCGGTGGAGTATCACGGCGAAGGCTTCGATTCGCCGGGACAGGCGGCAGGCGGCTCCTACACAGCGATGGGAGGTGCGCTCTGATGGGCGTGCTGGCAGCGGAACGAATCAAGCTCACCTCCACCAGGTCGCCTTGGTGGTGCTCGGCGATCGTCATCGCCCTCGCACTGGGCATGGCCGCCCTGCTCGCCTCGGTGGCGCGCGCGTCCTACGGCACGGAAGGCGCGATCGACCTGACCGTCGCCACCGCGGTGGTCGGGGTCAGCGGCTTCGGCGTGATGGTCCTGATGATCATGGCCACGTTGTCCGTGACCAGCGAATATCGCTTCGGCATCATCCGGACGACGTTCCAGGCGACCCCGCATCGGGCCAAAGTCATCGCCACCAAGGCCGGGCTGGTCAGCGTGTACGGCGCGCTGCTCACCATCGCCCTGTCGTTCCTCGCCTACGCGGTGGCCAAGGCCATCAGCGGACCGGAAGCGGGCGCGGCACTCACCCTGTCCAGCGCGGCCGACTGGCGCGAGGTCTACGCCATCCCGATCTACGCGTTCCTGTGCGTGCTGCTCGCGGTCGGCGTCGGTGTGCTGGTGCGGCAGTCCGCCGCCGCGATCTCGCTGATCGTGCTGTGGCCGCTGCTCATCGAGGGGCTGCTCGGCGCGTTCGGCAGCTTCGGGCGCAACGTCACGCCGTTCCTGCCTTTCGCGAACGCGAACCGTTTCATGAGCGCCTCCCCGTCCACGGCCAACTGGCACTGGGGGCCGTGGGGCAGCCTGCTGTACTTCACCGTCTTCGTCGCGATCGTCTTCGGCGCGTCTCTGGTCGTGGTGAACCAGCGCGACGCTTGAGGCGAGTCCCCCTGACGACCCGAGTCGCCTTCCCTCGCCACTCGGGTTGACGGGGCGCCGACCTTGTCGGGAGGTCCGGCGCTCCCCGCACTGCCCGTCACTGCCCGGCGGACGGTGCCGTGATCGGCCCGGTGCGAATGCTCGCGCCGGGCCGATCGTGCGTGTGAACATCGAGGAAACTATGCCGCTTGCCGGTTCCGAGACCACTCCTCGCCCGAGTAGCCTCGGTTCAGCAACCAGCTCGTTATCCATCGCCGGGCCCGACGATGTGCTCGCCGAGGTTCGCAGCGGAGGTGGCACATGGTGTTGATCGGTGACCTGTCGACGTCGGATCGGCTGAGATACCCTCTGGGCGTGCATGAAACACCTTCCGGCGGCGCCGAGCCGGGGTCGGGGCCGGAGGCCGATGGAGGCGTACCGCCCGAGGTGGTCATTCCGTTGGAGCCGTCCGATGCGGCCGATGCTCCCCGCCGTTCCGGCGGATTTCGTCGTGGCCAGATATCTGCGCTGGTGAGCGCGGCGAATCAGCGGGCGGATCTGATCGGCGTGCTGCGCAGAGCGCGGGAGCAGCTGCCGGGGGACCCCGCTTTCGGCGACCCGCTGTCGGTTTCCGGGCCCGGTGGCGCGCGAGCGGTCGCGCGGGCGGCGGACAAACTGGTCGGCGACGCCCCGAGCGCCGCGCGCGAGATCGGCTTCGGCGCGCTGCAGGTCTGGCAGGCCGCGCTGGAACGGATGGGACGCGGTAAAGGTAGCCAAGAAGTAACTGTAATGTTCACCGACCTGGTGGCCTTCTCGCGCTGGTCGCTCTCGGCCGGTGATGAGGCGACGCTCGAACTGTTGCGCATGGTGGCCAAGGCCATCGAACCGCCGATCGCCGATCGCGGCGGACACGTGGTCAAGCGCATGGGCGACGGCTTGATGGCGGTGTTCCCCTCGGCCGACCGGGCGGTGCGCGCCGCAGTCACCGCCAAGCGCAACCTGGCCGACGTGCAGGTGCGCGGCTACACCCCGCAGATGCGAATCGGTTTGCACACCGGTTCCCCGCGCGAGATCGGCGGCGACTGGCTCGGGGTCGATGTCACCATCGCGGCCCGGGTCATGGAGGCGGGCGGCAACGGCAACACCATGCTGTCGGAGGCCACGCTCCAGGGGTTGCGGCCGGAGACGCTGGCGGAGCTGGGCCTTGCGGTCAAGCAGTATCGGCGCAGCTTCTTCGCCGCTCCGTTGAATGGCGTCCCCGACGACCTGCGGATCTTCCGGCTGTCGAAGGGCTGAGCCTTCGCTCGGATCAGCCGAGCCACCAGGCCAGCGCGCCGCCCGCGGCGAGGACGGCGCAGACGGCCAAGGCGACGGACAGCGGCCGGGCCGTCTTCCACGTGGTGTAGACGCCGCCGAGCAGGAAGCCCGACAGGGCGAACAGAACGATCACGGTGACGTCGCTGGACACGCTGCCATCTTGCTCCAAGCTGATCTGTGACGGAGCAGCCGGGGCGGGGGCGGCAATTAACAATCACGCATGCTTGCTTTTTTCTGGCCCTGGTGTGATGCTGGTCGCGGAACGCGGACTTCACGGGTGCGGCATGCGGCTCATCCTGACGGTTCGCCGCACAGGAGGCATTCCCGCTGATGAGTATGCTGGCCGCCGACCCGGACGTGCTCCGGATCGGCAACTGTTCCGGCTTCTACGGTGATCGGCTCGGTGCCATGCGCGAGATGCTGGAAGGCGGACAGCTCGACGTCCTCACCGGCGACTATCTCGCCGAACTCACGATGCTGATCCTCGGCCGGGACCGGATGAAGGACCCGGACCTCGGCTACGCCAAGACCTTCGTCAAGCAGATCGAGGACTGCCTCGGGCTGGCGCTCGAACGCAACGTTCGCATCGTGGCGAACGCGGGCGGCCTGAACCCGGCCGGGCTGGCGGAACGGTTGCGCAAGGTCGCCGCCGACCTCGGGCTGGACGCCAAGATCGCGCACGTCGAGGGCGACGACCTGCTCGCGCGCGCCGCCGACCTAGGCTTCGGCGCGCCGCTGACCGCCAACGCCTACCTGGGCGCGTGGGGCATCGTCGAATGCCTGAACGCGGGCGCGGACATCGTGGTCACCGGCCGGGTCACCGACGCGTCGGTGATCGTCGGCCCGGCCGCCGCGCACTTCGGCTGGGGCCGAACGGATTACGACCGCCTGGCCGGCGCGGTGGTGGCCGGGCACGTCATCGAGTGCGGCACCCAGGCCACCGGCGGCAACTACGCCTTCTTCACCGAACTCGCCGATCTGGGCAGGCCGGGCTTCCCGATCGCGGAGATCCGCGCCGACGGCAGCAGTGTGATCACCAAGCACGCGGGCACCGGCGGCGCGGTCACCGTCGACACGGTCGAGGCCCAGCTCATGTACGAGATCCAGGGAGCGCGTTATGCCGGGCCGGACGTCACCTCCCGCCTGGACACCATCCGGCTCGACCAGGACGGCCCGGACCGGGTGCGGATCAGCGGCGTCGCCGGCGAGGCCCCGCCGCCCCGGCTCAAGGTCTCGCTGAACACCCTCGGCGGTTTCCGCAACGAGATGGAATTCGTGCTCACCGGACTGGACATCGAGGCGAAAGCGGAACTGGCGCAACGTCAGCTGGAGTCCTGGCTGCCGAGCCGACCGTCGGAGCTGACCTGGACCTTGGCCCGCCTGGACCGCCCGGACGCCGACACCGAGGAGCAGGCCAGCGCACTGCTGCGCTGCGTGGTGCGCGACCCGGACCCGAACAAGGTCGGGCGCGCGTTCTCCAACGTCGCGGTGGAGCTGGCGCTGGCCAGCTATCCGGGGTGCAGCTTCACCACCTTGCCTGGCAACGGTTCTCCCTACGGCGTGTTCACGCCCGGGTTCGTCGACGCCGCCGAAGTGCCGCACACGGCGGTGCTGCCCGACGGCGCCCGCGTCGAGATCGCCCCGGCGACGGAGACGGCCGAACTCGCCGCCGTCGACGAGCCGCCCGCTCCGGAACCGCCCGCCGCCGGGGAGACTCGCCGTGCGCCGCTGGGAACCATCGCGCTGGCACGCAGCGGCGACAAAGGCGGTGACGCGAATGTCGGCGTATGGGTGCGCACCGACGAGCAATGGCGCTGGCTGGTGCACACGCTCACCGTGGAGCGCGTCAAAGAACTTCTCCCGGAAGCGGCTTCGCTGACCGTCACCCGGCACGTCCTGCCCAATCTGCGGGCGCTGAACTTCATCATCGAAGGCTTGCTCGGTCAGGGCGTGGCGTATCAGGCCCGCTTCGACCCGCAGGCCAAGGGACTCGGCGAATGGCTGCGGTCTCGTCACCTCGACATTCCAGTGGAGCTGCTGACATGACGAAACTCTGGGAAACGCCGGAACGCCGCGAATTGCGTTCCACGGTCCGTGGATTCGTGGAGCGCGAGATCCTGCCGTACCTGGACGGCTGGGAGCGCGCCGGAGAGATCCCGCGCGAGCTGCACAAGAAGGCGGGCGCGCTCGGCCTGCTCGGCGTGCAGTTCCCGGAATCCGCGGGCGGTTCCGGCGGCGACGGCGTGGACGCGATGATCGTCTGCGAGGAGATGCACCAGGCCGGCGCGTCCGGCGGGTTGTTCGCCTCGCTGTTCACCTGCGGCATCTCCGTGCCGCACATCATCGCCTCGGGCAACGCCGAGCAGATCGAGCGCTGGGTGAAGCCGACGCTCGCCGGTGAGAAGATCGGTTCGCTCGCGATCACCGAGCCCGGCGGCGGCTCCGACGTCGGACACCTCACCACCACCGCGCGCCGCGACGGCGACCATTACATCGTCAACGGCGCCAAGACCTACATCACCTCGGGCGTCCGCGCCGATTTCGTGGTCACCGCGGTGCGCACCGGCGGCCCCGGCTCCGGCGGCATCTCGTTGCTCATCGTCGACAAGGACACGCCCGGCTTCACCGTCAGCCGCAAGCTGGACAAGATGGGCTGGCTGGCCTCCGACACCGCCGAGCTGTCCTACGTCGACGTCAGGGTGCCGGCGGAGAACCTCGTCGGCCCGGAGAACTCCGGCTTCTACCAGATCGCGGGCGCGTTCGTCAGCGAGCGGGTCGGCCTCGCGGTGCAGGCGTATTCCAGCGCGCAACGCTGCCTGGACCTGACCCTGGAGTGGGTGCGCAACCGCGAGACCTTCGGCCGCCCGCTGATCAGCAGGCAGGCGGTGCAGAACACGGTCACCGAGATGGCGCGGCGCATCGATGTCGCCCGCGTCTACACCCGGGACGTGGTGCAGCGCAGCTCCGAAGGCGAGACCGACCTCATCGCCGAGGTGTGCTTCGCGAAGAACACCGCGGTGGAAGCGGGCGAGTGGGTGGCCAACCAGGCCGTCCAGTTGTTCGGCGGTCTCGGTTACATGCGCGAATCCGAGATCGAGCGCCAGTACCGGGACATGCGCATCCTCGGCATCGGCGGCGGCACGACCGAAATCCTGACCGGACTGGCGGCGAAGCGATTGGGGTACCAGTCATGACCACTCTGCGTAGCACCTTGGACACCACCGCGCCCGAGTACGAGGCGGCGGCGGAGGCAATGACGGCCAAGCTCGCCGAGGTCGAGGCGGAGTTCGCCAAGGCCATCGCGGGCGGCGGGCCGGAGAAGCTGGCGCGGCATCGCAGGCGCGGCAAGCTGACCGCCCGCGAGCGCATCGAACTGCTCGTCGACGAGGACTCGCCGTTCCTGGAGCTGTGCCCGCTGGCGGGCTGGGGCAGCGAATTCCACGTCGGCGGCAGCACCATCGCGGGCATCGGCATCGTGGAGGGCGTCGAGTGCATGATCGTCGCGCCCGATCCGACCGTGCGCGGCGGCACCTCGAACCCGTGGACGCTGCGCAAGACGTTGCGCATCAACGACATCGTGCGGGAGAACCGGCTGCCGGTGATCTCGCTGGTGGAATCCGGCGGCGCGGACCTGCCCACGCAGAAGGAGGTCTTCGTCCCGGGCGGCCGGATGTTCCGCGACCTCACCCAGGCCTCGGCGGCGGGCATCCCGACCATCGCGCTGGTGTTCGGCAACTCCACCGCGGGCGGCGCCTATATCCCCGGCATGTCCGATCACGTGGTGATGATCAAGGAGCGCTCCAAGGTGTTCCTCGGCGGCCCGCCGCTGGTCAAGATGGCCACCGGTGAGGAGTCCGACGACGAGTCGCTCGGCGGCGCGGACATGCACGCAAGGGTCTCCGGCCTCGCGGACTACTACGCGGTGGACGAGCAGGACGCGATTCGCATCGGCCGCTCCATCGTCAAGCGGCTGAACTGGCGCAAGCAGGGCCCGGCCCCGCGCGCCGAGGTGATCGAGCCGCTCTACGACCCGGAGGATCTGCTCGGCATCGTGCCGTCGGATCTGAAGATCCCGTTCGACCCGCGCGAGGTGATCGCGCGCATCGTGGACGGCTCGGACTTCGACGAGTTCAAACCGCTCTACGGCAGCAGCCTGGTCACCGGATGGGCCGAGCTGCACGGATATCCGGTCGGCATCCTGGCCAACGCGCGCGGTGTGCTGTTCTCCGAGGAATCGCAGAAGGCCACCCAGTTCATCCAGCTGGCCAACAAGACGAACACCCCGCTGCTGTTCCTGCACAACACCACCGGCTACATGGTCGGCAAGGAGTACGAGCAGAAGGGCATCATCAAGCACGGCGCGATGATGATCAACGCGGTCTCCAATTCGAAGGTGCCGCACATCTCGGTGCTGATGGGCGCGTCCTACGGCGCGGGCCACTACGGCATGTGCGGCCGGGCCTACGACCCGCGCTTCGTCTTCGCCTGGCCCAGTGCGAAATCCGCCGTGATGGGCGGCGCGCAGCTGGCGGGCGTGATCTCGATCGTCGGCCGGGCCGCCGCCGAGGCCAAGGGCCTGCCGTTCGACGAGGAGGCCGACGCCGGGATGCGCGCCATGGTGGAGGCGCAGATCGAGGCCGAATCGCTGGCGATGTTCATGTCCGGGCGGCTCTACGACGACGGCGTCATCGACCCGCGCGATACCCGCACCGTGTTGGGAATGTCCCTGTCGGCCATTCACAACGCCCCGATCAAAGGCGCCGATGGCTTCGGCGTCTTCCGAATGTGAGGCCGCGGATGGCTATAACGAACGTTCTCGTCGCCAACCGTGGCGAAATCGCCCGCCGGGTCTTCGCGACCTGCCGCCGGGCGGGTCTGAGCACCGTCGCGGTGTACTCCGACGCGGATGCCGCCGCGCCGCACGTCACCGAGGCGGACGCCGCGGTGCGCCTGCCCGGCAACACGCCCGCGGAGACCTATCTGCGCGGTGAGCTGATCATCGAGGCCGCGCTCGCCGCGGGCGCCGACGCCATCCACCCCGGATACGGATTCCTCTCCGAGAACGCCGAATTCGCCAAGGCCGTGCTCGACGCCGGGCTGGTCTGGATCGGCCC
The DNA here is from genome assembly GCF_000308435.1 of Nocardia araoensis NBRC 100135. Taxonomy (GTDB): domain Bacteria; phylum Actinomycetota; class Actinomycetes; order Mycobacteriales; family Mycobacteriaceae; genus Nocardia; species Nocardia araoensis. The sequence continues at coordinate 79,410 of NZ_BAFR01000206.1, read as the reverse complement.
GCCCGTCGAGGCGATCGAGCAGATGGGCTCGAAGGTCGCCGCGAAGAAGATGATGGACGCCGCAGGCGTGCCGGTGCTGGCCGAACTGGACCCGGCCGAGGTCACCGAGGCGCACCTGCCGGTGCTGATCAAGGCGTCCGCCGGCGGCGGCGGGCGCGGCATGCGCGTGGTCCGCGAGCTGGCGGACCTGACCGCGCAGATCGAGGCCGCCCGGCGCGAGGCGGAATCCGCCTTCGGCGATCCGACGGTGTTCTGCGAGCGCTATCTGGAGACCGGCAGGCATATCGAAGTCCAGGTGATGGCCGACACGCACGGCACGATCTGGGCCGTCGGCGAGCGCGAGTGCTCGATCCAGCGCCGCCACCAGAAGGTGATCGAGGAGGCTCCGTCGCCGCTGGTGGAGCGCACCGAGGGCATGCGGGCGCGGCTGTTCGAGGCGGCGCGGCTGGCGGCGGGCGCGATCGGCTACACCGGTGCGGGCACCGTCGAGTTCCTGGCCGACGAGCAGGGCGAGTTCTTCTTCCTGGAGATGAACACCCGCCTGCAAGTGGAGCATCCGGTCACCGAATGCACCACCGGGCTGGATCTGGTCCGGTTGCAACTGGACGTCGCCGCGGGCGGGGCGCTGCCCGCACAACCGCCCGCGATGCGCGGACATTCGATCGAAGTCCGGCTCTACGCCGAGGACCCGGCGCACGACTGGCAGCCGCAGAGCGGGACCGTGCACCGGATCGATATCCCGGCGGTGCGCACCGAGTTCGACTTGCTCGACCGCCCTGGCGTTCGGCTGGACACGGGCGTGGTGGACGGCTCGGTGGTCGGCGTGCATTACGACCCGATGCTGGCCAAGGTCATCTCCTACGCCGAAACCCGGGGCGAGGCAGCGCGATTGCTGGCTTCGGCGCTGCACCGCGCGAAGATCCACGGCCTGGTGACCAACCGGGACCTGCTGGTGCGCGTGCTGCGTCATCCGGCGTTCCTGGCCGGTGACACCGACACCGCGTTCTTCGCCACGCACGGGCTGGACGCCCTCGCCGCGCCGCTGGTGTCGGAGTCCGACGAAGCGCTGTCCATCGTGGCCGCCGCGCTCGCCGAAGCCGCCGCCAACCGCGGCGGCGCGCGGGTGGGCGGCGGGCTGCCCAGCGGCTGGCGCAACCTGCCCTCGCAGTCGCAGCGCAAGTCCTATGCAAGCCGGGCCACCGGAACGCACGAGGTGGGTTACCGGTTCGGCCGGACCGGCGTCACCGTGGACGGTCACGAAGGTCTCGCTCTCGTCGAGTCGGCTCCCGATCGCGTCGTGCTGTCGGTCCCGGGCGAACGCGGCCCGGTGCGCAGGCAGTTCGAGGTCGCCCGCTACGGCGAGCAGGTCTACGTCGACTCACCGCTCGGCCCGGTGGCCCTGCGCAGGCTGCCGCGCTTCAGCGACCCGGCCGATCAGGTGGCCACCGGCTCCCTGCTGGCGCCCATGCCGGGCAGCGTGATCCGGCTCGGCGCGGAGGTCGGCAGCCACGTCGCACAAGGCCAGCCGATCCTGTGGCTGGAGGCGATGAAGATGGAGCACACCATCGCCGCGCCCGCCGCGGGCGTGCTCAGCGCCGTCAACGTCACCGTCGGCCAGCAGGTCGACGTCGGCGCCGTGCTCGCGGTCGTCGAACCCGTAGAACACCAGGAGAAGTTATGACTACAGCATCGCGCAGCGATTCGGTGAGGGGCGGCGGCCGGGCGGCGGGTGGGCCTTTCATCGAAACCGACGAGCAGAAGGCGTTGCGGGCCGCCGTCGCCGCGCTGGCCGCGAAGTACAACTACCGCGACTACGTGCTGCCGAAGGCGCGCAAGAACGAGCCGCTGGACGAATTGTGGCAGGAGGCGGGCAAACTCGGGTTCCTCGGCGTGAACCTGCCGGAGGAATACGGTGGCGGCGGCGCGGGCATGTACGAGCTGTCGCTGGTGATGGAGGAGCTGTCCGCGCAGGGGGCGGGCCTGCTGCTGATGGTGGTCTCCCCGGCCATCTGCGGCACCATCATCACCAAGTACGGCACCGACGAGCAGAAGCGGGAATGGCTGCCCAAGCTCGCCGACGGCTCCGGCAAGATGGTGTTCGGCATCACCGAGCCCGACGCGGGCTCCAACTCCCACCAGATCACCACCACCGCTCGCCGCGATGGTGACGACTGGATCCTCAACGGCCGCAAGATCTTCATCTCCGGCGTGGACCAGGCCGAGGCCGTGCTGATCGTGGCCCGCACCTCCGACCACAAGACCGGCAAGCTCAAGCCCGCCCTGTTCATCGTGCCGACCGACGCCGAAGGCTTCACCAAGACGGCGCAGGAGATGGACATCATCGAGCCCGATCACCAGTACAACCTGTTCCTCGATGACGTCCGGCTGCCGTCCACCGCGCTGGTCGGCAAGGAGGACGCGGCACTGATGCAGCTGTTCGCGGGCCTGAACCCGGAGCGGATCATGGGCGCGGCCATGGCGATCGGCATGGGCCGCTACGCCATCGACCGCGCCGTGGAATACGCCAAGGAGCGCACGGTCTGGAAGACGCCGATCGGTGCGCACCAAGGCATCTCGCATCCGCTGGCGCAGGTGAAGGTCGAAGTGGAGCTGGCGAAGCTGATGATGCAGAAGGCCGCCACCCTCTACGACGCCGGGGACGAGATGGGCGCCGCCGAGGCCGCCAACATGGCGAAATACGCCGCGGCGGAAGCCAGCATCAAGGCGCTCGACCAGGCCGTCCAGACCCACGGCGGCTCGGGCCTGACCAAGGACGTCGGGCTGGCCGCCATGCTCGCGGCCGCGCGCATCGGACGCATCGCGCCGGTGAGCCGGGAGATGGTCCTGAACTTCGTCGCCCAGTACTCGCTGGGCCTGCCGAAGTCGTACTGAGAGGACGCGCATGACCGAGACGGCTCCGTTCGTCCGCTACGAGGTGAGCGACGGCGTCGCGACGCTCACCTTCGACTCGCCGCACAACCGCAACGCGCTGTCGTCCAGGCTGGTCGCCGAGCTGCTGCGCGGACTCGACGACGCGGCCGCCGACGAGAAGGTGCGCGTCATCGTGCTCGCGCACACCGGCAACACCTTCTGCGCGGGCGCCGATCTGAGCGAGGCGAGCGACGCCGATCCGGCCGTGGCCGCCGACGAGCGCACCCGGGTCATGATCGGCGTGCTGCGCAGGCTGGTGGAGATCCCGAAGCCGGTGATCGCGCGGATCGACGGCAACGTGCGGGCAGGCGGCATGGGCATCGTGGCCGGTTGCGACATCGTCGTGGCCGGGCCGGGCAGCAGTTTCGCGCTCACCGAGGTGCGGATCGGGCTGGCGCCGTTCATGATCTCGCTGACCCTGCTGCCCAGGCTCGATCCGCGCGCGGCCAGCCGCTACTACCTCACCGGCGAGAAGTTCGACGCCGCCGTCGCCGCGGAGATCGGACTGGTCACGGTGACCGCCGAGGACCCGGCGGCCGAGGTGGCGCGGCTGTGCGGGGAGGTGCGCAAGGGCTCACCGCAGGGGCTGGCCGAGGCCAAGCGGTTGGTCAACGCGGGCATCCTCGCCGAGTTCGACGCCTCCGCCGAGGAGCTCGCGCGGCGTTCGGCGAGCTTCTTCGGCACCCCCGAAGTGCACGAGGGCATGTTGGCCTTTTTGCAGCGCCGTCCGCCGAGCTGGGCAGAATAACGACCATGGCGACACCCCACGAACCCAAGCAGGACCGCAGCCGAGCCACCCGGCAGCGCCTGCTCGAGGCGACCATCGACTGTCTGGCCGAGATGGGCTGGGCGGCCGCGACGGTCGCGGTCGTCGCCGAACGGGCCGGGGTGTCGCGTGGCGCGGCGCAGCATCACTTTCCCACCAGGGAGGATCTGATCACCGCCGCACTGGAGTACATGTTCGACACGCGCAGCGGGCAGGCGGTCCAGGAGGCGTCGACGCTGACCGAGCTCGGCGACGGCGTCGCCCGCACGGAGGCGGTGGTGGCTGGGCTGGTCGAGTCGTACACCAGTCCGCTGTTCAAAGCCGCGTTGCAGGTGTGGACGCACGCGGCCGCCGACCCGGTCCTGCGTGAACGGATCGTGCCGCTGGAAGCCCGCTTCGGGCGTGCCTCGCATCGTCGCGCGATCGAGGCCCTCGGCGTGGACGACTCCGATCCCGTCACCCACCACCTGGTCCAAGCGACCCTCGACATGGCCCGCGGCCTGGGCTTGGCCGACGTCCTCACCGACGATTCGGCCCGCCGCAAGCGGATAGTCGAGCAGTGGGCGGCCACGCTACACGCCGCCTTGCACGCGCCTCGCTGAGCAGGAGTCCTGGTTCGGTCTCCACAGGAGCAGGGCTATCGCGGCGACCATGGCCGCGAGGGTGAGCAGGGCGTAGGAGTTGCCGACCAGGAATTGCATCACGGTCCAATGGAATTCCCGGCCGTTGGTCTGCGGGACGAACCAGATCAGGCCTTGCGGAAGCAGCGGTAGCGTCCGGTCCCATGATCCGATCGAGTCCACCTGCATCGGCCAAGCGAAGGCGAACAGCGTGATCGCCGCCGGCACGGCGATCCCGGCTCGCCAGGATCGGCGGGACAGCGCGTGCACCGCCCAGACGAGCGCGGGCACCATCCACACCCAATAGTGGGTCCAGGAGATCGGTGAGCACAGCAGCGTCACACCGGCCGCGAGCAGGATGCCGAGCATCTCGTCCCCCCGCTGGTGGGCGATCCGCGCCGCGGCCAACCCGGCCAGACCGAGCCCACCGGCGCCGAAGAGCCACAGCACGTGACTGTCCCACGTGGTCCATTGCAGGCGGCCGAGCACACCGTTGAGGGACTGGTTCTGCACATACGCGAAGCCGATCCGGTTCTGCGACGCCACTGTCGTGGTCCAGAACTGGATCGCCTCGGTCGGCCGGTACCAGAGACCGGCCGCGACCGTGGCCGCGAACGCGCCCACGGCGACGGCGGCGGCCTTGAATTGGCGGGTGATCACCAGATGGACGACGAACACCGCGGGCGTCAGCTTGATGCCGGTGGCGATGCCGATGAGGATGCCGCGACTCCAGTGGTGCTTCGGCAGGGCGAGGTCGCCCAGGACCATCGCCATCAGGATCATGCTGATCTGCCCGAAGCGGAAGGTCTGCTGCACGGGTTCGAGCCAGAGCGCGGCGCTGCCGACGGCCAGCGTCATCGCCACCATGCCGAGTCCACGGCGGTACCGCATCAGCACAGCGGTGCACCAGACGCTGACATACAAGGAGAGCAGCGTCGTGACCACCATGCCGGTGCCGATGTAGTTGATCGGGAATCGCGCCAGTTCGGCGCAGACCCACGCGGCGAAGACGGGATAGAGGAACGGCAGGAACATCGGGCCACGCGCGGTATACAGCTGGGCCGGGTGCAGCGCGGCGGCGTTGCCGCCCCACATATAGACCTGCAAGTCTATTTGGTGCCAATACATTTCCCAGTTCGGCCGCAAGAACAGCAACCAGGCCGTCAGGGAGGCCGCTGTGAACACGATGGCCGCGCCCAGTGCGAGCCCGGCCCGCGGCGGCCGGCTACGCGCGGTCGATAGTTCCGTCGCCTGCGTGACAACGACAGTTGTCGCCGGTGCGACAGTTGCCATGAACTTTCCTTCATCAGGTGCGATCGAATCGGCGGAACCCTTGCCGGAGAACGTGATCGGCGCGGTCCCGAGGGCAACGCTGAAACCGTGAGCTCGTCTAAAGATACGGTTACTACAAAAGTAGTAGTACCGTTTGGAACTGTAACTTGTATCACTTTTGGCTTCGGTGCCGTGTAGCGCTGCCAGATGTCCCGATCCGCGTGACCACGTAACTCCGCGTGGGCGCTATAGACAACCCACGCCCGGCACGAACCACGTATCAACTTACGGCTCAGCTACTTCCGCCATGCTTGCCGACCGGGCGCTCACCCTGCCACCTCGTGCCTCGTGCCTCGCGGGCGAAGTGGCGTTCCCGCGCAACGCGAGACCCGTCGATCGCGCTATACGCGGCTGATGCGCGCTCGCACGCCGGAACTGATCAGCACAGTCCTTGCTGCTCGAGGCGGCCGGAATCGATGGCGTAGGAGGAGGCTCCGATGGCGGCGCCGATGAGGCCGACGATGATCGCGCCGGGGATCGCGCCGACGAAGAAGACGGGCAGGCCGACCAGCGCGCCGATGGCGGCGCCGATCGCCGCGCCGATTCCCGTACGCAGTTCGATCGTGTCGCCGGGCGGCAGGCACGCCTTGATGTAGCTCACCTGCGGGGCCTCGCTGGTCGCCGCGGCGATCGGTTCGGCGTGATCGGCGGGCGCGGCCGACGCGGTGGCGGCGAATCCGACGGTGAGCGCGGTCGCGACCAGTGCGCTGACCACCGTCACGGCCAGCTTCGTGAAAGCGTTCAACTGTTTCCCTGCATCTTCGCGGTGGACACGAGACCTGATGGTCCGGACTCCCGGCCGGAGCCGTCGGACGTCCGATCATCATCGCCGGAGTTTTGCGGGATGCCAATAGTGGGATGCCAAGAGCGGGAAGCCGAATCGGCCGTGCCGGTCGCGATCCGCACCGGCGCCGAGGGCTGACGCCGGTGCGGATGCGGTGTTCAGCGGACGCAGGGGAATGCGCTGAACACTGCGAAGGCGGTGTGGTCCCGAGGGAATGCAGGGCGGCGGGACCGCACCGCGTGGTTTCAGCGGGTGGCGGTCAGGTCGTACAAGGTGACCCCGTCCACCTGGATGGCGGTGAAGTTCTCCTCGACCCACTGCGAAATCTGCGCACTGGGCGAGGAACTGGATGAACCGGGTCCGCCACGGCCGCCGCCGACGAAGTAGTGGATCTTCCCTTCGGCGACATACTGCTTGAACTGCTCGAGCGTGGGCGACGGATCACTGCCGTTGAAGCCGCCGATCGGCATCACCGGAAGTTCGGTGGCCAGCTGCAACCCCGCGGCGCTGTTCGAGCCGATCGCCGCGGCGACCCAGGTGTAGTCGCCGCCGTTCTGCTCGAGCAAGGACACGATCTGCGCGCTCGGTTCGCTCGCTCCGAGCAGGCCGCCTATGCCACCGCCGCCATTGGGGCCCGGACCGCCGTCGCCGGGCATACCCTGCCCTTGGGGAACCATCGCGCCGTTCGGTGCCTGCCCGCCGGGTGCGTTGCCCTGCGGACCCATTCCCGGAAAATGACTGCCCGGCTGCGGCATTCGGCCGTCCGGGGCCGTGCCCTGCGGACCCATCCCCGGCGCGCCGCCATCCGGCGGCGTACCGCCCGGCGCTTGCCCGGCGCCGTCGCGGCCGGTGGTCCCCGTTCCGTCCTGCATGCGCCGGCCCATTCCGGGCATGCCCTCGCCCCACGGTGGCCTGCCGCGCATCGCGACATTCGGTCCGGCGGAGGGGATGGAACCGGCGTGCGACGTCGCGATGGTGTCGACGGCGTAGGCGACCGGTCCGGCCAGGAAAGTGAACGCAACGGCCAGCGCCGACGCCACGGCCGGCTTGCGTGGGGCGGGGAAGAGCACGGCGAGCGTCGCGAGCACTCCGACGACCAGCACCGTCCAGCGCAGCCACGGCTGCCATTCCGGGCTGCGGGACAACAACATCCAGGCGGTCGCCGTGGTGAGGCCGACCGCGAGCGCCGACGCCAGTCGCACCCACAGCCGATGCCGTCCCCGCCACGCCAGCGCCGCGCCCGCGCCGACCAGCGCGGCGATGGCCGGAGCCAGGGCCACGGTGTAGTACTGATGGAAGATCCCGGCCATGAAGCTGAACACCAGCCCGGTCACCAGCAGCCATCCGCCCCAGAGAACGAGCGCAGCGCGCTGCCGATCAGTGCGAGCAGCCTTCCCGCGCAGGAGGATCCCGACGACGAGCGCGACCAGCGCGGCGGGGATCAACCAGGCGATCTGACCGCCCTGCGCCGGCTCGAACATCCGGGTGATGCCGGTTTCGCCCCACATGCCGTTGCCGCCCGGCGGAAGATCACCGCCCGGTCCGACGCTGCCGCGCTCGTGGCCGTTGAGCCGGCCGAGCCCGTTGTAGCCGAGGGTGAGCTCCAGGATCGAGTTCTCGTGCGAACCGCCGATCCACGGACGGGACGAGGCGGGCCACAGCTCCACCGCCAGCAGCCACCAGCCCGCGGCCACCACCATCGCGGCTCCGGCCGCGAGGAGTTGCAGGATGCGCTTGCCTAGTTTCGGCGGGCCCGCGAGCAGATAGGTCAGCGCGAGCGGCGGAACCACCAGCAGCACCTGCAACTGCTTGGTGAGGAAGCCGAAACCCATCAGCGCTCCGGTGAGCACCAGCCAGCGCCAGCGGCCGTCCTCGACCGCCCGGGTCATCGCCCAGGCTGCGGCGATCATCAAGAACACCAACAGCGCTTCGGGATTGTTGAACCGGAACATCAAGGCGGCGACGGGCGTCACCGCCAGCGCCAACCCGGCGAGCAATCCGGCCGCGGGCCCGAACGGCCTGCGCACTGTCGCCCACAGCAATGCCACGCTCGCCACACCGAGCAGCACCTCCGGCACCAGGATGCTCCAGCTGTTGAGTCCGAAGGCCCGCACCGACAGCTCCATCAACCACAGCGAGGCGGGCGGCTTGTCCACGGTGATCGAGTTCGCCGCGTCGGACGATCCGAAGAAGAACGCCTTCCACGAGACCGAGCCCGCTTGCACCGCGGCCGAGTAGAACGAATTGGCCCATCCGTTCGAGCTCAAGTTGCACAGATAGGCCACCGCCGTGCCGAGCAGGAGCACAGCCAGCGCCGGATACTCCCAGTTCCGCTCGGCCCGTGGCGAAGGTTCGGCTGCGACCGGTTGCGCGGTCAGAGTCGCGGTCATCGGCCGCCCCCCACAGTGGGCGCCGATGCGTTCGACTCACGATTGCCTGCGCTGTCGCGGAACACCCAGCGCAGCCCGACGAAGCGCAACAGCGTCGCCACCAGGTTGGCCACCACCAAGACGAACAGCTCCAGCTGCACCGAGGCGTCCGGCGCCCACCGATGCAGTGCGAACAGCGAACCGCTGGTGAGCGCCAGCCCGATGCCGAAGATCGCCAGGCCCTGGAACTGGTGCGACACGGCCCCGTTCGAGCCGCGCACGCCGAAGGTGAAGGCCCGGTTGGCCGCCGTGTTGCCGACGGCTGTGATCAGCAGGGCGGCGAAGTTCGCCACCTGCGCGCCGGTCATTGGTTGCAGCGCCACATAGAGCAGCAGATAGGCCAGCGTGCTCAGCACACCGACGATCGCGAACCGCACCAGCTGTCCCACCATGCCCAACGGCACGCCCGGCACCAGCGGTTCCCGGCCCACCGAGCGGCGCAGTTCCTCCAGTGGCAGCGCGCCGGTCGCCAGCGCCCGCCCCAGCCGCCAGATCCCGAGCAGGTCCTTGCGCGCGGTGTCGATGATGTCGACGCGGCTGTCCGGATCGTCGATCCAGTCCACCGGAACCTCGTGGATCCGCAGACCCGCCCGCTCGGCGAGCACCAGCAGTTCGGTGTCGAAGAACCATTCCCCGTCGTGCACCAGCGGCAGCAGACGGCGCGCCACATCGGCGCGCATCGCCTTGAAACCGCACTGGGCGTCGGAGAAGTGGGCGCGCAGCGAGGCCTTCAGCAGCAGGTTGTAGCAGCGGGAGATGATCTCGCGCTTGGGCCCGCGCACCACGCGGGACGCGGCGTCGAGCCGGGTGCCGATGGCCAGGTCGGAATGCCCGGTGATCAGCGGGGCGACCAGCGGGAGCAAGGCGTTCAGGTCGGTGGACAGGTCGACGTCCATGTAGGCGACCACCTGCGCGTCCGAGCGTTCCCACACCGCGCGCAGCGCCCGCCCGCGCCCCTTGGCGTCCAGGTGTACGACGCGCACGTCGTCCAGTTCCTCGGCGAGCAGTCGCGCGACCTGGAGAGTGGCGTCGGTGCTCGCGTTGTCGGCGACCGTGATACGCGCCGGGAAGGGGAACCCGTCGCGCAGGTAGGCGTGCAGTCTGCGGACGCACACGCCGAGATCGGTCTCTTCGTTGTAGACGGGGATCACCACGTCCAGCACGGGCGCGCCCGTGGTCTCGGTCCGTTCCGTCGCCGCGACGGTCGAAGTCTCGGTCATGCGAACCAGAGTCGATGGCCACACTGCCACCGGGCTGGGGCTCAGCTGTGAGGTTCCTGGTAGCCCGGGATCGGCGGGTGCGAGCCCGGCAGCCGCCCGGCTATCGAACGGTGCAGGTAGCATCCGGATTCGTGATGCTGCGCGGCCGGACGGAAGACGACCAGCCGCCGAAACGCGTGGACGCGCGCACCGAGCGCTGGCGCGAGCATCGCAGGAAGGTGCGCGAGGAGTTCGTCGACGCGGCGTTGCGCGCCCTCGACAAGTTCGGTCCCGCCGTCAGCATGGGCGATATCGCCAAGGAGGCGGGCGCGGCCAAGCCGAAGCTGTATCGCCACTTCGAGGACAAGGCCGATCTCTACAACGCGATCGTGGACCGGGTTCGCGACCTGCTCTGGGAACAGGTCATGACCAGCTTCGACCTGACCGGCGACTCGGCCGGTGACCTGGTGCGCCGCGCCGCGTCGGAATACGTGCTCGTGGTGTCGCGGCAGCCGAACGTCTTCCGGTTCATGCTGCACAGCCATTTCACGCAACGGTCCGACGAGGCCGATGGCGCGCTGCGATCGGCCAGGCAGTCCGCCCGGCGCGCCGCGGAGCTGTTCGCCGGGGTGGTGGACGACGAGTCGGTGCGGGTCGAGAGCATGGAGCTGGTGATCTATTCGATCTTCGGCGCGGTGGCCTCGGCCACCGATTGGTGGCTGGGCGTGAACCGGCTGGAACCGCCTGCCCTGACGGTCGAGCAGTTCGCCGCCTATCTGAGCGAGATCATCTTCGCGCTGGTGACGGCGAGCGCTCGGCTGCACGGCATCGCCATCGCGGCCGATCGTCCGCTGCACCTCGCTTTTTCCACGTTGTGACCGGAGCGCCCCCCGGGCCGGGCGCCGAGGTCTTGCCGCGTCCACGCCGAACCTCGTTGTTCCGATCGCCTCGCCGTTGAGGCCATCCGTATCGGCGACGTTCTCAGTATCGCAGCGCCCACCGACAAGAAACGGCGTGCGCCGAGCGGTCGGCGTTCAGCCCCGATGCAACCGCCACAGCGGGGACACCGGCCCGTGGCCCGCGCCGAGATCGTAGGACGCGGCCAGGCAGCGATAGGTCCACTCCTTGGCGAACTCGACCGCTTCGGGCACCGGATAGCCGTGGGCCAGCGCGCAGGCGATCGCGGCGGCCAGCGTGTCCCCGCCGCCGTGGTCGTTGCCGGTCGCGATGCGCGGCGCGGTGAACTCCAGGAACTGCTCGCCGTCGAACAGCAGGTCGGTGCTGTACTCGGAGGAACGCAGATGCCCGCCCTTGACGATGGCCCAGCGCGGTCCCAGCTTGTGCAGCGCCTCCGCCGCGCGTCGCGCCGAATTGTCGTCCTCGACGTCGATGCCCGTGAGCAGGCGGACCTCGTCCAGGTTCGGGGTCACCACGGTCGCGAGCGGAATCAGGGTGCCGCGCAGCGCGTCGAGCGCCTCGGCGTGCAGCAGCGGGTCGCCGTGCATCGAGGCCGCCACCGGATCGACGACCAGCGGAATCTCACCGTCGCCGCCGATGCCGACCTCCTGGCACACCGCCGCGACCGCCTCGATGATCGCGGTGGAGGCCAGCATGCCGGTCTTCGCGGCGCCGACGCCGATATCCCCGGCGACCGAGCGCACCTGATCGGCCACCACCTGTGGCGGGATCTCGTGAAAACCGCTGACGCCCACCGTGTTCTGCACGGTCACCGCCGCGACCGCGACCAGGGCGTGCACGCCGCACAGCGCCATGGTGCGGGTATCGGCTTGGATTCCGGCGCCTCCGCCGGAATCGGTACCGGCAATGGTGAGCGCCCGGACGGGGGTCTGCCCCTCGGCGGGCAATGGCAGCAATTTCACGACACAAACCCTACGGCGACGTCGTCCTCTCGCCACGGGCAACCGGACCCGCCGACCGATAGCAAATGAAAATCGTTATCATTAATCGCATGAACTCCGATCCGCTTCCCGTCACCGTGCTGTCCGGCTTCCTCGGTGCGGGCAAGACGACGCTGCTCAACCACATCCTGGCCAACCGGGAGGGCCGCCGGGTGGCGGTCATCGTCAACGACATGAGCGAGGTCAACATCGACGCCGCGCTGGTCGCGGGCCAAGGCCACCTCGACCGCACCGAGGAGAAGCTGGTGGAGCTGACCAACGGCTGCATCTGCTGCACCCTGCGCGAGGATCTGATCGAGGCGGTGGCGCGGCTCGCCCGCGCGGGGCGGTTCGATCAGCTGGTGATCGAGTCCACCGGCATCTCCGAGCCGATGCCGGTGGCCGCGACCTTCGACTGGGAGTTCGAGGACGGATTCCGGCTCGGTGACATCGCCCGGCTGGACACCATGGTGACCGTGGTCGACGCCTCGACCTTCCTCGCGGAAGTGGCCCGTGGCCAAGCGCTGGCCGAGCGGAATCTGGAAGCGGGCGACGGCGACGCGCGCACCATCGCGGATCTGCTGGTGGATCAGGTCGAATTCGCCGACGTCGTGCTGGTCAACAAGACCGACCTGGTCGGCGCCGCGGCGGCCGGCGCGGTGGAGGCCACGGTGCGTAGGCTCAATCCGCGGGCTCACGTGCTGCGCACCAGCAACGGCGTGGTCGACCTGTCCGAGGTGCTCGGCACCGGCCGCTACAACCCGCTGATCGCCGCGGAGGCCGAGGGTTGGGCGGAGGAACTCGCCGGCGGCCACACGCCGGAGACCGAGGAGTACGGCATCCGCAGTCTCACCTACACCGCCGATCGGCCGTTCCATCCGCTGCGCCTCTCCGACGCGCTGGAGCGGTTGCGTGGTCTGCTGCGCAGCAAGGGGTTCTGCTGGATCGCGAGCCGCTCGACGCTGGCCGCGGTGTGGTCGCAAGCGGGACCGAACCTGGTATTCGAACCCGCCGCCTGGTGGTCGTCGCTGGAGGTGCCGCCGGGGCAGGAGATCGTGTTCATCGGGATAAAGCTGGACTGCGACAAGGTGCGCGCGTTGCTGGACGGCGCGCTGCTCACGGATGCGGAGTTCGCCGACGGGCCGGGCGCTTGGGCGGAGTATCCCGATCCCTTCCCGGCCTGGGGCGAACTACACGAGCACGTGTGAGGTTTGCTCCCCGCACGGTGCGCTCAATTCGAGATGCCGGTCGCTTGGCGCAGGTAGGTGGTGTCGGTCAATTGCTCGATCATGAACTCGGCGATGTCGGCGCGGGCGATCTTCAGGGTGAGCCCGCGCTCGTCCGCCGGGAACCCGCGCCGGTAGCTGCCGGTGGCCGGGCCGTCGGTGAACGCGCTGGGCCGCACGATCGTCCAATCCAGGTCGCTGGCCATGACGTGCTCCTCCTGAACGACGTGATCGGCGTAGGCGGGGCGCAGCAGCAGCCCGAACATCACGTACTTCCACAGGAAGTTCAGGTTGCCCCTGCTGTCGCCCACGCCGAGCGTCGTCTGGCAGATCAGTCGTTTCACGCCGGTGCGCCGCATCGCGTCGATGATCGCTTTTGTTCCCCCGGCCCGAACCACGCCGTTGCGGCCGTTGCCGAGCGAGACCAGCACCGCGTCCTGCCCCTCCACCGCGCGTTGCACCGAATTCGTGTCCAGCACATCGCCTTCCACGACGCGCAGCCGCTCGTGCCGCTGCGTGACGCTCGAGGCGCTGCGGGTGAAGGCCGTCACCTCGTGACCCTCCCGCAGCGCCCGCTCGACGACGAGACGACCGACGGTACCGGTGGCTCCGAAGACCGCGATTCTCATGGTTTCTCTCCTGGTTCGAAAGCTGTTGTGCTGTTGATGAATCCAGTACATCAGCGGGAATCGAGACGAACCATGGCCGCGACTCTCGATGCCATAAGCGACTGTCTCAGCGCAGCGGGGCGAAGAACTCCGTGATCTCCTCCGCCATGAGCGCGGGCGCCACATGGTGCAGGTAGTGGGTGAACACGTCGTGCGTGCGCCACGAGACGATGTTGTGGTCCCGCTCGGCGAAGCGCCGGATGCCGTGGAAGTCACCGGTGGAGCCGCACAGCGCGAGCGGAACCGTGCTCGGCGCCGTGGGGTGCTCGGCCTTGTCCTTCTCGAAGTAGTGCCGGATCGCCGAGCCCGCGGTGCGGGTGAGCCAGTGGATCGCGATGTTGGTCAGCACGAAGTCGTCGTCCAGGTCCGGGCCGAGCAGTTGCCCGTTCCAGCCGACCAGTCCGGCGGGCGAATCCGTGATCGCATGCGCCAGCGTCTGCGGCTGCTGTGATTGCAGCACGTTGAAGCCCATCTTGTTCTTCACGAACCAGTCCAGGGTGGCCAGCGACCGCTGCTCGTCCTCGTCGAGATCGGCCAGCTCGGCCGGATCCCCGGAGGGGAACGAGTACACCTGCGTGACGTGCACGCCGACCACGTGCTCCGGCGCCACGCGTGCGAGTTGCGGCGAGATCTGCGATCCGCCGTCGTTGCCCACCGCGCCGTAGCGGCTGTACCCGAGCCGCCGCATCAGCTCCGCCCAGGCGCGGGCGATCCGGGCATCGTTCCAGCCCGCCTCGGTGGTGGGACCGGAGAATCCGTAGCCCGGCACCGAGGGGATCACCAGATCGAATCCGGCCGCGGTGAGCGGCTCGATGATGCCGACGAACTCGACGAAGGTGCCGGGCCAGCCGTGCGTGAGGATCAGCGGAAAGGCGTCCTCTCGCGCGGATTTCACGTGCAGGAAGTGGATGTTCTGACCGTCGATCTCGGTGGTGAACTGCGGGTAGGCGTTCACCGCGTTCTCGACCGCGCGCCAGTCGAACCCGTCGCGCCAGTATCCGACCAGGTGACGCACCCGCTCGACGCTCACCCCGTAGGTGTCGCCCGAGCCGGGGATCTGCTCGGCCCAGCGAGTGCGCGCGAGCCGGTCGCGCAGGTCGTCCAGCTCGGCCTGGTCGATGTCGATGCGGAAGGGGGTGATCGCGGTCATGTGCGGCTCCTTTGAAACGGAATGCTCTGTTCTGTTTGAACTGTATCAGAACGGATCATTCCGTTTCAAGTGATATCCTTGATCCATGCCGAAGACATCCGACGCCCCAGCTCAGAAGGGTCTACCCGGCCGTAAGGCGCAGGCGGCCCGCAACGACGGGCTGATCCTGGAGGCCGCCCGCGCGGTGTTCCTCGCCGACGCCACGGCCCCGATCTCCGCCGTCGCCGAACGCGCCGGCGTCGGGATCAGCGCGCTCTACCGCCGCTATCCCAGCAAGGAGGTGCTGCTGCGCACGCTCTGCCATGGCGGCCTGCGCAGGTACAACGCGGAAGCCGAAGCGGCGCTGGAGGATCCGGACGGGTGGCGCGGACTCGTCGGCTTCTTGGAGCGCGTGGTGGACGCGGACGTCCACTCGCTCACCGTGCACCTTGCGGGCACCTTCACCCCTGACGATTCGATGCTGCCCGACGTGCGGCGCTCCGGCGAAGCGACCGAGGAGATCGTCCGCCGCGTCCACGCCACCGGCAAGCTGCGTCCCGACGTCACCCCGCAAGATCTGGGCCTCATTCTGGAGTCCTGCGCGGCCGTCGCGGTCCCGAGTCCGGAGCGCACCGCCCAGTTGCGCCGCCGCGTACTCGCCATGCTGCTGGCCGGACTGAGCGCCGACGGCGAACTCCCCGGCCCGCCACCCGCGCCCGACGAGTTCTCCTGGCGTTGGGCACGGCGATGAATCTCCCGGTGTGAACCCGTCCGCACTGGTACGAATAGTCCACCGAAAGGAAGTGCCGTGAACTGGACGCTCGAGGTCGTGATCGTGCCCGTGTCGGACATCGACCGGGCCAAGCGGTTCTACGCGGAGCAACTGGGCTTCGCCGTCGACCACGATACGAAGATCGGCGAGGACGCGCGCATAGTGCAACTCACCCCGCCCGGCTCGGGCTGCTCGGTCGTGATCGGCAAGGGCGCTGTGCCGGACATGACGCCCGGATCGCAACAAGGCCTGCAACTCGTGGTCAACGACCTGCGCAAAGCCCACGAGGAGCTGACTTCGCGCGGCGTCGAGGTCACCGAAATCCAAGTCCTCGGGGAAAACCCGACCCCCATGCCGGACCCCTTGGACAACGTCGGATTCTTCTTCTTCACCGACCCGGACGGCAACGGCTGGGGGGTCCAGCAGATCTCGACCCGCCCGTGACCTGATTTCGACCGGCGATGCGGCGCTCGTTCTCCGGCAGCGCCTCCTGCCCGACCGCCTCCCTAGTTGTTGCGGGTCAGGACGTTGATGCCGCGAAGTCCCGGCATGCGGGGCAATCACGCACGATCGGATGCGAGCACTCCAAGACATGGTCGAGGTAGTTGGCGGTCTGTGCGAGTCGGGCGCGTTGCCGGTTGATTGCCTCGCGCTGCTCGGCGACCAGCTGTCGGCGTTGTCCGCGGTCGCCATTGAGCAGGCGAGCGATCACGTCGAGCGGCATGCCCGCCTGTTGGCACCTGAGGGCGATGGATAGTGCATCCAGTGATTGCGCGTCGTAACGTCGAGCCCCGGCCGCTGTGCGATGCGGGGTGACTATTCCCACGGTTTCCCAATGTCTCAGAAGGTGGGTCGATACCCCGAGGTACTCGGCGGCGTCACCGATGCTCAGTAGTTCCTTGGGCACGGGACCATTGTCGTTGACTTCGTGTCGACACGAACTTCTAGCATCTGGTGAGTGCAAATCCATGAAATCAACTGCGGAACCCTCAACGTCCCCGGCGGCGAGGCTGTCTTCGGCGTTCCTCATTTCATCTGCCGTTGCCTGCTCATCGAGGTGGACGACCGCCTGGTCGCTGTCGACACAGGTATCGGCCACAAGGACATCGAGTCTCCCGAGGAACGTTTGGGGCAGGACTGGCTGAGCCGCGTCAACCCGGCGCTGGACCCCAGCGAGACCCTGCTGGCCCAGGTGAAGGCGTTGGGGCGCAATCCGCGCGATCTATCCGACGTGGTCCTCACCCACCACCACCGCGACCACGTCGGCGGCCTGGCCGACTTCCCGTGGGTGCGCGTGCACGCCAGCCCCGCGTGCCGAGCCGTAGTCGACGAGGGCAAGGACCGAGTCATCCCCGCACAGTGGTCCCATGGGGTGCTGTGGGCTCCGACACCGAAGCCGGCTGCCGATTGGCGGGGGTTTTCCACCTGGACGCTGGAAGACATTCCGGAATCGGTCCGGCTGGTCGCTCTGCCGGGCCACTCGCCGGGCCACGCCGGCGTAGTGATCGCCGACCCAAATGCCGGTCGGGAACTTCTGCACGTCGGTGATGCGATCCACCACCACGCCCAACTCGCTTGCACCGCACCCGCGGCGGTCGAGGCGTTCGCCGCGTCTACGCAGCACGATGAAGTAGCAAGACTGCACACGCAGCGGCTGCTGGCCGAACTGGCCGCAGAGGGGTCGGTTCGGCTCGTCAACGCACACGACCCGGGTATCGCGGCGGTGGGCGACTGAGGTGGTTCCCCAGCCGCCAGCCCACTGCCACCAAGGCCGACGTCCTCGCTCGGACGGAGCACCTTCGCCGCACCAAAAAATGGTCTGCATCCCGGATCGCATTCGACTCCACGACGACGGCATCGTGATCGGTCGAAATCGACCCCATGCTCGACCCCCTCGATGCTGTCAATTTTCCTTTTCTTCTAACTCGACATCGCCACCGTGCGAACCCATCTCGCGCAAGTAGGTCTGCTCTCGGGTAACCCGGGCGATCATCGGTCGTCCCTCGCGGGCACCATGCGCCCGGCCTCACGCAGCACGCGCAGGGCGTGCGCCCGCGCCCCACACGAGGTGGCGTCGCAGTCGAGGTGGTCTTGCATGGCCGAATGGGCTTCACCCACCAGGTAGGGAATGGATGGTGCGGCGTGCTCGGGCTCCTGAGGCTCAGGGTCGATCATCCATGGCAACACCCAAAACAAGAGAATGAATCCGCCCACAACGGCGGCGGCGATAATCAAAATTGCTCCTGGTCGGGCTCGTCAGGATCAATAGATCGATTCGTTGACCAAGTTCATGAGTTCGTCGGCGATGGCGGGCGAGACGGCGATCGTGTCCGGAGAGTCGAGGCTGTGGCGGCGAGAGCTCGAGTCGAGGACAACAGCGCCCGCCTCCCGGGCGATGAGCACGCCGGCCGCCGTGTCCCAAGGCTTGTTGGACAGCATGACGCAGGCGTCGGTCCGCCCCTCGGCAACCCACACCAGATCGAGGGCGGCGGATCCGAACATTCGTACCCGCTCGACAGTTGCCGCCAGCGCGGCGGTGAGAGCGATGCGGCGCTCGTTCTCCGGCTCCGCCCCCTGCCCGACCGCATAGTCTCCGATGGAAACGATCGCTTGGCGGAGAGTTTTGGTGTCGCTAGCTCGGATCGGCTTGTCATTGCTCCACGCGCCGCGCTCAACGGCCGCGTAGTACTCCAGGCCGAGGAACGGTGCGCCGATGACTCCGATCACCGGTTCGCCGTTGTGCACGAGAGCCAGCGATACAGCGCACAGCGGCAGCCCGTGAATGAAGTTGGATGTTCCGTCGATCGGATCCAGAACCCACATATACCGCGCCTTGTGTGCGGGCGACCTGTCATCGAGCTCCTCACCGAGAAACCCGCACTCGGGTGTCGCGTCGGCCAGATACCGCCTGATGTCATCTTGGATTCGATGGTCCAGGCCGGTTACGTAGTCGCGATCGCCCTTGGTGTGGATGGTTCCTCGATCGGCGGTGTGGAGAAGTTCAGCCCCCCGCTCAACGGCCGAACGAGCGATTTCGAGTAATTCGATTAGACTCGCTGTCATACCGGAGCGACCTCCTAGCGCTGGACGACATTACTTTCGGACTGCCGCATGGCCTGCAATTTATCTGCCCGGATTGGCAACGGCTAGTCGATGCGACAGATCTCGACCTTTCCGTGGGTTCGCTTCACCGAGTGTCATTCGATAGACCTGCCCATTCCCGGATTGCGTCGGCGATGCGCTGAAGATGCTCCGGTGACCGATCGTTCGCTTCCCTGAGCAGGTCGAGGTACTCCTCAGCCGTGTATGGCATTCCATCCGGGCCCACGATGTACATCGAGCCGTCGATGTGCGACTGCATCATCCCGATGGGTTCGCTCATGTCATCGCCACCGATGCGGTGCTCGAGACGCCCGCAAGTAGATCCGCTCCCCAGGTAACCCGCCGGGCAATCATCGGTCGTCCCTCGCGGGCACCATGCGCCCCGCCTCACGCAGTACGCGAACGGCGTGCGCCCGCGCCTCGCATGAGGTGGCGTCGCAGTCGAGGTGGTCTTGCATGACCAAGTGGGCTTCATCCACAGGGTAGGGAATGGATGGTGCGGCGTGATCGGGCTCCTGGGGCCGATGGTCGATCATCCATGGCAGCACCCAAAACAAGAGAATGAATCCGCCCACGACGGCGGCAACCATAATCAAAACCGCTGAAATATCCGCGGACATCTGATACCCCCTTGCGCGTTTGTTCTGTCGAATCGAATAGGCACTCAATGCGGGTGGCTTTCGGTTGAACCGTTTACGACCTGGAGTCCGGTGTCGTGGTCGTGGACCCGATATCGAGTGCTGCGACTTACGGTAGGGATGCGCCAGGCGGGGCCGGGTACATTTCGTACCATCCGTTCGCATTTGGTCCGATACTCTTTACTCACACGGGCACGTCGCGTAGGAGGGCGCCATGCAGGACCCCTGGGATGAAGCACCTGTCGGTAAGCGGATCAAGGCCCTGCGGGAGCGTGCGGGCATGTCGCGGCCTGTCCTGGCCGGACTTGTCGGCCGGTCGGCGGAGTGGATCAAAGCTGTTGAGGCAGGTCGCCTTCAACCTCCGAAGCTGCCGATGTTGCTGCGAATCGCGCAAGCTCTCGAGGTGAAGGACCTAGCCGAGTTGACCGGCAACGGACATGCGGTGTCGGTGGCGGTCTTCGCCGGTGCGCAACATGAAGCGCTCGCCGAGGTGCGTCGCGCACTCACCGACTACCGGATGACATCGAGCCCACGCCCGGCCAGCGTCGAGCACCTGGCGATCCGATTGGCTCAGGCGTGGAAGATTCGCCACAGTAGCCCCGACCACCGCACCCAGTTGGGGGCGCTGCTGCCCGGCCTTATCCGCGACGCGCAGCAGGCGGCGCGCATTCCAGGGGCGGGTCGTAGAGAAGCGCGTCGTGTGCTCGCAGGTGTGTATCAGCTCGCGGACTTCTTCGTCGCTTATCAGCCTGCGCCCGAACTGGTCTGGCTGGTCGCCGACCGTGCCATGAACGAGGGCTTCGAAGCCGATGATCCGTATGTGATCGCGTGCAGCACATGGGCGATGGCGCAGGCGCTGCGGGACTCCGGCCGCTGGGAGGAAGCGCTCGACCTGATCCGCGATGCGCTGGGCCAGTTGGAGCCCTATCTGAGCAGGGATGAGACACCGGATGATTGGCGGGGGATCGCAGGTGCTCTCGAAGCCGAAGCCGCGTATGTGCACGGTCGCCGCGGCCGCTATGGGGAGGCGTGGGCGCATTGGGAGTCGGCCGACGCGATGGCCCGCAATCTGGGTCGAGAGTATCGGCATGTGCAGTCATCGTTTTCCATGCCCGTGATGACGGCCCATGCGACGACGCTCGGTGTGGAGCTGCGGCGTTCGGCAGAGGCTCTTCGTGCGGCGGGGAATGTGGATGCGGAGACGATCGTGTCGGTGCCGCGCCGTAGCCGCCACTACATCGAGGTCGCACGGGCACATGCGCAGCGGCGGGAGTCCGCAGCGGTGTTCGCGATGCTGGAGAGGTCGGAGCAGACAGCGCCGGAGACCATTCGATACAACGGGTTCGCGCGGGAGATGATCCACGACCTGGTGCAGCACCCGCCGACGGGGATGAGCCGCGACGTGCGGAACCTGAGCCGCCGCGTCGGCGTACTCGTGTAGCTGCCGACCTCTCGCCCTGACGGCTGTCAGTCGCGTCGAAGCTACAACCACAAGATTGGGCAATCCAGCAGATCCAGACCCGTCCGTGAACGCGTCGGTGACGAACGCCGAGTGGGTCTGCCTCGGTTATCGGGTGCCGAGGAAGAGGGTTTGCGTGCTGCGGCCCAAGGGGCCCTTTTCGTCGTAGAGCGCTGATTCCGCCATACCTATGCCATGGGGTTGGGGGTAGGTGACGGCGTCGAGGCAGACCCATTCGCCCGCGGGCTGGCGGTGCAGGGTGACCGTCAGGTCGGTGTTGATGAACAGGTACTTCGACCAGTCCAGGACCGCGCTGACGCCGTTGCCGGAATCCGCGGCCGCGAGGGTGCGCTCCAGCGGGCTCGGATCGGTTCCGGCGACGATCGGGTGCTTGATCCTGATCCAGCAGATCGCCGGGCCGGGCTCGGCAAAGGATCCGCTGACGAAGCGGTAATCGATGGCGGTGTGGAAGCCGATCGGCTGGGTGGACGGGAACGGCTCGGGCGCGTCCGCCTGCTCCGGGCCAGGGCGGGTGCCGGTCGGCAAGAAGTGGTTCGGCAGTGGCAATTCCGGCTCGGCCAGCTTGAATCGCCAGGCATTCGCCCGCATCACCGGCCCGCGCTCGGTGGACAGCGTCGCTTCGATGAGTTCGACGCTGCGGCCGGGACGTGCGACGCGCGCCCGGGCGGTGAGCGGTTCCAGCGGCACCGGGCCGAGGATCTCGACCGCGACCCGGCCGACCTGGAACCCCGGCCGCGGCTCGCACCGCTCGATCACGTGGCCGAGCAGCGCCGAGGGCGGGCCCGCGTGCTGGGCGTCCGGCGACCAAGGGCCGCGGGTGAGCTCGGTGGAGACGAATCGGTCCGGCCGATCGGGATCGGGGAGGTAGAAGGCGTCACTCATGACTGCGCTGCTCCGGCGCTCGGCTTCCCGGTCCGCGGCCTTGTGCCGTGTCCTCGGTTCGTTCGCTGGCGCTCGCTCACGTCGCTGTCCGTCCTTCGGGCCGATCGGTCGGTTGTACAACGACGGTAACCCGCACCATAACGGGACTTGTCCTCAGACCCGGCCGAACGCGAGCGCGACGTTGTGACCGCCGAACCCGAACGAGTTGTTCAGCGCGTAATCGATGCGCTGAGTGCGCGGCGTTCCCGCGACGATGTCCAGATCGATCTCCGGATCGGGGTTGTCGAGGTTCAGCGTGGGCGGGACGACCTGATCCCGCAGGGTGAGCATGGTGATCAGCGATTCCAACGCGCCGACCGCCCCGATCGAGTGACCGAGCGCGGATTTCGGAGCGTAGACCGAGGCGTCGGGTACGACGGAGGTGATCGCGTTGGCCTCCGAGGCGTCGCCGATGGAGGTCGACGTGGCGTGGGCGTTCACATGCTGGATGTCCGAAGCGCGCAGTCCCGCGGTGTCGATGGCCTTGCGCATCGCGCGGGCCGCGCCGAGCCCCTCCGGTTCGGAGGCGACGATGTGATAGGCGTCGGAAGTGATGCCCGCGCCGAGTACCCGCCCGTGCACGGTCGCGCCGCGCGCACGTGCGTGCCGCTCGGACTCGAGCACCAGCAGCGCGCCGGCCTCGCCGAAGACGAACCCGTCGCGGTCCCGGTCGAACGGGCGGGACGCGCGTTCGGGTTCGTCGTTGCGGGTGCTCATGGCGCGCATCATGGCGAAGCTCGCGATGGGCACGGCGTCGATGTGTCCTTCGACCCCGCCCGCCACCACCACGTCCGCCTCGCCGGTGGTGATCAGCCGCCAGGCGTGCGCGATCGCCTCCGAACCCGACGAGCACGCCGAGACCGGCGCGAAAACCCCTGCTCTGGCACCTATCTCGAGCCCGACGGTGGCGGCCGGACCGTTCGGCATCACCATCGGCACCGACATCGGCGACACCTTGCGGTAGCCGCCCGCGCGCATCGCGTCGACCGCGGAGATCAGCGCATCGCCCCCGCCGAGCCCGGTGCCGATGGCCACCGCCAAGCGGTCGCCGTCAACCTCCGGCGCGCCCGCCGCGCGCCAGACCCGGCGGCCGAGCACCAGTGCCATCTGCTCGACGTAGGAATGCCTGCGCTGTTCGACCCGGCTCAGTTCCGCGCCGGGTTGTGACCGCAACTTGCCGCCGATGCGGACCGGCAAGTCGTACTCGGCCACGAAATCGTCCTCGAGCGCGCCGATCCCGCTGTGCCCCGCCAGCAATTCGGACCAGGTCGTGTCCATGTCATCGGCCAGCGACGTGGTCGCCGCGTATCCGGTGACCACGACCGAATCCCGAGTTTCTGAAGCGATTGTTACAGTCACGATGTCATGAATACCTGTACCGATCGCTACAGTCAACTCATGGCCCGCCCCCTCGACCACGCCAAACGCGCCGAACTGCTCGCCGCCGTCGTGCGCTACATCGCCGATTACGGCCTCGCGGACCTGTCGCTGCGCCCGCTGGCCGCCGAGCTGGGCACCAGCTCGCGCATGCTGATCTACTACTTCACGACCAAGGAGGAGCTGCTGGTCCAGGCGCTGGCGACGCAGCGCCCCGACATCGAGGCCGTATTCGCCGACATCGGCGACGCTTCGGACCTGCGCGAGCGGCTGTGGGACTTCTGGACCGCCAACGCCGCGGGCGACAGCCGCACGAGCGTCCGGGTGATGCTCCAAGTGCTCGGCGCGGCCTGTGCCCCACGCAGTCCGTATGCCGATTACGCCAACTCGGCCATCGCCGTCTTCGTATCGGCGCTGGCCGACGGACTGCGCGGCCTCGATTCCGTCGATGACCCGGAAATCGTCGCCACGCTGCTGATTTCCGGCCTGCGCGGCATCTTGCAGGATCGGCTGATCACCGGCGAGGTCGAGCGCACCGATCGCGCGGCCCGCCGCTTGATCGAACAGACCGTGCGCTGACCGTCTTATCGGCGCATCGGCAGTGAGCGGCGTCCGAGCTGTGGTGCGGCCAGTGACGACCCCGGGCCACGCCGAACCGGGTGTTCCCGCGCCGGCGCTGCTGCGCGGCACCGCCCTGGCCCCACGCGTGCGACTCGCATTGCGACGAGGGCGGGGTGATCGGATTTGCTCGCCTCGCCCGGATGGTCTCGCGCGGAGGCGATCACTCGGTGCGGGACTCCGGGTACGCATGCGCGAAGAGGCGTTCGAGCATCGCATGCAGCTGCTCTCGCTCCGCCGGGTCGAGCGGGGCGAGGATCTCGTCGCCGACCTGACCGGCTTCGCGAGCGAGGGAACGCAACGCGGTACGGCCCGCCCTGGTGAGGCGCACGGTGATGCGGCGACGATCGCGCTCGTCTCGCGCACGTTCCACCTGACCGGCGGCTTCGAGTTCGTCGACGACCTTGGCCACGTCACTGGGGTGGATGCTCAGGCGCTCGGCCAAGTCGCGCTGAGCATGCGGGCCGAAGTCGGCGAGCGCGGCGAGGATCGCCATGTGCCACAGGCGCAGGCCCCGGGCGGCGAGGCGGTCGGTGAATCCGGTGCGCGCCGCCTTGCCGACCCGCGACAGTAGGTAGATGTCCAGGCCGAGCAGGCTCGGTGGGAGTGCGCGTCCGGTATCCATGGGCTTATTGTAGGGCTACACCTACAATAGGTTGGAACCAACTAATTGGAGGCCGCTGTGGACGCGCTGCATCCGAGACTCCTGGTCACCCGCTTCGCCGACTGCTTCGAGTTCTACGCGGCGGTGTTACCCGAGCTGATCGGGGCGACTTTGATCAAGGGAACTCCCGCAGGCCCATACGCGAACTGGGACGTCGGAGACCAAGGCGCACTGGTGCTCTTCGATCGCACCGCCATGGCGGAGGTCGTGGGCACGACAGCGCTGCCGGAGCACGCAGCGCCGTCCCAGGACGCGATCATGTTCGTCTGCCGGGTGCGCGACGTCGACGCGGGCGCGCAGCTGTGCGCCGAGCACGGCGCTACCGTTGTCGCGGGCCCAGCCGATCGCCCGCAGTGGGGCCCCGGGCTGCGCACCGCCCACCTGCGTGACCCGGAGGGCACGCTGATCGAACTCCAGTCCTATTGAGCACTCGAAGATCGGACGCGCTCATGCGGTGAGCGGCACCTGCGATCGACCTCAGGCGGTGCGGCCCGCCTCCGGGCGCGGTTGCCTGCGCGAGCTAGCCTGCGGGTTCTACCCGGAAGACCGGGTATTGGTCGGCGATCCGCGCGAACTCGTCGAGGGAGGCGGTGCGGTCGATCGGAAAGTGCGGGCGGGCACCGGGAGCGACGGCGAGGTAGCGGCGCAGGATCGGCGCCCGTTCCCCCACCTCCACCTCGGTGAGCCGTACCGCTTCGCGGCCGCGCCGGTGCAGGAACGCCCGGCCCTGAGCCGCGGAGACGTTGCGCACCCACCCCGCGTCCCGGCCCAGCATAGACACCAGGTAACGCCGACCCTCGTACTCGGCGACCACTATCGGCAGCGTCACCGGACGCCCGGTGCGCCGACCGGCCACTTCGAGAGTCATGGCGTAGCCAGGGGACAGCACACCCGCCGAATACATCCACTCCGACGCCCGGTTCAGCGCCCGGGCGAACGTACCCGGCCGGTTGCCCCGATACATCCGGCGTTTCGCCGCAAAAAGCAGATCCCGCACGCTGTCCATACATCCACCTACCTCATGTGCGCCAGCAGCACTGCAAACAGTACGGAATGTCCGCCGTCACCGCGGTTCTCCCACTCCGACATCAATCCAGCACTGCGCCAGAGCATTCGACCTACTACGCATCTTCGACCCCCCTTTGTCCTCGGCCCCGTGCACGGCCACAGCGGCGGGCTCGACTGCCGGCTTCCGATCGACTGATTCGGTGGGGGATCAGCACAGTGCGGCCGCCACGGGAACCCCTGCGATGAACCGGCGTCAGTACCGTCCCAGCGCCCGCCGCATCGTCGGGATGCGGCGGGCAGCGGGCGGTGATTACGAGACGACGGGCAAATAGACCGCGTTGCCGCGGCTGGCGAACTCGGCGGATTTCTCCGCCATGCCCGCCTCCAGCGCCTCGGCCTCGTTCAAGCCCTGACGCTCGGCGTACTCGCGGACGTCCGCGGAGATCCGCATGGAGCAGAACTTGGGGCCGCACATGGAGCAGAAGTGTGCGGTCTTGGCGGGTTCGGCGGGCAGTGTCTCGTCGTGGTATTCGCGGGCGGTGTCCGGGTCGAGGGACAGCGCGAACTGGTCGCGCCAGCGGAATTCGAAGCGGGCCTTGGACAGCGCGTCGTCGCGCTGCTGCGCGTGCGGATGGCCCTTGGCCAGGTCGGCGGCGTGGGCGGCGATCTTGTAGGTGATCACGCCGACCTTCACGTCGTCGCGGTTGGGCAGGCCGAGATGTTCCTTCGGCGTGACGTAGCAGAGCATGGCGGTGCCCGCCTGCGCGATGATGGCGGCGCCGATCGCGGAGGTGATGTGGTCGTAGGCCGGGGCGATGTCGGTGGCGAGCGGGCCGAGGGTGTAGAACGGCGCTTCCTCGCACAGCTCCTCCTCGAGCCGCACGTTCTCCACGATCTTGTGCATCGGCACGTGCCCCGGGCCCTCGATCATCACCTGCACGCCGTGCGATTTCGCGATCTTGGTCAGTTCGCCCAGGGTGCGCAGTTCGGCGAACTGCGCCTCGTCGTTGGCGTCGGCGATGGAACCGGGCCGCAGGCCGTCACCGAGGGAGAAGGTGACGTCGTAGCGGGCCAGGATCTCGCAGAGTTCCTCGAAGTGCGTGTACAGGAACGATTCCCGGTGATGCGCCAGGCACCAGGCCGCCATGATCGACCCGCCGCGCGAGACGATGCCGGTCACCCGCTTGGCGGTCAGCGGAACGTAGCGCAGCAGCACACCCGCGTGCACGGTCATGTAGTCCACGCCCTGCTCGCACTGCTCGATCACGGTGTCCCGATAGATTTCCCAGGTCAGCGCGGTCGGGTCGCCGTTGACCTTCTCCAGCGCCTGGTAGATCGGCACGGTGCCGACCGGAACGGGGGAGTTGCGCAGGATCCACTCGCGCGTCTCGTGGATGTTCTTGCCGGTGGACAGGTCCATGATGGTGTCCGCGCCCCAGCGGGTGGCCCACACCATCTTCTCCACCTCCTCGGCGATCGAGGAGGACACGGCCGAATTGCCGATGTTCGCATTGATCTTCACCAGGAACTTCTTGCCGATGATGGTCGGCTCGAGCTCTGGATGCTTGTGGTTGGCCGGGATCACCGCGCGACCCGCGGCGACCTCCTCGCGCACCAGCTCCGGCGAGACGCCTTCCCGCGCGGCGATGAAGCGCATCTCCGGCGTGACGATGCCCTCGCGGGCCCACGCGAGCTGGGTGCGCGGACCCGCCCCCTGCGGCTTGGTCCACGTGTCGCGCAGTTTCGGTAGCCCGCCTTCGAGATCGATCGTCGCCGACTCGTCGGTGTACGGGCCCGAGGTGTCGTAGACGTCGAAGTGCTCGCCATTGGTCAGATTGATCCGGCGCACCGGAATGCGCAGGTCATCGACCTCGAGATAGTGCTTGACGCTGCCCTCGATCGGGCCGGTGGTGACGCTGTCGACGGGTGCGGATCCGCCGTCGGACGCAGCGGCGCGTGCCATGTTTCCTCCCTACGCCGGCATTACCCGGTCAGGTTCATACGGTCGACGGCCCTGACGCCTCTCGGCTAGCCGTCCTCTCAGCCCGCTGGTGCGAGCCCCCGTTGGTCTGTGAAATTTTCCCGCCCGACCATACCCGGACCGCCCGGTCGCCTGCTCGGCGATTCGGCGGGATCGGGCGAACTCGCAGGCAGCGGCGTCAGCGCTGGAAGGTGTCCACCATGCCCAGCGCGGACAGCGTCGGATGCGCACCGGGCGGCGACTCCGCCGGAAGGACGGGCGCGATCAGGCGTCCTCCACTGTTTCCGGCGTGGCGGAATGTCCCGGCGCGCCGTGGGTGCGGCGAGCTTCTTTCATCTCGGCCTCGTAGATGTGGCGGCGGCCGCCGAGTAGTTCGTCGCGGGCGGCACGCTCGATATCGCGGAACAGGTTGTAGTAGCCGTCGTCGTATTCCTCGACGATCTGGAATGTCCAGCGTCCGGCCAGCACGTTCCGGCCGATCAATTCGGCTGCGATCCGGTCGGCGATGTGCGCGTGACCTGCCGCGCGGAACAGCTCCACCGCTATGTCGAGCGCCAGATCGGCTCCTCCGGTCAGCTGGTGGAAGGCGTACAGGTGGCCGCGGGCGCGTTCGACTATCTCCAGTGCTTCCGAGAGTTTGCCGGTGGCGGCGACGGTGCTGTCGGCGACGCCGTCGGGCCTGCGGTGACGAGCGGCCGGGCGGTCGGTCATGACCTCGCTCCTTGTCCGCGTCGGGGGCTGTAGCGAGGGCTTACCCCGATGCCGGGGAGGTCAAGCACCAGCAGGTTGCCACGAGGTGGCGAGCTCACCGGCGACCGCGTCAGCGAGCGTTGGCCGAACCGGTTTCAGCGCACGCGGGCGGGGCGGATGCGTCCGGTGACCTCGCCCAGCCCGATGCGTGCCGGATGCGGACCGGGGGCCGACGCCATGATGGTCACCGCGTCGCCGTCCTCCAGGAACGTGCGTTCCCGCCCGTTGACCAGGACCGGCCTGCTGCCGCCCCAGGACAGCTCGATGAACGAACCGCGCTGGTCGGTTTCGGGGCCGGAGATAGTGCCCGAGGCGTAGAGGTCACCCGTGCGCGTCGATGCGCCGTTCGCGGTGAGATGAGCCAGCATCTGCGCCGGTGACCAGTACATCCGGGAGTAGGGCGGGTAGGTGACCGGTTGCCCGTTCCAGGTCACGGTGAGCTCGATGTCCAGCCCCCAGCGCTCCGCGCCGAGCAGGTAGGGCAATGGCGTGGGCGACTGCTCGGGCAGCGGTATCCGCGCCGACTCCAAGGCGGCCAGCGGGGTGATCCACGGTGACATCGACGTCGCGAACGACTTGCCGAGGAACGGGCCCAGCGGCTGGTACTCCCAGGCCTGGATGTCGCGGGCGGACCAATCGTTGACCAGCGCGACGCCGAAGACCCGGTCGGCGAACTCGTCGATCCCGACCGGCACGCCGAGCGGTGAGCCGACCCCGATCACGAAGCCGAGCTCGGCCTCGATGTCCAGCCGTCGCGACGGGCCGAAATCCGGTGCGCCGGAGTCGGTCCTGCGCTGTCCGCACGGCCGGGCGACATCGGTGCCCGACACCACCACGGTGCCCGCCCGTCCGTGATAGCCCACCGGCAGATGGCGCCAGTTCGGCAGCAGCGGCTCACCGTCCGGCCGGAACAGGTGGCCGAGGTTCGTCGCGTGATCGATGCTCGCGTAGAAGTCCACGTAATCGCCTATGCGGACGGGCAGCCGCAACTGCACCTCGGACAGGCGGTGCACCGCGGCGTCGTCCAGTTCTCCGTCGACCGCCTCGCGAATCCGGTCGCGCACCGCGCGCCAGCGTGCGGGTCCCTGCGCAAGGAAGCCGTTCAGGCTCGGCTCGGCGAAAACCGAATCATCGAGCAGCACAGCCACATCGATGACATGCTCGCCGAGCCGCACCCCCACGCGGGGACCGGCTCCGCTCGGCGCGAACACCCCGTAGGGCAGGTTGTCCGGTCCGAACAAGGACTCCGGCGCTACCTCGACCCTGGTCCTCACGCGGGGCCCCGCCCCGACCAGGTCCACGCATAGGTCGGGTCTTCGCAGGCCAACGCGCCTTCGCCGAGTTCCAGCGGGCGGAAGGTGTCCACCATGACGGCCAACTCGTCGAAGTACTCGATGCCGATGCTGTTCTCGTAGGCGCCGGGCTGCGGACCGTGGGCGTAGCCGCCGGGGTGCACCGACACCGAGCCCTGCGTGATCCCGGAGCCCTTGCGTGCCTCGTAGTTGCCGCCGCAATAGAACATGACCTCGTCGGAATCGACGTTGGAGTGGTAGTACGGCACGGGAATCGACAGCGGGTGGTAGTCCACCTTGCGCGGAACGAAGTTGCAGACGACGAAGTTGCCGCCCTCGAACGCCTGATGGACGGGCGGCGGCTGATGGATGCGACCGGTGATCGGTTCGAAGTCGGCGATGTTGAAGGTCCACGGATACAGGCAGCCGTCCCAGCCGACCACGTCGAAGGGGTGGGTGGCGTAGACCATCCGCGTCCCGACGACTTGGCCGCCGGGACGGTGTTTGACCAGCACTTCCACCTCGGTGCCGGTCGCGGTGATCGTCTCGGTGGGCCCGTGCAGGTCGCGCTCGCAATACGGGGCGTGTTCGAGCAACTGGCCGAACTTCGACAGATAGCGCTTCGGCGGCGTGATGTGACCCGTCGCCTCGATCACATACGCGCGCAACGGTTCCGGGCCGGTGGGCCGCCAGCGGTGCGTCGTGGCACGCGGAATGAGCACCTGATCGCCCTGCCGCGCGGGCAGCGCGCCGAACACCGTCTCCACCACTGCCGCGCCGGACTCGACGTACA
Source organism: Nocardia araoensis NBRC 100135 (assembly GCF_000308435.1). Taxonomy (GTDB): domain Bacteria; phylum Actinomycetota; class Actinomycetes; order Mycobacteriales; family Mycobacteriaceae; genus Nocardia; species Nocardia araoensis. The sequence continues at coordinate 49,032 of NZ_BAFR01000206.1, read as the reverse complement.
CCAGTTCGTCGCCGATCGCGTTGCGGTACAGCGGCGATCCGCCCTTCGCGACGACGTAGGAGATGCGCACGTCCGCGTTGCCGAGCAGCAGGCGGCGGCCGGTCACCGGATCGGTCTCGGCCGGGATGTCGCCGGGGAACAGCGTGTGCAGGCGCAGATGGCGGTGACGCAGCGGATGGTTCGGCGTGGTCCGCTGATCGGGCAGCTCCCAGACCGTCGAGTCGACCAGGGCAGGCGGCAGGCCGCGGTGATAGAGCAGGGAGGAGTCGCCGGAGAAGCCCTCCTCGCCCATCAGCTCCTCGTAGTAGAGCCGGCCCTGCTCGTCACGATGCTGGGTGTGCCGCTTCGGCGGTACCGCACCCACTTGCCGATAGAACGCCATGACCGTTCCTCCGCCAGCCGGTGGTCGGATAGTTGATCACCATCGTAGTGCGGCAGGCTCGTCCCTCAGGCGTTACGCATGGCCCGGTAGACCGCGGCCCCGACGAACGCGCCGAGATCCGCCGGTGTCCAGCCGTCCTGGTCCGCGAGCAGCGCGCGCACGGCGGCCTCGCCCGCCGACACCCACTGCTCCACCAGCACGGGCAGCTTGCGTTCGGCGTCCACCGTGCCCCAGGCGCGCAGCGTCGGGCGCAGGAGCTTGGTACAGCGCTCGATGACGAGCGCGCGGCCGCGACCGAAGGATTTCGCGACGGCGGGGTCGGGATTGCCGTAGACCAACCGCCAGGCGTCGGGCCGGATCGCGGCCTTCGTCAGCAGGGCGCGGAACCCCTGGACGAACACGGTTTCGTCGGCGTCGACGTCCCGCGGCGTCACCACCTCGAGCACGCCGCTGACCAGGTAGCCCTCCTCACGTTGGATCAGCGCCTCGATCAGCTCGACGCGATCGGCGAAGCAGGCGTAGACCACCGGCCTGGTCACGTTCATCCGCTCCGCGATCGCGGCCATGGTGACCGCGGCGATGCCGTCCTCCACGGCGATGGCGAGCGCGGTGTCGAGCACCTGCGGGCGGCGGCGCTCCGGACCGAGGTGCTGTGCCCGCTGCCGATGCCCCACGGCCGGGTCGGTGCTCATACCGCCCAGCCTGCCGCCGGTGGTCCGGTTACCGCTGCTGCGGCGGGGGAAGGGCGGCTGCGCCGGGCGGGTCACGCGGGCCCGGGTTCGTCGGCGAACTCGGCGATCACCGGAGCGTGGTCGCTGGCGCCCTTGCCTTTTCGCGCCTCGCGATCGACCATCGCGTCGGTCGCGGTGGCGGCGAGCGCCGGGGAGGCGAGGATGAAGTCGATGCGCATCCCCTCCTTCCGCGGGAACCGCAGCTGGGTGTAGTCCCAGTAGGTGTAGACGCCCGGCCCGGGCGCGAACGGACGCATGACATCCGCGAACCCGGCGTCCACGACGGCCTGGAAGGCATCGCGCTCCGGCTGCGAAGTGTGCGTCTTCTCGGCGAAGTACTCCACGGACCACACATCGTCGTCGGTCGGCGCTATGTTCCAGTCACCCACCAGCGCGATCTTGGCCTGCGGGTCCTCGGCCAGCCAGCGCGCGCCGTTGTCGCGCAGCGCGGCAAGCCATTCCAGCTTGTAGGCGTAGTGCGGATCGCCCAGCGTGCGGCCGTTGGGCACGTACAGGCTCCACACCCGTACGCCGCCGCAGGTGGCCCCGATCGCCCTCGACTCGACGACCGGCGTGCTGATCAGCGACTCGCCCGCGTCCTTGTCGAAGCCGGGCTGGCCGGGGAAGGCCAACTCGACGTCGGAGAGGCCGACGCGGGAGATGATCGCCACCCCGTTCCACTGGTTGATCCCCAGGTGGGCGACTTCGTAGCCCAGCTCGTCGAAGCGCTCGAACGGGAACTGGTCGTCGCGGCACTTGGTCTCCTGGATGGCCAGCACGTCGATGTCCTGGCGGTCGAGCCAGTCCGCGACGCGGTCGAGCCGGGAGCGGATGGAGTTGACGTTCCAGGTGGCGAGACGCACTGCGGCCTTCCTTCGCGGGTGACAGGTCTGTTCTACCGCAGGCCGCCGGGCCCGGCGAGCGGTTCCGGCGCGGCGTAGCGATAGGTGTGATGTTCGATGAAGCCCAGTTCGCGGTACATCGCGCGGGCCGGTTCGTTGGTGGCTTCCACCTGGAGATAGGCGTGCGTCGCGCCGCGGTCGCGGCCCCAGCGGATCAGTTCGGCGCAGACCAGCGAGCCCAGTCCGTGCCTGCGGTGCGCCGCGGCGACGGCCACGCAGGACAGACCGATCCAGTGTCGTCCGTCCGGGGCGGTGGTGAGCGCGCCGCGGCCGATCGCGATGGGACGCGGCAGGCCCAGCGAGGCGAAGCCGAGTTCGCCGCCGATAACCGCGGTCAGTATCTCCGGATCGGGCGCGGCAATCGCCTGCGCGCCAGGGTCTTCGCCGCTGTAACGGTGCATCTCCAGCCAGGCGGCGTCGGGAGCGGGTGCGATCCGCACCATCGAAGGACCTTGCGGCAGTACGAAATTCTCGATATCGATGGCGAGCGTGAGCGTCTCCCGCCAGCTGTGCCAGCCGGGCGGCACCGGGGCCAGCCGATCGGGCAGCGCGAGCTGCACGGGCAGGCCGTGCGCGGTGTACCACTCGCCGATCCGGTGCAGCGTCTCCGCGGACACGGTGGCTGGGCCATCGGAGTCGCCCAGCGGCACAGCGGAATTCGCGCGCCCGGTGTATCCGTGGCCCGCGCGCGCCAGCCAGCCGTCGATCCACGCGTGCTCGACGCCCGGCCAGCCGTAGGCGGCCGCGGCCTCCAGCGCGCGGATCTCCCTGACGCGTATCGGCCGCGGACCGATGGCTTTCAGCGCGATCACGCGCTCCGGCGTCACCGAGACGAGTTCCCCGCCCGCGCCGCGCACGGTCGGCGGGTCGAGGGAGACGAGTTCGCCGATCACGTCGGTCAGCGGTTGTGGATAACCCGCGGGCAGCTGATAGCGCAGCACCACGCGGCGGCCGAGCGGAATATCGGGCAGGCCGGCGGCGGGGTCAGTCGTCATGCCCGAACGGGTCGGGGTCGGTGCCGGGCAGCCAGCTCAGACCGGGTGTGCCCCAGCCGTTGCGTTTGATCGCCTTCTTGGCGGCCCGCGCGTTGCGGCCGATCAGCACGTCCACGTAGAGGAACCCGTCGAGGTGCCCGACCTCGTGCTGGAGCATGCGGGCGAAGAAGCCCTTGCCCTCCACCTCCACCGGCTCGCCGTGCTCGTCGGTGCCGGTCACCTTCGCCCATTCGGCGCGGCCGGTGGGGAACTGCTCGCCGGGCACCGACAGGCAGCCCTCCTCGTCGTCGTCCGGATCGGGCATGGTCTCCGGGATCTCCGAGGTCTCCAGCACCGGATTGACCACGACGCCGCGGCGGCGGGTAGCGGTGCCGTCCGCGCCGAGGTCGGGGCAGTCGTAGACGAACAGCCGTAGCGGAACGCCGACCTGGTTGGCCGCGAGCCCGACGCCGTGCGCCGCGTCGAGCGTCTCGAACATGTCCGCGATGAGCGGAGCCAATTCCTCCGGCGATCGGTTGACCCGCTCGGTCGGGTTGTGCAGAACCGGGTCGCCGACGATCACGATCGGGAGGATTGCCATGGGCCAATTATTGCCGTGGGCGCCACGTCACACCTCCTCGGGTGCCGAAGCGGAGAGCGGAACTACCGGCCGGTAGCGAACACGCCGCGCCGTGCGCCGGGCGATTCCGCGCGTGCGTGGTTGAATGTTCCGCGACGTACAAGCACCATTTTCGTCTGGTGGTCACTCGGCGAGGGAGCGAGATGGACGGCGCAGCGGCACGGAATCTTTCCGCGACCCACAACGGCCCTTCCGCGAGCGAAGATGGCACGACGGAGCCCGCTGCGGCCGACGGCGACGGACTGAGCCGTCGCGAACTCGACATCCTGGCCTTCGAGCGGCAGTGGTGGAAATACGCCGGGGCCAAGGAAGAGGCGATCCGCGAGCTGTTCGCCATGTCGCCGACCCGGTACTACCAGGTGCTGAACGCGGTGGTCGACCGGCCGGAGGCGCTGGCGGCCGACCCGATGCTGGTCAAGCGGCTACGCAGGCTGCGAGCGAGCAGGCAGAAGGCGCGCGCGGCGCGGCGACTGGGATTCCAGGTCTGACCCGGCGATGCGGACCCGGACCCGTCCCGTGCGACTAGGCTCGCGAACGTGAGCTACCCGAATCCCACCTCCGGTGGGCCACCGTTGCGCGCCCTTGCGATGGTGCTGATCGCGTTGGCCATCGTCTTCGCCGGTCTCGGCGCGATGTCGCTGTCGAGTTCCGATGCCGACTCCGACGCCTCGGGAACCAACGCAGCGCCGACCTCGAGCGCGAGCGCCGCGCCCCAGGTCCCGGCGAGCACGACCGCGCCCAAGGCGCCGACCTCGGGCGCGTCCTCCTCCATCGCGACGTCCGCGACCACTACCGCCGCGGCGACCACCACGGCGGCGCGTTCGGTCCCGGTGCGTGTGCTCAACAACAGCATGGTGGCCGGACTCGCCGCGAAAACGGCCAGCCAGCTCGAGGCCAGTGGGTGGACGATCGCGGAAACGGGCAACTACCCGGGCGCGACCATCGCCAAAACCACGGTGTACTACGGCGATTCGTCCGGTGACAAGGAGGCCGCGCAGGCCATCGCGGACCAGCTCGGCGCGTCGGTGGCACCGAAATCGAGTGCGATCGGGGATACCGCGCCGGGTGTAACGGTGATCGTCACGGGTAACTGACCCGTGTGGCCGCTGGTCGCACGCTCGGACCAGCGAGCACAGGTGAGGGCGCGCCGCCCTGTCGGGGACACGGCGGGACGGCGTGGCATCATCTTGTCCGGTAACGAACGTGTCCACCCACCCTTACTCGTAAACTCGGTACTCGTAAAGGAGTTCCCCGATGGCCCCGTCCACAACTCGACGCCCGTCCTGGCGGACTGTGACCCCGGTGCTCGCGGTCGCGGTCTTCGGCCTCGCTGCCTGCTCGAACAGCCAGGAGTCGAGTGACGTCCAGGGAACGACCCCGCCGGTGTGGAGCGGGTCGCCCGCTCCGGCCGGGCAGTCGAGCACCGAGCACGGCGGCTCGCCGAACGCCGAGCAGGGCGTGAACGTGCAGCTGAAGGACCCCTCGGGCGCCTCGGTCGGCACCGCGAACTTCGCCAAGGACGGCAACCACCTGCAGCTCACCGTCGAGGCGCACGGGCTGCGTCCCGGTTTCCACGGCCTGCACGTGCACCAGGTCGGCAAGTGCGAGCCGAACTCCGTGGCGCCGACCGGCGGCCCGGCGGGCGATTTCCTGTCGGCCGGTGGTCACCTCCAGGTCGGCAGCGCCAACGCGCATCCCGCCAGCGGTGATCTGACCTCGCTGGAGGTGCGCGGCGACGGCGTCGCCAAGCTGGTCACCACCACCGACGCGGTGACCCTGGACGACGTCAAGGGCAAGGCCCTGATCATCCACGCCGACGCCGACAACTTCGGCAACATTCCCAACCGTTACTCCCGTGCCGATGGCGTCGCGGGTCCCGATGAGTCGACCCTAGCGACGGGCGACGCGGGCGGCCGTGTCGCTTGTGGCGTGATCCAGTAGCGCGGGTGGTATATGGCCGGGGCAGGAATCGAGCACGTTCCCTTCGAAGGTTCGCCCCGGCCCACCATCGGGGTCGAATGGGAGATCGCCTTGGTCGACAAGGCGACTCGCGACCTGTCGAATACCGCTGCGGCGGTATTCGATTCCCTCGGTGATCTCCGTGCCCACGACGGCACGCCGCAGGTCACCAAGGAATTGCTGCGAAACACAGTGGAACTCGTCACCGGCGTGCACGAGACCGTGGGCGCGGCGCTGGAGGATCTCACCGGCACCATGAACACGGTGCGGCGCGCGGCCGACCCGCTCGGCGTCGACTTGTTCTGCGCGGGTACCCATCCGTTCGCGCAGTGGTCGGCCCAGCAGTTGACCCGGTCGGAGCACTACGACGAGCTGATCGAGCGCACGCAGTGGTGGGGGCGCCAGATGATGATCTGGGGCGTGCACGTGCACGTCGGAGTGTCCCACCGCGACAAGGTGTTTCCGATCCTCAACTCGTTGCTGCTGTCGTATCCGCATCTGCTCGCGCTGTCGGCGGCCTCGCCGATGTGGGCGGGATCGGATACCGGCTACGCCAGCAATCGAACCCTCATGTTCCAGCAGCTGCCGACCGCGGGCCTGCCGTTCCAGTTCGAGAACTGGACCCAATTCGAACGTTTCGTGTACGACGAGCGCAAGACCGGCGTCTTCACGCAGCTCGGCGGCATGCACTGGGACATCCGCCCGGCGCCGAAGTGGGGCACCATCGAGGTGCGGGTCTGCGACGGCATCTCCACGCGCGCGGAGCTCGCCGCGATGGCCGCGCTCATCCATTGCCTGATCGTCGACCTCGACCGCCGCGTCGAGAACGGCGAGAAGCCGCCCACCCTGCCGCCGTGGCATGTGCAGGAGAACAAGTGGCGCGCCGCCCGTTACGGGCTGGACGCGATCATCATCACCGACGCCGACAGCAATGAGCGGTTGGTCACCGACGATCTGGACGATCTGCTGAACCGGCTGGAGCCGACGGCGGCGCGGCTCGGCTGCGCGGACGAACTCGCGCTCGTCGCCGAGATCCCCAAGCGGGGAGCCTCTTATCAGCGGCAGCGCCGGGTTGCCGCGGCGTCGCAGGGCGATCTGGTCGCGGTGGTGGACGCGCTGGTCGAGGAGCTGAAACAGTAGCGATCGTCCGGGTACAGGTCGGTTGCTGTTCAGCTGGCCAGGGGGATGGCGTTCACCCCCCGTTTACTATGGTCGGATGCTTGTCGAAAACCCGGGATCCAGAGTAGGAAGCGCGGTCTCGCGCCGCCGCGTACCGCAGACTCGGATCCGGGTCGTCGCGGCGGTGGCCGCGGTGCCGGTCCTGCTGATCGTGTTGCAGGGCGTCGCCATGTGGCAAGGATTCGAAGGGCCGCTGGAGAGCCTGGGGCGGGACTACATCGGGACACCCAAATCCATGTCGGTGCCCTGGGCCGGACTGGTCCTCGCGCTGGTGGGCATCTCGGCCCGGCGCCGGGTGATCGCGGTGAGTGCGGCGGTCGCGGTCGACGTGGTGTGGGCGGCCGTCCGCTTGCTGGCGGGAGAGCCGTTCGCGATCGGAAACGGGCCCGTGCTGGTGCTGACCGGCTTGGCGCTGGTTGCCTGGCTGCGCTGGTCCGGTGCCGAACGGCGGGACGCGCTGCACGCGGTCGCGCTCGGCGCGCTGCTCGTCCTGGCCACCAAGGTCGGCGATGTCTGGCTGCACATCACCGTGATCGGCCGACCGACGGTGCTGGACGAATACGTGATCCTGGCCGACCATGCGCTGGGCGATCCGTCGTGGGTGCTCGGGCGGGCGGTGGACACGCTCGGGCCGGTGGTCTACGCGGTGCTGCACTGGGTCTACATCGAGCTGCCCGTGGCGGCGATCGTCGTGGCGGTGTGGCAGCTGCGCCGAGTGGTGTCGTCGGGCCGGTGGCCGTCGCACTATCTGGTGCGCACCTTCCTGGTGCTCGGCTTGATCGGTCCCCTGGTGTACCTGCTCTTCCCGGTGGTCGGCCCGATGTTCGCGTACGGGCCGGACGGCAACGGGCTGCAACTGGGCAACTACTGGCCGGGTGTGGTGCCGCCGATCGATCGGACTCCGCTGCCGCTGCCGTTCGACGCGGCGATTCCGCGCAACTGCATGCCCTCGATGCACACCGCATGGGCGCTGTCGGTGTTCCTGCACACCCGCCGCGACGGCGACGGCGAGCACGCTCCGCGCTGGCTGCGCTGGGGTGGCGCGTTCTGGCTGCTGGCCACCCTCGCCGCGACTCTCGGGTTCGGCTACCACTACGGCGTCGACCTGGTGGCGGGCGCGGTGCTGTGCCTCACCGTCGAGTCGGCGCTGCGCGAGCCGGAGCGCGGCTGGGGATGGTTCCGGATCCGCCTGGTCGGCTCCGGCGCGGTCGTGCTTGCCGCGCTGCTGCTGTCCTACCGGTACCTCGCCGTGCCGATGGCCGAGTATCCGGTGCTCGCGGGCACGGTGGTACTCGGACTGCTGGCCGGACTGGCCGCGGCGTTCCACGCGACGTGGTTCGCGACCGTGCGGCAGCCGCGGCAGGTCGTGCGCGAGGCCGAGCCCGTCGCGCGCTGAGGCCGGTCGCGCGGCTATCCGACGTCGTCGTCGCGCATCTCGTTGACGCGCAACAGGCCGTCGCGGTGGCGCTGCTCGCGGTAGGCGGTGCGGCCGATGATGTGCGCGATCACCGGGGCGGTGAGCAGGGTGAACAGCCCGACCAGCACCAGTGCCCAGACGTTGCCGTGTCCGCCGAGCTGGATCGCGACGCCCGCGAGTACCAGGATCAGTCCGATGATCTGGGGCTTGGTGGCGGCGTGCATGCGGGTCAGCGTGTCGGGAAAGCGCACGAGCCCGATCGCCGCGGTGAGCGCCAGCGTCGAACCGAACAGGATCAGGGTGCCCGCGAGCGCGTGCAAGAGGTTCATGTGTCGTCCCGCACCCGGAATCTGGACACCGCGGCCGAGCCGAGGAACCCGACCAGCGCCAGCGCGACGATCGCGGGCACCACGGTGGTGTCGGCGCTGTAGGCCGCCCAGACCGCGAGTCCGGAGGCGGCGATGGCCATCAGCGAGTCGACGGCGACCACCCGGTCCAGCGTGCTCGGCCCCATGACGACGCGGTAGGTGGTGAGCAGTGCCGCCGCGGCCAGGATGACGGCGGCGAGGACGGCGACGACGGTCACGATGCCACCTCCGGGGGTGCGGGCGGGCGGGAGTACGGCCATCCGGTCGGGCGTTCGAACGTTTCGATCAGCAGGCGTTCCAGCCGCCGGGTGGTCCGGAAGAACTTGTCCACGGCCGCGTCGCTGCCGACGTCGAGAACGTGCACGTAGACCACGCAGCGCCTGCGGTCGATCTCCAGCACCATGGTGCCGGGGATCAGGTTGAGCAGGTCGGTCCACAGCACCAGGACCAGATCCGATCGTGTGCCGGAGTACACCCGCAGCACCCCGGACACCGGGGTGGGCCGCGGGCGGATCGCCAGCCACGCGACTTGCAGACTCGACTCCAGCGCGTAGTACGCGCTCGCCACGATCAATTCGGGCAGGGGCAGCGGGTTCAGCCGACCGGACACCGGCACACGCGGCAGCGGCAGCGCCACCATGATCAGCGCGGCGACCACCACACCGCCCAGCACATTCGCGATGCTGAGATCGCCCCACAGGGCCAGCCAGACCACGGTGAGCCACACGAGGATGCCGACGCGGACGGCCGTGTCGCGCCCGCGTCCCCGCTCGACGCTCATCGCGGGCCGCCCGGCGAATCGCCCAGCACCGCGCCGATGTACACGCCGGGATCGCGCAGGTCCACCGCGGCCCGGTCGGCGATCGTGAGGATCGGCCCGGCCAGCACCGTCAGGCACAATCCCACCGCCACCAGCGCCGCGGTGGACAACACCATCAGAGGCGGCATTCGACCTGGATCGGTGCGCTCGTCGTAGTGCACGTCGGTCGCTTCCTCGATGAGCGTCGGCGGCTTGGCCGCGGTGAGATGGCCCTCCGGCGCGTCCTCCCGGGGTCGCCAGAACGCTTTGCTCCATACCCTGGCGACGGTGTAGAGCGTGAGCAGGCTGGTCAGCACAGCGCCACCGACCAGCACCCAGGCCAGCACGCTGCCGCGCTCGGCGCCAGCCCGCAACAGCGCCACCTTGCCGATGAACCCGGAAAAAGGCGGTATCCCACCGAGATTCAGTGCCGGGACGAGGAACAGCACGGCCAGCAGCGGGCTGGCCGCGGCGAGCCCGCCCAGCCTGCGCAGCGAGGTGGATCCGGCCTGCCGCTCGATCAGGCCCGCCACCAGGAACAGCGTGGTCTGCACCAGAATGTGGTGCGCCACATAGAACACCGCGCCCGACAGCCCGGCCGCGTTGGCCAGCCCGACCCCGAACACCATGTATCCGATGTGACTGACCAGCGTGAACGACAGCAGACGACGGATATCGCTCTGCGCGATGGCGCCGAGGATGCCGATGAGCATGGTGAGCAGGCCGCTCACCAGCAGCACCGAGTCGAAGCCGCCGTCGGGGAACAGCAGCGAGTGGGTCCGGATGATCGCGTACACCCCCACTTTGGTGAGCAGGCCGGCGAACACGGCGGTGACCGGCGCCGGGGCGGTCGGATAGGAGTCGGGCAGCCAGTTCGACAGCGGGAAGACGGCCGCCTTGATGCCGAACGCCACCAGCAGCACCCCGAAGATCGCCGTGCGCGTGCCCTCCGGCACGGCGCCGAACCGGGTCGCGAGCTGGGCGAGATTCAGCGTTCCGGTCGCGGCGTAGGTCAGTCCGATGCCGGTGAGGAAGATCAGCGACGACACCATGGAGACCATCACGTAGGCCACGCCCGCGCGGATGCGTTCGGTGGTCGCGCCCACGGTGAGCAGCACGAACGACGCCGCGAGCAGGATCTCGAAGCCGACGAAGAGATTGAACAGGTCACCGGCCAGGAACGCGGCCGAAACACCGGCGGTGAGCACCAGATACGTGGGCCGGTAGATCGAGGTCGGCTGCCGCTCGTCGCCGTCGCGGATGTTCTGGCCCGCGCCGTAGAGGTTGACCGACAGCAGCACGATGGACGAGACCAGCAGCATCGCCGCGGACAGGCGGTCGACCACCAGCGTGATGCCGATCGGGGCCGCCCAGTCGCCGACCTGCAACGCGGTGGTGCCGTCCCGGTCGACCAGGAACAGCAGCAACCCGCAGATGATCACGACACCCGTGAGCGACCCGACGCTGACCGCGCTCTGGATGCGCGGCCTGCGGCCGAAGACGAGTGTGGCCGCGGCGCCGAGCAGCGGGACGAGCACCGGTAGCGGCGCGAGGACCGGCAGCAGGCCGGGTGAGAGGCTCACGTCTCCGGGTCCTCTCCGGCGCGACGCCGGGCGACATCCACGTCCTCTTGGTCGTTGGCGACGTCGTCGCTGGTGGTGAGCATGTAGGCGCGGTAGGCGAGGGCGAGCACGAATGCCGCGATGCCCATCGTGATCACGATGGCGGTGAGCACCATCGCCTGGGCCAGCGGATCGGCCATCTCCCCGGTGTCGGCCGTACCGCGGATGGGCGGTTTCCCGTCGCCGCCGCCCGCGGTGAGGATCAGCAGGTTCACCGCGTTGCCGAACAGGATCAGCCCGAGCAGCATCTTCGACACGGCCCGTTCCAGGATGAGGTACACCCCGCACGCGACCAGGATGCCGATCACCACCAGCAGGGTCAGATTCGCGGTCATCTCCTGGAACCTCCATTGGCCGAGGACGTCTCGGCATCGGCCAGCTCGCTGTCGAGGCGCGCGCCGAGGCTGCGCAGCACGTCCAGCACCAGGCCGACCACGATGAGATAGACGCCGAGATCGAACAGCAGCGCGGTGACCACCTTGACGTGGCCGAGCACCGGCAGCGAGACCTCGATGATCGCCGAGGACAGCGGCGGCGCGCCGAGCAGCAGCGACGACACGGCGGTGCCCGCGGCCAAGGTGAGACCCGCACCGAGGATATGGCCCGCGTCGACGGGCAGTGCCTCACCCAATTCGTAACGGCCGCCCGCGAGATACCGCAGGGTGAGCGCGAGTCCAGCGGTGAGCCCGCCCGCGAACCCGCCGCCGGGCGCGTTGTGACCGGAGAAGAAGAAGTAGACCGACAGCACCATGATGGTCGGGAACACCAGCCGCGTGGTGATCTGCAAAACCATGGACCGTTCGGCCCGAGCGACCAACCGGCCCGCGGGCAGCCAGCTCACCAGCTCCGGATCGTAGTCGGGGGAGTCCGTCGCGCGCGGCGCGCTGCCGAACCGCCTGCTGCGGAACACCAAGGAGGCGACCCCGGTGGCGGCGACGACGAGCACCGAGATCTCGCCGAGCGTGTCCCAGGCCCGCAGGTCGACGAGCAGGACGTTGACGGCGTTCTTCCCGCCGCCGAATTCGTAGGCGGCATCGGGAATCCTGGGCCAGACGGGTTCGGCGGTGCGTGCCGCCACGGCGAACCCGGCCAGGACCGCGACCACCGTTCCGGTTCCCGCGGCCAGAATCGCCCTGCGCACCTTGAACGCGGCCGTCCGGCTCGCCTCGATCGTCGCGGGAAAAGCGCGAAGGACGAGGACGAAGATGACCAGCGTCAGCGTCTCCACCAGGAATTGGGTGAGCGCGAGGTCGGGCGCACCGTGCAGCGCGAAGATCACGCCGCTGCCATATCCGGTCACCCCGACGACCAGCACGCTCGCCAGCCGGTTGCGCAATACCGTCGCGGCGAGCGCGCTCACCGCCATGATCGCGCCGATGACCGCTTGCAGCGGCGAATCCCACAGCCGCAGTGCGACTCCCGTGCGAGTGCCGAGGGCGAGCAGGACGGTCGGCAGGACGATGAGCGTGACCAGGATCGCGGCTTGACTCAGCGGCAGCGACCCGCGCTGCACGGCGCCGGTCATCCGCAGCGAGAGGGTGTCCATCGCGCGCAGTGTGGCGTCGTAGGCGCGGTCGGCGTTGCCGAGGCGCGGGTGCGCCGATTCGGCGAAGCGGTCGCGCAACCGCCACAGCACGACGCCGACCGCGACGATCAGCAGCGTCGACGCCAGCGCGGGATCGAATCCGTGCCACAGCGCCAGATGCGAAAGCGAAGGTCCGGACAGCGTTTCGGCATAGGGGCGCAATCGGGCGTCGAGCCAGGACGGGGCGAGACCGGCCGCGAGGCTCGCGACGGCGAGGATCACCGGCGCCGCGAGGAAGAGCGCGCCCGGCGGGTGCCAGCGGAGACGCCCTTCGGCTTCCGGCTGGTTCTCGGCGACCGGTACCTCGCTCGGGTGGTGGGCGACGGGCGTGGAGCCGGCCGCGGGTTCCGGCTCGAGGTCCTTGGCCGCGAAGGCGCCCCAGACGAACCTGATGCTGTAGGCGACGGTCAGCATCGAGCCGAGCACAACCCCGGTGAACACCACACCGCGTACCGGCACGGTGAGCACGTCCGCGTCCAGAACGGCGTTCAGCGCGCTCTCTTTGCCCACGAAGCCGAGCAGCGGCGGTATGCCCGCCATGCTGAGCGCGGCGAGCACCGCGGTGGCGCACAGCACCGGAGCGCGCCGGCCGAGCCCGGACAACCGGCGCAGATCGCGCGTTCCCGCCCCGTGATCGATGATCCCGACCACCAGGAACAGGCACGCTTTGAACAGCGCGTGCGCGACGATCAGCGTCACTCCGGCCAGCGCTGCGTCGGGCGTGCCGATGCCGACCAGCACGATCAGGAATCCGAGCTGGCTCACCGTGCCGAAGGCCAGCACCAGTTTCAGATCCACCACCTGGAGCGAGCGCAGCCCGGCCAGCAGCATCGAGGCCAGACCGAGGGTCAGCACGAGCGGATGCCACACCGGACTCTGCGCGAACGCCGGTGCCAGCCGGGCGATCAGATACACCCCGGCCTTCACCATCGCCGCGGCATGCAGATACGCGCTCACCGGGGTCGGCGCGGCCATCGCGCCGGGCAGCCAGAAATGCAGCGGCACCACGGCGGATTTGGTGAGCGCGCCCACCAGGATCAGAGCCACCGCGACCTGCACCGCCGTCCCGCTCTGACCGGTCCCGGAGAGCAGATCCGACAGCAGGTAGCTGCCGTTCGCGGTGCCGAGCACGACGATGCCCGCCAGCATCGCCAGTCCGCCCGCGCCGGTCACCAGCAGCGCCTGGATCGCGGACCTCCGGCTGGCCGCCTGCTCGGCGTTGTGCCCGATCAACAGGAACGACAGCACCGTCGTCGCTTCCCAGAACACGTAGAGCAGCAGCATGTTGTCGCTGGTGACCAGCCCGAACATGGCGCCTGCGAACGCGACCAGCTCGGCGGCGAATACACCGAGCCGCGGCTCGTCGTCCTCGAAGTACCGGGCGCAGTAGACCAGGACCAGCGCCCCGATGCCCAGCACGAGCGCGCACAGCACCGCCGCGAGCGTGTCGAAGCGCAGATCGATGTTCAGGGCGATGCTCGGCGCCCAGGTCGATCGAACGCTCTGGGATGCGGACCAATTCGCGATCACCCAGACGAAGCCGCCGAGCGGGACCACAGCGAGCAGGTAGAAAGCGTTGCGCCCCAGTGCCCGCACCCACAGCGGAGCCACCAGGGCGGCTGCGGCATGTACGAGCAGGATTGCGAGCAAACTCACTCCGTCGGGTAGTGGCGGCGGGGTGTCCGGCACAAGCCTACGGAAAGCGTGCGTTTTCCGTGGAATGCGTGAGTATGGTGTCCGCCATCCGCCCGGACCGAAGCTATATGTCCGCTAATGATTCGCTCTCTGGTTGCCCTTTCCTTTGCGGCTTGCTGCGCGGCCGCAGTTTGCGCAGCACGATGAGCCCGACGGCGCTGCCGATGACGATGGCGAGCGCGGTGGCGCCCGGAGTCGCGTCGTGCGTGGCCACGTCCGCACGCCAATCCTTGACCCGGTCCGGCATCACCGAGACCGCGGACGGCAGATACAGCGCGCTGAGCGCGAGCACGCCGCTCGGCGCGTAGTGCGGACGCGCGGTGGCGCAGCAGTACCCCGCTGTCAACGCGATGACCCCGCTGATCACCGCGAACGCGACGGTGCTCGCGGATGTCGAGGTGACGAGGGCGAATACCGAGATACCCGTCAGCAGCAGGATGGCGAGAGCGGTCGACGGCATCCTGGCGCCGATGACGAGTCCGGCCGCGGTCAACGCGATGAGCACCGCGGAGGTCCAGCCGGGCCGCACCGCGTAACCCACGGCGTCGACCGCCGCGGTCAGGCTCACGGCCAGGTACACACCGGTGCCGTCGCGGCCGGGCAGCAGCATGGCGGCCGCGGTCGCGCTGACGATCGTCGCCGCGACGACGATCACGATCTCCACCGCGTGACCCTCCCCCGGCAGTTTGCTGTACTGCCTGCCCAGCCATTCGGTGCCGGCCAGGACCACCAGCGCGAGCACCATGGCGGCGAGGATCGGCGTCACCGGCAGCGCGATCGCCATGTGCGGCTCCTTCGCGTCCTCGGTGCGCTTGCAGTTGTGCAGGGTGCTGATCATCAGCAGGACCAAGCTCACGCCGATCATCCAGCGCGTCGGGGTCTCCAGGACCGCGTACGGATCCGCGTTGATGTCCAGCAGGTCGGCCAGATCGCCGAAGCCGAAGAAGCCGACGCCGCCCACCGCGAACGCCGCGGCGGGCAGCGGTCTGCGCAGCACCACGGCGCCGAGCCCGCCGAGCAGCACCGCGGCGCAGATCGAGTCGATGTAGTTCTGTGTGGTCAGCAACTCGGCCGTGGCCACGTGGCGTCCGGCGAAGTGGTTGATCAGCTGCGCCAGCGCGCCCGCCGTCGCGGTCGCCCACCCGGTCAGCGGTCGCGAGGTGGTGGCGACCAGCACGGCGACCGCAACGGCCACGATCACGCCGAGCGCCGCGCTGCGCGGCACGCTGTTGAGCAGCCCGGCGATCCGGTACGAGGGGGAAGCGCCTTTGGTGCTGACGGTGACCGGCAGGAACAGCGTGACGCCCGCGACCGCGGCTCCGGTGAAGGCCGTGGTCGCGTCGACAATGTCGCCGACCCTGCGCACGATTGTCGAACTTACCCGGGGTGCGCGCGCGATCTTGTGATTGCCGAAAATTTGCCCCGGAATGTCTCCTGTGCCGGAAGCGGAGCGGCGGTCTACCCGCGGCTGTCCGCGTACCGGCGCAGCGTGTCGATCTGCGATGGATCCAGCGAGGGGCGCACCACCGTCTGGGCGGCGAGCACGTCGGCGGCGGTGACGTCGGCCGCGTGCACGTCCCGGCGCATCGCCGCGAGCGCGGACTCGCGCAGCAGCGCGGCGCAGTCGGCGGCGGAGTAGCCGTCCAGTTCCTCCGCGAGAGCGTCGAGGTCGACGTCGTCGGCCAAAGGTACCGCGCGGCCCGCGGTGCGCAGAATCTCCCGGCGGGCGGCGGCGTCCGGCGGCGGTACGAACACCAGCCGTTCGAGCCTGCCAGGGCGCAACAGCGCGGGATCGATCAGGTCCGGCCGGTTGGTCGCGCCGAGCACCACCACGTCGCGCAGCGGCTCCACGCCGTCGAGTTCGGTGAGCAGCGCCGCGACCACTCGGTCGCCTACGCCGGCGTCGGCGCTCTGCCCGCGGCGCGGGGCCAGCGCGTCCACCTCGTCCAGGAAGATCAGCGAGGGCGCGGAATCACGCGCACGCTGGAACAATTCGCGCACCGCCCGCTCCGACGAGCCGACCCACCGGTCCAGCAGTTCGGCGCCCTTGACCGCGTGCACGCTGAGCTGACCGGTGCCTGCCAGCGCGCGCACCAGGAAGGTCTTGCCGCAGCCGGGCGGGCCGTAGAGCAGTACTCCGCGCGGTGGTTCGATGCCGAGGCGGGCGAAGGAGTCCGGGTGCTTCAGCGGCCACAGCACCGCCTCGGTCAGCGCCTGCTTGGTTTCCGCCATGTCGCCGACGTCGTCGAGGCTCAGGCTGCCGATGGCGAGTTCCTCCATGCCCGAGCGCGACAGCGGCCGGATGACCTCGAGCGCGCCGAGCAGGTCGGATTGGGTGAGTTGCGGCTCGCCGTGCTCCCTGGCCCGCGACGCCGCGCGCAGCGCGGCCTCCCGGCACAGCGCCGCCAGATCGGACACCACGAATCCGGGCGTGCGGGAGGCGATCTCGTCGAGTTCCAGCTCCGCGGTCGGCACCCGGCGCAGCAGGTACTCCAGCAGGGCCTTGCGCACGCCCGCGGTGGGCAGCGGCAGCGCGAGTTCGCGATCGCACAGGTCGGGGGCGCGCAGGCGCTGGTCGACGCCTGCCGGGTGCGCCGTGGTCGCCAGGAACGCGACGCTGGGGCCCGCGATCGCGGCGCGGAGCTGGTCGAGGATGAGTGTGGCGACGGGTTCGGGGTCGGCGGGCAGCAGCGCGTCGATGTCGGTGATCAGCAGGACGCCGCCCCTGCCACAGCCGATATCGGCCACCGCCTCGGCGACCTGGCGCAGCCGCGCACCGCTCTCGGCCGCGCCGATGCTGGGACCATCCAGCTCCACCAGTCGCCGCGATCCGGCGACCGCGCGTGCCAGCGTGGCTTTGCCGACGCCGGCCGGGCCGGTGATCAGCACGCCGAGATGAGGGCGCGCGCCCAGCGTGCGCAACAGCTCCGGCTCGTCCAGCGCCAGGCTGAGCCACTCCTCGAGCTTCGCGGCCTGGCTGCGCCCGCCCGCCAGGACTTCGACCGAGACGCTCTGCATGTCGACGGCCGCCGTGGCCCGGACCATCGCGGCGCCGTTGTTACCCGCGGCCGTGTCGAACGCGGCGGCTTCGGTAGCCGCTCGCGAGGCCTCACCCACCGGGATCGGGGTTCCGGCCCAGGCCAGATCGGCGGCGTCCCGCGCGGCGACCGCCCCCGCTCCCCAGCTCACCGCGGTATTCGGCTGCACGCTCACCGGCCCGCGCGGATCGGTGCCGGTGACGGTGAGCAACTCCGTGGTCCAGGCGATGCCGAAGGTGCGCGACAGTGCCTGGGTGGCCGCGGTGGAACTGATGTCGGGGCCGAGGTCGCGCGGCAGCAGGGAGACCGCGTCGCCGACGGTGACGACCTTCCCCAGCAGCGCCTGCCGCAGCGTCGCGGCCGGAATCGTGCGGGTGGCGTGCACCGAACCGCTCACCGTGATCTGCTTCGCGCCGTAGACGGTCACGGGGGAGACCACCACCGTCGAGTCCTCGCGCAGTCCGGCGTTGGAGAGCGTGACGTCGTCGAGCATGGCCACGCCCGCTGGCGTGCCCTGGCGGGCGACGCCGACCACCGCGGCCGTGCGCCGTGAGCCGACCAGCATGATTCCGTCCCATTCGCGCAGCCCCAGTGCGGTCAGCGCCTCCGGATGCAGCCGGACGACCCCGCGCCGGGCATCGGCGGCCGAAGGGTTCAGGCGGGCGGTGAGTGCCAGTTCTGCCACTGTGCCATTGTGCCGCGCGGCCCCGCCATCGGTCACGGTCCGTCGTCCGGGAACTCCAGATGACGACGCTGTCGGCTACTTCTTCACCAGTCCGGCGGCGGTCGCGACCGGCTTGTCGGCGACGCTCGGCGCCAGGCACACCAGTTTGGCGGTGCCGAGCGCGACATTCGGGCTTCCCTCGAACGGGCCGCCCGGGTTCTCCGCCAAGATCTGCTCGATCAGGACTTTCTCCGCGTCGGTGTCGAGCTTGCGGAACTCACCGCAGGTGGTGCTCGACGCCGGACCGAGCGCGGAGTCGCGCTGCTTCGTCGTGGTGGGGGCGTCGGTATCCGCCGGGGAACTCGGCGTCGCGGTGCCGGGAGCGGTCGTGGTGCGGGCGGCCGATGCGGCCGCGGTCGCGGTCGCCGAGCCCTTGCGCAGTCCGTTCGCGTCGGTGGACTCGTCCCCTCCGCCGCAGCCTGCCAGCAGGAAACCCACCGTCCCGGCGATCAGGACGATGGCGGAAGTTCGTTTCATACCGTGCTTTCCCGGGTGGATCGTGGCGCCGGAGGCCCCGGCGTCCGCAGCAGCGTACCGGTTGCGGCGGGTCAGTGGATGTGTGCCTGCCAATCCGCTGGGACCCGCCCGCGCGGGCCGGGCACGCCTTGTTCGGCCGGATGACTGTGCGGTGGCGCCAATTCCGGTCCGCCGCTGAACATCTCCTCGGTCTCGAAGTTGTAGTACCAGTCCTCGCCCGGCTCGAAACTCTGGATGAAGGGGTGACCGGTGCTCTTCGCGTGCGCGGTGGCGTGCTGCGCCGGTGAGGTGTCACAGCAGCCGACATGCCCGCACTGAGCACAGCGGCGCAGATGCACCCACCAGCCGGAGTGCTGCTCGCACTCCACGCACCCCGGTCCACTCGGCGGTACCGCGGGATCGATGCCCGCGATCTGCTCGGTCATGACTGCCCTTCCGTGTCGGTTCCGGCGACGGCGTCGATCCGATCCTGCTCGGGGCGGCGCAGCGGCAGCCAGACGGTGAATCTGGTGTCGCCCGGCTCCGAGTCGACCCGGATGTCGCCATTGTGCTTGTTGACCACGATGCGGAACGAGATGTCCAGTCCGAGACCGGTGCCCTCGCCCATCGGCTTGGTGGTGAAGAACGGTTCGAAGATGCGGTTACGGGCCTCCGGTGCGATGCCGGGCCCGGTGTCGCCGATCTCCACGACCGCGCAGTCGTTCTCGTGCCTGGTGCGGATGGTCAGCGTGCCTTCGCCGTTCATCGCGTACACCGCGTTGTCGATCAGGTTGGTCCACACCTGGTTGAGTTCGGCCGCGTAGCACGGCACGTCCGGCAGCGTCCGGTCGTACTCCTTGAACACGTGCACGCCGTCGCCGATCTTGCGGCTGAGCATCACCAAGGTGCTGTCCAGCAGCTCGTGGATGTCGACCACCTGGAACGGCGCCCGGTCCATCTGGGAATACTGCTTCGCGGCGCCGACCAGCGCGGAGATGCGCGTCGTCGAGTCGGCGATCTCGTTCATCAGCAGTTCGGTCTCGATGGTGTAGTTCAGCCAGCGGATCGCCCCTTGGAACACCTGCTCCGTCGAGCCCTCCAGGGTGGCGGCCACCCGCTCCAGCCAGTCGGTGTCGAATCCGGCCTGGACGAAGTTCGGCGCGAGGTTCCAGCCGTCGGTGATCCCGTGGTCCTCCAGCCATTCGCCGAGCATGTCCTCGCGATCGGCGGCTTCCAGCGGCGTCAGCTCCGGCGCTTTCGCGACCTGGGCGGCGGCCTCCTCCTGTAGGCGCACCAACGAGCCGAGGGACGACGGATCGAACTTGCCCTCCGCCATCATGGCGAGCTTGTGCCGCATCCCCGCGACCCGCTCGCGCAGGCCCGACGTGGCGCGCACCGCGGCGGCGGCCGGGTTGTTCAGCTCATGGGTGAGGCCCGCCGACAGCGAACCGAGCGCGAGCAGCCGTTCCCGCTCACCGATGCGGGCGTTGGTGTTGCGATTGCCGAAGAACACCCCTTCGAGCAGGTGCACGGCCATCGGGAACCACTCGTGCATCATCCGGGAGAAGATCTCGGCGTCCAGCACGAAGAACCGCGACGGACGCGTCACCTGCATCGTCCCGCTGTAGGTCTGGTCGACCTTGTCGCCGATGTAGGACATCCAGGCGCCCGCGTAGGCGCCGTGATGCTCGGTGCGGACCAATTCGATCTCCGCGCCGCCGGACTGCTTGGTCAGCACCAGCTCACCGTCCATCAGGACGTAGAAGCAGGTGGCCGGGTCGCCTTCGCGGAAGACCACCCCCGGTTCGATCGTCTCGATCCTGCCGTCGGCGCACAGCCACTCCAGCTGCTCGTCGTTCAGCTTCTCGAACAGGAACAAGGCGCGCAGTTCGGCGGGGTCGCACACCGAACGGCTGCTGCGGTCCGCGGTCTGGTTCGAAGTCATCTGCGCCTCCTGGTCACGCGAGATAGCGGTGCACGAGCATGACGGCCATCGCGCCTTCGCCGACGGCGGACGCGACGCGCTTGGCCGACTCGGCGTGCACGTCGCCCGCCACGAACACGCCGGGCACGCTGGTCTCGAGATGATGCGGTGGCCGGGACAATTCCCAGCCCGCGGGACGCGCGCCCTCGACCATCAGATCCGGGCCCGCGAGCACGTAACCGGCGCTGTCGCGCAGGACGACGCCGTCGAGCCAATCGGTCTGCGGCGCGGCCCCGATGAACAGGAACAACCGCTCCGCGTCGGCCTTCTCCTCGGCGCCGGTCCTGTTGTTGCGCAGCACGATCTGCTGGAGGTGATCGGCACCGTCGGCGGCGATCACCTCGGTGTTGGTGTGCACCTCGATGTTCGCGATCTGCGCGATCTGCTGGATGAGGTAATGCGACATGGACTGTTCCAGCGAATCCGCCCGGACCACCAGATGCACGGTGCGCGCGTTGCGGGACAGGAACACCGCGGCTTGGCCCGCGGAGTTCGCGCCGCCGACGATGTAGACCTCGTGATCGGCGCACTCGGACGCCTCGGTCATGGCCGATCCGTAGTACACGCCGCGCCCGGTGAAGTCGTCGACGCCCGGCGCCGGGTGGCGGCGGTAGTCGACGCCGGTCGCGATGATCACGGTGTGCGCGCACAGCGTGCCGCCGTCGGCGAACCGTACGGTGCGCGCGGACCCGTTCACCTCCAGTCCGACCACCTCGCGCGTGGTGATCACCTCGGCGCCGAATTTCGCCGCCTGCCGCCGGGCCCGGTCGGCCAGCTGCGCGCCGGACAAGCCGTCGGGGAAGCCGAGATAATTCTCGATGCGCGAACTCTGCCCCGCCTGGCCGCCGGTGGCGGTCCGCTCCACGAGCACGGTGCGCAGCCCCTCGGACGCGCCGTAGACCGCCGCGCCGAGACCGGCGGGACCGCCGCCCACCACGATCAGGTCGTAGAACTCACCCGCGGGGGCGACGGTCAGGCCGACGTTCTGGGCCAATTCGCTGTCGGTGGGCTGCACCAGCGCCTCGCCCGCCGAGGTGATCACCACCGGGCAGCGTTCGGGATCGGCTCCCGCCGCCTCCAGCAACCGCGCTCCCTCGGGTTCGTCGGCCAGGTACCACCGGTAGGGCAGCTGGTTGCGGGCCAGGAATTCGCGCACCTGCGACGACCGCGGCGACCATCGATTGCCGACCACCTTGGTCTCGGTGACGGGCCGGTGCTCGCTGCTGCGCCAGGCGTCCAACAGCACATCCAGCACGGGATAGAGCTTCTCCTCCGGCGGGTCCCATGGTTTGAGCAGGTAATGATCGAGGTCGACGACGTTGATCGCGTCGATCGCGGCGTTCGTGTCGGCGTATGCGGTCAGCAGCACACGGCGCGCGTAAGGGTGCAGGTCCATCGCCTGCTCCAGGAATTCGATGCCGTCCATGCCCGGCATCCGGTAGTCGGCGATCAGCACGGCGACCGGCTGACCGCGCAGCTTCATCTCGCGAAGCGCGTCCAGCGCTTGCGCACCCGATTCCGCGCGCAGAATCCGGTAATCGGCGCCGTAACGGCGGCGCAGGTCGCGGACGACCGCCCGGGATACGCCCGGGTCGTCGTCGACGCTCAGGATGGCCGGTTTCGTAGCAGCGGGTGAAGTCACCTGACGAGTATGGAGCCTCTCGGCGCGGTCTGTCGTGGGCGTTCGCCCAGGGCTCAGAGCCGGTGGTGCAGGACGAGATCGAGTTCACGCGGAGTGAGCAGACGCTCCAGGCGTTCTTCCTGCGCGGCCCCGCGCGTCCCATGTGGCGGGAATACGGACGCGCCGTGCGTCTTTCGCCCATCCTCGGGCTGGATCGCGGGCAGCAGCGGAACCCGGTCCGCCGGTCGACGATGGAGCAGGGAGCGCAGTTTCACGGCCGATCACCTCACGTTGGGACGCCGAAATGTTGGAGGCGGTGTCTGTGCTTCATGTATCTGTTATTTTGCGCCGATCATTACACCGGCAGGTGCGCGAGTAGCGAAAATGTGACGCAACTGTCGGCGCGCCTAAAATGTGCGCGACTCGTACCACCGCGTTCGGACGGATGTTCGTCGGTCCGTCGCTCGTATCCCGGAGGCAGCGTTGCCGAAAAATCTCGAAGCCAGCATCGACATCTCCGCGCCCCCGGAGCGGGTGTGGACGGTGGTCTCCGATCTGAAGCGGATGCCGGAGTTCAGCCCGCAGTGCGTGCGCATGGTGGCGCTGGGCTCGCTCGACACGGGCACCTGGACGATCAACCTCAATCGCGACGGCAAGAAGTTCTGGCCGACCACGTCCCGCATCGTGCGGTTCGAGCCGAACCGGGCGTTCGCCTTCCGGGTCACCGAGAACCGCACCGTGTGGAGCTACACCTTGGAGCCGACCGAGTCCGGCACGCGGCTGATCGAGCGGCGGGACGTGCCCAACGGCACCACCTGGTTCTCCCGCAAGGCGATCGATGCCGCGCTGGGCGGCGAGATCCCGTTCGAAGAGGCGCTGGTGCGCGGCATGAACGAGACGCTGGCCAAGGTCAAGGCGGCGGTCGAAGCCGGCTCCTGAGCGCGCGATGCTCGCCGCGGCCGGTCCACGAGATGTCGTGACCGGAGCGCGGCGAGCGGGAGCGTCACTTCCAGTTCGGCAGGTTCACGACCTGAGCCGCGTAGGACAGGCCCGCGCCGAACGCGATGAGCAGCGCCGTGTCGCCCGGCTTGGACTCGCCCTTGCGCAGCAGCGCCTCCATGGCCAGCGGGATCGAGGCGGCCGAGGTGTTGCCCGCCTCCTCGATGTCGTTGGCCAGCGCGCAGTGCTCGGGCAGCTTCAACACCCGGGCCATGATCTCGATGATCCGGCCGTTGGCCTGGTGCGGGATCATCGCGTCCAGATCCTCGGGGGACAGGCCCGCGCGGTCGATGGCGTCGCGGCACACCTTCTCCAGCGAGTGCGCGGCCCACCGGAACACCGCGGTGCCCTCCATGGCCAGATAGGGCCGCACCGCGTCCAAGCCCTTCTCGTCGATCTCGTGGAAGAACTCCATCCAGTCCTTGTCCTGCCGGATGGCGTGGTGCTGGGTGCCGTCAGAGCCCCACACGGTGGGGCCGATGCCCGGCTCGTCGGAGGGGCCGACGATCACCGCGCCCGCGCCGTCGGCGAAGAGGAAGGCGGTGGAGCGGTCCTTCGGATTGACCGTGTTCGTCAGCTTCTCCACGCCGATCACGAGCACGTGCGCGGCGGTGCCCGCCCGGACCAGATCCGACGCCAGCGCGATCGAGTGGCAGAAGCCGGCGCAGCCGGCCGAGACGTCGAAGGCGGCGGCGCCGTTCATGCCGAGTTCGGTGGCGATGCGCGGGGCGGCGGCCGGTGTCAGCAACAGGTGGGTGGATGTAGCAACGATCACGCAATCGACTTGGTCGACCGCGATGCCGGAGGATTCCAGCGCACCGCGCGCGGCGGCGACGCTCATGCTCTGGATCGTCTCCGATTCGTCGGCGAACCGCCGGGTCCTGATGCCCGATCTGGTCCTGATCCACTCGTCGCTGGAGTTGATCGGACCCGCCACCTCGTCGTTGGTGACCACTCGAGCAGGGCGGTAAACGCCGAGCCCGAGGATCGCCGTGTGCTCTGCCCCGGTGGTCTGGGCGATTCGAGCAGCCATCTGCGTCTCCTATGTACCTGCGGCGGCGCCGCCGGGGGTTCCCCGAAGCATCGAAATCGGTCCCTCATCAGCCACTGTCCATTGGCGAATAGACATGAGGCTTCCTCATATTAGCTTGGAAGTCGCTCATCTGCCGCGCGTATTCCGACAATCGGTGGGTATCTCGTCGAAGCACGCCACTGCTGCACGAGGCGTGGCCCAACTGAATGCGAGGACAACATGCTCGGTCTCGGGATTATCGGATGGATCATCATCGGCGGTCTCGCCGGATGGATCGCGAGCAAGATCATGAAGACGGACGCCCAACAGGGCATCTTGCTCAATATCATCGTCGGGGTGATCGGCGGCCTGCTCGGCGGCTTCCTGCTGAAGCTGCTCGGAGTCGACGTCGAGGGCGGCGGCCTGTGGTTCAGCTTCTTCACCTGCCTTGGTGGCGCGGTCATCCTGTTGTTCCTGGTTCGACTGGTCACGGGCGCCCGAGTCAGGTCCTGACGCCGCGTGCCACAGGCTCCTTTCCCGTAAGGTGTGAACGCTTGCGCCCGACCTATCGTTGAAGGGCGCGAACCGTCTGCATCGAGCACGAAAGAGGAGCCTGTGGCCCGCCGTCCCACCCCGCCCGGCACGCCTGAACGCACCGGAGTCGGCCACGTCGTCGATCTGGTCCGCAACGCGATCCCGCCGTTGCATCCCGCCGGGCTTCCGTTCGTCGCCGCACCCTTGGCGGTCGCCGTAGTCGGCGGCAAGCGTAAATGGGTGCGGCGAACCGGACTGTTCGCCGCGGCGGCCTGCGCGACCTTCTTCCGTCACCCGCATCGCGTGCCGCCGAATCGGCCCGGCGTCGTGGTCGCCCCCGCCGATGGCGAGATCGCCTTGGTCGACACGGCCGCGCCGCCCGTGGAGCTGGGCCTCGGCGAAGCGCCGCTGCCGCGGGTCAGCATCTTCCTGTCCGTGCTGGACGTCCATGTGCAGCGCACACCGGTTTCCGGCGTCGTGCGCACCGTGCTGCACCAGCCGGGCCAATTCCGCTCCGCCGACCTGCCCGAGGCGAGCTCGGTGAACGAGCGCAACAGCATGGTGCTGGAGACGCCGGAGGGCGAGCAGGTCGTCGTGGTGCAGATCGCCGGGCTGCTCGCGCGCCGGATCGTCTGCGACGCCCAGGTCGGCGACGTGCTGACCATCGCCGACACCTACGGCCTGATCCGCTTCGGCTCGCGGGTCGACACCTACTTCCCCGCGGGCACCGAATTGCTCGTGCAGCCCGGCCAGCGCACCATCGGCGGCGAAACCGTGCTCGCCGTGCTCGGCACATCAGCTGACGCGTGATGGAGGCGGCGGTACCCACCCAGCGGCGCAGGCGGCGGAGCATCCGGCTGCTGCCGAGCATCGTCACCATCCTGGCGCTGTGCGCCGGGCTGTCGGCGGTGAAATTCGGCCTCGACGGCAAACTCGGTATCGCGCTGGCCATGATCGGCGCGGCCGCCGTGCTGGACACCCTCGACGGCAGGCTGGCCAGGATGCTCGACGCCACCACGAAGATGGGCGCGGAGCTGGACTCGCTGTCGGATGCCATTTCCTTCGGCGTCGCCCCCGCCTTGGTGCTGTACGTCACCTTGCTCAGCAGCAACAGCGTCGGCTGGATCGTCGCGTTGCTGTTCGCGGTCAGCATCGTGCTGCGCCTGGCCCGGTTCAACACCCTGATGGACGACGACACCAGGCCGGATTGGGCCAGGGAGTACTTCGTCGGTGTGCCCGCCCCGGCGGGCGCGCTCATCGCGGTGGTGCCGGTGGCCCTGTACGTGCAGTTCGGCGACGGCTGGTGGGTCGGCTTCTACGAGGTCGCGGCGTGGACGGTGTTCGCGGCCGCACTGTGCGTCAGCACCATCCCGACGCTGGCCATGAAATCGGTGTCGGTGGCGCCGCAGGCCGCGGCCGGGCTGCTGGTGCTGGTCGCGCTCGCCGCCGCGGCGCTGGTCACCTATCCGATCGTGCTGCTGCTGGTGCTGGTCGCCTTGTACCTGGGCCACATCCCGTTCGCCTGGCATTCCCAGCGCTGGGTAGCCGCGCGTCCGGAGACCTGGACGCACAAACCCGCTGAGCGGCGGGCGCAACGACGGGCGGACCGGCGGCTGACCGCCATCCGTCGGCCGGCCATCCCCCGGCCGGCGATCCCGCGTCCTGCGATCCGCGGCTCGGCCCGTCTGCGGCTGCGCCGACCTGGGGCGAAGCAACGCCAGAACGGCGATCAGCCGCCGAGGGCGGAGCTCTAGCGGCGGCTTCCGGACCGGCCGCCGCCGCATCGCCGAGCCATCGCGCCGTCTCGTCGGATCGGCGCACCGGCACCCCCGCGCGCTCCGCTGGGAGCGGTACGGTCATATCCGTCGGGCGGGTGGAGGAAGGTGCGTATGGAGCCGGACGGTTTACGAGAGTTCGAGGGGCACCGACCGCGCCTGTTCGCGCTCGCCTATCGGATGCTCGGCTCGGCGGGTGAGGCCGAGGACGCGGTGCAGGAAACCTATCTGCGCTGGGACGGGGCCGACCGCGGCAGCATCCGCTCCGCCGAGGCATGGTTGACCACCGCGCTGGTGAATCTCTGCCGTTCCTGGCTGGTTTCGGCGCGGGCCCGGCGGGAGAGCTACGTCGGGCCGTGGCTGCCCGAGCCGGTGTCGACCGCGCGCGGCGAGCTCGGCCCGCTGGAGACCGTCGAGGAACGCGAACAGGTCTCGCTCGCGCTGCTGACCGCGCTGGAGCGGCTGACCCCGATCGAGCGCGCGGTCTTCGTGCTACGGGAGGCTTTCGGATACGCGCACCGCGAGATCGCCGACATGCTCGACATCACCGAGACCAATTCACAGCAGATCTTCCGCCGGGCGGCCCTGCGCGTGCGCGAAGGCCGCCCCCGCTTCGGCATCACGCCCGATCATGCCCGCGAGCTGATCGAGCGATTCCTGAAGGCGGCGCGCGAGGGCGACATCGCGTCGCTGGAGCGGATGCTCGCCGCCGACGTGAGCGCGACGGCCGACGGCGGCGGCAAGGTGAACGCGGCGCGGCGCCCCGTGCGTGGTGCGGCGCAGGTGGCGCGCTACCTCGTGGGGCTGATGCGCTGGGAGGTGCCGGGCATGCGGCTGGTCGTGGAGGAGATCAACGGCGCGCCCGCCGCGGTCGCGCGGGTGGACGGCGCGCCGCTGCTCGTGGTCGGCGTCGATGTGGCCGAGGGCGCGGTCACCGCGCTGCGGTTGATCGTGAATCCGGACAAGCTGGCCTATCTCGCCGGCGCGAACGGGTCCGATGGCGCGCTGGGCGCAGTGCCGGACCGGCGCCGCCATTCGCTGTGACGCGCTTCACGGCACCGGTCTGTCAGTAATCGGGGTCTTGTCCGGTCTGAGGGGTGATGGCCGATCGAAAGGAGCCTCAGCATGACCGGACAGCATCGGATCGTCGTTCTCGGCGCGGGGTACGCGGGACTGGCGGCAGCCCGCAGGCTCGCTCGCACGGCGCGGGACGCCAGGATCACCGTGGTGGACGCCCACGCGTCGTTCGTCGAGCGCGTACGACTGCATCAGCGGGCGGCCGGGCAGCAGATCGCGGCATGGGATCTGCGGGAAGCGCTGAGCGGCAAGGGAATCGATTTCGTGCGCGCTCGGGCGACCGATATCGATACGGTCGCGCGTCGAGTGGTGCTCGACGCGGCGCCCGCGCTCGACTACGACACCTTGATCTACGCGCTCGGTAGCGTCGCCGATCTCGAGAGCGTCCCCGGCGTCGCCGAACACGCGTGTTCTATCGCCACGCAGGAAGACGTGCGCGCCTCGGCCCTGGCGGGCGGGCCGGTGGCGATCGTCGGCGCGGGGGCGACCGGCATCGAGCTGGCGGCGGAACTCGCCGAATCGCATCCGGAGTCGCGGGTGGTGCTCCTCGGTTCAGAGGAGCCGGGCGCCTGGCTGTCGGCGAAGGCGCGGGCGCACATCACGCGGACGCTGGAGCGGCTCGGCGTCGAGATCCGGTCCGGCGCCAAGGTGATCGAGGTGACGGCCGATGGGCCGCGCTTGGCCGACGGCACGCTGGTCGAAGCCGCGGCGACGGTGTGGACCACCGGTTTCCGGGTGCCCGGCCTCGCCGCTCGTTCCGGTCTCGCGGTGGATTCCGACGGCCGGGTGCTGACCGACGCCACCTTGCGTTCGGTGTCGCACCCCGACGTCTTCGCGGCGGGTGACGCCGCCGTGGTCGCGGGGCCGGGCGGGCGCGATCTGCGCATGGCGTGTGCCACCGCGCTGCCGACCGGCAAGCACGCGGCGGACGGCGCCGTCGCCCGGATGCGCGGTCGCGAGCCGGGTGAGCTGCGCTTCCGCTATGTGCTGCAGTGCCTCAGCCTGGGCCGCGGGGACGGGGTCGTCCAGGTCGTGCACGCCGACGACGCACCGGCCAGGACGGTGCTGACCGGACGCGCGGCCGCGTGGGTGAAGGAACGCATCGTGCGCGGCGCGGCCTGGTCGGCGCGCCCGTGAACGGCATCGTCAACTAGTGGTTGACGGGTCTGCATCGTCAACTTATGGTTGACGCATGACCGAACAATTCCGCCTCGACGACCTGATCGATGGCATCAAGAAGGCCCGTCCCGACAACGTGCTCGAGCAACTGTCCGACGCCGTCGTCGTGGCGAATCACCTCGGCGAAGTGGCCGATCACCTGATCGGCCACTTCGTGGACCAGGCTCGCCGCTCCGGCGCCTCCTGGACCGATATCGGCGCCAGTATGGGCGTCACCAAGCAGGCCGCGCAGAAGCGGTTCGTGCCCAAGGTGCCCGACCCGGCCGCGGCGGCGGCCATGGACCCGAACGCGGGCTTCGCCCGTTTCACCCCGCGCGCGCGGGCGGTCGTGATGGCGGCACAGGAGGCCGCGCGCACCGCGGGCAACCGGGAGATCTCCCTCGGGCACCTGGTGCTGGGGCTGCTCACCGAACCGCAAGGCCTGGCGGTGCACGAACTCGTCCACCAGGGCGTCGCCGTCGATGTGATCTCCGCCGCCGCTTCCGCGTCCCTGCCGCCTGCCGAGGGCGACGTCCCCGCGCTGATTCCGTTCGGCGCGGAGGCCAAGAAGGTCCTCGAACTCACTTTCCGTGAGGCACTCCGGCTGGGGCACAACTACATCGGTACCGAGCACATGCTGCTGGCGCTGCTGGAACAGGAGAACGGCGCAGGCCTGCTCAGTGATCTCGGCGTCGACAAGGCGAGCGCCGAAGCGCATCTGGTCGAGCTGCTCGCGTCCATCAAGACCGAGAAGTCCTGATTCCCATGGGCGACGGGAAGTTCCGTGCGCGGAGCGCGCTCGCCCTCGCGCTGCCATTGCTGGCGATCGGCGTGGCCAGGCGATCGGGTGCCGCGCACGACATCCGCAACGTCGTCAACGGGTTGCGTGGCGCGCACGCCGCGCGGGCGCGCCATCGCCGGGCGCTGCGCACGCGGGGAGCCGGTACCCGCGGGCCGCACCGGGCCGCTCCGGTCGCGCACCGCGTGACCCGGGCGGCCTGATCACCCTCGTCCGGCCAGGCCTCCGCCCCATCGGGGCCAGCGGGCTTGCGGTTTCGGCTCGGGAACCAACGGTTCGCGGTGGATGTCGGTGACGAACAGCGGCAGTCGCGGTTCCAACTCGGCGAGCAGCGCGAGGGCGCGTCCGCCTTGCGCCGCGCGGTATTCCCGCATGGTCAGTCCGACGATCTGCAAGAACCGCACGCGGCCGTGCGGGCTGTCGATGGCGCCCAGTTCCGGGTCCGTCGTGAAGCAGACGGCGTGATTGGTGCAGTCCGCGCGATCCGTCGCGATCGGCCCGTTCGTCTTGATCGTGTGGCCCGGTTCGAACCACTTGCCGGACTGGAAGACGTAGCGGGCGAGGTTCTGCATGAAGTTCGCAGGCCACGCGGGCGGTTCGGTGTCCTCGGGCCTGCGCGCCAACCGGAAGGTGAACTCGAAGCCCCAGCCGGACTCCGCCGCGTTGTCCCACTCCTTCTCGTACAGCTCGGTCATCCCGTAGCTGATGTAGTGCCAGTGCGGCACCGGATCGGTGCGGGAGTAGGCGCTGATCCCGTCGAGCGGGTCCGGCCCGCCCAGCGACCACGGGTGGTCGGACGCCCAATGAAAAGGCTCGATCTCGCCGTACAGCGGCCGCAACGCATCGTCGATGGCATCCCAGCCGGTTCTCTCACTCACGCAGCCACCATAGGCAGGAGTGCGTCCGGTCCTTTCCGGGGTGTCGGAGGCGGCGATGCGTCAGGCGTCCGGCACGTTGCGGTCGAGCTCCTCCAGCCAGGCCGCCGCCGATGCGTCGCTCGGCGCGCGCCAGTCGCCGCGCGGCGACAGCGAACCCCCGGAGCCGACCTTCGGTGCGTTCGGCAGCGTGGAGCGCTTGAACTGGCTGGTCTGCACGAACCGGCGCAGGAACTCGCCGAGCCAGTGCTTGATCGTGGCGAGGTCGTAGGCGTTGCGCTGGTCGGCGGGGACGAGGTCGGGCCAGCGGCCGGTCGCGGAATCCGACCAGGCGTGCCTGGCCAGGTACGCGACGCGGCTGGGCCGGTAGCCGAAACGCAACAGATAGTAGAGGTGGAAGTCCTGCAATTCGTACGGGCCGACCGTGGCCTCCGAGCTCTGGGCGGGCGCGGAGGAGTCCTCGTGCGGAATCAGCTCGGGCGAGATCTCGGTGCGCAGGATCGACGACAGCGCCTCGTTCGCGTCGGCGCCGAACTGCTCGGTGTCCACCGCCCATGCGATCAGGTACTTGATCAGCGTCTTGGGCACCGACGCGTTCACGCTGTAGTGCGCCATGTGATCGCCGACGCCGAAAGTGCACCAGCCGAGCGCGAGTTCGCTGAGATCGCCGGTGCCGATCACCAGCGCGCCGTGCATGTTGGCCAGCCGGAACAGATGCGAGGTTCGCTCGCCCGCCTGCACGTTCTCGTAGGTGATGTCGTACACCGCCGCGCCGTCGGCGGCCGGATGGCCGAGGTCGCGCAGCATCTGCGTGGCCGATGGGCTGATGTCGATCTCGTGCGCCGTCACGCCGAGGGCGGCCATCAGGCGGTGCGCGTCGGTTCTGGTCCTGGTGCTGGTCGCGAAGCCGGGCATGGTGTAGGCGAGGACGTTCTCCCGCGGCAGGCCGAGCCGGTCCATCGTCTTGGCCGCGACGATCAGCGCCTGGGTGGAGTCCAAGCCGCCGGACACCCCGATCACCACGCGCTCGGTGCCGGTGGCGCGCAGTCGCGTGCTCAAGCCCTCCACTTGGATGTGGTGCACCTCGGCGCAGCGCTCGTTGCGTAGGGCGGGGTCGGCGGGGACGTAGGGGAAGCGCGCGATCTCGCGCTCCAGCGTGACCGGGGCCTCGGGGACGGGCAGCCGCACATCGATATGGCGCAGCGCGGCCAGCCGGTCGCGGTGGTCCTGCACATTGTCGGCGAAGCTGGTGGTGCGCAGGCGGTCGGCGACGAGGCGGCGCAGGTCGAGGTCGGCGGTGATCAGCTGGGGATGATCGGAGAAACGCTCGCCCTCCGCGAGCAGGTCGCCGTTCTCGCAGATCAGAGCCTGCCCGTCCCAGGCGAGGTCGGTGGTCGACTCGCCGGTCCCCGCGGCGGAGTACAGGTACGCCGCGAGATAGCGCGCCGAATGGGAGGTGCACAGCGAACGCCGGTAGTCCGCCTTGCCGATCACGATGTTGCTCGCGGACAGGTTGATCAGCACGGTCGCCCCGGCCAATGCGGCGAAGCCGCTCGGCGGCAGGGGAACCCAGCCGTCCTCGCAGATCTCCAGGTGGAAGACGAAGTCGTCCAGATTGCTCGCGCGGAACAGCAGATCGGATCCGAACGGCGCGTGGTGCCCGGCGATGGTGACGTGGTCGTCCAGCGCCTCCCGCGCCGCCGCGAACTGGCGCTTCTCGTAGAACTCCCGATAGTTCGGCAGGTAGCTCTTCGGCGCGACGCCGAGCACGATGCCCCGGCAGATCGCGATCGCGCAGTTGAACAACCGGTGGTGCACGCGCACCGGCGCGCCCACCACCAGCACCGTGTCGATGTCCGTGCTCGCCGCGACCAGCCGGGCGAGCGACGCCTCCACCGCCGCGTCCAACGCGTCCTGATGGAACAGGTCGTCGGCGGTGTAGGAGGAGAGGCCCAGCTCGGGGAACACCGTCAGCACCGCCCCGGCCGCAGCGGCCTGCGTGGCCAGCTCCACGGTCTGTTCCGCGTTGTAGGCGGGGTCGGCCACCCTGACCCGGGGCACCGCGACCGCCACCCGGGCGAAGCCGTGCCGGTAG
Organism: Nocardia araoensis NBRC 100135; assembly: GCF_000308435.1. GTDB lineage: Bacteria > Actinomycetota > Actinomycetes > Mycobacteriales > Mycobacteriaceae > Nocardia > Nocardia araoensis. The sequence goes on along the minus strand of NZ_BAFR01000206.1, from coordinate 16,632 downwards.
AGCGAATCGAACGGCAGGTCGTCCACCCGCGTCCCCTTCCGGGATGAGGTTGATCATGGTCCACCCGGAATCTACGCCGCCGCGGGCGCGCTGGGGCGGCGGCGGATGTCGGAAGATCGCGTAAGCGGGGCGTTGACCTGCCCCTTTGTCATCCGATTCGAGTACGGCGAATTCTCCGGCCGGAGATGTGAAGTGCCGGCGGCTAAGCTATAGCAATGGCGGATGACACGGATTCCGACCTAATAGCGGGGGAACGGCGCGCAGATCTGCTGCGCGCGCTTTCGTATGTGTCCACCGAGTCCCAACCGGACGGCAGCTACGTGGTGAACGGCGATCTGCCGCCCGACGTCGCCCCGCCGTTCATTCGCGCCATCATGCGGGTGGAGGCGGAGCTGTTGCTGCACGACGCCGAGCTCGTCACCGTCGAGGAGGGCGAGCCCCGCACGCCGGAGGAACGCCGTACCGACGCGTTCGTCGCGCTTGTGCTCCGCGTCGACGACCGTCACTAGGACTCGCGGACCTTGCACTCGCCACCCCAGAGTGCTAAAAATGCTCTTGGCACTCTCGACCTGTGAGTGCCAGGTCGGGACGGTGAGACCGGGTTCCGTAGACACCCTCGGTCGTCCGTCGCGGGCACCGAACCTGGCCAGCGTAACTGGGGCGACCCAACCGGCGGTCGTCCTGTGTGTCAGCCATACACATGGAGGATCTCAACAACGCCATGGCCAAGACAATTGCGTATGACGAAGAGGCCCGCCGCGGCCTCGAGCGGGGTCTGAACAGCCTCGCCGACGCGGTCAAGGTGACGCTGGGCCCCAAGGGTCGCAACGTTGTCCTGGAGAAGAAGTGGGGCGCCCCCACGATCACCAACGATGGTGTTTCCATCGCCAAGGAGATCGAGCTGGAGGACCCGTACGAGAAGATCGGCGCCGAGCTGGTCAAGGAAGTCGCCAAGAAGACCGACGACGTCGCGGGCGACGGCACCACCACCGCGACCGTGCTCGCCCAGGCGCTGGTGCGCGAGGGTCTGCGCAACGTCGCGGCCGGCGCGAACCCGCTGGGCCTGAAGCGCGGCATCGAGAAGGCCGTCGAGGCCGTCACCGCCAAGCTGCTCGACACCGCCAAGGAGGTCGAGACCAAGGAGCAGATCGCCGCCACCGCCGGTATCTCGGCCGGCGACGCGTCCATCGGTGAGCTGATCGCCGAGGCCATGGACAAGGTCGGCAAGGAAGGCGTCATCACCGTCGAGGAGAGCAACACCTTCGGCCTCCAGCTGGAGCTCACCGAGGGCATGCGCTTCGACAAGGGCTACATCTCCGGCTACTTCGTCACCGACCCGGAGCGTCAGGAAGCGGTCCTCGAGGACCCGTACATCCTGCTGGTCGGCTCGAAGGTCTCCACCGTCAAGGACCTGCTGCCGCTGCTGGAGAAGGTCATCCAGGCCGGCAAGCCGCTGCTGATCATCGCCGAGGACGTCGAGGGCGAGGCCCTGTCCACCCTGGTGGTCAACAAGATCCGCGGCACCTTCAAGTCGGTCGCCGTCAAGGCTCCCGGCTTCGGTGACCGCCGCAAGGCGCAGCTGGCCGACATCGCCATCCTGACCGGTGGCGAGGTCATCAGCGAAGAGGTCGGCCTGTCGCTGGAGAACGCGGGCGTCGAGCTGCTCGGCCAGGCGCGCAAGGTCGTCGTCACCAAGGACGAGACCACCATCGTCGAGGGCGCGGGCGACGCGGAGGCGATCAAGGGCCGGGTCGCGCAGATCCGTACCGAGATCGAGAACTCCGACTCGGACTACGACCGCGAGAAGCTGCAGGAGCGTCTGGCCAAGCTGGCCGGCGGCGTCGCGGTGATCAAGGCGGGCGCGGCCACCGAGGTGGAGCTCAAGGAGCGCAAGCACCGCATCGAGGACGCCGTGCGCAACGCGAAGGCGGCCGTCGAGGAGGGCATCGTCGCCGGTGGTGGCGTGGCCCTGCTGCAGTCGGCTCCGGCGCTGGAGGAGCTGAAGCTCACCGGTGACGAGGCCACCGGCGCGAACATCGTGAAGGTCGCGCTGTCGGCTCCGCTGAAGCAGATCGCGTTCAACGCGGGCCTCGAGCCCGGCGTGGTCGCCGAGAAGGTCGCCAACCTGCCCGCGGGTCACGGCCTGAACGCCGACTCGGGCGAGTACGAGGACCTGCTGTCCGCCGGTGTCGCCGACCCGGTCAAGGTCACCCGTTCGGCGCTGCAGAACGCGGCCTCGATCGCGGCTCTGTTCCTGACCACGGAGGCCGTTGTCGCCGACAAGCCGGAGAAGGCCGCCGCTCCCGCCGGCGACCCGACCGGTGGCATGGGCGGCATGGACTTCTGAGTCCTGCCCCTGGGCAACGCATTTCGAACCGGAAGCCGGTCCACCGCGAGGTGGGCCGGCTTCCGGCGTTTCGGCGTCAGATGCCGTCGAGGGTGACGACGGCGAACGGCGTCTTCGGGCTGCCCGGTCCCATCGGACCGCCCTTGTCGAATTGGGAGGACACGATCAGGAGGCGGTCACCGGCGCGGGCCAGCGTGGTGGGGATGGAAAGGGCCTCGTCGGTGCGCTGCTGGGCGAGCGTCGCCGTGGCGCCGTCGTCGGAGAGGGTCCAGCGGCTGATGGTGTTGGTCGTGTTGTGCACGGCCCACAGGGTGTTGTCGCGCAGTTCCAGTCCGTCGCCCTGACGCAGATCGCCGCCGCGCAAGGTCACCTTGCGGATCGGTGTCGGTTCCGGGGTGAGCGCGATGCGGTACAAGTCGCCGCGCGGCATGTCGACCGTGAGCAGATAACGGCCTGCCGGATCGGCGACGATGCCGTTGAGGCTGAAGCCGCCCGGCTCGATCGGCGGCAGCACGGAGTGCAGGTCGAACTGGGGGGTCAGTTCTCCGCGACCGCCTTGTGCGCGGGCGGCGGCGAACTGGTCGGGGGTGACGCGGTAGACGACCGCCCGTGTGCTGTCGGTCAGATACGCCGTGCCGTCCGGGGTGATGGCGAGATCGTTCACGAAGCGGGGGTCGCTTCCCGGCACGGTGAAGTCGGCGAGCAGCGCGCGAGTCGCGATGTCGTATACCGCGACTCCGGTGGTCGAGTCGGTGACCCACAGCCGTCCGGCCGCGTCGACCTTCAAGCCGTTGGCGGTCTTGTGGTTGTCGGCGCCTTCGGGCAGGAAGACCTCGGCTCGGTGCGCGTTCGGGGTCGCGCGATAGACGGCGCCGGTGGTGTAGGAGCCGACATAGCTATCTCCTGTCCGCGCGTCCACCGCGATGCCCTCGGGGTAGGCCCGGTCGCCGGGCAGCTCGTAGGCGGTGTGGACGGCGGTGCTCGGCGCGTCGCTCGTGCCGCAGGCGGCGAGCGCGAGACACGCGCTGCCTGCGGCCAGGCTCGACAGCAGGCGGAGGGGCAGGGCGTGGGGCATCGGTTACCTCTTAGAAATCATGCAGTCGAATGTGCTCACATCGAGCAACAGACACGAATCTAAGTTAGAACTCTAATATCGGTCAAGGCCCGAATGGATGAACGTGCGGATACCATGCGCTTATGACGTCCATGCCCGCCGCCGAACGGATCGGCTCGTATCTGAAACGTGCCGAGCAATCCCTCAACACGGCCAAGAACGCCGCGTTGAAACCGGCGGGCGTGACCGTGCCCCAGTACGCCGCATTGCTGTTCCTCGCCGAGAATCCCGGTATCTCCGCCGCCGCTCTGGCCCGGCTCTGCGGCGTCACACCGCCGTCGATGAACACCGTGCTGAGCAACCTGCAGGAACGCGGGCTCATCGAGCGCACCCCGCACCCGTGGCACAAGAACGTCCTGGAGACCACGTTGACCGACGAGGGCGCGGCGGTCATGCGCGACGCGGATGCCCGCGCCGTCCGCGTCGAACGCGCCCTGGCCGAGGAATTCACCGACGCCGAGCGAGCGACCTTGCAGGACTTGCTCACTCGCTGCGCCGACCGATTGGATTCGATCCGCCCGGGCCCCGCCGCTTAGCCCGGACGCGGCGATGCCGAGCGCCCCGGATCTCGGCCATCTCGCTGCTTCGTACCCGTACTGGGCGGGATATCGGAGTCGCCACCAGGACGCCCGGTCGGCTGCGGCTCACGTCTGTCGGTGAGTCACCAGTGGCCTCGTCGGCGGAGTGAAGTGGCCTGTGCGCCATCGTCATCGATAACCGGATCTCAGTGCTACGGTCCGGCGACGAGCGAATCGCCGGCGGCGCGGGTCGATGCCGCGCCGCCGGCGGGTAGGTCATGCCGGGACCGGACTCTTGGCGGAGGACGGGGCCTTCTGCAGCGCGAGCGCCAGGGCCAGGCAGGCGATGAGCGTAGAGGTCCACGGGAGCCACTGGCTGCCGGAGGAATCCAGCACGGTCCCACCGACTATCGAACCGATTCCCGCACCGAGGTAGATGGCCGATCCATTCAGGCCGAGGGCGACGGTGGGCGCGTCCGAGGCGATGCCGAACAGGCGATGCTGCTGCGGAACCAGGATCGCCGAGCCGAACAGCCCGGTCAGGGCGAGCACCACGAACACCGCCCACGCGGCATGGACGGCCACGCCCAGCAGTGCGAGGCCGGCCAAGGCGCCCGTGAGTCCCACGGTCAGCGTGCGCTGCGGGCCGTAGCGGTCGACCGCCCGTCCGGCCTGCGCGTTGCCGATCACCTGGCCGACGCCCATGGCCAGCAGCAGCCAGGCGAGCATGCTCTGCGGCACCGATGCCGCGACCACAACGGGCAGGTAGACGATGGTGGTGTAGACGGCGGTGATCTGCGTTGTCGTCACGATCAGCACCCGCAGCACCGGCGGCCGGATCAGCACGCCGATCCGGGCGCGCAGTCCCGTGCTGGGCAGCGTCACCCGGGGTAGCAGCAAGATCAGCAACGCCGCTACCGCCCCGCCGAGCGCGATGCCCCACAGCACGCCGCGCCAGCCGATCCAGCGCTCGGCGAAGATGCCGATCGGCACGCCCGCGACGCTGGACAGCGTGATGCCCGCGGTCACGATCGACAGGGCCCGCCCCCGGTGGGCGTCATCGGCGACGACACCCGCGACGGCGAACGCGTTGGCCTGGAAGGCCGCCGCCCCGATGGCCGCCACGACGCGTGCCGCGGCCATGACGCCGAAACTCTCCCCGGCGGCCTGACCGATCATGCCGATCACGAAGAGCGCGGCGCCGCCGCCGAGTAGCACGCGCCGATCCCAGGATCCGGTCGCCGCGGCGATCAGTGGCGAGGCGATGGCGTAGGTCCAAGCGAACATCGTGGTCAGCTGCCCTGCCGTAGATACGGAGACGTGCAGGTCGGCGGCGATCAGTGGCAGGAGTCCGCTGAGCACGAAGCCGTCGGTGCCGAGCACGAAAGTGCCCACGGCGAGCGGTAGGAGCGATCGGTAGAGATTGTTCGATGGTTGTCGAAGCATCATAGGATGAGGGTGGGATATAATTCGATCGTTGTCAAACGATCGGAGAATGGAGATGCGCCCGCTGCCGCAGCCGAGTACCGCCGACATCGATCTGGTCCGCGTGCTGAGCGCGCTCGCCGACCCCGTGCGGCTGGAACTGGTGCGCGCGCTCGCCGGGGAGCGAGAACCGTTGAGCTGCAACGTCAGAGAGTTCGACGTGGAGATCACGGCGGCGACCGCTTCGCACCACTGGAAGGTGCTGCGAGACGCGGGCGTGACGACGACCTTCGTCTCCGGCCGCAACCGGCTGGTCCAATTGCGGCGCGAGGATCTGAATCAGCGCTTCCCCGGCCTGCTGGACGCGGTCATCAGCGGCGCGCGGCGCTGAGCAGGCCGCCGATGCGCGGCGTCAATGCAGTATGAAGGCCACGAGAAACCCGGCCGCCGTGGCCATTCCGACCCACCAACCGCCTTCCCGGTAGGCCTCGGGCATCAGCGAGTCGGCCAGCACCGCGATCGTGGCGCCGCCCGCGAACGCTTGCACCGCGCCGATATGGGTCTGGGACAAGTTGTCCGACAACGCGTTACCGAGCACCGTGACCAGGACGAGCACCGCGCCGGTCGCGGTCCACAGCCATAGGGTGCGGTGCCGCGCCACACCATGCTGGTCGCGCATCAGCGCGGCGCCGCTGATCGCCTCGGGCACGTTGCCCACGGCCACCGCCACCAGCAGGACCAGTCCGCCGCCACCGGCCAGTGTGACGCCGAGCGCCGTGTTCTCCGGGACGCCGTCCAGCACCGCGCCGAGCATCAGCGCCCAGCCGAGCGCGCGGGGGCCGAGCTTGTTCTCGATGAGATGGTTGGCGACCACGTAGACCCCCGCGCCCGCGAACAGCGCGATCGCCGCGATGGTCGCGTTCTGGCGGAAGGCGGGCTCGAAGAGCTCACTGGACACCGCGGCGATCATCGTGCCCGCGCCGAAGGCCATCAGGGAGGCGAGCACCGCCTTGGGCAGTCGCCACCGCAATCCGATGGCGGCGCCAAGGATCAGCGGCACGGCCGTGCCGAGTCCGTAGAGCAGCGCCTCCGTCATGGGAACACCTTAAGTCGGCCTGCCCGGTTCGCGCGTCGGCCGTAGGCTGAAGCCATGCCTGACCGCGGTCGGATCCGAGGCGTGCTCTACGACATCGACGGCGTCCTGGTGACCTCCTGGCGGGAGATCGCGGGCGCTGCCGCCGCGGTGCGCCGGATCCGGGAGAGGGGACTGCGCCGGGCGTTCCTGACCAACACCACCTCGCGCACCTGCGCCGAGATCGCGGAACGCCTGTGCGGCACCGGCATCGAGGTCGAACCCGCCGAGATCGTCACCGCCGCAAGGCTCACCGTGGAGTTCGTGCGCGGGCGATACCCCGACGCCGCGGTCTGGGTGCTCAACCACGGCGACATCGAAGCCGACCTCGCCGGCCTCCGGCTCGACGAGGATCATCCGGATGTGGTCGTGATCGGCGGTGCCGGAGCGGAATTCACCCATGCTGCGCTGAGCCGGGTGGTGGAACTGATGCTGGACGGCGTGCCCGTCGTCGCCATGCACAGCGGGCTGACCTGGGCGACCGCGGACGGTTTGCGCATCGACGCCGGCGCGTATCTGCCCGGCCTGGAGGCGGCGGGCAACGCCCGCATCGAGGTGGTGGGCAAGCCCGCGGCCCCCGGTTTCCGGACCGCCGCGGCGCTGATGCGGTTGGAGCCCGCGGAGGTCATGATGATCGGTGACGATCTGTACTCCGATGTGCTTGCCGCGCAAGATGTCGGGCTGACCGGCGTCCTGGTGCGCACCGGAAAATTCCGGTCCGGCGTGCTGGCGTCGGCCGATCGCGCGCCCGATCACCTCATCGATTCCGTGGCCGATCTGCCGGAATTGCTGGCCGGTTCCGGGGGAGCGGGCGAATCCGCCGTAACCGACGAATCGGAATGAAACAAAAAATTCTACAGTTTCCCTCTAAAATTGCCCGCAAGCGTAGAGTCGCTAGGTATCGTCTGTTCCGGCAAATAGCCAGTGACAGAGAATCTCCTACGGCCAGATCGGAGTTGCCGAATGCTCGATCCGTGGAAAAGTGTGCTTGCGCGCAAGCTACTATGGTCGCCGGGCTTCTGTCCGGCGACCATTTGATGAGGTAGCAACTGCTCAGCCAACTTTCGGCTAACCCGCAGTCGGCCGAGGGTTGTAACGAAGGGCCCGATCGATGACGATGAGTTCGGGCCCTTCTGTATTGTCTGCCCCAATGTCACAGGATGCGAATACGGGTCGAATGTATGCCGGGCAACCCGTGGAGGACCGGCAACGTCAGCGGCGTGCGCGTTTTCTGGAGTCAGGCCTGACGGTCTTCGCGCGGGACGGCTACGCCAACAGTTCGGTCGGCGCCATATGCAAGGACGCCGGACTCTCCTCCCGACAGTTCTACGAGGAGTTCACCGGTCGCGAGTCCCTGCTCCTAGAGCTGTACGAGCAGATCGACCGGGAGTCGCGGGACGCCGTGAAGAAGGCGTTGGACGCGAAGTCCGGCGCGAAGGCGCTGGACGTCATCGACGCCGCCGTGCGCGCCTACGTCGAATCCATCGGTTCCGACCCGCGCAAGGCGCGCGTCGCCCTGGTGGAAGTGGTCGGCGCGGGACCGAAGGTGGAGAAGTTCCGCCTCGCGGTGCGCCGGGAGTGGGGTTCGCTGCTGGCCGGCGCCGCCGAGGACGCCGCCCTGCACGGCGAGATACCCGCGGGCGACTACGAGATGCGGATGCTCGCCATCATCGGCGGCGTCAACTACGTGGTCGACTCGTGGAGCGGTGCGGATCCGCGTCCGCCGCTCGACGACGTGATCCGGGTGCTCAGCAGGGTGATCATCGGCGCGGTCCGCGCATAAGCGTCTCCGGCCTGCGAGACCGGGGACGATCAGCGCGGTAACGTGCGGGGATGCAGACAGTTCCGATCCAGATGCCGGACGGCACCACGGTTCCGGTGCGCTTGATCCCCGCCGGGGGTCCGCACCGGCACACGGTCACTCCGGACGCGCCGCGGCCGGTGCTGGTGATCGTGCCCGGGCTCGGCGTTCCGGGGGGTTACTACGAACTGTTCGCCTCGGGCCTGGCCGCGCGCGGGTTCGACGTGGCCATCGGCGAGCTGCGCGGCAACGGCGACAGCAGGCCGAAGCCGAGCTCCGCCAGCACTTTCGGCTACCACGAGCTGGTCTCGGTGGACTTCCCGGCGATCTTCGAGGTGGTGCGCGAGCAGTTCCCGGACAGCACGCCGTACCTGCTCGGTCACAGCATGGGCGGCCAGCTCGGCGTCATGTACGCCGCGCGCGTCCGTGGCAGACTCGGCGGGCTGATCCTGGTCGCTTCCGGCACCCCGTATTACCGTGGCTACCGGGGACTTTCGGGTCCCGGCATGCTGGTCGGCACCGCGGCGGTCTCGCTGACGGCCAACCTGGCCGGCTTCTGGCCAGGCGACCGGGTCTCGATGGGTTTCGGTCGCCAGTCCAAGGTGCTGATCTCCGACTGGGCGCGGCTGGCGCGCACCGGCCGGTTCGTTCCGGTCGGCGCGGACATCGATTACGAGGAGCGCATCGCGCGGCTGAAACTCCCGGTGCTGTCCATCACGATCGCCGGCGACGACCTGACCCCGCCCAGCTCCGCGGAGCACCTGCTGGAGAAGTTGCCCAACGCGGAGGTGACGCGCTGGCGTCAGCCGGAGCCGCTGGGCCACAACGGCTGGATCCGGCAGTACACCAGCACCGTCGACCAGATCGAGAAGTGGTTGCGCGACCGTTGAGCGTGACTCCGCCACGGCCGCGCGTTGTGCGTACTCCGCGTCTCCCGGGTCAGGCCCGTCGTTCGATGAGCATCTGGGTGAAGAACTCGTAGATCAGCGCCGCCTGGAAGGCCGACTGCTTGTTGTCGGCCGCGCCGCCGTGGCCGCCTTCGATGTTCTCGTGGTACCAGAACTCGTGGCCCTGCTCCTCCAGCAGCGCGGCCATCTTGCGGGCGTGGCCGGGATGCACCCGGTCGTCCCTGGTCGAGGTGGTGAGCAGGATCGGAGGGTAGGGCCGGTCGGCGCGAGCGTTCTGGTAGGGCGAGTACTTGCCGATGTACTCCCATTCCTCCGGCTTGTCCGGGTCGCCGTACTCGGCCATCCAGGAGGCGCCCGCGAGCAGCAGGTGGTAGCGCTTCATGTCCAGCAGCGGCACCTGGCAGACGATCGCGCCGAACAATTCGGGGTAGCGGGTCAGCATCACGCCCATGAGCAGGCCGCCGTTGCTGCCGCCCACCGCGCCGAGCTGGTCGGCGGTGGTGATGCCGCGCGCGACGAGGTCTTTCGCGATCGAGGAGAAGTCCTCGTACACCTTGTGCCGGTTGGCTTTCTGCACCGAGGTGTGCCACTGCGGCCCGTACTCGCCGCCGCCGCGGATGTTCGTCATCACCCAGGTCCCGCCGCGCTCCAGCCAGCCCATGCCCGACGCGCCGCTGTACGCGGGGGTGCGCGACACTTCGAAACCGCCGTAGCCGGACATCACCGTCGGACCGGGCACGTCCTTCCGGTCGCGATGGCGGATCACGAAGTACGGCACCTGGGTGCCGTCGTCGGACGTGGCGAAGAACTGCTCGGTCTCCACCCCGTCGGCATCGAAGAACCCGGGCTCCTGCTTGAGCCGCTCGGTGCGTCCGCCGACCGCGCCGGCCAGCAGCGTCGCCGGGGTGGTGAAGCCGCTGGTGCTGAGCATGAACTCGTCGCCGCTCTCCAGCGGGTCGAGATTCAGCACGCTGGTGGTGGCCATCGGCGGGGTGTCGGCCAGCGGCTCGCGGCGCCAGCCGTCCGATCCCGGCGTCAGCACGTAGAGCTTGGTCTGCACGTCCTCGAGCGTGATCAGCAACAGGTGGTTCTCGGTCCAGCCGTAGCCGTGCAGCGAGGTGTGCGCGTCCGGGGTGAAGACGACCTCGAATTCCCGTGCGCCGGAGAGGAACTTCTCGAAGTCGGTGGCCAGCAGCGCGCCCGCGGGATAGCTCGTGCCGCCGACCTCCCACGGCGACTTCAGCCGCACCAGCAGCCAGTCCTTGTACCAGGACTCACTGGCGTCGCTGGGGATGTCGAGGTGCCGCAGGGCGCCGTCGTCCTCCAGCAGATAGACCTCTTCGTTGAAGAAGTCGGTGGCGCGCCCGACGTAGTGCCGTTCGTAACCGGGCGTGCGGTCGTAGCCCGCGGAGACCGCGACATCGCTGCTCTCGCCCTCGAAGACGGTGGTCGCCTCCGCCAGCGCGGTACCGCGCCGCCAGCGTTTCGCGATCCGCGGATAGCCCGAATCGGTCAGTGAGCCGGGGCCGAAGTCGGTGCCCACGTACACCGAGTCGATATCGATCCAACGGATCTCCGACTTCGCCTCGGGCAGGAAGAACCCGCCGTCGGCCGGGTCGAGGAACACCCTGCGCTCCAGGTCGAACTCGCGGACCACCTTCGCGTCCGCACCGCCGCGCGACAGGCTGATCAGCGCGCGGGACTGTTCCGGGCGCAGCACCGTCGCCCCGCCCCACACCCAGTTCTCGTCCTCGTCGGCGGCCACCGCGTCCAGATCGATCAGCACGTCCCAGTCCGGCGCGTCCTCGGCGTACTCGGCGAACGTGGTGCGCCGCCAGAGGCCGCGCGGGTGCTCGGCGTCGCGCCAGAAGTTGTAGAGCCAGGGGCCGCGGCGGGACGGATAGGCGATCTTGGTATCGGTGTCGAGCATGTCGAGGATGCGCCGCTCCAGGTCGCGGAAGCGATCGGAGTCGGCGAACCGGGCGTGTACGACCGTGTTGTGCGCGCGAGCCCAGTCCAGAGCGCGCTCGCCGGTCACTTCTTCCAGCCAGAGGTAGGGATCGGTCACATTCCGCTCAACGCCGCTCATCCCCACATTGTTGCCGAGCCGCGCGGCGCGGGGTCACCAGGAGTGCGCTACGTCGATCACGATGCGCGATCCGCTGCCCGGCCCGTCGAGGGTGGACACCTGGAACGGCAATCGCGCGCGTGTGCCCACGCCGATGGTGGTCTGTCCTTCGAAGGAACCGGCCCAGGCCACCTGGCGGAAGGTCCGATAGTCCCGCACGTCGGTGAGCTCGGCCCGGTTCGCGGGGGTGTAGGTGGGGTGGTACGCGTCGTCGTAGGCGGGGGCGTAGACGGCGATGCTCAGGAACGCCCCGCCGCGCAGCGGGACGGGTGCGCCGGAGCCGTCCATGACCACTCGCTCGACGTAGCCGACGTGATAGCCGGTCACCGGCCCGGCGATATCGAGCACCAAACGGTCGAAGCAGTCGTGCCGCCCGGCGCGCACACCGGTCAGCGGCGCGAGCGTCCTGGCTCGGTTCACCTTGGGCATCGAACCCCAGCCGGAGGCGCACTCCGGGGCGGCGGACGCCGGGGCGGGGGCGATGAAGAGGCCGGCGAGGGTCACGAACGAAACGAACAGGAGAAGCAAGCGACGCATGGTCGCACCGCCTTCGGGCACGGGAGGGATTGATGTATAACGTGCATCGGTCCAGGTGGGTGCCCTGTTACGGCGAAAAGTGTTGGCTGTCGCGGCAACTCGGCCACGGCGCGGCGCCCGGTGGCTCGCCGTTCGCCGCGTCCGGATGCCCGCCCGGCGTGGACAGTAGGATCGCTGCCGGCGAGGCCGATCCGATCAGGAGGTTCGAGGTTGCCACCGTTTCTGTGGGAGCAGCACTGTTGTCTGCCGCTGTCGCCCGCCGCCCGCATCGGCGACCTCGCGCGCTACCCGGCCGGATCGTACTTGTCGGTGAACGTCGGCTACTCCCGGCAGTCGACCGCGGACTCCCTGGCGCTGCTGGATCGATTCCGCCGAGACGCCTTGGCCGACGGTCGGTTCCGTCTGGTCGAGACCGTGGCCGACATCGGTGCCGCGGACACCATCGCGCTGGCCTTCGATCTCGAGGACGCCGGGCCGCTGGGCGGCGACCTGGACAACGTCGCGCGGTTCTACCAGCTCGGCGTGCGTTCGCTGCTGCCCACCTACAACCACGCCAACGCCGCGGGCTGCGGCTGCCTGGACACCGAGGACACCGGGCTCACCGGTTACGGTCGCGATCTGGTCCACGCGCTCAACGAAGTCGGCATGTTCGCCGACGGCTCGCACTGCTCCCGGCGCACCGGGCTCGAGCTGGCCGAACTGAGCGTCGTCCCGATGATCTACAGCCACTCCAACTTCGCCGCGCTGTGGGACCATCCGCGCAACATCACCGACGACCAGGCACGCGCCTGCGCCGCGACCGGCGGCGTCATCGGGATCAACGGCGTCGGCATCTTCCTCGGCCGCAACGCACCGCACGAGCGCGCCGAGCGAATCGCGGCAATGGCCCGCCACCTCGAATACGGCGCGGAACTGGTCGGAATAGACCACATCGGCATAGGTTCGGACTACTCCTTCGACGCCGAGGACTTCAACGCCGAGCTCCAACAGAACCCCCACGCCTTCTCCGAGGCCTACACCCAATGGGGCCCTCTCCACTGGACCCCACCCGAAGACCTCCTCGGCCCCTCGGACACCCCCACCCTCGACCAAGTCCTCTCCCAGCGCGGATTCACCCCCGCCGACCGAGCCGCGATCTTCGGCGCCAACTTCCGCCGCGTCGCCACCCAGGTCTGGCGCCCCTGACCCTCCGCGAGTGGCACACCATGGAGGGGCTACTCGCGTTTTGCCGCAGCCACGTGCCACCCGCGAGATATCACAGGGGGACGGGTGCGTGGAGTTTGCGGTACGGAGTTAGGCTCGAGGCGTGACTTCCCACTACGATGTCGTCGTTCTCGGTGCTGGTCCCGGCGGATACGTCGCCGCGATCCGCGCCGCTCAACTCGGCCTGCGAACAGCGATCGTCGAGCAGAAATACTGGGGTGGTGTGTGCCTCAACGTCGGCTGCATCCCGTCCAAGGCGCTGCTGCGCAACGCCGAACTCGCCCACATCTTCACCAAGGAGGCGAAGACCTTCGGCATCTCCGGTGAGGTGAACTTCGACTTCGGAGTCGCCTTCGACCGCAGCCGAAAGGTCGCCGACGGCCGGGTCAAGGGCGTCCACTTCCTGATGAAGAAGAACAAGATCGACGAGTTCGACGGCAAGGGCACCTTCACCGGCCCGAACTCGCTCTCGGTCGAGCTCACCAAGGGCGGCACCGAGACGATCACCTTCGACAACGCGATCATCGCGGCGGGTACCGTCACCAAACTGCTGCCCGGCACCCAGCTCAGCGCCAACGTGGTCACCTACGAGGAGCAGATCCTCACCCGTGACCTGCCCGGCTCCATCCTCATCGTGGGCGCGGGCGCGATCGGCATGGAGTTCGGCTACGTCCTGAAGAACTACGGCGTCGACGTGCGCATCGTGGAGTTCCTCGACCGGGCGCTGCCGAACGAGGACGCGGACGTCTCCAAGGAGATCACCAAGCAGTACAAGAAGCTCGGCATCACCATCACCACCGGTGCGGCCGTGCAGTCCATCGAGGACGACGGCGCCAAGGTCACCGTCTCGATCAAGGACAACAAGACCGGCTCGATCGAGACCGTCACCGTCGACAAGGTGCTCCAGGCCGTCGGCTTCGCCCCGCGCATCGACGGCTACGGCCTGGAGACCACCGGCGTGCAGGTCACCGACCGCGGCGCGATCGGGATCGACGACTACATGCGCACGAACGTTCCGCACATCTACGCGATCGGTGACGTCACCGGCAAGCTGCAGCTCGCCCACGTCGCGGAGGCGCAGGGCGTGGTCGCGGCCGAGACCATCGCCGGCGCGGAGACCGTCCCCCTCGGCGACTACCGGATGATGCCGCGCGCCACCTTCTGTCAGCCGCAGGTCGCCAGCTTCGGCCTGACCGAGCAGCAGGCCCGCGACGAGGGCTACGACGTGAAGGTCGCGACCTTCCCGTTCACCGCCAACGGCAAGGCGCACGGCCTCGGCGACCCGACCGGTTTCGTCAAGCTCGTCGCCGACGCCAAGTACGGCGAGCTGATCGGCGGGCACCTCATCGGCCCGGACGTCTCCGAACTGCTGCCCGAACTCACCCTCGCGCAGAAGTGGGATCTGACGGTCAACGAGCTGACCCGCAACGTGCACACCCACCCGACGCTCAGCGAGGCCCTTCAGGAAGCCTTCCACGGCTTGGCCGGCCACATGATCAACTTCTGATCCTGTCGCGTAGAAGGGCGTGCGGTCTGCGATCGCACGCCCTTTTCGTCTGTCCGGCAAGGGTTTCCGCGCCGGTAGGTCCGCCGGTGGTCGGCATGGGGGCAAGCGTTCTGCTATACAGCGTGCATGTTTCGCAGGTGGCTGATCGGAAGTGTGCCGGTGCTCGTCGTGGTGGTGCTGCTGGGGACGGGCACCTTCTATCTGATGAAGGCGCGCACCTTCCAGTTGGCCGGTCATGTGGTCAGCCGGGTGGACACCGACGCGCGGGTGGTCGCGCTGACCTTGGACGACGGGCCGTCCGATCGTGCGCCCGAGGTGCTGCGAGTGCTCGCCGACGCGCAGGTTCCGGCCACCTTCTACCTGAACGGGCGTGATCTCGCCGAACACCCGGAGTACGGCAGGGCGATCGCCGCGGCGGGCCACGAGATCGGCAATCACACCTATTCGCATCGCCGGATGGTCTTCGTCACGCCCGGCACGGTGCGCGACGAAGTGGAGCGCACGGACGCCGAGATCATGAAGACCGGATACGTCGGCCCGATCACCTTCCGTCCGCCTTACGGCAAGAAGCTGTGGGTGCTGCCGCACTACCTCGCCGAACACAACCGCGTCACCGTGACCTGGGACGTCGAGCCCGATTCCGGCCGGGCGGACGTCACCGCGGACGACATCGTCGCCGAGACGCTCGGCAAGGTCCGTCCGGGTTCGATCATCCTGCTGCACGTCATGCACGGCAACGCCGAGCCCTCGATCGCCGCCATCCCTCGCATCGTCGGCGAATTGCGCGCCGCGGGATACCAATTCGTCACGGTGTCCGATTTGATGTCGCGCTGATCCGACCGGCCCGGCGCGCGGGCGTCATCGACGGTGGTCGGGCGCGGGGCGGACTGAGCGTGGTCGGTCGGGCGAAATGGAGCCAGCGGCGAGCGGGCCGTGTCCAAGGCGACCTCAGGGATGATGCGCCGGAGGTTTGTGTTCGCGGCGCGAGATTCGTTCGGCTAACCGGCAGCCGGGAGCATGCCGTAGGCGTTGGTCGGGGTGAACAGCACCAAGGCGCGGCGGTCGGTGACCATCGCGTTGCGGTACTCGTCCCAGTCGGGGTGTTCGCCGTTGGCGGTGCGGTAGTACTCGACGAGCGCGTCGACGGTGGGGTCGTCGGGCGCGGCGGCGACGGGAGTGAGTTCCACCGTGCCTTCGAGCACGGCGTAGGCGAAGAAGTCGTCGCGGGTCACGTGCAGCGCCGCCCACGGGTCGCGGACGAGGTTGTGATATTTCGCCCGGTCGGCGGTGATGGAGATGCGGATGCGGCCGTCGGCGCCGACGACGTGCAGCACGTTGGACAGTTGCGGGCGTCCGTTGCGCCGGATGGTGGTGAGTACGGACCTGCTGTGGTCGCGGGCGAAATCGACTGCGGCGGCGAGTTCCATGCTCGTGTAACTCCGGCCCGCGCTGGTCTCTTCCCGCCGGTCAGTCGCGGTGGTAGGCGGCTTGCGCCGCGCGCACGCGCGGCATGTTGGTTTCCAGCACCCGGATCAGCCCCTCCAGGCGGTCGGCCACCTCGGCGCCCAGGTCGGTGAGGGTGTATTCGACCCGGGGCGGGATGGTCTCCTGCACCTCCCGGTGCACCATGCCGTCGCGTTCCAGTGCCTGCAGGGTCTGCGACAGCATGCGCTCGCTCACGCCGTCGACCCGCCGCCGCAACGCGCTGAACCGGTACGGCCCCTCCCGCAGCGCGACCAGCGCCAGCGTGCCCCAGCGACTGGCGACGTTCTGCAGAACCGGCCGCGAGGTGCAGTTCCGGGCGAAGACGTCGGCTTCCAGCGTGGGATCGTCGCCGTCCGCCGAGGCAATGCGCTGGGTGGACATACCTTGATGGTACCCAACTTGACCAAAGTGGCCGCGGAATGCATAGTGCTTACGAATAGTTAGTACTATTCGTAGATGCCGAACTTGGAGGTAGTCATGACCGTCGCGGTGACCGGAGCCAGTGGACAGCTGGGCCGACTCGTTGT
>NZ_BAFR01000207.1 GCF_000308435.1 Nocardia araoensis NBRC 100135 | reverse complement strand
TGGTAGATCCATCCGAGCCCGCCATGGGCCAGGCAGCCCTGGACTTCGTACTGGTCGGCGACCATCTCACCCGGTTGGAGCAAGGGCCGGAAGTTGAACGGCGAGGCGCATC
>NZ_BAFR01000208.1 GCF_000308435.1 Nocardia araoensis NBRC 100135 | reverse complement strand
GGTCCCGGCCGCCTTGGAGTTGGCGGGAGCGGGCCGGTTGGTGGCGTTCGCCTGGTTTCCGGAGGCCGCGGACTTCGGGCCGCCGGACGGCGTCGAAGCCTGCGGTGCGGCGCCCGCGCTACCCGTGGATGCGGAGCCGCCCGTATTCATGGCGGTGGAGGCGGGTGAGTTCGTACCGCGCGCTGGACCGTTGGCCGGTTTCGCGCCCGCCGTGGCCGCGGTCGCGTCTTTCCCGGAGACCGGACCGCCACCGGGCGCCTGTTTCGGCTGCCCGGCGCGGGATGCGCCGGGGGCCGGATCACCGGTGCTCGCGTCCGCCTTCGATCGCGCCGCGGCTGGGCCCGAGGTGGTCGCGCCGGCACCGCCGGACGGCGTCGCACCCGGTCGCTGCGCCTTGGCGATGCGCTCGGTGGGAGCAGCCGACGCAGCCGGACCGCTCTTGTCCGAGGCCGGGATACGTTCGGTGGCGGCGTCAGGGCGTGCGTCGGCCCCGGCAGCGGCGTCGGCCGGTCCGGCGCTGCCTCGCGCCGCGCTCTTCTCGTCGTTCGGGTCGGACACGCACACCCCTCGCTAAGCGGAACTGTTGAACTCGACGGCCAGCCTAATGGGCGCGGCCCGGCGAAGTCCGGCATCAGCCCACGTCGAGCGGAACGATCGCAGGCCCGCCACGTGACCTCCGGGTGCGACCTGCGCGCTTGCGAGCGGAGGCGAGACGGTCGCCTGTCGAGCAAACCGTCGTGCGGTGCACAATGAACCGCATGACCTCGTTCGGTGACCTGCTCGGACCGCAACCGGTATTGCTACCAGAAATCTCCGACGCCGAGGACGCGCTCCTCGACGGCGCCGATCCGGTGCGGGTCGCGGCCGAGCACCCCGCCGCCTCGATCGCCTGGGCGCACCTCGCCGAGGCGGCGCTGTCCCGGGGCGAAGCCGAGGACGAGGCGATCAACCACGACATCGTCGCCGCGTACGCGTTCGCCCGCACCGGCTACCACCGCGGCCTCGACCTGCTGCGCCGCAACGGCTGGAAGGGCTTCGGTCCGGTGCCGTGGAGCCACGAGCCCAATCGCGGCTTCCTGCGCAGTGTCGGCGCGCTGGCCCGCGCCGCCAAGGTGATCGGCGAGACCGACGAGTACGCTCGCTGCCTCGACCTGCTGGAAGACTGCGACCCCCGGGCGGCCGCGGAGCTCGGTCTCGATTAGTCGTAGTGATCGGAGCACCGCGTAGCGAATCGATGAGAGGTAGCGGCCGGGTGACGGGTGCGTTCGACCCGAGGTCCCGGATCGGCGTGGCCCGCGCGAGCGGCATGGCGAGATTGCGCACCTCGTGGGCGCGGCTGCGCCGATCGATACTGCCGATCGTCCAGTGTTCGGTCGGCGCCGCGCTGGCCTGGTTCCTCGCGCATCACGTCATCGGCCACGCGCTGCCGTTCTTCGCGCCGACGGCCGCCGTGGTGTCGATGGGCATCTCCTTCGGCGCGCGGCTGCGTCGCTCGGTGGAACTGGTGGTCGGGGTCGCGGTCGGCATCGGCATCGGCGATCTGTTCATCTCCCGCGTCGGTACCGGCGTGTGGCAGATCGCGCTGGTGGTCGCGGTCGCCATGGCCGCTGCGGTGTTCTTGGACGGCGGTCCGGTCATCACCGTGCAGGCGGCGGGCTCCGCCGTGCTGGTAGCGACGTTGCTGCCGCCCTCGGCGGGCGGCGGACTCTCCCGCATGATCGACGCCTTGGTTGGCGGTCTGGTCGGTGTGGTGGTGGTCGCCGCGATCCCCCTGCATCCCGTGCGCAGAGCGCGGACGCTCGCCGCGGACATCCTCGCCGTGATGGGCAGGTCCATCACCGAATGCGCCGATGGACTGCTCGAACAGGATCCGGAGAAGCTGCACCACGCGCTCACCGCGATGCGCGCCACGCAGCCGCAGATCGACTCCTTGCGCGCCACCCTGGAAGGCGGCCGCGAGATCAGCCGCATCTCGCCGCTGTACTGGAATTCCCGTCCCCGGCTCGAACGCATCAGGGCCACGGCGGATCCGCTGGACAACGCCATCCGCAACACCCGAGTTCTGTTGCGGCGCTCGCTGACTCTGGTACGCGACGACGAAATCCTCCACCCCGGTTTGATCGACGAAGTGGAGCGCCTCGGCCAGGCCGTCGACGTGGTGCGCCGGATGATGCTCGCCGACCCGGGCGAGCAGCCCGACCGCGCCGAGGCGGCCCGCGTACTGCGCTCGGTCGCGAAGGGCGCGCGCCCGGAACTGGTAACCGGCGCGGGCCTTTCGGCGCACGTCGTCTTCGCCCAGGTGCGTTCGACGCTGGTAGACCTGATGCAGGTGTGTGGCGTACAACGTATCTCGGCGATTGCCCTGCTGCCGCCGACGGTCAAGAACCCCTACGTGCAGCCCCAGGTCTGAACCCTTACTACTCAGCGGTATTCGGACATTTTCGCCGGCCACCGTGGTCCGCGCCCGGCGCGCCGCGGCGGAAGTTCGATCTTCGGGTAGTCCGCTACTCGGGTTCCGCGCGTGGTCGCGCCGTAGCTTTGCGATGTGACCGCGAGTCGCGGGGTATCGCGGTCGACCACTTCGCACGTGGACGAAAGGGCCTTCCGGCCAGAGGGTGTGGCAGCTGGGAGGTGGGGCGGATCGGAAGCGGCGAAGAAGCGGGGCCGCCCGGTGAACCGACTCGGGCGGCCCCGCGCCAACCCGTAGCGCGTGTGCCGGAGATCAGGTCCAGAATCGGGTCAGGTAGCCGCCGTAGCGCGACCAATTCGACGGAACGCCGGACAGTTCGAACAGCGCGTACACCGCGTCGAAGAACACCTCGTTGATCGCGGGGGTGAACAGCAGCGCGAACAGGATCAGCATGCCGAACGGCTTGAACTGGTCGAGCGAGCGCCTGGTCTGGTAGCTCAACGACGGCTCGACGATGCCGTAGCCGTCCAGTCCCGGCAGTGGCACCAGGTTCAGCAGCGTCGCCGTGATCTGCAGGAAGGCAAGGAAACTGACGCCGAACCAGAACGCGGCGTGCGTGGCGGAGCTACCCCAGATCCGGACCGTCACCAGCAGCAGCACGGCGCACAGCGCGTTCACGGCGGGTCCCGCGCCGCTGATGATCCGCTGCGTGCGTGGCGCGACATCGTGCGTGTGCACGTAGACCGCGCCGCCGGGCAAGCCGATCCCGCCGAGCGCGATGAACACCATCGGCAACACGATCGACAGCAGCGGATGACTGTACTTCAGCGGATTGAGCGTCAGATAGCCGCGCAACTCCACCTCGCGATCACCCGCGCGCCACGCCGAGTACGCGTGCGCGAACTCGTGCAGGCACAGCGAGACCACCCAGCCGAACACCACGAAGACGAACACGCCTGCCTTGGCCCTGGTGGAGTCCAGCGGGGCGTCCCAGGCCAGCGCGCCGCCGACCGCGGTCACGACCACCACGAGCAGGAACACCGGGCTCGGCCGGACCGAACGCGATCTGCGGTTCAGGGCAGAACTCATCGCACCAGCAGCCAGGGTTCGTGATGGCGGTAGAAACTCGAGCGCGGCACCGGGCGATCGGTGCGGATGCCGTCCCTGGTCACGATCGCGCCGGGGGTGCCGAGCTGCGCCGCTCGCCCCTCCACCCAGCGTCGTTTGCGGAACCTTCGCCGCACGGTCGCCCGCACACCGGGCGGTTCCAGGCACGGGGAGACGAGCATCGCCGTCACCTCCCCGGAGAACAGCAGCGCGTCGTCGACGTAGGCCTCGCCGGCGAGCCGCTCGCCGCCGATGCCGGTGATCACCGCCCGGCCCGCGAGCACCTTGCCGGTGTCGTCGCGAACCAGCGGCGTCTCCACGGCGCGGCCATTGATGGCGCGCTTGGCGGCGGCGTTGCCGGTCCCGGTCTGGTAGGCGCGCGAGGCGTAGGTCTTCTCGACCGGCACGTACCCGATCTCCACGTGCAGGCGCTCGGTGCGCATCAGATGGGTGAGCACCGCGGCCAGCGCGGCGTCGTCACCCAGCACGATCAGGCGCGGCAGGCTGTCGGCGGCCAGCACGGGGAGCAGCTCATCGATCACGGCGGGATCGGGGACGACGGCCGTCTGGGTGGTCGGCAGGGCCGCGAGCGCGATGGGGACGGGGGCGCCGTCGCAGCGGAGAACATGGGTACTCAAGCTGCCGTACACCCTCCTCGGTTCGAGCCGACACCGTCGGGCCCCTCGCCATTGGCCTGCGAACCCGCTGCGGTTCGCCCGTGCCCGCCGCGCTGCCGCTCGGCGTGCCGTGCAACCATAGCCCTGCCCGGCCGCGACCACACGGTTGTCGAGCCTACGACGAGATCCGCTGCGATGCCGCCGGGGACGGGTCGGCTAGACTGTGCTTCCGGCCACCGCCTCAGTACGGCAGGTAGCTGCAACACATCAGTGTTGCCTGTCGAACCGTAGGAGACACGACCATGCCGGCAATCGTCCTGATCGGCGCCCAGTGGGGCGACGAAGGGAAGGGCAAAGCAACCGATCTCCTCGGTGGTCGGGTGAACTGGGTGGTCCGGTACCAAGGCGGCAACAACGCGGGTCACACCGTGGTGCTGCCCAACGGCGACAACTTCGCCCTGCACCTGATCCCCTCCGGCATCCTGACCCCTGGCGTGACGAATGTCATCGGCAACGGTGTCGTCGTGGATCCCGGCGTGCTGCTGGACGAGCTGGCGGGGCTGGAGCAGCGGGGCGTCGACACCTCGGGGCTGCTGCTCTCGGCCGACGCCCACCTGATCATGCCGTACCACGTGGCCATCGATAAGGTCACCGAACGTTTCCTCGGCAACAAGAAGATCGGCACCACCGGCCGCGGCATCGGGCCGTGCTACCAGGACAAGGTGGCCCGCGTCGGCGTGCGCGTCGCCGACGTGCTGGACGAGAAGATCCTCACCCAGAAGGTCGAGGCGGCGCTCGAGTTCAAGAACCAGGTGCTGGTCAAGATCTACAACCGCCGCGCGCTGGACCCGCAGCAGGTGGTGGACGAGGTGCTGACCCAGGCGGACAGTTTCAAGCATCGGATCGCCGACACCAGGCTGCAGCTGAACCTGGCCCTCGAGCGCGGTGAGACGGTCCTGCTGGAGGGCTCGCAGGGCACCTTGCTCGACGTCGACCACGGCACCTACCCCTACGTAACGTCGTCGAACCCGACTTCGGGCGGCGCGGCGGTCGGCGCGGGCATCGGACCCAACAAGATCAACACGGTGCTCGGCATCCTGAAGTGCTACACCACCCGCGTCGGTTCCGGACCGTTCCCGACCGAGCTGTTCGACGAGTTCGGCGCCTACCTGGCCAAGA
This sequence comes from Nocardia araoensis NBRC 100135, assembly GCF_000308435.1. Taxonomy (GTDB): domain Bacteria; phylum Actinomycetota; class Actinomycetes; order Mycobacteriales; family Mycobacteriaceae; genus Nocardia; species Nocardia araoensis. Next base: position 9,864 of record NZ_BAFR01000208.1, on the reverse strand, counting down.
CCGGCGGCGAGGTCGGCGTCACCACCGGGCGCGCCCGCCGCTGCGGCTGGTTCGACGCGGTGATCGCGCGCTACGCCACCAGGGTCAACGGCATCACCGACTACTTCCTCACCAAACTGGACGTTCTATCCAGTTTGGAGACGGTGCCGATCTGCGTCGCCTACGAGGTCGACGGCGAACGGGTCGAGCAGATGCCGACCACACAGACCGAATTCCATCACGCGAAGCCCGTTTTCGAGCAAATGCCCGGTTGGTGGGAAGACATTTCCGGCGCGCGCACCTTCGAGGAACTGCCCGCCAACGCGCAGGCGTACGTGTTGCGTTTGGAGGAACTTTCCGGCGCCCGTATTTCTTGCATCGGCGTGGGTCCCGGGCGGGATCAGACCATCGTCCGGCACGACGTGCTCGGCTAGAACCTGTTCGAATTCCGCGTGTGCCAGCGGAAATTCGGCAAGATCACCGAAAATTCGCCACATCTATCGTGCTCGCTCGGCTTCGATCATGATCGGTGAAGAACTACAGTTAGAGCATGGCTCGGAACTGGCCGATGATCGAGCGCGAGAGCGAATTCGAGGCGATCCGTGCGGCGCTGACCGGTTCGGAGCACGTCGGCGTGGTACTGACCGGCGACGCCGGGGTGGGCAAGACCACCCTGGCCCGGCACGCCACCTCCGCGATCGGCGGCAATGTCCGCTGGGTGGCGGGCACCGAGTCGGCGCGCAGCATTCCGCTGGGAGTGTTCGCGCACATGGTCGGCGTCTACACGGCGCACGACCCGGTCACGTTCATGTCGGCGGCGCGTGAGGCGCTGCTCGCCGACGGGGACACGGTGATCGGCGTCGACGACGCGCATCTGCTCGATCAGCTCTCCGCCACGCTGTTGCTGCAACTGGCCATCGACAAAGCCGCGCACATCGTGGTCACCGTGCGCAGCGGAGTCCCGGTGCCGGACGCGGTCACCTCACTGTGGAAAGACGGCCACCTGACGCGCATCGACCTGCGCCCGTTCACCCAGCGCCAGAGCGTCGAGCTGGTGGAGTCGATGCTCGGCGGGCAGCTCGAGGGGTTCACCGCCAATCTGATGTGGGAGTCGTCCGCCGGAAACGCGCTGTTCCTGCGGCATTTGGTGGAGGGTGCGCTGGAGGCGGGCACGCTGCGTCAGGTGAACGGCGTGTGGCAACTGCGGGGGCGCGCGGCGGTGACCTCGGAGCTGGCCGCGCTGCTGGAGGACCGGGTCGAGCAGTTGCCCGAGCCGGTGCTGCGGGTGCTGGAACTGCTGACCTTCTGCGAGCCGATCGATCTCGACGTCCTCGCCGAATTGGCCGGCGAGGACGCGGTGGAAGCCGCCGAAACGCGCGGCGTGATCCGGGTGGTGGAGAATTCCCAAGAGCTGATCGTGCGCTACAACCACCCGCTGTTCGGCGAAGTGATCCGGCGCAGGCTCGGCATCGCCTCGGCGCGGCGGCTGCGCGGCAGGTTGTATTCGTCGCTGCGGGAACGCCGGATAAATTCCGCCGCCGACCGCATCCGTCTGGCCGAATTGGCGCTGGACAGTGACAAATCCGCGGATCTGGAATTGTTCGAGGCGGCCGCGGCCGACGCTATCGGCTTGGCGAATCTGCCGCTGGGCGAGCGCTTCGCCCGCGCCGCGGTGGAGCGGCGCGGCGGTGTGGAGGCCGCCGACCTGCTGGCGCGCGCCCTGCTGTGGCAGGGGCACCGGATCGAGGCCGAGCGCACCTTGGCCAGCTTCGACCCCGACCAGCTCGACGAGGTGCAGCTGGCGCGCTGGGGCAGCACCAGGGTGGCGAACCTGTTGTGGGCCATGGGCGATGCCGATCGCGCCGACGAGGTGCTGAAGCTGGTGCGCGGGAAGGTGCGGCATCCGAAGATCGCGGCCATCTTCACCGGTCTGGCGTCCGCGAGTCTGGTCAACGAGAACCGGGTCGACGACGCGATCGCCGAGGCGGAGACCGTGATGTCCGCCGACGGCGCACCGCCGTGGGCGGTGTGGTGGGCGTCGTTCGGCGGGGGCCTGGCGTCGGCGTTGATGGGCAAGGGCGCGGCGGCCAGGCAGTACGCGGCTCGCGGGCACGAAGTGGAAGAGCACATCGACGGGCTCAACCGCTTCATGTCCACGCACGCCGAGGTGCTCGCCTTGACCTTCGCCGGAGAGCTGGAGGCCGCACGGCGCTGCGCGGGAGCGTTCGTCGGTTACTCCTCGCCGGGTCAGTATCTGGCCTGGGGCATGTCGAAGATCCTGCAAGGCACCGTCGATGTGGCGCAGGGCCGGTTCCTGGACGGCATCGACAATCTGGAACAGGCCCTTGCCGCATTGGCCGCCGAGGGCGCGGCCGCCTGGATGTTCCCCGCGAGAATTCGGCTGGCGGAAGCGTACTCGGCGCTCGGGCGGGCCGCCGAGGCCGCCGAGTCGATCGCGGACGCCACCGCGCGGGGCGGCAGGCACAGCGCCGTGTACGAACCGCAGCTGGAAGTGGCCCGCGCCTGGCTGGCCGCCGCCGAGGGAACCGTGACGCCCGCCATCCGGATCGCGGTGGGCGCCGCCGACGCCGCCGCACGTTCGCATCAGCACGCCATCGAGGCCATGGCACTGCACACCGCGGCCCGCTTCGGCGACCACTCCGTGTCCGGACGACTGGCGGAGCTGGCCGATCGAGTGGAGGGGCGGCTGGTGCAGGCGCAGGCGCGGCACGCGGTGGCGCTCGCCGCCCACGACGGACCCGGGCTGGACGCGGCCGCAGCCGAATTCGAGCGGATCGGCGCGCTGTTGTCGGCCGCCGACGCCGCGGCGCAGGCCGCGTCGGCGCACGAGCGAGCCGGGGATCGGCGCAAGTTGCTGGAGTCCGCCGCCATGGCCAACCGGCTCGCCGCGGCCTGCGGCGGAGCGAGCACCCCGGCGCTGCGGCAGGCCGCGCAGCCCTTGCCCTTGACCGCGCGGGAACGCGAGATCGCCAACCTCGTCGCCGCGGGCCTGTCCAACCGGCAGATCGCCGACCGGCTCACCGTCTCGGTGCGCACCGTCGAAGGCCATCTCTACCGGGCCTGCATCAAGATGGACGTCACCGATCGCGAGTCCCTCGGCGCGCTGATGCGCGGTGAGTCCGGAAGCGGAGGGTGACCTTGCGACCGACCACGCTGATCGCTGTACTGGCGGCCGGACTCGCCCTGGCCGCCGGGTGCTCCGACGGGCAACCGCAACCGGTCACCAGTTCGGCGCGTCCCTCGGTGACCACTCCGAAGACCGAGTCGCCCCAGGAGCGCAGCGCCCGGATCAGGCAGAAGCTGATCGAACTCGGCTGCTCGACGAACGCCTGCATCCAGACTTACTTCGGCTGCGAGGACGGCTACATCACGGGAGACGCGTGCGAATTCTTCCGCGCGCATCCCATGGACTGAGCCGCGAACTACCCGGCGGGGCGAGGAGCCCGATGTTCGGATCGTGGCTGGGCCGGGGAATCTCCCGGAAACGGTGTCGGGAAGTACTGCGGCGGCGACGCGAGCTCCTTCCCGGAGCAATCGCGTCGGTTTTGCTCCCGGCGATGACCGGAGTGGGAACGTCGACTTGCTCAGAACAAAGTGGGCTCGCCGAAACCCGGTGTGCGCTCGATGGTCAGTAGGTGCTGTTTGGTGTCGATGCCGCCGGGGGCGGAGAATCCGTGCAGGGCGTGGTCGGCGGCCAGGACGCGGTGGCACGGGATGATCAGCGGGATCGGGTTGCGGCCCAAGGCCTGACCGACGGCCTGCGCGCCGCCGGGGGCGCCCACACGGTGGGCGACCTGGCCGTAGCTGAGGGTGTGGCCCGGATCGATGGCGCGGGTGACGGCGTAGACGGCGCGGTGGAATTCCGGGATTCCGCTGGTGTCCACGGCGATCCAGCGCAGGTCGTCGAGTTCGCCCGCGAGGTGGGCGCGGATGCCCGCGATGGCCGCGGCGACGGCCTCGGTCGGCGCTTCTTCGTGGACCTGTCCGCCCGGATGTCCGGCGCGGCCGCGGGTGATGCGCGCCCGAGTGGCGGCCGGGTTCGCCTCTGGCAACTGGAATCGGATCACACCGTGCTCGCTCCACGCGATCGCGCAGTAGCCGATCGCGGTGTCGAACAGGGCCGCCGCGACCGGGCGGGCCGGCGCGGGACGACCGGAGGCCACGGGCTCGGTGGCCTCGATCGCCGGATGATCGGTGGCGAGGCGAGTGGCGTCACTCATGCGCCAAGTCTGCACCGCGGGACCGACAAGTTCGCAATGAGCAGTCCAGTCTTTCGGAACTGGCCTTAATCCACCGCGCCCGGGTCCGGTGCGTCGCCACGGCCGTGGATCGCGACGAGATCGGAGTATCTCCGCTGGTGGTCGTAGTACGAGAGGGGTTGGTCGGACATCGGCGTACCGGGGTGGAAGCGTTCGAGGCGGAAGGTGCGCGTGTCGCGTTCCGGCGCGAATCGGTAGATCAGGCAGCCGATCAGTGCGGTCAGGAGCAGGGTGGCGAAGGCGGTCATGTCCGTCAGCGTGCGCGCCACTGGCCTTGCCAATAAATATCCAATCGGTCGATACTGGACCGTATGGCGACAAGAGTGATCGGCGCGGGCAGCCTGGCTCGCGATCTGGGCCATTGGCGGCACGCGCACGACGGTGATCCGGATTCAGCCGGGCGGCGCTCCACCCGCCCGGCCTACTTGGCGCTCGCCGAGGGCATCCGGCTGCTGATCCACGACGGGCGCGCGCCCCTGGGCGTCGCCTTGCCCAGCGAACGGGATCTCGCCGCCACCCTCGGGGTCAGTCGCACCACCATCACCTCCACCTACGCGCTGTTGCGCGAGCACGGCTACCTGATCAGCCGCCAGGGCTCGCGCAGCACGGTGGCCCTGCCCCGCGACGTGCAGCACGACGGCGTCAAACCGGCGCGCAGCATCCTGGCGATGATGGCCTCGCCGGAACTGCCCACCATCGACATGACCTACGCCGCCATGGCCGCTCCGCTGGAGATGCAGGACGCGTATTCCGCTGCGCTGGAGGGAATTCCCGCCTACCTCGGCACGCACGGCATGGATCCGGTAGGTGTGCTCGCGCTGCGCGAGGCGATCGCCCGCCGCTACACCGCGCGCGGGCTGCCGACCGAGCCCGAGCAGATCCTGGTCACCCTCGGCGCCCAGCACGGCCTGCGCCTGCTGCTGAACGTGCTCACGGCGCCCGCCGCCCGGGTGCTCATCGACCATCCGACCTATCCGAACGCCATCGAGGCGATTCGCGACGTCGGCGCCCGGCCGGTGCCGGTGCCGCTGCGCCCGGAGGACCCGGCGGGCGGCTGGGATCTGGACGGTATCCGCAGTGCCGCGCGGCAGACCGCGGCCAGTCTGGCCTACCTGGTGCCGGACTACAACAACCCGACCGGCCTGCTGCTCGACGCCGACGGCCGCGCCGAACTGGCCGCCATCGCCAGGGATACCAGGATGACCATCGTCATCGACGAGTCCATGGCGGATCTCGGGCTCGATGGCGACGTGCCGCAACCGCCGGTCGCCGCCTTCGCCAGAGGCTCCGAGATCGTGACCATCGGTTCGGCCTCGAAATCGTTCTGGGGCGGTCTGCGCGTCGGCTGGATCCGGACCAACCAGGCGCTGATCACCAAGTTGCTCGGCATCCGCTCCACGGTCGACCTCGGCACCCCCGTGATGGATCAGCTGGCGACCGTGCACCTGCTCGAGCACGCGGAGGTGATTCTCGACCGCCGCCGGGACCAGTTGCGTTCGCAGCGCGCCGCGTTGCTCGACACGCTCGCCGAGGAACTGCCGGATTGGCGCGTCACCGTAGGCGCGGGCGGTATGTCGGTGTGGGCACAACTGCCGACCTCGGTGTCCACGGCGCTGGCCGCCACGGCTCCCAATCACGGCGTATTGCTCGCGGCCGGCCCTCGATTCGGCGTGCAAGGGGCGTTCGAACGGTTCCTGCGGCTGCCGTTCACGCACCGGGAACCCGAATTGCGTTTGGCGGTCAAATCCATCGCGTCCGCCTATGCTGCGCTCACGCCGCGCGCCGCGGACCCGTTGACGCCGTTGACCTGCTACTGAGGCGATTTCGCCGTTTGGGAGGACCTCCGCCGGCGGTATGTCCCCTCCGAGCACCGCCGAGCACGATCGGCCGGCCACCCCTCGGGGCTGGCCCTCGTCGTGCTCGGGCGGTGTGCAGAAGCTCGCACGGCGCGGAGGCCTCCAGCTCGAGCGGCGGTCAAGGAGCGGACCGGACGAGGTTCGCGATTCTCGAAAGCCGCCAGCTCGCGGACAGTATGGCAGGCTCGGTGCCCAACTGTCGAACCGGTTGGTATGTTACAAGTTTCAATTATCGGCGGCGGGGCGGGGCGGCGCATCGCCACCCCGCCCGGTGCTCACTCGGCCCAGACCGCATCGATCGGGGTGGCGGTGGTTGGCGGCGGGGTGGGAATCCCGTTCGGAGTGCGGGAGAATCGCGGCGCGGGAGCGTGCTGGGTGATGTCTTCCAGTTCCAGCAAGGAGCCGCGTGCCGCGATGTGCTCGTTGCGCGTCGCCTCCTCGAACGTGAGCACGGGGGAGACGCACGCGTCGGTGCCGACGAAGATTTCGGTCCATTCGTCCCGGGTCTTGGTCCGGAAGCGTTCGGCGAAAAGCTTTTTCAGCGCTTCCTGTCCGGCGGGGTCGAGCTGGAAGGGCAGGCCCTCCGCCTCGATCTCCAACCCGGCGAGCAACTGGGCGTAGAACTGCGGTTCGATCGCGCCGACCGCCATGTACTTGCCGTCGGAGGTTTCGTACGTGTCGTAGAACGACATTCCGGTGTCGAGCAGGTTCACGCCACGCTCGTCGGACCAGGCGCCCGCGCCGCGCATGCCCCAGATCATGTGCGAAAGGGCAAGGGCGCCATCGACCATGGCCGCGTCGATCACCTGGCCCTTGCCGGACTGCTGTCGCTCGACCAGCGCGGCGAGGATGCCGAACACCAGGAACATCGAGCCGCCGCCGAAATCGCCCACCATGTTCAGCGGCGGAACCGGTCGTTCCCCCTTGCGGCCGATGGCGTGCAGCACCCCGGTGATGGAGATGTAGTTGATGTCGTGTCCCGCGCGGTCGGCCAGCGGGCCCTCCTGTCCCCAGCCGGTCATCCGCCCGTAGACCAGCCGCGGGTTGCGGGCGAGCGCGTCGTCCGGGCCGATGCCGAGCCGCTCGGTGACGCCGGGGCGGAAGCCCTCGATCAGCACGTCCGCCTTCTCGACGAGGCCGAGTACCTTCTCGATGTCGGCGGGGTCCTTGAGGTTGGCCTCGACGATGGTCCGGCCGCGCAGCTGCGGACGGTCGAACCCGCCGGGCAGCTGGCCGGCCCGCTGCACCCGCACCACGTCGGCGCCCAGATCGGCGAGCAGCAGCGCGGCGTGCGGACCGGGGCCGATCCCGGCCAGCTCGATGACCTTGATGCCCGCGAGCGGGCCCTGCTTGGCGGTGGATGGAGTGCTCACGCCCTACCTCGGTTCGTCGTTCGATCCAGCGCACCGGCGGCCGGTGCGTCCTCCCGGAGGCGACCGGGAGGGGTGTATTGACAGTATGACAATAACGCCGCGGCGCGTATCACCCGGAAGCGTGGCCACCGGCTATCGAGCCGGCGCGTAGCGTCGCACCGCGGTGGGAATCGACACGGCGAGCAGCGCGGCGATCCAGATGAAGGCCGACGCGACGGGATGGCGCATCGTCCAGGCGGAGTCCGCCGCCGCGGTCGCCGGTAGGCCGAACAGTTGCCGCAGCGCCGCGACGACGGCGCTGACCGGGTTCCATTCGGCGATCGTGCGCACCGCGCCCGGCATCGTCTCGATCGGAACGAAGACGTTGGAGAACATGATCGCCGCGAAGACGAGCGGAGCAACCTGTTGCAGCATCTGCTCGTCGCGCACCGCCGTGCCCAACCACGTCCCGAGCCAGGCCAGCGCGTACCGGAAGGCGAGCAGCAGCAGGGCCGCGAGCGCGATATCCACCGGCGACGCGTCGACCCGCCATCCCGCCAGATAGTCCGCCGCGGCCATGACGATCAGGGCCAGTCCGCCGGTGACGGTCTCGGCGAGGACGAAACCCGCCGGCGCGGCGATCGGGTGAACGGGCAACGCGCGCACCCGGTCGGTCAGGCCGCTGCGCAGGTCGGCGTTCGCGGTGGGGGCGGTGGCGAGCAATCCCATGGCCGCGACCAGGACGAGAACGCCCGGTGTCAGGTAGGACCGGTAGACCGAGGCGTCCACGCCGCCGGCGAGCGCGCCGCCGAAGACGAAGCCGAACAGCAGCATCATGCTCAATGGCGCGGCGAGGGTGATGGCGAACAACCCCGGCGAGTTCCGGTACATCGCGACGATGCGCAGGAACATGATCCAGGTGCCCGCCACTGCCGAAGTGGTGCGGGAGGTGTCGGAGTTCATGCGGGGGTCCTTTCCTCGGCGTGGCCGGTGAGGGCGAGGAATGCGTCGTCGAGGGTGGCGCTGCGGCGGCCGATGTCGTGCACCGCGATGTCTTCCGCGTCGAGCGCGCGCAGTACGGGCAGCAGCGTGATCTCGGTGTCGTCGTCGAACGTGAACGACAAGCGCAGCGCCGGATCCGGTGGTGTCTGCGCGGAACCGGTGAGCCTGCCGCCGAATCGCCCGACCACCGCCGCGACGTCGGCGGTGCGAGCGGGATCGACCACGACGACGTCGAGCCCGGTCCCCGCGGTGCGCGCGATCTCCTCGGGCGTGCCCTCCGCGATGACTCGGCCCGTGTCCAGGATGGTGATGGCGTCGGCCAGCCGGTCGGCCTCATCGAGGTACTGGGTGGTCAGCACCACCGTGGTGCCTTCGTGCACGAAATCCTCTATGTAGCGGTAGATCTCGTTGCGGCTGCGCGGGTCCAGGGCGGTGGTCGGTTCGTCCAGGAAAAGCACCTCGGGTCGCACCACCATGCCCGCGACGATGTCCAGGCGCCTGCGCATGCCGCCGGAGTAGGTCCGGACCGGCCGGTCGCTCGCCGCGGTGAGATCGAATCGCTCCAGCAGTTCCGCAACGTGCTTGCGTGCGGCGGTGGCGCGCAGTCCGTTCAGGCGCGCGAACATCGTGAGGTTCTCGGTCCCGGTGAGGCGCGGGTCGACGGCGTGGAATTGCCCGACCAACCCGATGTGCCGCTGCACCCGCTCGGTCTCCCGCACGGTGTCGAAGCCGAGGATCCGGGCCGAGCCGGATGTCGGACGCAGCAGCGTCGCCAGCATGCGCACGGTCGTGGTCTTGCCGGAACCGTTCGGTCCGAGCAGTGCGTGGACATGGCCCGCCCGCACGTGCAGATCCACTCCGTCCACCACGGTGCGTCCGGCATATCGCTTGGTCAAAGCCTCGGCTTCGATGGCGTACATCGCAACCCCTTCAATTGTGAACAATGTTCGCAATTACACGGTACTTGTTTGCTAACGGTGTTCGCAACTACCCGGATGGTGCATCCTGACTGGCATGACGCACGATCCCCGGGCCGCCTTGTGGTCGCGCGGCGACAGCCCGAAGCCGGGGCCGCGTCCCGGTTACACCCTCGAGCAACTGGCCGACGCCTGCATCCGGCTCGCCGACCAGGATGGCCTGCGCGCCGTGTCGATGCGCCGGGTCGCGGGGAATCTGGGCACCGCCGCCGCCTCGCTGTACCGATACGTCGACGGCAAGGACGACCTGATCACGCTCATGGTCGACCGCGTCGCCGCCGAATACGAGTACCCCCCGCTCACCGGCGATGTCCGCACCGACGTCCTCGCCCTCGCCGAGCAGTCGCGAGCCCTGCACCGGCAGCACGGCTGGCTGATCCACGCGCAGCCGACGAGTCTCGGCCCGCACACGATGCGA
>NZ_BAFR01000209.1 GCF_000308435.1 Nocardia araoensis NBRC 100135 | reverse complement strand
ACTTGACATGATCGACGTGATTACCAACGACAGGGACCGGCTGGCCGCGCTGGTACGCGAACTCGCCGTCGTGCACGGCCGGGTGACCCTGTCCTCGGGCAAGGAGGCCGACTACTACGTCGACCTGCGCCGCGCGACCCTGCACCACGGCGCGGGCCCGCTGATCGGCAAGCTGCTGCGCGAGCTCGTCGCGGACTGGGACTTCGACGCCGTCGGCGGCCTGACCATGGGCGCCGACCCGGTGGCGCTGGCCGTCATGCACGCGCCCGGCCGCCCGATCGACGCCTTCGTGGTGCGCAAGGCCGCGAAGTCGCACGGCATGCAGCGCCAGATCGAAGGCCCGGATGTCGTGGGTAAGCGCGTGCTGGTCGTCGAGGACACCACCACCACCGGAAACTCACCCCTGACCGCGGTGCGAGCCCTGCGCGCGGCGGGCGCTACCGTGGTCGGCGTCGCCACCGTCGTCGACCGCGAAACCGGCGCCGACCAGGTGATTGCCGCGGAAGGACTGGAGTACCGGTCGATCCTCGGCCTGAAGGATCTCGCCCTGGGATAGCCTGGACGATGGTCTAAGTCTTCGAAGGTGAAGGGTCGTGTGAGTCACCAGTGGTGAGCATTGCAGTCAACAGGAGCCGCGAGAACGTCGCGATGCTCGGAATCGGCGCTTACCGACCCAAACGCCTGGTCAGCAACGCCGAGGTCTGCGAGGTCCTGGATTCCACCGACGAGTGGATCTACGAGCGCACCGGTGTCCGCAACCGGCGCTGGATCAGCGGTGACGAGACGCTCCGGTCGATCGCGGCCGCAGCGGGCGAGCGCGCGATCGTCAACAGCGGGGTGGACCGGTCGAAGATCGGCGCCGTGATCCTGGCTACCTCGAGCTGGCTGACCCTCACTCCGCACGGCGCGCCGCAGGTGGCTTACGACATCGGCATGAACGGTGTCCCCGCCTTCGACCTGACCTCCGGCTGCGGCGGCTTCGGATACGGGCTCGGCGTGGCCGCCGACATGATCCGGTCCGGCTCCGCCGAGTACATCCTGCTCATCGGCGCCGAGACGATGACCGTCGGGCTCGACCCGACCGACCGCGGCACGGCGATGATCTTCGGTGACGGCGCGGGCGCGGTCGTGGTCGGCCCGAGCGACGAGAACGGCATCTCCCCGACCGTGTGGGGCAGCGACGGCGAGAACGCCGCCGCGATCATGCAGGACATCGATTTCCTGGAGTACATGCAGCGCGCGCAGGCCATGCAGGGGCTCGACCCGGCCGTGGATCCGGTCGGCCGGATGTCGCTGCGCATGGAGGGCCCGCGGGTCTTCCGCTGGGCCGCGGTCACCCTGCCGCGTGCGCTGTCCACCGCGCTCGAGGTCTCCGGCGTGGCCAAAGAGGACATCGAGGTCTTCGTCCCGCATCAGGCCAACGCCAGGATCAACGAACTGATGAAGAAGAACCTCGGGCTGGCCGACGAGATCCCGATGGCCAACGACATCGAGAACACCGGCAACACCTCGGCCGCCTCCATTCCGCTCGCGATCGAGGAGATGCTGGTCACCGGCAAGGCGAAGGGCGGGCAGACGGCGTTGCTGCTCGGTTTCGGCGCGGGCCTGAGCTACGCGGGCCAGGTCGTCACGCTGCCGCCCGCGCCCGCCGAGCCGAGCTTCTGACCATGCGGCCGTTCCGAGCCGGGTATCTCGCGGCGGCGGCGCTCACCGTCTACGGCGCCGTCACCGGGCGGGAGAAGGCGCAGTGGATCGCGAAGCCGCTGCTGATGCCGCTGCTCGCGGCGGACGTGGCCACCGAAGGCAGAGAGCTGCCGTCCACCGAGCGCACGGTGCTGATCGGCTCGCTCGGCGCGGCCACGGTCGGCGACGTCCTGCTCATCGATCCGGATGACGACCGCAGGTTGATCGCGGGCGCGTCGTCGTTCGCGGTGATGCAGGCCGGATACGCCACGCTGTGGTGGCGAATGGGCGGCAGACCCACCGCAGGGGTGGCCGTACCGAGGGTGGTCGCCTGGCTGGGTGCGGCCGGGCTGCTGCGGAAGAAGGCCCCCTCGGTGGCCGCACCGCTGACCGCCTACGGCGTCACCTTGGGCACCGCTGCTGTGCTGGCGTCGGACCCTGCGCTGGCGCCGGTCACGAAAACCATTGCGGGCGTGAATATTCCCGGAACCGACCCGCGCAGCCGGCTCGGCCTGGGGGCCCTGCTGTTCACCGTTTCGGACGGGCTCATCGTGGTGCGGCGGTTGTTCGCGCGCGGTCAGCGGGCGCGCCGGGTGACCGAGGGCGTGATCCTGGCGACCTACGCGGCCGCGCAGTATCTGCTCGCCGATCCGAAAGCACACGTTCAGCCGGTGCTCACAGCACCAGAATGATGCGATCCCGGTTCGCCGGGTCGACGCGGATCGACAGGATCTCACCGACCGCGAGCCGGGGTTTGTCGGCCGGGGTGGCGTCGAAAACCACGGTGCCACGGTAACTTTCGGAGCCGGGGACGGTGAGTTCCAGATCCAGCTCGGTGAGTTCGGTGTGATGATCGGTGTGCTCCAGCGGGTGCACGCCCTCGACCGTCGCCCATCCCTCCAAACCGTGCCGCCACAAGCGCCGATCCGCCTTGGACGGCCGCCCGGCGAGCATCATCCCGATGCCGACGCACGAACCGAACAACCCGACCAACGCCACGATCTGATACGGCACGGTTCCCGGCGGCGTCCGGTGCACCACCCACCCCAGCCACAGCGCCAGCAGGATCAGATACCCGGCGGTCACCCCGAGCACCGTGCGCAGTATCCGCTCGTGATCCATCCCAGCCTCCACCCCGAGTGCCAGACTTCCAGGATAAGCCTGAACTACCCGGTGGAAGGCGCTATCGGGCTGCCCGGCTGCTGGTCAGCGCGGGGAGGTCGATCGTGATCGGTGTTCCGGCGATGTCGAGTGTCACGGTGCCGGATTGTTCGGCGACGAGTTCGTAGTCGCGGCCGATGAGGTGATAGGCGGCAAGGATCGTGGGTTTGTCGAGATCGATCAGCCAGTAGTACTCGATACCTGCCTCGGCGTACTCGAAGAATTTCGTAACCCGGTCGGTACGTCGTGAGCCGGGCGACAGAATCTCTACCGCGAGCAGGACGTCGGCCGCGTCATAGCGCGGCAGGTTGGCCTCGATTCCGGCTTCGGGCACCACGAGAATGTCCGGAACTCGTATGGTCGGCAGCGAACCTCCGTCGATCACCACTTCGGTGTCGGCCAGCACGCCGTGGGTGTCCGGCAGTTGTGGTTCCAACTGCGGGCCCAGCCGCAGGATAGCGCGCTGATGTTGCGACACCGGTATCGGTGACACGACCAGAACCCCCTCGACGAGCTCGTAATTTCGGCTGCTGTCCTCCGGCAGCGCGATCCAGTCCTCCAGGGTCAGCAGATGATCAGGCCAGTTCACGTCGACGGTCATCGCTTCCTCCCCTCCCCGCACGGATACCGTGTTGCGGCCAGTCTGGCACAACGTGCCGACAAACCACAGCGTCGTCAGCCCTCGAGTCGCAACACCGCCAGGACCCGACGGTGGCGGGTGTCGGAGGGCGGCAGGTTTCGCGGGTCGATGGAGCTGACCGCCGAAAAGTGGTGTAGGCAGCCACACCTACTACGATCTGCTGATGAGCTACCCGCCGCAGCCGCCGCCGTACGGCTACTCAGCCTATGGGGCCTACGGACCACCGGATCATCCGCAGTCCACCACGATCTTGATCCTGGGCATCCTGAGCCTCGTGCTGTGCCAGTTCATCGGGCCTTTCGCGTGGGTGATGGGCAAGCGGGCGCTCAACGAGATCGACGCGTCCGGCGGAGCCATCGGCGGCCGGGGGAACGTCAACGCGGGGTACATCTGCGGCATCATCGCCACCGCGCTGCTGTGCGTGAGCCTGCTGTTCCTGGTGTTGTTCCTGGTGCTCGGGCTGGTCGGCGTGTTCGCGGGCAGCTCGTCCGGCTACTGAGCCACACGTCGCGGGCGCGGTGCCCGGAATTAGCATCGTGGGGGTGAGTCACCCAGCGCCGGACGCGGCGGAGCAGGACCTACCCGGCCCGACGGAGTGGGGGGAGCATCCCAACGGCGTCGGTCCGTGGGCGAGCGAGCACGCCGAGCCGCCGCCGGACGATCCGCGCCTCGATCCGGAACTGCTGGCCGGTGGCGACCGCCGCAATGTGGTCGACGCCTACCGCTATTGGCGCCGCGAGGCCATCGTGGCCGACATAGACCGGCGCAGGCACCCGTTCCACGTCGCGATCGAGAATTTCGGGCACGACGCGAACATCGGCACGGTGGTCCGCACGGCGAACGCCTTCGCCGCCGCGGCGGTGCACATCGTCGGCAGGCGGCGCTGGAATCGCCGGGGCGCCATGGTGACCGATCGGTATCAGCACATCCGCCACCATGCCGACATCGGCGAACTGCTGGCGTTCAGCGAGCGCGCCGGGTTGACCGTGGTCGCCGTCGACAACGTGCCGGGTTCGGTGCCGCTCGAGACCGTCACGCTGCCGCGCGCGTGCCTGCTGCTGTTCGGCCAGGAAGGTCCCGGTGTCACCGACCACGCCAAGCAGGCCGCCGTGATGACGGTGTCGATCGCGCAGTTCGGCTCGACCCGCAGCATCAACGCGGGTGTGGCCGCCGGGATCGCGATGCACGCCTGGATAAGGCAACACGCCGATCTGGGCACGGCATGGTGACCGTCGGACGCTCCCTCGAGCGTGTGAGCAGGCGATCTTCCACCCCGAAAGCCCACCGGCACGATTGCACATCGCTTTCGTAACAAATCGGGCGCATAAATGCGTTCTGGCCTGGCACCATTGAGCCATGACCTCGCGGAGCGACGATATCGAGGTGCCGAGCGTGGAGCACGCCGAGACGGGCTCCGCGGCACCGCATCCGCCGGCCGGGCATCGGCGGGCCGGGAGGCCGTCGCGCCCGCGACACTGTGGTCCGAACGGGCCGACATGGCCGAATCGGCGATCATCTCCCGGCACCTGCGCGCGCTGTGGGCGCTGCCTGGCACCGAACTCGGCGTGGTCGGCTGGCCCGCGACCAAGCGCGAGCGGGTCTTCGGCGCGTGGCACTACTGGTGGCAGGCGCATCTGATCGAGTGCGCGACCGACGCCGCGAACCGGGCGCCGACTCCGGTGCGCCGCAGGCGAATCGCGGCGCTGGCGCGCTCGCATCGCATCCGCAACATCACCGGATGGACCAACCGGTACTACGACGACATGGCCTGGCTGGCCATCGCGCTGGAACGCGCCGAGCGCACCCAGGGCACCGACGTGCGCAGCGCGCTGGTGGCGCTGGAGAAACAACTGCACGACGGCTGGCAGCCCCAGGTCGGCGGCGGCCTGCCGTGGCGCATCGGCTCGGACTACTTCAACGCGCCCGCGAACGGTCCCGCCGCGATCGCGCTGTTGCGTCTCGGGCGCGTCCAGCGTGCCCAGGAGATGGCCGACTGGTTGGACGCGACGCTGCGCGATCCGGAGACCGGGTTGATCCTGGACGGTATCCACCTACCCTCCGGCGAGATCGAGCGCCCGGTGTTCACCTATTGCCAGGGTGTCGCGCTCGGCCTGGAGACCGAACTGGCCGTGCAGACCGGCGAGCCCAGGCACACCGAACGCGTGCACCGGCTGCTCGCGGCCGTCGAGGAACACATGACCACCGACGGCGTGGTCGACGGCGGCGGTGGCGGCGACGGCGGACTGTTCAACGGCATCCTGGCCCGGTACCTGGCGCTGGTCGCGGTGATGCTGCCGGGTGAGGACACCCAGCAGGTCGCCGATCGCCGTGCGGCCGCCGCGATCGTCACCGCGTCCGCGCGGGCGGCGTGGTCGAACCGGCTCCAGGTCGAGGGCGAGCCGCTGTTCGGGCACGACTGGAGCAAGCCCGCGCAGCTGCCCGGCGGAAGCGCGGGAGCAGGCTACCTCACCTACGGCGGCTCGGTCACCCCGTCGAAAGTGCCGGGACGCGACCTGTCGGTGCAGCTGTCCGGTTGGCTGCTCATGGAGGCGGCATATCAGGTCAGCGCCGCGGGCCTGTGACCGCGGATCAACCTTCGGGCTCCAGCACCGCGCTCGGAGCCGTTTCCAGCGCGAAGTCCTCGGCGGGCTGAGACATCTCCTGCCGGTAGTGCCGCACGCCGAGCACCGTCCCGATGATCAGGCCGACCACCAGCGTGCCGATCACGATCGGCATCAGCCACTCCACGCGCTGCAGGAAATTGCCCGCGTAGTACCCGATGAGCAACAGCACCGGCGCCCAGACGATCGCGCCGATGGTGCTGGCGATGGTGAACTTGCGATGGTCCATGCGCGCGGCGCCCGCGACCGACGGGCACAAGGTGCGCACCCACGGGATCCACCGGGCGATCAGCACCGCGACGAATCCGTGCCGATGCAGCAGCTCCGCGACGCGTTGCAGGTTGCGGACGTTGATGTATCTGCCGTTCTTACGGGCCACCAGATGTCTGCCGGTCCGGTGCCCGATGACGTAGCCCACCTGGTTGCCCGCGATGGCCGCGACCATCGCGCCCACCGACAGCGCCCAGACGTGCGTCTCACCCGACGCGTGCGACGCCATCACGATGCCCGCGGTGATGAGCATCGAGTCACCCGGCAGGAACAGCCCGAGGATCACCGCGCACTCGAGGAAAACGAAGGTCAGCACTACCGTCCAGACGAGCGCGGGGCCCGCCGACAGCAGCGGATCGAAACTGCCCACGGCTAGGGGCGACGATTCCGTCGTCACCGGCTTCAGCGGGTGGACTCGCTGGTGGAAGCGGTCAGCTTCGCCTCGGCCTGCTCCTGCGCCGTGGCATCGCGGCCGAGCAGCTTCTTCGCCACCGCGGTGATGCCGGGCAGGATCGACACGAAGACGATGAGCAGGAAGATCGCCTCGACGTGGTCCCGGATGAACGCGACGTTGCCCAGGAAGTAGCCGAGCACCGTGACACCGCCGCCCCACAGCAGTGCGCCGACGATGTCGAACGCGACGAACTTGCGGTAGTCCATCTTGGAGACACCGGCCAGCACCGGCATGAAGGTGCGCACGATCGGCACGAAGCGGGCCAAGATGATCGTCTTGGGGCCGTGCTTTTCGAAGAACTCGTGCGTCTGCGTGACGTAGTGCTTCTTGAAGAACCGGGTGTCCTCTTTGTGGAACAGCGCGGGACCGATCGCCCGGCCGATCCAATACGCGCACTGGTCTCCCGCGAACGCGACCAGCACGACGGCGGGCACCAGCACCCAGATCGACACCGGCGGATTCGGCTGTGCGGCGAGCAGACCGCCGGTGAACAGCAGCGAGTCGCCGGGCAGGATCGGGAACAGCAGGCCGGTCTCGATGAAGACGATGACCAGGATGGCCGGCAACACCGCGTCCTTCAGCCACGTCTCCGTGAGCAGGTGCATCGGGTCGAGCAACTCGGTCAGCGCGAGGTTGCTCGTCACCGATTCTGTCGCTGCCTGCAGAATCACGTGGCCTCCTGTCCGATACGGCTGGCCTGAATCGCTTGCCACCGCGTCGGAAGCTGCCAGCGCAAATTACCGGCCCCACAGTACCGGCTCCGCCTGAGAATGCTCGTGCTGTGCGGAAAATTACCGGTGCGTCAACTGTGCACTGCCTCCCTGCATACCAGGCGAAACACCGCTGCCTTAGGGTGAAGGCTGACAAAATAGGTCTTTGCCGCACAACACGGAGGTCTTACAGTGCCCATCGCGACTCCGGAGGTCTACGCCGAGATGCTCGGTCGGGCCAAAGCCAATTCCTTCGCCTTCCCGGCCATCAACTGCACGTCGTCGGAGACGATCAACGCGGCCATCAAGGGCTTCGCGGACGCGGGCAGCGACGGCATCATCCAGTTCTCCACCGGCGGCGCGGAATTCGGCTCCGGCCAGGGCGTGAAGGACATGGTGACGGGCGCGGTGGCGCTGGCCGAGTTCGCGCACGTGGTCGCGGCCAAGTACGACGTGACCATCGCGCTGCACACCGATCACTGCCCGAAGGACAAGCTGGACACGTTCGTCCGTCCGCTGCTGGCGATCTCCCAGGAGCGGGTCAACGCAGGTCAGAACCCGCTGTTCCAGTCGCACATGTGGGACGGCTCCGCGATCCCGATCGACGAGAACCTGGAAATTGCCAAGGAGCTGTTGAAGGCCACGCACGCCGCGAACATCATTCTCGAGGTCGAGATCGGTGTCGTCGGCGGCGAGGAGGACGGCGTCGAGGCCGAGATCAACGAGAAGCTCTACACCTCGCCGGAGGACTTCGAGAAGACCATCGACGCCCTCGGCGCGGGCGAGAACGGCAAGTACCTGCTCGCGGCGACCTTCGGCAACGTGCACGGCGTGTACAAGCCGGGCAACGTGGTGCTCAAGCCCGAGGTGCTCGCCGAGGGCCAGCGCGTCGCGGCGGCCAAGCTCGGCCTCGGCGCCGACGCGCAGCCGTTCGACTTCGTCTTCCACGGCGGTTCCGGCTCGCTGAAGTCCGAGATCGAGGACTCGCTGCGCTTCGGTGTGGTGAAGATGAACGTCGACACCGACACCCAGTACGCGTTCACCCGGCCGGTCGCCGGGCACATGTTCGCCAACTACGACGGCGTGCTGAAGATCGACGGCGAAGTGGGCAACAAGAAGGCCTACGACCCGCGCAGCTACCTGAAGAAGGCCGAGGCGTCGATGGCGGCGCGCGTGGTCGAGGCGTGCAACGACCTGCACTCGGCCGGACGCTCGATCAGCGCCTGATCCTGATACACCCGGCTTGGTGCACATGAGTTTGGATGTGCGCGTGCTCGGGCCCGTGCGGCTGCTCGTCGGTGGTGAACCGGTGGCGGTCGGCGGGCCCAAACCGCGAGCTCTGCTCGCCGCGCTCACGGTGAATCGGCGGCGGGCGGTGTCGTCGGCCGCGCTCGCCGATCTGGTGTGGAACGAGGAACCGCCCGACGCCTATGCCGCCAGCCTGCAGGTTTTCGTCTCGAATATTCGCAAGGCGCTGCGCAATTCCGGGGTGGACCCGGCGACGGTGCTGCGGACCGAGTCGTCGGGCTATCGGTTGGAGATCGACGAGACCGCGTGCGATCTCGGACGCTTCGAGGCGGCGCGGGAGGCGGGCACTCGCGCCGCCGAGGCGGGCGATCACGCCGGGGCGGCGCAGTTGTTCGGCTCCGCGTTGCGTGAGTGGAGCGGCCGGGCGCTGGCCGATCTGGCCGGATTGCAGTTCGCCGACGGTTTCGCCACCGCCATGGACGAGGAGCGGTTGCTGGCGGCCGCGGCCCGGATCGATGCCGAGATCGCCTGCGGTCGCGCGTCTTCGGTGATCGGCGAACTGGTCGCGATGACCAATGAGCACCCGTTGCGCGAGCCGCTGTGGGGCCAGTTGATCACCGCGCTGTATCTGTCCGGACGTCAGGCGGACGCGCTGGAGGCGTGCCGGAAGGTGCGCGGCGTGCTCGCCGACGAACTCGGCATCGACCCGGGACCGGCGCTGATCGACCTGGAACAGCGCGTGCTGCGGCAGGAGCCGCTGAGCACGGTCGAATTCCGGCAGGTCGAGCGCCTGGCCGCGGCGATGACCGAGACGGTCACCGAGGTGCCGCGTGCGGTGCGCAGCGGCCAGCTGCGGATGCCGGACGGTCGCGTGGTGGCGATCGCGCAGGGCGGCCTGCGTATCGGCCGGATGACCGACAACGACTTGGTGCTGGAGGATCCGCGGGCCAGCCGCTACCACGCGCACATCATGCCGAGCCGCTCCGGTCTGCTCATCAAGGACCTGCATTCGGCCAACGGCGTGTTCGTCAACGACGATCCGATCGACAGCGGCGTACTGCTCGCGGACGGCGATCGGATCACGATCGGCGCGACGATCCTGACCTTCCAGGCGCTGCGCTAGTCGCAGGCGATCCCGTCGCCGTCCCGGTCCAGTTGCGCGTTGAAACCGGGCTGCCCGCGATACAGCGGCCCGGCGCCCTCGGCGCGCAGTTGGTCGCAGTCGGTGTAGATCTTCGGCGACCGCTCGGCGGGTTCCTCGGGTCGCGCGCTGTCGCCCTTCGGCCCGGACCGGTTGTGCGGGATCGGGTGGTCGTCGTGCGGTCCGGCGATCGCGACGGCCGGGGGCGGGACGGCGGACGCCGCCGACGGCAAGAGCGCGCTCGCGCCCGCCGCCAGCAGCGCCGCCCCGATCGCGGGGGCTGCGCGGAGAACTGACTTGGTCACGCCCTCCATCGTGCTCCCGGATCGGCCGGTGTGCCTTATTCGCAGGCGATTCCGTCGTTGTCCCGGTCCAGGTGCGGGGCGTAACCCGGTTCGCCGCGCAGCAACGGCGCTTTGCCTGCCGCCCGCACTGCCGCGCAGTTCTTGTAGTAGACGGGTTGGGTGTCGTCCGGCTGCGCTGCCGCCACCGGTGAGCCGAGTGCTACTACGGCGGTGGCCAGGAGACCGGCGGAGCCGATGCCGAGCACGGCGCGCAGGAGTGTGTTCTTCATGTGATCCGTTCATGGTCGGGGCCGGGCATGGTCGAACATGCCCGGCGGCAACGGTTTCGAACTAGACCGGAGTGAAGCTCCGGACGGCGACTCTCCCCGACTGGAGTCGTCGCGGAACGGACACTAGCAAACCTGGAGCATTGCACTATGCAAATGAAGCAAATTCGTCCTTTTAAATGAGCGTGTCGATCTGCCGGTGGTCGAAAGGCGAACCGGGTAGGGTCGTTCCGCTGGTTCGTCTTCGCAAGGTTCGTGTCCGCAATGGATTTCGAGGGGTTTGCAATGGCGATGCGAATGTTCGCCGCGATCGGCGCGGTCGTGGTCGGCGCGGGAATGCTCGTCTACATCGACGGGCGTGCCGCCGCCGAGCCCGAAGCGGCAGGCCCGCTCGCGGGAGTCGGGCCGTGCGCGACCGACCCGGTGGCGACCCACGAGCCGTTGGTGCCGAAAACGTTGGAGGTGCCGATTCCCTATCCGGTGGTCACCGTGCTCCCGGCGCAGCTGCCGGAACCGGCGCCGAAGCGAACGCGGATGGAACTCCCGCCGGACCCCTGCGCCAGTCCATGCCCTGATCTCACCGATCTGCCCGCGCCCGCACCGAGTCTCGCCGCACAGCTCGGGATGCCGGAGATCCTGCTCGATCCCAAACCGTTCCACTTCGCGATCCCCGGCCCCGGTCCCGATCCCGGCCAGGTGCCGCCTCCTCCGCCGCCGGTGCAGCCGCCGGTCGAACCCGCTGCGCAGTCACCCGCCCGCGCGGCCCCGCGCCTCGGCCCTGCTCGCGAGGTGGCGAAGCTGACCGGCGCGAACTCGGTGAACCGCACCGACAAGCGGTGGCAGGTCGACGGCACCGATCTCGGCATCATGTGGGAGAGCGCACCGGGTGAGATCGCGACCGCGTTCGGCGACACCGTCGGGCGCGGCTTCCATCCGCCGGGCGGCATGGGGTTGGATTGGCGCAGCAACGTGCTCGCCTTCAGCACCGACCGCGACCTCGCCGACGGGGTGACCTTCGACCGGATGGTCACCGACGACCGCTGCCACGCCGCCGAGGTGCTCTCCAGCCGCAAACTCGACAACGTCGAGGTCACCACCATCCCCACCTCGGGGTTCGCGCTCGGCGGGCGACAGTACCTGAGCTACATGTCCATTCGCACGTGGAACAGCTTGCCCGGCACGTTCTTCACCAACTACGGCGGCATCGCCTACTCCGACGACCACGGCCAGACCTGGACGAAGGATTCGCACGCCCGCTGGGACAACATCTTCGGCCTAGCGAATTTCCAGGTCAGCGCGATGGTGCCGCACGGAGGTTATGTCTACATGTTCGGCACGCCCAATACCCGCCTCGGCGCGGTCGGCCTGGCCAGGGTGCCCGAGGACCAACTGCTCAACACCACCGCCTACCAGTATTGGCGCGACGGCGCCTGGACCCCCGTGGGCGGTTTCGCCTCGGCCACGCCGATCGTGGACGGCCCCGTCGGTGAGCTGTCGGTCCGCTACGACGCCGCCCGCGAGGTCTGGCAGATGAGCTATCTGGACACCACGAAGGCCGCGCTCGTCGTTCGCGAGGCGGACGCACCGCAGGGCGTGTGGTCGGAGAGCACGCCGACGGTGTCGGCGCTGCGCTATCCGGAGCTGTACGGCGGCTTCATCCACCCGTGGTCTTCGGGCTCGGATCTCTACTTCACCATGTCGACCTGGAGTGACTACAACGTCTACCTGATGCACTCGGTCGTCGGCGAGTGATCCGCTCGGGTCAGCGCAGCCGGACCTCGGCCAGCGCGCGACCGAACAGCTTGCGTCCGTCGGAGGAGCCGCCGAGCAGGATGGTCGCGGTGCGCGCGGTGGCATCCAGCGACTTGATCCGGCCAGTGAACTCGACCGTGCCCGCCGTGTCGGCGGCGACCGGAACGAAGCCGGAGAACCGCACGCTGAATTTTTGGATCGCGGTCGGATCGCCCAGCCACGAGGTGAGATAGCCACCCGCCAAGCCCATGGTCAGCATGCCGTGCGCGACCACCGTCGGCAGCCCCGCCAGCTGCGCGGCGTGGTCGCTGAAGTGGATCGGATTGGCGTCGCCGGACACGCCCGCGTAGTTCGCCAGGTCGCCGCGGGTCAGCCGGAACGTGCCGTCGGGCAGCTGATCGCCCGCGGTGAGCTCGTCGAAGGCGGGCAGCGTGTGAACGGGCGTGGACTCGTGCTCGGCAGGCTCCACCAGGGGGCTGACGCCGAGAGAGACCAGAACGTCGTCGTTCGTGCGGTCGGCGCTTCTGGCTTCGGCCGGGCGTCCGTGCATCATGATGTTCTCCACCACGTCGTCGAGCGTGGCGTCGACCTCGGCGCCGCGGCGCGCGACGATCGTGGTCGATCCGACGATGGCGACCTCGCCGTGCTGATTGCTCAGCGAGAAACGCACCAGGATGAAGTCGTTGTCGCCGAACTGGCGGATCGATTCGATGACGATCTCGCTGCGCATCCGGTCGCCGGCCAGGATCGGCCGGTAGATCTCGAAGACCTGGTCGGTCTGCAGGAACTGGGAGAGGTCGTACTCGGTGAGCACCGAATCGAGCAGCGCCCTGGTCCCGGTCATCCCGATCACCGAGGCGAAGGTCGGCGGCGCGATGAGCCCGGGATAGCCGAGCGCGCGTGCGTCGGCTTCGTACTGGTGCGCCGCGTGGTGGTTCTGCACCGCGCGAGCGAATTCTCGAACCTTCTCGCGGCCGACCTCGTAGTGGTCACGCACCCGGAATCGCTGTCCGATCGGCGTCACCGCGACGACATCGATATCCGGCCGCGTCATCGTCTGCTCCCTGCCCATGATCCGGGCCATGCTACTGCCGAACCGGACCATTGACCAGGCGAGTGTGACATGCGTGACCGGCATCGATGCTTGTCGGCTATCACGCTGCCGTGCGGTTACTGGGTGCTGGAGGGCGGGTCGCAGACCTTCCATCCGTCGTCGGTGCGCTGCAGGTCGAAGGTGCGCGCGGACCGTTTCGCCGGGTCGGCCTCGGTGTATACCGTGGCCTGCGCGATAGCGGTGCCGTCGGTGATGCGGATGGCATCGATGCTGTCCACCACCGGAATGTTCTTGCGTTCCATCGACAACTTGTGCACGCCGGCGAACTGGTCGCTCGGAATGCCCTGATAGAAATCGTGCAGCGGACCGCACGTGCTGGAGCGGAGCGCGCCCAGATCGCCGCTCTTCAACGCGTCGGTGTAGCTGGTGATGGCGCTGCGCACCTGAGCCTCGGGGGAGTCGTCGCCGGACATCGTGACAAGCGACACGATCACCGCGATGAGCGCGATCACCGCCACGGCCGCCGCGCCCAGCACGATCAGCCGGCGATCGGGCCGCGCGGGACCGGTGGCGGACGCCCCGGCCGCCTGCGGCGCCGGGGGGATCCGCTGCGGCGGCGGGACGGGCCGGGTCTGCGGCGCACGCGGACCCCCCATCGACTGCGCGGGCACGGTCTGCTGGACGTCCGCGGGGGACGGCGCGGTCGCCACTTGTCGCGGTTTGCCCCCTGGCCGCTGCGGCGACGGACGCGTGTCCTCGACTCCCGGTCCGTGCTGCGGTGGCGCGGCGGGGCCGTGCGGGCCGGG
>NZ_BAFR01000210.1 GCF_000308435.1 Nocardia araoensis NBRC 100135 | reverse complement strand
ATCGAGGGTGCGGCTGGTTCAGGCCTGTCGACCGGTCTTGGTGCTGCGGGCAATGTGGGCGCGGGTTTGTCGAGTGGTCTCGAGGGTGCGACCAGTGCGGGGGCGCACCTCGGTTCGAGTCTGGACAGTGGTGTTGGCGTCGGTTCGCACGCGGGCTCCGGGCTGTCCTCGGGTCTCGACGCCACGGGCGGCCTCGGCGGTTCGGCGCAGTCGAGCGTCAGCGGCGCGGCGGACGCGGGCGCCGGACTGGCGGGCTCGGCAGGCGGTGCGGCGCACGGTGCGGTGGACACCGGCGCAGGCCTCGGCGGCAGCGTCGGCTCGACCGCGCACACCTGGTCCTCGCTGGACGTGTCGAGCGCGTTCGGTTCGGGCCTGGACAGCACCGTCGGCGGCCAGACCGACGCGGGCCTGTTCGGCGAGACCCACGCGGGCACGGAGTTGAGCGGTTCGGCGGGCGCCGAGCTGGGTGGCGATACATTCCTGCACTGACAGTTGCCCGGTAATACGGAAAGAGGTCCATACCGCGATGGGGACACCCGCGCCGAACGCCACTCCACCGGCGGTACCGCTGCTGTCGGTACTCGGTGAAACCATCGCGGCGGCTCGTGCCGCGGGACGCAACGATCTGGTCGGCCGCCTGGAAGTGGCGGCCGACCGGGTCCGCGACCCGCGGCGGCGCATCGTCGTCGCCGGGCAGCTCGACCAGGGCAAGAGCCGTTTCGTCAACGCCTTGCTGAACATGGACATCTGCCCCGTCGGCGACGACGCCACCACCGTGGTGCCGATGCTGCTCGCGCACGGGCCGGAGCCGCGTGCGGAGTTGGTCCTCGCGGCGCACGGCGATTCCAGCGGCGCGGAGACCAGGGTGGCGGTGCCGATCGCGGAGATCGGTGCGATCGACCAGCGCGCCCCGCTCGCGCAGGGTCGGCGGATCGTGCGGCTAGAGGTCCAGATCCCCAACGCGCTGCTGGCCGACGGCATCGTGCTGATCGACACTCCCGGCGTCGGCGGGCACGGCAACGCCCACGCGGCGGGCGTGCTCGGACTGGTGCCCGCCGCGGACGCGGTGCTGGTGCTGTCGGACGCGTCGACCGAGCTCACCGAACCCGAGCTGGCGTTCCTGCGGCAGGTGCGGGAGCTGTGCCCGACGGTGGCGGTGCTGCTCACCAAGACCGATCTGTACCCGCACTGGCGACAGGTGCACGAGGCCGATCTGGGCCATCTCACCCGCGCCCGCCTCGATGTGCCGATGATCCCGGTGTCGTCGCTGTTGCGCAGCCACGCGATGCGGTTACAGGACCCGCAGTTGGGTGTCGAATCCGGCTTCGGCGTGCTGTACACCTTCCTGCGCGACCAGGTGGTGGCACGCGATCAGCTGGCCACGCGCACCGCCGTGGCCCGCGACATCCGCTCCGCGGCGGAGCATCTCGCGCTGGCTCTTGGCAGTGAGCTGGTCGCGGTCCGCGACCCCGCCCAGGGCGCGGCGGCGGTGCGCGAGCTGCAATCCGCCCGCTCCGCGGCGGAGGAACTGCACCGCAGGACCGCCGCCTGGCAGCAGACCCTCGCCGACGGCATCACCGACCTGGCCGGGGACGTCGACCACGACCTGCGCGACCGCCTGCGCAATCTCGCGCGCACCACCGAGGAATGGATCGACGAACACGATCCCGGCCGGCACTGGGACCGCATCGCCGAACACCTCACCGGCACCGTCGATACCGCGCTCGGCGACAATCTGCTGTGGACCCACGCGCGCGCGATCCAGCTCGCCGAGCGCGTCGCCGAACACTTCTCCGAACTCGGCGCCGTCGATCTGCCGGACGTGCGCCCCGGGGTCGGCGCCGACACCGGCCGCGCCATCACCGGCACGCTCGCCGATCTGGAACCCGACATCGGTTTCGGCAGCAAACTGCTCGTCGGCATGCGCGGCTCCTACGGCGGCGTGCTCATGGTCGGGCTGGCCAGCACCTTCGCCGGGCTCGCCATGCTCAACCCGATCTCGATCGGCGCGGGATTGATCGTCGGCGGCAAGGCCTTCCGCGACGACCAGCAGGCCAGGCTGGCCAAGCGGCGCAACGAGGCGAAGGCGGCGGTGCGCCGCTTCGTCGACGATGTGGCGTTCCAGGCGGGCAAGGAGTCGAAGGATCGGCTGCACCGCATCCACCGCGCGTTGCGCGACCACTACGCGGGCGTCGCCGAACGCAGCCTGCGCTCGATCGACGAGTCGCTGCGGGCCGCGCAGGAGGCGGCGTCCATGGTCGCCACCCGTCGCGCCGAACGCGGCGCGCAACTGGAACAGCAGCTGCGCGTGGTCGCCGAACTGCGCCGATACGCCGATGCCATGCAGACCGCCCTACCGATGGGACCCGCCGGTACGGTAACCCCGTGAGACGTGATGGTGGCGCGGTGCCGGGAATCGTCGCCGAGGCGCATCGGCTGGTCGGGGCGGCGCAAGCGGCGCTGGCGGGGGAGCCGCGGCCGCGTGCCCTGCTGGCCGACTGCGCCCGCCGATTGGATCAGCCGCTGCGGGTCGCGCTCGCCGGTTCCATCAAGGCGGGCAAATCCACCCTGCTGAATTCGCTTGTCGGGCAGGACATCGCCCCGACCGACGCGACCGAGTGCACCAGGGTGGTCACCTGGTATCGGTACGGCTCCACGCCCAGTGTGACGGCGTACGCGCCCGACGGCGCCCGCGCACACGTCGTGGTTCGCCGTGGCAGCGGGACGCACGGGCTGACCTTCGATCTGGACCGGCTCAATTGGAACGCCCCGGCGCCGCGCGAGGTCGACCATCTCGAAGTCGAGTGGCCTGCCGCGACGCTGGCGCACACCACCATCATCGACACCCCGGGCACGTCGTCGCTGTCGCGCGAGGTCTCGCGGCGCACCGCGCGTCTGCTGACGCCCGGCGCGGACGACGAGCGGTCCGAGCAGAGCATCGCAATTCCGGGCGCCGACGCGGTCGTCTATCTGTTGCGCCGACTGGATGCGACGGACGTGCAGTTCCTCGAGCGCGTGGGCGCCGGAACCGCCGTGGCCAACGGTGGGCCGGGGGCGCCGGGCCCGCTCGGCATCGTCGGCGTGGTCTCGCGGGCCGACGAGATCGGGGCGGGCCGGATCGATGCGCTGCATTCCGCGCGGGACGTCGCCACGCGTTTCGCCGGAGAATTGGAACGGACGGGTCTGTGCCAGGCGGTGATCCCGGTCGCCGGGCTGCTCGCGTTCGCCGCGGCGACGCTGCGTCAGCAGGAGTTCGCGGCGTTCGAGACGCTGGCGCGGGTCCCGGTCGACGAACTGAGCGCCGCGTTGCTCTCCGCGGATCGTTTCGCGCGCGCCGACGTGCCGCTTCCGGTGCCGCCGGAACTGCGCGCGCAGCTCGCCGAGCGGTTCGGGCTGTTCGGCATCCGGATGGCGGTGACGCTGATCCGGCTCGGCGTGCGCGATTCGGCCACGCTGGCCGCCGAATTGACCAGCCGCAGCGGCGTGGACGAACTGCGCTCGGTGCTCGACGTGCAGTTCGGTCAGCGCGCCGATCAGCTCAAAGCGCATTCCGCGCTGACCGCGCTGGCTCGGGTGCTGACCGCCTACCGGGGCACCTCGGCCGATCGCCTGCTGCCCAGGGTGCGCACCTTGCTCGCGGACGTGCACGGTTTCGCCGAGCTGCGCCTGCTCGGCCGCCTGCGCACCGACGAACTGGCGCTGCCCGCGGACGATCTCGCCGAACTGCACCGCCTCATCGGCGGCTCCGGGATCGCACCCCATCTACGCCTGGGTCTCCCGTTCGACGCGCCGCTCCCGGCGCAGCGCGCCCAGGCGGTGGCCGCGGTCCGGAAATGGCGCGCCCGGGCACGTCACCCGCTCGCCGACCAGTTCACCGCCACGGCCTGCCTGACCGCCGCTCGCAGTGCCGAAGGCACCTTGAGCGTGCTGCCGGAATGATTCCCCGCCGCGGCACCCACCTCGGCGCGGTGACCTGCGAGGACGTCGGACCCGCGCCCCGAACTGCGGTGTAGTCGACCTGCGCCCGGGTATGCGCCCTGGTAGCGAGAGGAGTCAACGATGAGCCAAGAGGACGTCGTACACGAATTGCTCGTCCGTGCGGGCACGGGATACGCCGAGGAAGCGGGTATCACGCTCGATGACAAACCGGCCGCGCTCTTCCAGTTGCTCATGCTTTCCCAGCTGCTCAGCGCCCGCATCGCCGCGGAGATCGCCATCGGGGCCACACGAGAGCTGATCAGCAGCGGTTACCGGACGCCGCACCGGGTCGCGGACGCGGAGTGGCAGGAGCTGGTCGACGCGCTGGGGCGGGGGAACTACCGGCGCTACGACGAGAGCACCGCGACGCGACTGCACCACAACGCCTTGCGCTTGCTCGATCGGTACCACGGTGACCTGCGGGAACTGGCGAAGAAGGCGGATAACGACCCGCAGCGCGCCGCGGAACTCCTGCAAGAGTTCGACGGAATCGGCCCGACCGGAGCCCACATCTTCCTGCGCGAGATCCAGGACATCTGGACATGGGTCCGGCCGCACTTCGATGAACGCGCTTTGCGCGGCGCCAAGCGCGTACAGCTGCCGGAGGATCCCGACCGGCTGGCGCGGCTCGCGCCGGATCACCACACCGCGGAGCTCGCCGCGGCTCTGGTCCGGGTGACGCTGGACGAGAAGATCGCCGACGAGGTCCTGGCCGCCGCGCCCTGACCGCGCGCGCTCAGATCGGGGCGGCTCCCGCACCGCGCGGGTCGATCAGGATCTTCGCGTGCCGCTCCGGGTTGCCGAGTGCGGTGAAGGCGTCCGCGACGCCGTCGAGCCCGACGGTGCCGGTGATCAACGGGCTCGGGTCGACCTTTCCCTCGGCGAGCAGGTACAGGGTGTCGCGGAACTCGCCCGGGTCGTAGCCGAGCACGAACCGCAGTTCGATCTCCTTGTTGATCGCCATCGCCGGATGGAAGCGGTCGGTCTCCATGCAGACCCCGACCACCACTACGCGGGACAGCGGCGGGGCGGCCGCGAGGATCTGGTCGATGATCCCCGGCACGCCGACACATTCGAAGATGACCGGACCGGCCGGTCCCGCGTTCAACGTGTGGGCCAGCCGGAAGACATACCACCATGGCAGGTTCGGCACCCGCCGCAGGCGTTCCATGGTGTCGAAGCCGAGTCCGAGGATGTCGGTGACGCCGTTGATCCGTCCCTTCTTCGGGGCGGCCGTCCAGGGCGATTCGGTCGCCGGATCGACCACGACGTCGGCGCCGCACGCGGTGGCCAGTTCCCGTCGGCGCGGTGAGAAGTCGCTGGCCACCACGGTGCGCACGCCAGCGGCTTTCAGCATGCTGATCACCGCGAGCCCGATCGGCCCGCAGCCGATGACGAACGCCGTCTGTCCCTTGCCCACCCGGCCCCTTCGCACGGCATGCCAGGCCACCGCCATGGGCTCGGTCAACGCGGCATGTTCGGCGGACAGGCCGTTGGGCACCGGCATGGTCATCGATTCCTGGACCACCACCTGCTCGGCGTAGCCGCCGGGCGCGGCGGCCGACAGACCGACCAGGTGCGGCTGCCTGCCGTGCCGGACGATCGGCAGGGACACCACCGGCGTCCCCGTCTTCCACCGCTTACGGCAGTCCGGCCCGTAATCCACTACTGTGCCGCTGAATTCGTGCCCGAGCACCACGCTCTGATCCGAACGCATGAAGTGCTCGTAGCCCGTGGCCACGGCCAGGTCGGCCAGTTCGTCGGCGTGGGTGCGTGCGTGCAGGTCCGAGCCGCAGATGCCGCAGCGTGACACGTCGATCAGCAGCTGACCCGCACCGGGCCGGGGCGCAGGCAGCTCCGCGACCTCGAATTCGGCGGCGGTGACGACGGCGGCCCTCATGGCGACTCCTCGGATCGACGGCGCACGGTGGGAGCCCGGCCGGGGCGCCCTGCCGTCACCCTACTGCGGCAGGGCGCCCTCGTGGCTTGCTCGGTCGTAGGCTCAACGGGCCGAGGTGCTTTCGGCTATGGGCTCGGTCGAGCGCCGCGCAGCCGCGGGTACACCTCTTGCTCGAGGTAGGTGGCGACATCGCGGCCGTTACGCCGAGCTTCGTGCACAGCGACACCGTGCCGTCCGGCGACCTCCTTCAGCGCGGGCCGCGACTTCTTCTCCACCCCGCCGCCGATCACCAGGTGCGCGAACTCTCCGGTGCCGAGTGCCGCGAGCGCTTCGTCGTCGGTGGTGACACCGCGCGCGGTGAACCCGGCGGCCCGAACCCGCTCGACGGCGGCGTCCACGGTGTTCCTGCTGCGGCCGATGATCAAAAGGTCCATCTCGCTCACACCCCTACCGGTTCCGGATCCGTCGCATCGATGCCGAGCTCGTGATGTTCGAGCTCGGCACTTCGGGGCAGCGCGAGGAAGCCCAGGCAGACCAGCGCGAGGACGCCGATTCCGTACCAGAGGGTGCGCTCGAAAGTGTTGGCGAAGTTCACCGCGTTCGCCCGCATTCCGGCCGCGGCGAGCGCCTGGCCGACGCTGCCGGAGCCCGGTTCCCCGGTGGTCCGGCAACTGTCCGGCACCGCGCTCGGATCGACCTGCGCGGATCGATCCCGCACGCAGGCACGGAAGTTGGCGAGGATCTCGTCCCGCGCCTGCTCGGGCACACCCGCCGCGGCGAGTTCCGCGCGGACCTCCGGCGCGACCGCATCGACCCCGCGCGCCGAATCGTGGTCGAGCTGGGTGAAGAACACCACGCCCACGAGCGCGACGCCCAAAGCCGTGCCCAGCTGCTGCCCGGTATTGAGCAGACCGGACGCCGAGCCCGCTTCCCGCGCGGGCACCTGGCCGAGCAGCAGATCGATGGTCGGCGCGACAACCATGCCGAATCCGGCCCCGGTGACGATCAGCGGGAAGACCATCTGCCACGAAGCGATCCCCGCGCCGTAGTGCGTGGCCAGCCAGCCGTAGAGGCCGAAGCCCGCGGCGTTGACCGAGCCGCCGACGATCAGCACTCGCCTGCCGAACCGCGGCGCGAGCACGCTCACCGAGACGCCCGCGCCGATTCCCGCGCCGACCGCGAAGAACACGGCGGTCAGCCCCGCTCGCATCGGTGTCCAGCCGAGTCCTGCCTGCATGAACAGCGTCCACACCAGGAAGAAGCCGCCGAGGCCGATCCAGAACAGCAGCCAGCTGCCAAGCCCGATCGCGAACGGCCGGGACCGGAACAACGTCAAGTCGACCAGCGGCGAGCCGACCGTCCGCGCCCGGTACCGCTCGTAGGCGACGAACACCCCGAGGGTCGCGGCGGAGGCGGCCATCATGACGAACGTCCATGCGGGCCAGTCGAGCCTGCGCCCCTCGGCGAGCGGATAGACCAGCAGAAGCACCGCGGCGATGGCGAGGATCATGCCGATCACGTCCAGGCGCGGGGCGGCGGGCGAGCGGGACTCCTTCATCACCGTCGCGGCGGCGGCAAGCGCGAGAATGCCCACCGGGACGTTGACCAGGAAGATCGGCCGCCAATCCAGGCCGAACAGGTCCCACTGCACCAGCAGGCCGCCGAGCGACAGACCGACCGCGGAGGCGGACCCGCCGACGCCGCTGTAGAGCGCGATGGCCTTCGCGCGCTGGTGCTCGGCGAAGGTGACGCGGATGATCGCCAGGATCTGCGGCACCATCAGCCCGGCCATCGCGCCCTGCGCGAAGCGCGAGGCGATCAGCACGGCCGGATCGGAACTGAGTCCGCACGCCGCCGAGGCGAGGGTGAAGCCTGCCATGCCGATCAGGAAGATCCGCTTGCGGCCGAAGATGTCGCCGAGCCTGCCGCCGGTGATCAGCACGGCGGCGAAGGCGAGCACGTAAGCCGCGACGATCCATTCGATCTCCGAGTACGCGGCATGCAGATCGGCCTGGATGCTCGGTACGGCGACATTGACGATGGTGACGTCGAGCAAGTCCATGAATCCCGCGGCGAGCACGACGGCGAACGCGATCCAGCGGCGGGAATCGGTAGGGGGACGGGTAGTGAGGTCGGGTTCCATGCGGGCCTCTTTCGAAATGGGAGGGAAGTACCGACTCCCAAACTATGCACCTCGAGTGATTATCAATCAATATGGCAATCATAAAAGGTGCGTTAATGCTACGATCGGGGCGTGACCGAAGCCGATCCGACGCCGCTGTCCGACCATGTCGCCTTTCTCCTCGGGCAGCTCGGGTTCCACGCCGCGTACCGCTTCGGCGACGGGTTGGCACCGCTCGGCATCGGCCCTCGGCATTTCGGCACGTTGCGCGTGCTGCGCGAGCACGATGGCCAGTCGCAGCAGCAGCTGTGCGAGACGCTGGGCATCCATCGCAACGTGATGGTCGGATTGGTCGACGAGCTGGAGAAGCGCGGCCTGGTCGAGCGCCGCAAGCATCCGACCGACCGGCGGGCGCACGCCGTCTACCTGCTGCCCGCGGCGCATGATCTGCTGGCGCGGGCGCAGGGGGTCGTCGAGGGGCTCGAGTCCGACCTGCTGCGCGAGTTCGACGCGACCGAGCGCGCCACGCTGCTGCGAATGTTGCAGCGGCTCGCGGCGACGAACGGGCTGGAGCCGGGCATCCATCCCGGGCTCCTTCGCTGAACTCCTGTCACCCGGTGCATTCCCTGACCCTCGCCGAAGTGTGCGACAGGTCACACCTTCATGTCGCCGTGCGGGAATTAAACGCGCGAGTCACCCGTTGAGCATTTCGACAAGATTGAGCGCGTGAGACTCAAGTTTCGGTTGACTCCGAGACTCCTGCGGGGCAGGATTGAGCCGACCACGCTCAGTGTTGCTGGGGCCGTGCTCCGTGAGGTGCTAGGGGCGAGGTCTCGCGGCGTCCTTCGCGGGCGCCAAGGGCGTTTTCGCCCGGCACCGACACACATTGGTACGTCAATTAGGAGGAACCACTATGGCTCGTGCGGTCGGAATCGACCTCGGGACCACGAACTCGGTCGTCGCCGTTCTCGAAGGCGGTGAGCCGGTCGTCGTCGCCAACTCGGAAGGATCGCGCACCACCCCGTCGATCGTCGCGTTCGCGAAGAACGGCGAGGTACTGGTCGGCCAGCCGGCCAAGAACCAGGCAGTCACCAACGTCGACCGCACCATTCGCTCCGTCAAGCGGCACATCGGCACCGACTGGTCGGTGGACATCGACGGCAAGAAGTACACCCCCCAGGAGATCAGCGCGCGCGTGCTGATGAAGCTGAAGCGCGACGCGGAGTCCTACCTCGGTGAGGAGATCACCGACGCGGTCATCACCGTGCCCGCCTACTTCGAGGACGCCCAGCGGCAGGCCACGAAGGAAGCAGGCCAGATCGCGGGCCTGAACGTCCTGCGCATCGTCAACGAGCCCACCGCCGCGGCGCTCGCCTACGGCTTGGACAAGGGCGACAAGGAACAGACCATCCTGGTCTTCGACCTCGGTGGCGGCACCTTCGACGTCTCGCTGCTGGAAATCGGCGAGGGCGTCGTCGAGGTCCGCGCCACCTCCGGCGACAACCACCTCGGTGGTGACGACTGGGACGAGCGGGTCGTGCAGTGGCTGGTCGACAAGTTCAAGGCCAGCTCGGGCATCGACCTGACCAAGGACAAGATGGCCATGCAGCGGCTGCGTGAGGCCGCCGAGAAGGCCAAGATCGAGCTGAGCTCCTCGCAGAGCACCTCGATCAACCTGCCCTACATCACCGTCGACGCGGACAAGAACCCGCTGTTCCTCGACGAGCAGCTGACCCGCGCCGAGTTCCAGAAGATCACCTCGGACCTGCTCGACCGCACCCGCGCGCCGTTCCAGTCCGTGATCAAGGACGCGGGCATCAAGGTGTCCGACATCGACCACGTGGTGCTCGTCGGCGGTTCCACCCGTATGCCCGCCGTCTCCGATCTGGTCAAGGAACTGACCGGTGGCAAAGAGCCCAACAAGGGCGTGAACCCGGACGAGGTCGTCGCCGTCGGCGCCGCCCTGCAGGCCGGTGTGCTCAAGGGTGAGGTCAAGGACGTCCTGCTGCTCGACGTGACCCCGCTGTCGCTGGGCATCGAGACCAAGGGCGGCGTGATGACCAAGCTCATCGAGCGCAACACCACCATCCCGACCAAGCGCTCGGAGACCTTCACCACGGCCGACGACAACCAGCCGTCGGTGCAGATCCAGGTGTTCCAGGGTGAGCGTGAGATCGCCTCGCACAACAAGCTGCTCGGTTCCTTCGAGCTGACCGGTATCCCGCCGGCCCCGCGCGGCGTGCCGCAGATCGAGGTCACCTTCGACATCGACGCCAACGGCATCGTGCACGTCACCGCGAAGGACAAGGGCACGGGCAAGGAGAACACGATCAAGATCCAGGACGGCTCCGGCCTGTCCAAGGAGGAGATCGATCGGATGATCAAGGACGCCGAGGCGCACGCGGCCGAGGACAAGGCGCGTCGCGAGGAGGCGGAGACCCGCAACCAGGCAGAGTCGCTGGTCCACCAGACCGAGAAGTTCATCAAGGAGAACGAGGACAAGGTCCCCGCGGACGTCAAGACCAAGGTCGAGGCGGCCATCGCCGAGGCGAACGAGGCTCTGAAGGGCACCGACATCGCCGCGGTCAAGGCGGCGGTCGAGAAGCTGGCGACCGAGTCGCAGGCTCTCGGCCAGGCCATCTACGAGGCCTCCGCCGCGGACGCCGCCGCGCAGGGCGACGGCGCGTCCAGCGCCGCGTCGGATGACCAGGTCGTGGACGCCGAGGTCGTGGACGAGCCGGTCGACACGGAGAAGAAGTGACCGAGGCCAACTCCGAGAAGGAGCCGATCACCTTCGTCGACAACCGGAAGATCGATCCGGAGACCGGCGACGTCAGGCAGCAGGCCGCGGACAACGGCGCCGCGGCCGCGCAGGCCCCGCAGGTGGATGAGGGCGTAGATACCGACAACGGCGACGCCCTCGCCGACACCATCAGCGGCGAGCTCGCCGAGCGCACCGCCGACCTGCAGCGGCTGACCGCGGAGTACGCCAACTACCGGCGCCGGGTCGAGCGCGACCGCAAGGCCGCGATCGATTCCGCCAAGGCGTCGGTGGTCACCGAGTTGCTCGGCGTGCTCGACGATCTCGACCGCGCGCGGGCGCACGGTGACCTGGAGTCCGGTCCGCTGCGGTCGGTGGCCGACAAGCTGTCGGCCGCGCTGCTCAAGCAGGGTCTCGAGGAGTTCGGTTCGGAGGGCGAGCCTTTCGACCCGACCCTGCACGAGGCCGTGCAGCACGAGGGATCCGGCCACGACCCGGTGATCGGCATCGTGATGCGCAAGGGCTATCGCTTCGGCGATAGGGTGCTTCGGCACGCGCTCGTCGGGGTAACCGACGGCGTAGCCGATCTGACGGAAAACACTGTTCAATCGACCGAAGAGGCATCGGATGTTGATGCCGGCGCGAACGATCAATAAGGACGCGAGAGGAGGAGATGCTCGGTGAGCCAACGGGAGTGGATCGAAAAGGACTTCTACAAGGAGCTGGGTGTTTCCTCCGGCGCCTCGCAGGACGAGATCAAGAAGGCCTATCGCAAGCTCGCCCGCGACTTGCATCCGGACGCCAACCCCGGTGACACCAAAGCCGAGGAGCGGTTCAAGACCGTCAGCGAGGCGCACGCCGTGCTGTCGGATCCGGCCAAGCGTAAGGAGTACGACGACACCCGCAAGCTGTTCGCGGGTGGCGGCTACGGTCGCGGCGGCTTCGGTGGCGGCGCTGGGGGCGGCTTCTCGCAGGAGTTCAACCTCGGCGACATCTTCGGCGGCGCCGCAGGCGCCGCCGACGGTGGCCTCGGCGACCTGCTCGGCGGTCTGTTCAACCGGGGCGGCACCCGGACGTCGAGCCGCCCGAGGCGCGGCTCCGACGTGGAGACCGAGACGACGCTCGGCTTCCGGGAGGCGGCCCAGGGCGTCACGGTCCCGCTGCGGATGACGAGCCCGTCGCCGTGCACCACGTGTCACGGCAGCGGCGCCAAACCGGGCACGAGTCCGCGAGTCTGCCCGATCTGCAACGGAACCGGCATCGTCAGCCGTAACCAGGGCGCGTTCGGCTTCAGCGAGCCGTGCGACGAGTGCCGGGGCAGCGGGTCGATCATCGACGACCCGTGCCTGGACTGCCAGGGCAGCGGCATCCAGAACCGCACGCGCACCATCACGGTGCGGATTCCTCCTGGAGTCGGTGACGGGCAACGGATCCGGCTGGCCGGTCAGGGCGAGGCGGGACTGCGCGGGGCGCCCTCGGGCGACCTGTACGTCACCGTCCACGTCAGCCAGGACAAGGTCTTCGGCCGCAACGGCGACGACCTGACCCTGGTGCTGCCGGTCAGTTACAGTGAATTGGTCCTCGGCACAACCGTTTCGGTGCCCACGCTGGACGGCCGGGTCGGCGTCAAGGTGCCTCCGGGCACCGCCGACGGCCGCACCTTGCGGGTGCGCGGCCGTGGCGTCCCCAAGCGCGGCGGCGGCGCGGGCGACCTGCTGGTGACGGTGAAGGTCGCGGTCCCGCAGAAGCTGGACAACGACGCCGTCGAGGCGCTGAAGCGCTACCAGGAGGCCGAACGGGCCAGCGGCTTCGATCCACGTGCGGGATGGGCAGGTGCGTGATGTCCTCGGAACCGAAGAACGCGTCCGGCGGGTCGCGCGCCGAGTTCTTCATGATCTCGGTGGCGGCCCAGCTGGCCGGCATGCACGCGCAGACACTGCGCACGTATGACCGTCTGGGACTGGTCACGCCGCAACGTACTTCGGGCGGTGGTCGGCGCTACTCGGCCCGGGACGTGGAGCTGCTGCGCGAGGTGCAGCGGCTGTCCCAGGACGAGGGCGTCAACCTGGCGGGCATCAAGCGCATCATCGAACTGACCAATCAGGTGGAGGAGCTGCGCCAGCAGGTCGCGGACCTGTCGGCCGAGCTGGAGCGGACGCGGGCGGCGTACCGTCCGGATCTCGCTCCGCAGCAGCGCAGTACCGCGCTGGTGGTCTGGCAGCCGCGGCACCGTCGCGAGGACGGGCACCGCAGACGATAACCGGAACCACCACGGCCCCGGCCTTGGTCGCACATCGCGATCCGGCGCCGGGGCCGTCGCCGTTTCCGGCCATTGTCGCAAACATTTGCTGAAGGTAAACCAGAACATGGTCTCCGGAAGTGGTGCAGCCATATTCATTTCGTTGTCGAATCAACTGGACATTTCGACCGTAGACCTTTTTACGCAACCCGTTCGGATTGCCCGCTTCGATCTCGCTCGGGTGGTTGGCATGTTGCCCCGAAGTCGCTAGAACAGACCAGTCGGGACGTAATTTCGCAAGCGGGGCTTACCAATTCGGTGTGCACACGACTGACTTTGTGCCGAATCTGCGGTCTTGCAGTCGGTTTCTCTGGCGTGTCGCCCTGGATAGTCTCGTTTCGACGAAATAGCGCGCAGTATGTTCCTTCGAAAGATTCCGTTGCTGGCAAACCTCGCCTACACTCCTTGCCATCGGCTGCTGTCGAGTGGCCCCGCAGCACCTCACTCGCCGGCATGGTTCGTGAACGAGTGCGAAATGGGGTTGTGAGACCAATGGATTCACGCACTGTCGCTTTGATAAGAACTACGTTCAAGGCGGTTGCTGCGGAGGATGGGGGGCCGGAGAAACTGGCGAGATCGTTCTACGCGATCTTGTTCACCGACTACCCGCACGTCCGCGATTTCTTTCCGGCCGCGATGGACTCCCAGCGCGACCGCTTGGTCAAGGCGATCTCCTATGCGCTGGACCGATTGGAGGAGCCCGACAAGCTGCTGCCCTTCCTGGCCCAGCTCGGCAGGGACCACCGCAAGTACGGCGTGCAGCCCGCGCACTACGCCGCCGTCACCACCGCGCTGAAGACCGCGGTGAAGGTCTTCGCCGGCACCGAGATGTGGACCGACGAGGTGGACCGGGCCTGGGACGAGGGCCTGCAGATCATCTCCGACGCCATGATCGGCGCGGCGGAGCAGGAGACCACGCCGTCGGTGTGGACCGGCACGGTGATCGAACGCAGGGAGGTGCTGCGCAACTTGGTCGTCGTCCGGCTGCAACTGGACCAGCCGATGCGCTACGCCGCCGGTCAGTACTTGAGCGTGCAGATCCCGTCGCGCCCACGGATGTGGCGCTATCTCTCGCCCGCCGTGCCCGCGAACGCCAACGGTGAGATCGAGTTCCACGTCCGCAGCGTGCTGGGCGGCTGGGTCAGTTCGGCGATCGTCGGCCGGACCGCCATCGGCGACCAATGGCTGCTGGGCTCACCGCTCGGCGGCCTCGGCGTGCCGCGCAACGCCAAACGCAAGATGCTGATGGTCGGCTGCGGCACCGGGATCGCGCCGCTGCGCGCGCAGTTGATGGCGATGGCGATGCGGCGGACCAATCCGAAGGTGCATCTGTTCGTCGGCGGCCACCACCCGTGCGACCTCTACGACCTGGAGACCTTGAGCAAGCTGGCCATGGCCAACCGCTGGCTCACGGTCACGCCGGTCAGCGAGCACGACGAAAACCCCTGGTGGTACGCCGAACCGGAGCAGCCGCGCACCACCTGGCCGGGCCTGGAACCCAGGGTCACCGGCCAGATCGGCAAGGTCGTCGCCGGCTTCGGCGCCTGGTCCGACCGCGACGTACAGATCGTCGGCTCACCCTCGATGGTGCAGACCACCAAGTTCCGCCTCATGGCAGCCGGAACC
Organism: Nocardia araoensis NBRC 100135; assembly: GCF_000308435.1. Lineage (GTDB taxonomy): Bacteria > Actinomycetota > Actinomycetes > Mycobacteriales > Mycobacteriaceae > Nocardia > Nocardia araoensis. Next base: position 10,028 of record NZ_BAFR01000210.1, on the reverse strand, counting down.
CTGGCGAAGAACATCCGCCACGATCCTCTGTATTAATTCCAGCGCCTGCGGCGCCGCGAACGGCGGATGCTCGGTCTCGCTTCGCTCGAAACCGGTGGTTGAGCTGGTGTGGTTGCGTCAGGTGATGACCGCGCTCCCAGGGCTCGCCGTTGTCGCGGCCTCGGGATATCCGATTGTGGCAATGCTACGGCTGCTGTATCGGTCTGCTGATCGGTCAGAGACCCTCGAATTGGATTCGCTCCGGCGGGGTTCCGGTTTCGAGGAGGCGGTCGACGGTGGTTTGGACCATGGCCGGGGAGCCGCAGACGAGTACTTGGTGCTCGAGGAACGCGCCGTGCGAGCCGAGGACGTCGGCGAGGGTGCCGTAGAGCAGGTCGTCGGGTGCGAAGCCGATGTCGACGCGGGACTGCTCGTACCACTCGTCGACCCAGTTCGGGTCCTCCAGGTGCTCCACCACCGGAATCACGGTGAGCCAGGGCAATTCGGCGGCCAGCAGGTAGAGCATGTCCGAGGCGTACAGGTCGCGGGGGGAACGCCCCCCTACGAAGAGGTAGGTGGGCGGCGGCGACGGCTTGCGCGCCAGCTCGAGGATCTGGGCGCGCATGGGCGCCAATCCCGTACCGCCCGCGATCATCACCACCTCGTCGCCGTCGGGGTCGACCCAGAACCCGCCTGCCGGAGCGCCGATCCGCCACTCGTCGCCCGGCTGGGTGTCGGCGACGATCGCGGCGCTGCACCAGCCGCCAGGCACCGTGCGCACGTGGAACTCCAGTTTGCCGTCCAGGGACGGCGGCAGCGCGGGGGACAGCCTCCGGCGCACGCCGGGATGCTGCGGCACCCGCACTTCGACCGACTGTCCGGCGGCGAACGGCACGAACTCTCCGATCAGGCGGATCACCGCGAGATCGTGCCGTAGGCGATGATGGCCGACCACGGTCGAAGTCCACTCCGGCGCCTGATGACCATTGCCGAGCATGCTCGGATCCCCCAACGGGGCCTCCTTCTTACACAGGGTCGCAGCTGATGTTCTGCTCCGGCGTACCGACCGCGATGAGCGCGCGCCGGGTGTCGGCGATCATCCGGGCCGAGCCGGCGATCTGGATCTGCCGGTCTTCCCACGCGCCGAAGCTCGCGACCACGGCGCCAAGGTTACCGATCAGGCGCCGGTGCATGCCGTACGGTGCGTCCTGCGGTGGATGCGGGTACCACCACGGGTTGGTCTTCTGCTCGCACACCGGAACGATGGTCAGCCACGGGTTGCTCTGCGAGAGCTGCCACATGTTCTCCACGTCGTACAGGTCGCAGGGATAGCGGCCGCCGATGAAGAAGTGCACCCGCGGGTTGATGCCGCGCTGGCCCATCTCGATCAGTTGGGCGCGCAGCGGGGCGATGCCGGTGCCCGCGCCGATCATGAGCACGTCGCGGCCGCTGTCCCGGTCGACGTGCAGTCCGCCGAGCGGGCCCGCGATCCGCCATCGGTCGCCCACCCTGGTCTCGTTGACGATCGCGGGGCTCACCCAGCCGCCGCGGATCTTGCGCACGTGGAACTCGATCTCGCCGTACGGGTTGGACGGGATGGCCGGGGAGAAATAGCGCCACATCTTGGGCCGCTGCGGAATGGTGACCGGTACGTACTGCCCGGCCTGGTAGGGCACCGGCCCGTCGGACTGCAGCCGCACGATGGCCAAGTCCTCCAGCACGCGGCGATGGCCGACCACGGTGGCCTCCCACACCGGCTGCGACTTGTCGGAGTTGGCGCCGATGGCCATGGACGCGGAGATCAGGATGGTGATGTCGCGCCAGCCCTCTTCCAGGCTCCGATTCCAGGCCGCGCCGTTGTAGACGCGGAACGCCGCGAGCAGCGCGCGGCCCGCTATGTCGTAGTGCGCGGCCTCCACGCCGTACTTGCGATGGTCGCGGGCGAGTTGCTCCAGGAACTTCTGCGCCCGGTCCCAGTCCTCCAGGTGATCGAGGACGTACTGGATTGCCGTGGCGATCCGCTTGGCCTGCATCTCCATGGCGGGCGGGAACAACTCGCGCAGCCGTGGGTTCTCGGCGAACAAATGTCCGTAGAACGCACTGACCAACCGCTCGGGTCCATTCGGCGACTCGATCACCGAACGAAAATTGGCGCGGACCAGCGCAGCCGAACGCGCATCCACGACGTGGAGCTTCCTTTCCCTCAGTTCTGCCCGGGGACATACCCGTTACCGGCGGTCTCCCGCCGACAAGTATCCCCGAAAATGCCATGGTCGTGTGGGTATCAGGCGCAAGACCCGGGCAAACGGTAATCGGTGGGCAAACGGCGGACGCCGCTGACCCGTCGGCTACCGGCGCCGCAGGCGGGCCGGGCCGGATTTCCGCGTCGATGCGGTAGGGGCGGATGCGGGTTCCGGCCGGTCAACTGCCCGCGCCGGTCCGCACCGCGGGCACGACCTGCTCGGTATAACGACGGATCTGCTCGACCGGTTCCCCCTCGGTAGGCCAGAAGACGAATCCGTCGATCCGCTGGTCACGGTGCAGAGCCAGCAGGTCGTCGACCCAGCGGTCGGGCGGGCCCTCCAGGAAGCCGCGATCGGCCCCGTCGGCGGTGATGGTCCCCGACACGTTCAACACCCGCCGCACCGCCAGCGGGTCCCGGTCCGCCGCCGCGGCGGCGTCATCGATCCGCTTGCCCGCTTCGTCGAGGAACTCCGGTGGCGCCCACGCGGCGGACGGCACCCAGCCGTCGGCGGCGCGTCCGGTGAGCTCGAGCATGCGCGGCCCCCGCGCGCCCAGCCAGATGCCGGGCTGGTGGCGGGGGCGTGGGCCGGGATGCGCACCCGCCAGCGAGTAGAAGCTTCCTGGCACCCGGACCGAGCGCTCGTCGCTCCACAAGGCGCGGATCACCGCGATCGCCTCGGCCAGGGCGCGCACCGCCTCGCCGCCGGTTCGGCGCGGGCCGCCCATCCCGGCGACGGCGTCCCAGAACGCGCCCGCGCCGAGGCCGAGCTGGATCCGGCCGTCGCTGATGATGTCGAGCGAGGCCACCGACTTCGCGAGCAACGCGGGATGGCGCAGCGGCAGGTTCGCCACGTCGGGGAAGAAGGTGATCCGCTCGGTCCGCGCGGCGAGAGCGGTGATCAGTGTCCAGGTGTCCAGGAAACGGCGCTGGTAGGGATGGTCCTGGATGCCGATCAGGTCGAGCCCGGACACGTCGGCGTACCCGCTCAGCTCGGCGAGTCCGCGGAAGTCGTCGGCCTCGGGGATCAGGAACAGGCCGAATTGGGGCGGTCGGCTGCTCATCCGGCTCAGATGGCGAGCACGGTCTTGCCGCGTGCGCCGGGCGCTCCGATGACCGCGGGCCCCTCCGCGAGCGGGACGGTCGTGTCGATCGGCACGACCACGTCACCGGCGGCGACGCGCTGGATCAGGCGGGCCAGTTCCGGTGCGCTGCCCTTGGATTCGATGTTGCCGCCGCGGAGCGATCGTGCGCGCAACGCCTCCTCGTCGGCGGCGAAGATGGTGGAGTAGACCGTGCCGCCGTCGCGGACCAGCGCGGTCAGCTCCGCCAGCGCCTCGGGCGGGCTAACCAGGTCGAACAGGACGTCGATGCCGTCCGGATGCGCGGCGGCGACCTGGTCGCGCACCGGCCCCGTGGTGTAGTCCACCGTCTCGGCCGCGCCCAGCCGGGTCATCTGATCGGCGGAGCCACCGCGCGCCGTGGCGATGACGTGCGCGCCCGCCATATTGGCCAGTTGCACCAGAAAGGAGCCGACGCCGCCGGTCGCGCCCACGATCAGCACGGTCTGGCCCGGTTGGATGTGGGTGGCGTCCACGAGGTCCTGCGCGGTCACCCCGGCCGTCGGCAGCGCGGCGGCCGCGGCGGTGGGCACGCCGGGTGGGATCGGCACCAGCGTGCCGTCCTCGGGGAGCACCGCGTACTCGGCGAAGCTGCCGTGGCCCACCGGCGGTGTGAGGAACTTGCCGACCACTCGGTCGCCGACCGCGAATCGGCTGACGCCCGCGCCGACCGTGGCGACAGTTCCCGCTCCGTCCACTCCGAGGATCAGCGGAAAGTCGTGCGGCAGTTTGCCGTCCAGGATCCCGGAGGCCACCTTGCGGTCGAACGGATTCACCCCGGCCGCCTGGAGTTGGACCCGCACGGATCCCGGCCCTGGCTCCGGCATCGGCATCTCGGCCAGTTCCGGCGTCGCTCCGAACTTCCGTACCACGATCGCGCGCATCCATTCGCTCCTCGAGTCGGGGTGAAGAGTGCTGCAACAACTGGCCGAGGTCATCGTAGGCATCCGAAGGTCGCCGACGTGCGCAATCATCGCATCGGCGGTGTCACGGAGCGTCGCGTTCGCCGGCGTCGGGGCGTAGCGTTCGACACGATCCGGCGGTATCGGAGCGGCGCCGCGAAAAATCTAAACTTGAGCGGAACAGACTCAACCTTTCGGACGTTGGACGGGTAAGACGGCGCCGGGTCGAAGGCGGAGCGGGACGAGGCGATGGGCTTCGGTCGAGCGATCACGCTCGGCGCCGTGCGAATCGACTCGACTAGTAGGAAGGTGACTCGTGGACTCGTTCAATCCCACCACCAAGACTCAGGCGGCACTGACCGCCGCCTTGCAGGCGGCCTCCGCCGCGGGCAACCCGGAGATTCGTCCGGCGCACTTGCTGGTGGCGTTGCTGGATCAGACCGACGGCATCGCCGCCCCCTTGCTGAAGGCCGTCGGAACGGACCCGGCGGCCGTGCGAGGCGAGGCGCAGGACATCGTGGACCGGCTGCCGCGGGCAACCGGCGCCACCACCACACCGCAGCTGGGTCGCGAGGCGCTCGCCGCGATCACCGCGGCGCAGCGGCTGGCCACCGAGCTCGGCGACGAATACGTTTCCACCGAGCACGTGATGGTCGGCCTCGCCGAAGGCGACTCCGACGTGACCATGCTGCTCACCAAGTACGGCGCCACCGCCGACGCGCTGCGTGCGGCGTTCACCGCGGTACGCGGCAGCGCCAGGGTGACCAGCCCCGATCCGGAGGGCAGCTACCAGGCGCTGGAGAAGTACTCCACCGACCTCACCGACGCCGCGCGGCACGGCAAGCTCGACCCGGTGATCGGCCGGGACACCGAGATCCGCCGGGTGGTGCAGGTCCTGAGCCGTCGCACCAAGAACAACCCGGTGCTGATCGGCGAGCCGGGCGTCGGCAAGACGGCCATCGTCGAGGGACTCGCCCAGCGCATCGTGGCGGGCGACGTTCCGGAGTCGCTGCGCGGCAAGTCCGTCGTGGCGCTGGATCTCGGCGCGATGGTCGCGGGCGCCAAGTACCGCGGCGAATTCGAGGAACGGCTCAAGGCCGTGCTGGAGGACATCAAGAACAGCGCGGGCCAGATCATCACGTTCATCGACGAGCTGCACACCATCGTCGGCGCGGGCGCCACGGGTGAATCGGCGATGGACGCGGGCAACATGATCAAGCCGATGCTGGCCCGTGGCGAGCTGCGACTGGTCGGCGCGACCACGCTGGAGGAGTACCGCCAGCACATCGAGAAGGACGCCGCCTTGGAGCGGCGCTTCCAGCAGGTGCTGGTCGGCGAGCCGTCGGTGGAGGACACCATCGGCATCCTGCGCGGCATCAAGGAGCGCTACGAGGTGCACCACGGCGTGCGCATCACCGACTCCGCGCTGGTCGCCGCGGCCACGCTGTCGGACCGCTACATCACCTCCCGCTTCCTGCCGGACAAGGCGATCGACCTGGTCGACGAGTCGGCCTCGCGGTTGCGCATGGAGATCGACTCCCGTCCGGTGGAGATCGACGAGGTGGAGCGCGCGGTGCGCCGCCTGGAGATCGAGGAGGTCGCTCTCGCCAAGGAGACCGACGAGGCGTCCAAGCAGCGGCTGGAGAAACTGCGCGCCGAACTCGCCGACGACCGGGAGAAGCTCAACCAGCTGACCACCCGGTGGCAGAACGAGAAGAGCGCGATCGACCAGGTGCGCACGCTCAAGGAGGAACTGGAAGCCCTGCGCGGCGAATCCGAACGCGCCGAGCGCGACGGCGACCTGGGCAAGGCGGCCGAACTGCGCTACGGCCGGATCCCCGCGCTGGAGAAGCAGCTCGCCCAGGCCGAGCAGACCTCAGCGACGGCGGGCGACGGCGAGGTCATGCTCAAGGAAGAGGTCGGCCCGGACGACATCGCCGAGGTGGTGTCCTCCTGGACCGGCATCCCGGTGGGCCGGATGCTGGAAGGGGAAACCCAGAAGCTGCTGCGCATGGAGGATGAGCTGGGTCGCCGCGTGGTCGGTCAGCCCGAGGCGGTGCAGGCGGTGTCCGACGCGGTGCGCCGGGCGCGCGCGGGTGTCGCCGATCCGAACCGCCCCACCGGCTCGTTCATGTTCGTCGGCCCCACCGGCGTCGGTAAGACCGAGCTGGCGAAAGCGTTGGCGGACTTCCTGTTCGACGACGAGCGCGCCATGGTCCGCATCGACATGAGCGAGTACAGCGAGAAGCACTCGGTGGCTCGGCTGGTCGGCGCCCCGCCCGGCTACGTCGGCTACGACCAGGGCGGTCAGCTCACCGAGGCGGTGCGGCGCAGGCCCTACACGGTGGTGCTGTTCGACGAGATCGAGAAGGCGCACCCGGACGTGTTCGACATCCTGCTCCAAGTGCTCGACGAGGGCAGGCTCACCGACAGCCAAGGTCGCACGGTGGACTTCCGCAACACCATCCTCATCCTCACCTCGAACCTGGGTGCGGGCGGTGACCAGCAATTCGTCATGAACGCGGTGCGTTCGGCCTTCAAGCCGGAGTTCCTCAACCGCCTCGACGACGTGGTCATGTTCCACGCCCTCGACGAGGAGCAGCTGGAGCAGATCGTCGACATCCAGCTCGAGCAGCTGCAGAAGCGGCTGGCACAGCGCAGGCTGAAGCTGGAGGTCAGCGATTCGGCGCGGTTCTGGCTCGCGGTGCGCGGCTACGACCCCGCCTACGGCGCGCGCCCGTTGCGCAGGCTGATCCAGCAGGCCATCGGCGACTCCCTCGCCAAGGAACTGCTCGCCGGCGAGGTCACCGACGGCGACAGCGTCAAGGTGTCCGTCAGTCCCGATGGAGACGGCCTGATCGTCGGCAGGTGACGAGCGAACAAGCGGCCTCGCGCGTGCGGGGCCGCTTGCCCGTCCTCCGTAACCTCGTGCGCGCCAGAACGTTTCATTGACGCGGAAGCGATTGCCGCTAGGTATTGCCGGAGGGACGCGGGTTCGGCCGGAGGCGCACCGGTCCATGCGGTGCGGGTGCGCGCGACCGAACAAGCCCTACGCTGGAAGACATGACCAACCCGAACGATCCCTGGGGACAGCGGCCGGAGGATGCGCCGACCGAACACCTGGGTCCGCCGGGCAAGTCCGGGTACGGGGGCCCCGCGCACACCACGGAGTACCCCGACGCGTACGGCACCGGCGCCCCGTCGGTGTACCCCCCGACGGAGCAGTACGGAGCGTGGGGGCCGCCTGGAGCGAACGCGACCCGCGAGTTCCCGGCCTATGACTCCCAGTGGGCCTCCTATCCGGACACCGCTGCGGGTGCGGCCGGTCCGCCCGGCGGCGCGATGCCGCCCGGTGGTGGACCGCCGCCCGGACCACCGCAGCCACCGCGGCGCAACACCGGTCTGTGGATCGCGCTCGGCCTCGGCATCGTGTTGCTGATCGGTGCGATCGGGGTGTTCGCGGGCGTGCTGCTGGGCGCGAACGATTCCGGCTCGGCCGATACCGCGGCGGCCTCGACCGCGCGGGTCACCACGAGGCCGGCTCCCGGGACCAGGAACGCGCAGCCGACCCCGCCGAGCGGGCTGCCCAGCGTGCCCGGCCTCGGCGATGTCGACGGACTCGGCGCGACCATGGGCACCATCACCGCCAACGACGGGGGCACCCTGACGGTGAGTTCGGTGATGGGCAACACCATCACGGTGCGCACGGACGCGAACACGCAGGTGATCGCGTTGTCCGGCACGAAAGTCTCCGATCTGGCCACCGGTGAGCTGGTGCTGATCCAGGGCGACAAGGCCGCGGACGGCTCGATCCAGGCCAAGGTCATCATCGGTACGTCGCTGCCCGGCGGCGGGCGATGAGCCGCGCCGGGCGCGGCCCGCGCGAAGCGCCGGGGGTAATGACGGACCATGTCCGGCCGGGACCATTAGGCTAGGCGTCGATGACGGCAATGTGGTTCGGGTTGGCGGCGATCGCGCTCGTGGGCGCGATCGTACTGCTGTATTTCGATCGGCTCCAGCGTCAGCGGACCGGTCACGCGCGACAGGTCTGGGCGAAGTCGCAGGGCTATACCTACGTGTCCGTGGAACCCGCGCTGCCGTCCACCTGGCGGCGTGGCGCGCTGACCAAACTGGGCTATCTCTCCGCGGTCGACGTGGTCTCCGGCATCCGCAAGGGTGAGAAGTTCGTGCTGTTCGACCTGGAGGACTCCGCGACGCTGGTCGCGGTCCGCCGCCAGATCGGTTCGGACATCGACGTGGACATGCGGCTGAAGACGGCCGCCCCGCCCAAGGACCACGATCTGGAACTGCTCGGCGCCATCGGTGATCGCGTGGTGTTCGCGACCAATCCCGAAATCGCCAGGCACGCAGTCGATCAGCGCATGGTCGCCTTCATCGAGAACCTTCCGGACACCGTGCAGATGCTCTGGAGCGAGGGCAACTGGACGCTGGGCATGCTGCTGGTCGGGACCACCCCGAAGGACTGGGAAGGCGCGATCGACGCGGTGCTGCGGCTGTCCGGTCTGCTGCACGTGCTGCCGCCGGTCAGCGAGCCGCGCTTCGACGAAGGCGGACACGAGCCGGGCCGCCCCCGCCCCCGCGAGCGGCAACGGGCCGAGAACGTTCGCGACGCCGAGGACGAGGCGGGCGACCGTCCCGATGGCGACCAACGGTCCGAGGACGACTCCCACGCCGGCGAGCGAGCCGAGGAGCGGGGATCGGAACCGGCGCGCCGCCCGTCGCTGGCGGTCGTGCCGAACACCCGCGCCCGCGTGCGCGAGGACGAGGAGCCCCGGCCGCGTGAGCAGCGCGACGAGCGCGCCGCCGAGGGCCGGACCGATTCCGAGTCGCGGCAGCGGCCCGCCGACCCGCCCGGCGGACCGTTCCACCCCGGCTTCCGCCCCTACCAGGGACCCGTGCCGAAGTGATCGGCCGCGCGCCCACCGCGGTCGGACCCGAGCGACTGCGATCGACCGCGCCGTCATGACCGACCATCCCCGGCTGCCCGGCGCCACCCGCCCGGTGGCTTTGATCACCGGACCGACCTCGGGTATCGGCCGCGGTTACGCGACCCGGCTGGCCTCGCTCGGCTACGACCTCGTGCTGGTCGCCCGGGACGAGCAGCGCCTCACCGCCCTCGCGGCCGAGGTGGAGCGCCGCTTCGCCACCCGCTCGGAGCTGATCGTCGCCGACCTGGCCAGGGCCGAGGACCGCGAGCGGGTCGCGGCCCGGCTGGCCGAGGGCGTCGAGTTCCTGATCAACAATGCGGGTTTCGCGCACGCCGGGGAGTTCTGGACGGTGTCGCCCGAGCAGTTGCAGGCGCAATTGGACGTCAATGTCACCTCGGTGGTGCGGCTCACCAGGGCCGCGCTGCCGCCGATGATCGCGGCGGCCAACGGCTGCGTCGTCAACGTGGCCAGCGTGGCGGGCCTGATTCCCGGACGAGGGTCGACGTACTCGGCGTCCAAGGCGTACGTCGTATCCTTCACGGAAGGGTTGGCAGGCGGATTGGCCGGGACCGGAGTCCGGGTCCAAGCTCTGTGCCCGGGATTCGTCCGCACGGAATTCCACCAGCGAGCAGGCATCGAGATGCCCTCGCTGCCGAAAGCGTTGTGGCTGAGCGTCGAGCAGGTAGTCGCCGGCTCACTGCGTGATCTGGAGAAGGGCCGGGTGCTCAGCGTGCCCGGCATGCAGTACAAAACGCTCACCACCGTCGCCGGAATGATCCCGCGAACCCTGGGGGCCCGGCTCAATCGCGGGTTGTTCGACGCACGCGGAAGGAAT
>NZ_BAFR01000211.1 GCF_000308435.1 Nocardia araoensis NBRC 100135 | reverse complement strand
GGCCGGGGCTTCGGCGGCGGGCGCCGCGGCGGCCTTGGCGCCGGGTGCCTTGGCTCCGCCCTTCATCCCCAGGCCACCAGGTGCCTTCGCCGGACCCTTCATGGCCAGACCCTTGACCGGAGCGGCAGGGGCTGACGTGGCCTCGGCCTCGGCCGGTTCCGCGGCGGGTGCCTTGGCGCCGGGTGCCTTGGCCGCGCCCTTCATGCCGAGTCCGCCGCCGGGAGCCTTGGCCGGGCCCTTCATCGCCAGACCGCCGCCGGTGGGCGCGGCCTTGGCGGGCGCGGGAGCTTCGGCGGCCGGGACGGGCTCGGGCTCCGCCTCGGGCTCGACCTCGGGCGCCTTCGGCTCCTGGATGACGGTCAGGTTCTCGGTCAGCACCGAGGGCTCGACCCGCTCGATGGCGTCCAGCATCAGCTGGGCGACGTCCACCACCTCGACGCCTTCGCCCTCGCCCTTCTCCTGGCGCGCGGTGACGCCGTCGGTGAGCATGACGCGGCAGAACGGGCAGCCGGTCGCGATCTTCGCGGGCGAGGTGGTCAGCGCCTCGTCCACGCGGTCGATGTTGACGCGCTTGCCGAGCTGCTCTTCCATCCACATCCGCGCACCACCGGCGCCACAGCACATGGACCGCTCGCCGTGCCGGGGCATCTCGACCAGGTTCGAGCCGGACGCGGCCATCAGCTCACGCGGCGCGTTGTAGATCTTGTTGTGCCGACCCAGGTAGCAAGGGTCGTGGTAGGTGACGTTCTGCGACACCGAGGCCACCGGGATCAGCTGCTTCTGCCGCACCAGGCGGTTGAGCAGCTGGGTGTGGTGCACGACCTCGTAGTTGCCGCCGACCTGCGGGTATTCGTTGTTCAGCGCGTTGAAGCAGTGCGCACAGGTGACGACGATCTTCTTCTTGCGATCCTCGACACCCTCGAACACCGAGTTCAGCAGTTCGATGTTCTGCTGAGCCAGTTGCTGGAACAGGAACTCGTTGCCCGCGCGGCGAGCGGAGTCGCCGGTGCAGGTCTCCTCGGCGCCGAGCACCATGAACTTCACGCCCGCGGTGGCCAGCAGCTCGGCGACCGCCTTGGTGGTCTTCTTGGCGCGGTCCTCGTAGGCGCCCGCGCAGCCGACCCAGAACAGGTACTCGTAGCCGTCGAAGCTGTCGGCGTCCTGACCGAAGACCGGGATCTGGAAATCGAGTTCGTTGATCCAGTTGAGCCGGTCCTTGGCGTTCTGGCCCCAGGGGTTGCCCTTGTTCTCCAGGTTCTTGAACAGGCCCGCGAGCTCGGACGGGAACTCCGACTCGATCAGCACCTGGTAGCGGCGCATGTCGATGATGTGGTCGACGTGCTCGATGTCCACCGGGCACTGCTCCACGCACGCGCCGCAGGTGGTGCAGCTCCACAGCACCTCGGGATCGATGATGCCGCCCACGTCCTCGCCGCCGACCAGCGGACGCTCCGCCTCGGCCTTCGCGGCCTCGGAGATCTTGGCGAGCTTCGCCTCGTTCGGGTTCCCCTCGGCGTCGACCAGGCCGACCTCGCCGCCGCCCATGTCCTTGCGGCCACCGGCCAGCAGGTAGGGAGCCTTGGCGTACCCGTGGTCGCGCAGCGACATGATCAGCAGTTTCGGCGACAGCGGCTTGCCGGTGTTCCAGGCGGGGCACTGCGACTGGCAGCGACCGCACTCGGTGCAGGTGGTGAAGTCCAGCCAGCCCTTCCAGGAGAAGTCCTCGATCCGGCCGGCGCCGAAGGTGTCGGTGTCGGGGTCGGCGGTCTCCATGTCGACCGGCTTGCCCTTCGACATCATCGGCTTGGCCGCGCCCAGCGCGACGCCGCCGTCGTCCTCACGCTTGAAGTAGATGTTGAAGAACGCCGAGAAGCGGTGCCAGGCCACGCCCCAGGTGACGTTGCGGCCGACGTAGTACAGGAACGCCATGCCGGACATCAGCTTCACGAACGCGAACAGCGCCACCATCGTGGTGTTCGCGGGCAGCAGCTTGGCCACCTGCATGGTGAAGAAGTCGGTGGCCGGGTCGGAGTGACCGTAGGCGGCGATCTTGCCGGCCTTCACGAAGATCATGCCGAGGCCCTCGAGCAGCACGATCGCCTCGATGACGTAGGCCGGGCCGAACTTGGAACCGCTGAAGCGGGAAAGGCGCTCCGGCAACCTCGGGTGGTTGAGCTGCCGCAGGATGATCAGCGTGAGAATGCCGACCACGGTGCCGATGCCCAGGATCTCGTCCCACAGGTGGTAGATCGCCAGGTTGCCGATGATCGGCCAGTGGAACGCCGGGTCGAACGTCTGCCCGTAGGCCTCGAACCACAGCATGGCTCCACCGATGAAGCCGATCATCACCAGCCAGTGCGCCCAGCCGACGGTGCGGAATTTGTTCATGCGCGTGTGCGCGATGAACTCCACGAGCATCTGCTTGAAGCGCGGAAAGAAGGGCCGCCAACGGTCCGGCGCCGGCTGTCCGATCATGATGGCGCGCGCGATATTGCGGACGCCGCCGATGAACGACGCCCAACACAGGAGGCTGAGCGCCGCCCCAATCGTGCCCAGCGTCACTGTCAGGGCATTCATGTCGCGACCTTTCTATAGAGGCACCACGAGCGCGGCTCGTTCTGTTACCGCCTCGGTTGGCTCGTATCCTAACTGGCAGTAAGTTACCCGCCAGTAATAACCCTGTCCATCGTACGATCAGCTTTTGGGCTATAGCCCCATATGCTGGGGCTTGACCCTCTATTTACCTGTGATCAATGTCACAGTAAATTCCCCCGATCGCGCCGACGAGTGGTCGATCACCACCGTAAACGGCGAAGCATTCCGTCCAGTCGGTAAGGATTGGCTTAGTCCCCATGCCTGATAAGGGATCTCGCTTAAAACCCGGCGTTCTATTAGGCTCACGACGTTCTGATTGCCGCGACCGTCTTCACACTGCTCGGGGAGGATCCGGAGCCGACCACCCGGATTTGCTGTACAGAGCTCTCGCGTGCTGAAGACCAGTGGTAACGCACGACCTGATGATGGATTGGAAACTGAATTGAAACTCCGCAGAACCACCGCGGCGGCCGCGATGGTCATCGGTGCGATGACCATCGGACTTGGGACCGCCCATGCCGAGCCGGCCGCCGCTACGCCCGACCCGATCCGGTACTCGGTCAAGCTGGTGGAGAAGACCGTCGTGACGACGCTCAAGGGGGGCACGTTCGAGCTGGCCAAGTCTTCCGAGGACGTCAAGGAAGACGACGTCTACCGGATCAAGGACTCGCAGGGCAACGCGGTCCTCACGCTGCCGATCGCCTTCAAGGTCGCCGACACCGTCGTCCCGGTGAAGCCGGTCGTGAAGGAAGACGACACGGTGCTCGAGCTGACGCCTGAGCAGGGTGTCACCGTGCCCAAGGACAAGCCGGCCAACGCGGTCAATGTCGTCGCGCAGCCGATCGCATCGCCGATCGAGAACCAGCGCGCGCAGAACGAGTTCGCCAGCCAGTTCGGCATCGCGACCGCCGTCGGCGGCTTCCTCGGCACGGCTGTCGGCGTCATCGGCGGTGCGGTGATCGGCTGCATCCTCGGCCTGCCGTTCCTCGGCGTCGGCTGCATCCCGGCCGCGATCGCGGGCGCGGGCATCGGCGGCATCCTCGGCACCGTGGCGGTCGGCGGTCCGATGCTCGCTGTCGCGGGTATCGACCTGATCAACACGCTGCAGGCGCCGGAAGGCACCACCAAGTGGGCGGACAAGCCGAGCGAACCGAAGTAATCCCTCGGTCCCACCCGCGGATCATCGGCGGCCCGCTCTCCTTCGGAGGGCGGGCCGCCGGTTTGTTTCTACCCGGTCAGATCCAGCAGGCCGCGGACGACATTCTCGCCCAGTTCCTCGCCCAGCCTGCCGAACGAGCGCTCCACCATCTCGAACGTCCCGTCCTCGCGGACGACCAGCACCGTGCTCGCTCTGGTCCCGTGCACGGTGTGCGCGACGAATCTGGCCGAAAGCGCCCGCTCCATCTCGTACGGGACGCCGGTGCGCGGCAGCTCGTCGTCAGCGGCTTCGGTGCGGTCGGCCAGCACTTCGAAGTAGCGGTCCACCGCTCCGGGCTCGGTGCGCACGACCTCGCGCAGCTCGCGCACACCCGCCCGGATCTTGGGCCAGATCGGCTGTGGCGCGATCAGATCGGCATCCCCCAGGGTTGGACCAGCCGACGTGACGAATGTGCCGTTGGAGAGCCCATGGAAGCCAGCGGCGAGTTCGCGTGGTTCCGCGGCGCTGCGGTTGGAGTGCCACCACAGCGTGCGCAGGTCGGAGACCACCAGGTTGTAGCCGTTGTAGTCGTCGGGAGCGGCGGCGACGTCGAGCACGTACTTCTCCGGGCCGGGGAACTCGCCCGCCGGACCGCGGTCGGAGGCGCCGCGCAGGAAGTCCATCAGCAGGGCGCCACGGGACCGGGCATCGAGGCGTTGATCGGCGGGATTGCGCACGTTGGTGACGGCCGCGAAACGATTGTCGCCGTGCGGCTGCGTGCTCAGGCCCAGCCAAGTGCCCGGGGGTTCGCCCTCGGCCCGGCCGGTGGCCCCGGTATCGCGTCCGGCGAGCAGACCGGGCGCTTCCGGCCACCAGCGCATGGACTCGGTCGGCCGGGTGTAGAACTCGTCCCGGTTGGCGGCCACGATCAACCGGTATTCCGGGTGGGCGCGCCAGCCGATCAACACCAAACACATGGGGACCAGAATGCCGGACCGCTGCCGCGTGCCATGCGGCCTTTCCCTCTGCGGGCCGCGTAAGGGCAGTGGAAAGCCCCTCAGACGGCGAAAGGCCGGCAGCTCGACGCTGCCGGCCTTCACGCGTTCCCGCGGTCAGTTGGTGCGGATGCGCAGCCCCGGGTTGTCGGAGAGCACCACGTGCACCGGCTGTGCGAACAGCTGCGGCACGTTACCGGTGAGCGCGCCGATCAGGTTCGGGATCTCACAGATCGGGTAGTCGGCGACCGACGACGCGCTGGAGATGCCGAGCGCCAAACGGCCGGTCACGATCGGGCCGCCGCTGTCGCCGGGCAGCGCGCAGATGTTGGCCGAGAAGCTCTGGGTGAGTTCCCGGTCGCCGACCTGCACGGTCTGGTCGACGGCGTTGACGATGCCGCAGCTGAAGCCGGTGCGTGCGCCGGACTTGCACACCGGAGCGCCGACCACCGGGGTCGCCACGCCTTCGACCGGGATCGGAGCCGCGCCGGGGGCACGGACGCCGTTGTTGGCGAAGCGGTCCTTGGCCTGGTCGTTGATCCGGATGATCGAGTAGTCCTGCTCGCCGAGCACCGACTTCTGGAAGACGCCGAGCTGCGCGCCGAGGCGGTCGCCGTTCATCTCGTAGACGCCCGCGGCGTTGCCGCTGCCCGCGGACGGGATGTCCGGGTTGCAGTGACCCGCGGTGATGTTGACCGTGTTGCCGTTGCGGTCGGTGCCGTTGAAGCCGAGCGAGCAGCGCAGCGAGCTGCGTCCGGCGACCGAGGCGTAGCCGTCACCGCCTGCGAGCGCGCCGCGCGCATCGCCCGCGATGTCACCGGCCTGCAACGTGGCCTGCTCGCCGGCCACCGGCGGGGCCATCACGATGACGCGCGCCGGGTCGATGAAGTTCGGCATCGGCAGGCCCGCCTGATCGACGCGGACCGCGATCGCGTTGTTCACGGTGTCCACCACCGCGCCGCGCACCATGGACCGCACCGCTTCCGGCTGGCCCTCCAGCCAGCGCTCGAACGCGCTCTTCTCGCCACGCAGAGCCGCTTCGCTCTTGGCGACGTTGCGGACCTCGAAACCGGCCGACTCGGCGGCCTTCTTCGCCTCGTCGGCTCCGGGGCCCTGCGCCAGCGCCACGACCGCCTTGCCCGCGTCATCCAGCCAGGAGCCGCCGAACACGGCCGGGTACTGCCGCTGGGCGGTGGTGGCGAACGCGGCCACCTGCTGTGCCAGCTCCGCGCGGTGCAGGTACTCGTCGGGCGAGATCTTCAGATCGCGGGTGACCGCGGCGACCAGTTCGGCGGGCAGACCGGGAGCCTGGTCGGGTTGAGCCGTCGCTACTGCCGCGGTGGGCCCGAACAGCAGTATCGCCGCCGAGGCGGCGATCACTGTCTTTCGGATTACGGTCTGTCGCGCAGTCGAGCGGGGAGGTCCTATACGTGGCAGGAGCATGAGCAGACTATATGGGGTTTGACGCGGTATGCCTACTCAACTTGTGGTTCCCGACTCCCTTATAGCCCTGCGACCGGTGATATGTCGATCGACACACCACGCGGGTGTGCGCTCAGCTCGCGTTCGGCCGGGTGCGCACGCTGATTCCGCTGCCGATTCCGCCGCCGGAAGAGGCGTCGATGTCGGCCAGGATCGCCCGGATCGGAATGCCGAGGGAGGCGGTGCCGCCGTATTGCGCGAGCGCGATGTTGGCCTCGTTGCAGTTCGGCGCGTCCGCGGCGTTGGAGCCGCTGGTGATGCCCAGCGCCAGCGTGCCGGACACGATCGCGCCGCCGCTGTCGCCGCCGAGCGTGCAGGCCGAGCTGGCGAACCCGCGCACGGTCTTGCTCTCGCCCTCGGCGGTGTAGAGCTGGGTCTCCACCCGATCGGCCACGACGAAGCCGCAGGTGAAGGTGGACGACTGGCCGGACTTGCATACCGGGGCGCCGGTGATCGGGTCGGCGGTGCCGGTGATCGCCAGCGTGGTGCCGTTGGCGCCGCGCACCGAGGGCTGGTCCATGCCTGCCCGCACCGCGCGCTCGTTCAGCTTGATCACCGAGTAGTCCAGCGCGGACTGTCCGCCCAGCGAGGCGCGCACGAAGGTGCCCAGTTCGGGGCTGGCCGGGATGTCCCGGACGTTGGGCAGGTAGACGCCCGCCTCCTGGTTGCCCTTGCCGAGGTTCGGATCGCAGTGGCCCGCACTGATGTTCAGCGCGTTGCCGGAAGCGTCGACGCTGTTGAACCCGAACGAGCACACGTCGACCGCGCGCAGGGACGAGTCCTGGAGCGAACCCGGGGCACTGATGTAGGTGTCACCGCCCATCGGCCTGCGCTCGACCGGGCCGCCGCTGTTCGGCGCCAGGATGACCTTGATGTTGGCCAGGAGCGTCGGCAGGTTGAGCATGTGCCCGGCGGGAGTGTTGGCGACGCTGAGCACCAGTTGGCTGTTCAGGAAGTCGATCGCCACGGAGTTGATCGCCTGCGAGATCTCGCGCGGCAGACCGGTGATCCACTGGTTGAGCTGTACCAGCGAGCTCTCCAGGCTGTCCGCCGACACGGGGGCCAGCCGGGTCTGGTAGCCGTCGGCCGCGGCGATCTTGGCGGCGTCCAGTGAGGTGACCGCCATGACGGGCTTGCCGTCGTTGCCGATCCAGGCGCCCGCGTAGGAATCCGGCCGCTCCGAACGGAACTCACGCGCGTAGTCGCGCAGCTGCTGGGCCCGCGCGGCGCGGTCCAGGTACTCCGTCGGGGTCATCTTCAGATCCCGTGCGATGGCCTGCACGAGTTCCGGTGGGAGATTGTCCGCGGCGAGCTGCGCCGGGGCTTCGGGAACCGCCGAGGCGGTGGTCGTGCCGAACAAGGGAGCCAGGAGAACGGTCGATGCGATGGCGACAGCCTTGACCGCGGCGCGACGCGCCACCAACTTGCGCATGAAGTCCCTTCGTCGGCACGCACGTGCCAGCTAAATCCGTGGCCACGGGCAGAATCCGTTGGCGCACAGTCTTCGTCCAGCAACCGACCGGTGTGGCGAAATTCATCCGACAACCCGGTCAGCGCAACACTCTAAGCCACAAACCCGGAAAGGACGCTACTAATCACCGACTACCCGGTATTCCCATTCCGGGGATGGTGGGGATCTGCGGCAGCTCCTGGCCGAACGGGTTGGTCGTGCGCGTCGTGGTCCGCGTGGTCGAGGTCCGAGTCGTGGTGGTCGGCGGTGTGGTCGTGGTGGTCGGCGCGGTGGTGGTCGGCGGCGTTGTCGTCGGCTCCGGCGTCGTGGTCTCGGTGGTCTCCACCGGCGGCTCGGTCGTCTCGGTGGTCGTGGTCGTCGTGGTGGTCACGACCGGCGGCGGGGCCGGGAGCACCGACGTCGGCTCGGACTTGGCATCGGGCAGCGGCGGCACCGGCGTCTCGCCGCCGTCGCGGAACAGCAGGGCAACCACGATGCCGCCGAGCACCAAACCGATCGCCGCGGCGCCCGCGATCAGCAGCGGTGTGCGTTTCGGTTGCTGCGCGGGAACCGTTGGCTGCGGTTGCTTCTCGGCCTGCTCCGGCTCGTCGGCCGCGATCGGCTCGGAGATCGGGATGGCCGCCGAGTACGCCTGCGGCTGCGCGTCGGCGGCGGGCACGGCGGGGATGACGATGGTGTCCACCGTCGAGTTCTCCGCGGTGGTCGGGTCCGGCGGGGTGGCCCCCGCGGGGGTGGCGAGCACCGCTGCCAGCGCCCCCCTGGCCGCGTCGTGCGCGAACGACCTGCCGTCGGCTCCGGTCGCGGCGCTGGGCAGATCGCCCTCGCTGACCAGCAGCACCGAGCGCAGACCCAGGTAGTCCAGTGCGTCGCGCAGCGAACGCACCTGCTCGGCGGGCCAATCCGCCGGATGCGTCGCGTAGAACTCGGCCGCTCCGCTGAGATGTTCGGCGGCCAGGTTGATCAGGCAGAACAGGGCGGTCGCGACGAGATCCTCGGCGCGGTAGGCCTCACCGTCGTCGACCGGGATGCCCGCCGGATCGCCGACGGCGGCCACGAAGCCGCTGATCGAGTGGGATTCCCCCGTGGGCGGGGGACCGCCGAGTTCGGCGTCGCCGTCGTCGGACATGTGCAGGACCGACTCCCGGACGATGTACTGCGGCTGCTCGTCACCGTCGGTGACGATGACAGCCGTGCACTCGTCGTCGGCGACGCGCAGGCCAACCCCAGTGGCCATCCTCACCTACCTCGCTTCGGAGTTCCCGCTGACGGAACCGCACCGGTCACACCAGAAGCGAACCGTGTCCCATGGCGCGGAGCATCGACAATAACTCCGAACGGGAACGGGCACCGACCCGGCGTCGGATGCGCGCGACGTGGTGCTCGACCGTCTTCGCCGAAATGTACAGGCGCGCACCGATCTCGCGGTAGGTGAGCCCGAGCAGAACCAACTCGGCCACTTCGCGTTCCCGCTCGCTGAGGATCGCGGCCTGCGGTGGCACGGGCGGCTGGGGAGCGTCGCCGTTGTCGGCGGCCGGTGCCGCAGGGCGGGCCTGCGGTTCCTGCGGACGGGCGTCGGCACGGACGGTGCGGGCCAATTTGAGCAGCGCGGTGGCCGTCGCCGAGTCCGGCGCCGCGAGCGCCGCCTCGCTGGCCAGCCGGGCGCCGTCCCAGGTCATGCCGATTTCGGTGAGGGCGGCGACCGCCGCGTGCACCGGTGCGCTGGCGACCTGGCCGCGCAGCACCAGCACCCAGGTGCGGCCCGCGTCGGCGAGTACGGCGGCGTGCCGGTCGCCCGCCTCGGCCGCGGCCTTCAACGCGCGCGCGTGTGGCAGCAGTTCCTCGGGGCTCTCGTGCGCGATCGCGGCCTGCACGCCGTACCAGTGGAAGGCGTTCGACCACGCGGGCGGATCGTTCAGGCGGCGCAACAGCGCCAGCGCGGCGTCCACCAAGGGCGCGATCCGGCGTTCGTCGCGCATCCGGATGGCGGCCAGCCACAGTTCGCCGATCGGCAGCAGCGCCAGCAGGTCCGTCTGCACGTCGTCGAACAGCGGGTACGCCGCCTGCCATGCGCGGGCGAGCGCGGTGTGGTCGCCGCTGCGCCGGGCGAGACCGACCGCGACGCCGTGCGCCAGCAGCCGGTCGCGCACGTCGAGCCGGTCGTGGTCGAGCGCGGCCACGGTGGCCGCCGCGGCGCGCTCGTCACCGCCGAGCATCGCCGTCCACGCCGCGAGCACGTCGAGTTGGTGGCAGCGCAATCCGCTCGCGGTGGCCCGCCGCAAGGCATCTTGGGCACGGCGCGGCTCGCCGGTGCCGAGCGAGAGCAGCGTGGCGATCGAGGCCGCCGTGCACGGCAGGAAGCGGTCAACGCCCGCGTCCGCCTGGGTGGCCTGGACCAGCGCCGATACCGCCGCCGCGGTGTTGTTGCCCGGCTCGATGGTGTCCGCGAGCGCGGTCGCGATCAGCCGGGCATGCGCGCCCGCTTCGGTCGGCGGCCACTTCGTCGCCGAGGCGGACATCTCCCGCGCGCCCTGCACGTCGCCCGCCAGGCACAACACCGTTGCGCCGACCGCCCAGTCCGGGCCGACCCGGTGCCCTCCGAGCCAGGTGTACAGCTGCGCCGCGCGGCCGACCAGACCGCGGCGGGTGAGCACCCCCGCGCAGATCCGCACCGCCGTCGCGAGTTCGGCGCCGGTGCTGCCGGAACGCGCGAGCATCGGCTCGGCCAGCCGCATGGCGGTGTCGCCGTCGCCGGTCCGGGCGGCCGCCTCGGCCCAGCGCAGCGCGATCGGATCGAGTTCCGCTCCCGCGGCCGCCGCGGCGGCGTAGTAGCGAACCGCGTCGCGGCCGGCCTGCTCGGCGGCGTCGACGAGGAAGTCGGCGAGACGCGGATCGCGGACGCCGGACTCGGCCAGCTGTAGTGCGGTGCGGTCGCGCAGCAGGCCCGCCTCCAGCCGGGCGCCGAGCAACCGGCGCTCGACCGCGACGAACCTGCGGTCGCCGAGCAGCGTGCGCAGGGGGGCCACGGCGGGTTCCAGCAGCAGGTCGGCATCGGTCACCAGGGCGCTGGCCCTGGCCCGGTCGATGAGATCCTGCGCGACGGCCTGCTCCACGCCGAGCACCTCGGTGAGTTCGCTGGAATCCAGGCCCGTGCCCGTGGTGGCGACCACCAGGGTCTCCAGCAGGTCGGGTTCGAGATTGTCCAGCAACCCGCGCGCCCACGCGGCGACGGCCGTGTCCACGGCGGCGATGCCGGCGTCCAGACGCGCCGAGCAGGCGGCCGTGAGCGCGGCCACCACGCCGCCGCGGATACCCGCGGTCTGCACGTGGATGTGCTGCGCGACCTGGCGCGGCACCATCATGCCGAGTTCCCTGGCGAACGGCGCCATGTCCGCGACGCCGAGCGGGCGCAGGTCGACGACGCGACCGCGCCGGGCCACCGCGTCGGCGAGCATCCGCAGCCGTGGGTCGTGCGGGCGCGGCTGGGCGGCGATCACCATCGTGCGATGCCCGGATTCCACTGCGGCGCAGAGGTATTCGAGGTCCAGTCGGCTCAGCGTGTGGGCGTTGTCGATGATCAGGGCCGGGCGGGCGATATCGGTCGTCACGCCTGCCGTGCTCGCCGTGCGTGGCACCGGGTGCGAGCCGTTGCGCGCGTGCGCGTGCTGGAGGGCGGCGATGTCGTCCTGCAACGGGACGCCGCGAGCGCGCAGGCGAGCCCGGATCTCCCCGAGCAGCGTCGACTTGCCGGTTTGGGAGCGGCCTCGGATGAGGTAGACCACCGGCTGGTCGTCGGCGGAATCCAGATCGCGGAAGATGTCGCGAGCGCAGGGGAGGGTGTCGAAAGCGGTATCAGCCACCGGATCCTCCCAGGATCTCGCCGGGAGCGCGCAGGACCGTGCCGAGGGTGTCGCCCAGCACGCCGGTCGGCAGGCTCGGGGCGGTCGGCGGCGTGGGCCGGGGCTGCTGCTGGGTCGGCGCGGGCGGGTTGGCCGGTGCCGGTGCCGGTGCGGGGGCGGGGGCGGGGGAAGGCTGTTGGGGCTGGGGCTGCGGCGCGGATTGCTGCGCCGGGGTGTCCGCGGGCGCGGGGGCGGGTTGATCGGGATTCTGCTCGCTGTTGACCACTGCCACGGTGGTGCCCTGAGCCGCGGACGAGGGCGAGCCGGCGCGCGGCGCCTCGGGCTTCGGTCGGCCGCCGGCCGTCGCCGAGTCCGTGGCGGCGACACCGGACGGTGCGGAGGGGTCGCCCGCCTGCGCGCCCGTGGTCGCGGCGATTTGGGCGGCGCCGCTCGTGGACCGCTCGGTCGAGGCCGGATTGTCGGAGCCGGACTGGATGCCGGTGCCGATGGCGAGCGTGCCGGTGGCCAGCAGGCCGATGGCGACCGCCACACCGGCCACGACCGCGAGGCGTTGTCTGCTGATCAGTGCGCGTCGGCGCGCCGGGGGGTCCTCGGGCAGCGCCGCCAGTCCCGACGAGGGAAGCGCACGGGGCTGCGGCACGGTCTCGTCCTCGGTCACCGGAGCGACCAGGGGAAGCTGGTCGGTCTCGGCGGCGAGCAGATCGGCGGCAAGCAACGCGGCGCCGCGTGCGGTGGTGTGCTCGGGGTCGGGGGCCGCCACGACGGGCAATCCGAACTCGGAGGAGACCAGTTCGGCGACCAAGGGGATGGCGCCTCCTCCTCCGGTGAGCAGGACGCGGCCGACCTCGCCGATATCGAGCCCGGCCCGGTGCACCGCGTCGCGGATCAGGTCCATCGCACTCAGCAGCGGTCCGCGCAGCAGGTCTTCCAGTTCACCACGCACCAGACGCACGGTGCTGCCGTGCGGATCCGCGGGGTCCACCCGCACCGGAACAACGGTCGCGGTATTTATGGAAAGCTCTTCTTTCGCTTTCCTGCAGCGTTCCCGCAAAGCCGATAATTCGCGTTCCACCACCGGATCGAACGGATCGAAATCCGCCGCGAGTACCGCATTAGCCAGGACATAGCGCATGGTCAGCAGATCGAATTCCGCTCCGGCCACGTCGGTGCTGCGCAACGGTGTGCCCAGCAGACTGGCGTGCTCGCCGGTACGTACCACCGAGACGGTCGAGCCGGTCGCGCCGAGATCGAAGACGAGCACCGCGCCGTCGTCGCTCCTGCCGTGCGCGGCGTCGAGCCAGCGGATCGCCGCGGTCGGCTCCGGCACCAGCGTCACCTCGCCCAGCCCGGCCCGTTCCAGGGCGTCGCGCTGGATGTCGACGGTGTGCCGCGACCACCAAGCCGGGTGGCAGGCGACCGTCGCCTGGACACCGCTTCGCCCGGTCTCGGCGGCGATCTCGTCGACCAGGCACCCGATCGAGGTCGCCACCAGGTCCGGTGCGGAATAAGAGGAGCCGTCCTCGGCGAGGATGCCGACCGGGTCGCCGACCCTGGCGAGGAAGCCCTCCAGCAGGATGTCGCTGGAATGGCGGCCGGTGGAGCCAGCACCCGCGCCTAGCGTGGGCGCCATGTCCGGCGACAGTCGCAGCACGCTCGGATGCGAGCGTAGGTAGCCGCCGCCGGACGGGCCGAGGCCGTCGTCGCCATCCTCCGTTGCCGCCACGGCGACCGAATTCGACGCCCCGACAGTGATGCCGAGCGCCAGGCGCTGTGTCATTCGAGAACCCCGTTCGAGAAGGTGTCTGTTCCGGTGTCGCTGCTGTATGTCCGAGCTGGTGCGCTGAGCGATGTAGTTGCCGACGCAACCGTTCTGTCGGTTGCTGGCCATCCGCCGTTACTTCGTTAGGGGGACGATTAGGGAAATTCCCCTAATTTCGCTCTCACCCCTATCGGATGGTCTCGGCCGGTAGTAGGGGTTCGCCCCGTTTCGGCGTAACGCGATGGGCTCCTAGCGTGATTTGCATTCCAACGACTGCGGATCAGCGAGGTCCGCCGGGACTCAGGAGAAGATTCTCATGACACCCAACGCGATTCTGGAGTTCATCCTCGGTCTGCTGCGGAACCAAGAGGCCGCGGTCGCTTACTGCGCCAACCCGACCCAGGCGCTTGCCGCCGCGGGCCTGAGCGCGGTGACCCCGGAGGACATCGCCCTCTGCGCCCCGATGGTGGCGGAGTCGGCGCTGGTCACCGGCGGTTCCCAGTTGCAGTCCATCGTGGCGGCAGGTGCGCAGACCGGAACCGCCGCCGCGATCGGCGCGGCGAGCACCGTCGGCGCGGCGGCGGTGGCGGATGCCGGAGTCGACCTCGGCGCGGATCTCGGCGTGGACCTGGGTGCCGGCGCGGGCGGCGGTCTCGATATCGACCTCGGCGCCGGTACGGGCATCGACGTGGGCGGCGGACTGAACAGCGCGATCGAAACCGGGCTCGAGCTCGGCGCGGGTCTGGGCGCTGGACTGGCCGCGGGCCTCGACACCGTGGTGAACGCGGGCGCTGACCTGTCCGCCGCCGTGGGCGGCCTGCTCGGCGCGGGCGCTCAGGTGATCAGCGGCATCGGCGCGGGCCTCGACCTGGACGCCGACGCCCAAGGCGCGGGGAACATCGCCGCCGGACTCGAGAACGGCCTTTCCACCGGCATCGATGCCGCAGTGGGCGCGGGTGCGGGCATCGGCGCGGGCCTGGAAGGCGCGGCGGGCCTGGGCGTCGGGCTGGATGGCGCGGCGGACGCGGCGGCGGGCCTGGGCGT
>NZ_BAFR01000212.1 GCF_000308435.1 Nocardia araoensis NBRC 100135 | reverse complement strand
CGGCGGCGCGACGCTCGCGCTGGCCGCGGCCGCCTGCGGCATCGCGACGGCGGCGCTGCTGGCCAGGATCGTCGCCGGTGCGCCCGCGCGCGCCGGAAGCGAGCCGCGCGCGGCCGCCCCGGGCGTGCTGCCGGTCCTGCGGGCCGCTCAAGTGCAGGCGGCGATGATGGCGCTCTCGTCGGCGGACCTGATCGTGGTCCGGATCGTGCTCGACGACGTGGACGCCAGCCGCTACGCACTCGGCACCATCGCCACGAAGATCGCCTTCTGGCTGCCGCAGGCGGTCGGTGTGGTGCTCTATCCGCGGATGGCGCAGCCGACGCACTCGGCGAGCGCGATCCGGGCGGCGCTGGCGGTGCTCAGCGGCATCGGCCTCGTCGCCGTGCTCGGGGCAGCACTGGCCGCGCCGCTCGCGCCGCTGCTGGCGGGCGAGGACTACGCCCCGATTCAGGGCCTGCTGTGGATCTTCGCGCTGCACGGCGCGCTGCTGGCCGTGCTGCAAGGCGCGGTCCTCTCGGCGATCGCCGTGGATCGCACTTCCCTCGCACTGGTCACCTGGCTGGGCCTGGTCGTCGAGGTCACCCTGATGCTGACACTGGCCCGCTCGGTTCCGGCCCTGATCACCACGGCGGTGTCGGTCGCGGCCACCACCACGGTCGTGGTCGCCGTCATGGTCCTGCGCGCGGCCGACCACACGGCGCGCCCCGAACCGCTGCGCCCGGTCGGCTGACCGCGCCGCCTACGATCGGTCCATGATCACCGCGGTGCACACCCTGGTCTACGCGGACGATCCCGACGCGGCCCGCGCGTTCTTCCGCGATGTCCTGCGCCAAACGTCGACGCCCACGACGGCTGGCTGTTGTTCGCGACCGGGCCGAGCGAACTGGGCGTTCATCCCACCGAGGAGCAGCCGCGCCACGAGATCTCCCTGATGTGCGACGACTATCCGCTGGCTCCCGCCGCAGAGCAGGACTCCTGAACGAATTCGGCTCCCCAGCCGGAAGGCGGGGGAGCCGAATTCTGGATTGTTCAGCCGGTTATGGCTGTTTGTCGATCCGAATCTGTTCGGTCGGCGCGTCGTCGGCGCCGCGGTTGACACGCGGCGCGGGGCTGGTCGGAGCCGAGCCGCCCGGACGCTGGAACGGGGCGCCGCCCGCCCGCGCCGGCGTCGGAGCCGAGCCGCCGCGAATGCCGAGAACCACACCGACGATCAGCGCGATCACGCCGAGGACGCCCAGGATGATCGGCAGGATCCGGCCGTACAGCGAGAGCTTGTCGATGTTCTCCTTGGCCACCGAGAGCTGCGACTCGATCGTGTTCTCGTCGAACACCAGGTGCGACTTCAGCGCGGTGACCTCGGGCTTGTCCGCGGTGCGCGAGTAGTAGAGGTGCAGTGCCTCGCCGCCCTTGACGACCGTGCCGGTCTGCGGCTCCACCCACAGGTCACGGGTGTTGGTGTAGTACCGGGTCATGGTCACCGGGGCGTCGCCGCCCTCCACGCCCCACTTGGCGGCGGGCAGGCTGAGCCGGTTGGTCGGCGCCTGCACGACGTCCCACAGGCTGGTGGCGGGCACCGACATCTGGAAGTGGTAGACCTTCGTGTTGTTGATCTCGGTCTCTTCGATGAAGTTCGCGTCGAAGGTCTTGCGGACGTTGAGATCGAAGTACGGGTAGGTCTTCTTCTCGGTGCCGATCGGGAATCGGTACTGCAAACCGGTGTGCTGCACCGGCTCGGCGATGCTCTTGCCCTCGAGGTTCGCGGTCACCGCGATCGAGCCGTTGGGCTCGGTGCCGACGGGCTCGCCGGTCACCCGGTCGATGGTCACCCGGTCGACGGTCGCGGTGAGCAGGCCGGTGTCGCCCTGCTTGTCGATGCGCCGCAGCGTCTGGCCCGCCTGCACGGTCATCTTCTCGGCGTCGGCAGGCTCCTCGACGGTGAGGAAGCGCTGCGAGACCAGCGGGACGTTGGTGTCGACCTTCGCCGAGCCTTCCGGAGCGGTCAGCGACTTGGAGTCGAGAACCAGGCTGTCCTCACCCTGCTGGTTCGTCGCGATGGTGGTGATCTCCAAATCGAGGGGAGTTTTCGCCAGCTTGTCGACGGTGTAGGTCGGGATCATGATTGCGGCGACGATCAGCAACGCGCCGAGACCCACGAGCAGGCAGGCCACCGTCCTTCTGGTACCGGCACTCAGTGCCATGCAAACTCTCCTCGTCGTAGAACACAGGTCGCTCCGGCGAGCACTGCGGGCATGCCGCGGCACTCGTGAGCCCCGACACTAACAGTCCGATGTCGTACTATGCGGCGTCGAGGCCGGAAACGGCCCAGAAATCGCCCGAGTCTAGCGCGAAATCTGAAACGTCGGGTTATCAACTATGGATTCGCCGAGGCAGACTGGAGGCCGATGACCGCGACACTGCCTACCGCCGCGCCCGCGACCGAACGGGTGCGCCCCCGTGCGTTCGTGCCCGCCTTGGAAGGCATGCGCGGCATGGCCGCGCTCGGCGTGCTGCTGACCCACGTCGCCTTCCAGACCGGCGCCGCGGGGACGCCGGTGATCGGACGGGTGTGGGGCCGGTTCGACATGGCGGTGGCGGTGTTCTTCGCACTGTCCGGTTTCCTGCTCTGGCGCCCGCACGCGGCGGCGGCGCGCGGGCTCGACAGCGCCCCGCCCGTCGGCTACTACCTGCGGCATCGTGCCGCTCGCATCCTGCCCGCGTACTGGGTGGTGGTGTGCGCGGTCCTGATCCTGCTGCCCAGCGCCGCAGGGACCGCGGGCTTGCGGGTATGGGTGTCGAACCTGGCGCTGTTGCAGGTGTTCGTGCCGTTGACGCTCACCGACGGTCTCACGCAGATGTGGAGCCTCTCGGTGGAGGTGGCCTTCTATCTGGTGCTGCCGTTACTGGCGTTCGCGCTGGTGCGCCTGCGCGGCGCGGCGGCGCGGCGGCGGGCGCCGGTGCTGGTCGCTCTCGCACTGGTCAGTCTCGGCTGGAACTTCATTCCGGTGCCGACGCCCGACGCGATCCACGCGGACAACTGGCTGCCGGGCTATCTGCCGTGGTTCGCCGCGGGGATGCTCCTCGCGGAGCTCGCCGAACATAGCGTTCGGCTATCACGGTGGTGGAAAGTGGGGGCGAATCAACCACTGATGTGGACTGTCGCGGCGGCGGCCTTCCTGCTCGCGGCGACCGATCTGGCCGGTCCCGCCGGGCTGACCCGGGCCGAACCCTGGCAGTACGCGGTGAAGATGGGGCTGGGCGCGATCATCGGGTTCACGCTGCTCGCGCCGCTGGTGCTGCGGGACCCGGCGGCGCGCGGGCACCGCTGGCTGGAGTCGCCGGTGGCCGCGACGCTCGGACGCTGGTCCTACGGCATCTTCATCTGGCACCTGGCGGTGCTGTCGATCGTGTTCCCGGTGTTCGGCATCCTGCCCTTCCAGGGGGACTTCGGTTACGTCCTGGTTCTCACGGTCGCCATCACCCTTCCGGTCGCCGCCGCCAGCTACGCGCTGGTGGAGGAGCCGGTGCGGCGCTGGGCGCGCCGCCGGGACCGGGTGCGGCGGACCCCGGAACCCGAGCCGGCGCCCTGACCGGCGGCTCGCGAGGTCAGCCGTCGAGCTGCCGGTGCATGTCGAGCAGGTGGTGGCGCAGCTCGTGCAGGGTGTGCACCGCCAGCCAGCGCAGGGAACGATCCGCGGGCTCCGGGTAGGGGAAGCCGAGGGTGCGCTCCCAGTCGTCGTCTCCGAGCCGCTCGAGCACGTTGGCGAACAGCAGGGCGGCGTCCCGGATCTGGCGGGCCACGTCGGCGGGGTTCTGCTCGGCGTAACCGTCGTGCTCGACTCGCTCGTCCCGGCCCATCGCCGTAGCGGCCGGGTTGTCCGAACGACGAGCGGCCAGCACGCGTTCGCGCTGTGCCAGCAGCACATCCCGGACGTGGCAGGCGTACTCCAGCGGCGACCACACATCGGGCTTGCCGCGTTCGCGCAACTTGACGCTGTCGGCGCCGAGCAGGTCGGCGTATTCCACGGCGTGCTCCCGCGCCAGCGACGGCACATCGGCCGCCGAAGCCAAGTCGTAGACGAAACCGCATTCGGCACAGGTGTTCACGCGTGGTCACGTTAGCAACGGGTGCCGTTGCGGCGCACGGCGAATGCGGGTCTTGTCCGGCGGCGCCGCTGCGCGTGCATCGTCGGTCGTCGCGCGGTCAGTGCTCTCCGGCCGACGGATCGGGTTCGTCCGGCGGGATCGCACCGGGCCGATCGGCGTGTTTCGACGGGGGCAGCGCCGCGACGCCGACCGCGATGATTGCGAGCACCGCGGGTAGTTGCACCAGCACGGAACCGCCCATATAGGCGTCGGGCGAGCGCCAAGGGCCGGTGGACAGCGCGGCGGCCGACAGCGTGGTGCCGACGCCCGCCACGACGACGAGCACGCGCGGGGTGACGTACCGGGTGAATCGCGTTGCGGCCAGAACGATCACAGTGCCGAAACCGCCCACCGGACCCGCGATCACGGTGGCGGCGGCGGTGAGCCCCACCGCACCCATCCAGCGGCGGCCCCAGGTGCCGGGCGCATCGGCGCTCGAATGGTCGGCGGTCTCCGCCCGCGCGCGACGGGGAACGGCCAGGATCACCAGCGGCAGGAGCAGCAGCAGTCCGCCGAAGATGGCGAGGCGATACCACCGGTCGACCGGGAAGGCGATCGTCACCGGGCCGGTGGCATCGGCGGGCAGCAGCCACGCTTGCTGCCAGCCGTCGACCACCACGGGTTCGAGGACGCGGCCGTCCGCACTGGTCGCGCGCCATCCGACATTGATGCTCAGCGGCAGTACGAGCAGGCGGTCGCCCGTCTCCGGAGCGGCGGAGGTCTGCGCGTCGGTGCGGTTCAAGCGCAGTCGATCCACGAAGAACAGGTCGGTCGGGCCGACCGCCACGTCGGCCCGGCCCCGCGGCAGCGCGAGTTCGTTCGACGTGTCCGTCTCGTCGGTACACACCCGAGCGGGAACCGGTGCGCCGGAGCGCAATTCGCCGACAGTGGCGGTGACCGTGGTGCGCAGTGTCCGCCCGCCCGCGTCGATCGTCGGTCCCAGCGCGCACGGGACGGTGATCTCGCGGTCCAGCGCTGCGGCCGCCGGGTAGTCCGGCCCGAGGACCGTCACCTCCGCCAGTCCGGGCGGCTGGGTCTGCACGAAACCGAGGGCGGTCCGGTCCAGCACCGGCCGCCAGGTTCGCATGCTCAGCTCGATGCGATCGGTCACGGCGGGGTGCAGGGCGATCCGCGTCGGCGTGCCCGGCCCGTCGTCGTCCAGCTCGCGCACCTGCGGGCCGTCACCGAGATTCACCGTCACCGAAGTAGGCGCGGCGGGCAGACCGCCGAGCGAGGGAGTCAGCTCGAGACCGGTCACCAGCGTGGGTTCGGGCAGCTCGAGGGTGAGCGTCGGCCTGCCCGCGGTCGGTTCGCGGACCGAGTCCTCCGGCGCGGTCCAGCTGGTGCGGGGATCGCCGTCGGTCGCGGCGAACGCGGCTCCGCGCAGGTCGCCGACGTCGGCCTTGCCCCGGGCCACCGGCCGTGCATGATCGGTGAGCAGCGCCTCCAATGCCGGACCCTGCCTGGTGCGGACGGTCAGTTCCGGGGCGACCGTCATCGGTTCCGGGACGGTCAGCGTGCGCTGAAACGCTCCCGGTTCCTCCGGGGCCAAGGCGAGGCCTTTACTGCAACGCACCCGATCGGGCGCGTCGAAACAGGCACTGCGGCCAGGGAATTCCTGACCGAGGTCCCATCCCCGCACAGGTGCGCCCGCGGGCGCCGACGGCACCACGGTGCGATGGCGGATGTCGACGCGGACGGGCGCGTCGCGCGTCGAGTAATCGTCGAGCGTGAGTTCGCTGATGCCGAACTGCCCTCCCGAGGAGCCGTTCTCGGTGCGAATGGCGGTGATCGTCAGCCACTCGGTGCGGCCTGCGGGAAGCGAAACCGAAAGCGGCGCACCAGGTTCGGGCACCCGCACCGAGACGGTGCCGTTCGCGGTGCGCACCTCGAGCCATTTGATGGGGTCGCCGATGGCGGCCGCGCTGGTGGTGAGGTTCAGTTGCCCGGCCTTGATCGGATGATCGAGATCGAGCCGGAGCCATTGGCCGAGGGCGTGTTCGGTGCCGTTGCTGATCCACGCGGTGGACGGATCACCGTCGACGACGGCCGCGGTGGAACTTCCCGGCGCCGCGCCGCCGAGCTGGGTGGCGTCGGCGGCCGAACTCGACGCGGTGACGGTGGCGCCCGACCACTCGCCGCGCACCAGTTCGGCGCCGGGCACCGGGTAGTCGGGGACCAGGTTGTACGTGCGGCGGGCGTCGTCGGGGGCGCGCAACGCGGAGTTGTGATTGTCCACTCGGCCGAAATCGGCTTCGCGATCCATCGGCGTGTCCGTGACGGTCACCCGGCCCATCGGCAACCCGGCCCGCGCCGCGTCGGCGGCGAGCACGGCGGGCGTCCCGGCGGCGTCGGGATCGCGGCGCATCCGCTCGAGCACTTCGGGCCCGCCTTGGACGACCGGAACAGCTCCGAGCGGGACGGTGTACGCGCCGGGGAACGCCTCCGGCGCGCCGGTGCCGCCGCGCACCTCGGCGGGTGTTCCGCGCCCCGGCGTGTCCACCCGGTAGATCTCGATCGCCCGATACGGCGGGCGCAGGTCACCATCGGCCACCAGGTCGTCGGCGATCACCACCGATTCGATGGGGTTGCCGAACTCGGCCACCTTGTGCAGTCCGGGCGACGCGTCGAGCGCCTGGTGGGCCAGCATCGGACGGGTCGAGCGGGAGGTCTCCGGATCGAGGTCGTTGCGCAGGACGACGACGCCGATGCCCTGGGCGCTCAGCGTCGCGGCCAGTCCCGCCGATGGCCTGCCGTCGGCGATGAGCCGCTGCACCGAATCCATCGCGCGGATGGTGCCGGGCGGGTTCAGCGGCACCGCGTCGCGGATCGCCCACGGCGTTCGGGCCAGCGCTTGCAGCGGTTCGTCGCGCGTGAGCCCCCAGACCTGGCTGCCGAAGGGCGCGCCGGGCACCACCAAGGCGCGCGTGTCGGCGGCGTTGTGTTCGAGCCAGTCCGCGGTCTGCTGCCAGTACTCGGGCACCCGGTCGTAGGCGCCGCGCGGCGCGAGTTTGCCGGTCCAGGCCAGCGAGGTGGACAGGGCCAGTGCGGTGAGGATCAGCGCCGCGATCGCGACCGCGCGGTCCCGCTCCGGATGCGCGAACGCGCTGCGCCAGGCCTTCAGCGGTACCGAGGCGGGCAGCGGGACCCGGGCGAGCAGCTGCGCCAGCCCCAGCACCAGCGGGATGCGGATCAGCGGCTCCAGCTTGTGCACGTTGCGCAGCGGGGCGCCGCCGGAGTCCAGGAAGACCCGCACCGAGTCCGCGAACGGTCCGCTCAGTTCACCGACGAACCCGGCGCAGATGCCGACCAGTCCGACGCACAGGATCAGGACGAGCCTGCCCCGGTACGGCATGGACCGCAGGGCCAGGCCCGCCATGCCCGCCGCCGCGACCAGCCCGGTCGCCAGCACCGCCGCGGGCTGGGTGACCAGCACCGCGCCCGCGATGCGTTCCGGCGAGACGAACGGCGTCCAGCTGTCGGTGCCGCGCAACACCTCGCCGAGCGAAGCCCACTGCGTGGTCACGCCGGAGGACTCGATGTAGTCCAGGAACGGCGGACTCACCTTGCCCAGCAGCAGCAACGGCACCACCCACCAGAACGTGGCCAGCACCAGCAGCGGAACCCAGGCGGCGGTGAAACCCCACCAGCGCCGGTCGAGCCGATAGGAACGTCCACCGTCGTGCGCGGTCGATTTCCGGCCGCGTACCGGCGAGGCAGCCGCCCACCACAGGAAAGCGGGCAGGAAAGCGGCCACCGTGGCGACCGCGTTGACCGAGCCCATCAGCGCCAGCGCCAGCGCGCTGCCCGCGGGCGACTCCGCCCCGCCCCGCCGCCGTTCGCGCCCGGCGACGCCGAGCGCGGCAGGCGCGAGCAGTACCCACGGCGCCAGCATCATCGGCAGCGTCTCGGAGGAGATCGACCCGATGGTGGTCAGTACACGCGGCGACAACGCGAAGGCGAGGGCGGCGACGACGCGAGACCCGCGCGTGCCGATGCCAAGCGCCTCGCACAGGCGCACGATCCCCCAGAACCCGGCGAGCAGCAGCAGCGCCCACCAGATCCGCTGCGTCACCCAGGCGGGTACGCCCAGCAGATGGCCGAGCGAGAAGAACGCGCCGTGCGGGAAGAAATAGCCGTAGGCCTGGTTCTGCACCTGGCCCATCGGCGCCTGGCTGCTCCACAGATGGCTCGCGCGTTCCAGGAAGCCGAGCGGATTCTGCGCCAGGTCGTATTTCGTGTCGGCGACCGTGAGTCCGGGCGCCTGCACGAAGGTCAGCAGGAACGCCACGACAACGGTCGCGGCGAACCAGCGTCTGCCCAGCGGCGCGGTGCTGTGCTGCCCCGGCGCCCCGGACGATCCGAGCGAGTCGGCGGGTGAAGCGGAGGTCAGCGGGTCAGCGGCTGCCGTACTCAACGTTGTTCAGCAGCGAGGAGTCCTTGTCGCCGCTGCGGTCGATCTCCGGCCGCGAGTTCTGCTGGACCGCCATGGTGATGAGGAAGACGCTGAGCACGCCCAGCACGGCGCCCGCGACAGCACTCGCAACACCCGGGACAGCAAACTTCATCGCGGTACTCCAATACGTCGATGCAGGCACGTTCCCGGCCAACCTAGCAGGGCGTCCGGTATTTGTATGCGTTCAGGCCGCCGAATCTCCGCGGGAGGACTCCTCGGGCGCTCGACGGACCGCCCGAGAGCGGCCGCGTCAGTGTGCGGGGAGAGCGCAGTGCAGCGCGCCGAGCAGGGTGCGCAGTTTCGCGGTGGTCTCGTCGAGTTCCGCCTGCGGGTCGGAGGCCGCGACGATGCCGCCGCCCGCGTACGCCCGCACGGTGCGACCGTCGGCGGAGATTTCCGCGCAGCGGATCGCGACCACCCAGGCGCCGTCACCGTCGGCGTCGCACCAGCCGACCGCGCCGCCGTAGAAGCCGCGGTCGTCCTCGATGCGCGCGATGGCGTCCAGGGCCGGCTCGGTGGGGGTGCCGCAGACCGCGGGCGTGGGATGCAACAGCAGCGCCAGGTCGAGTGCGGTGATCGTGCTGTCGCGCAGGCGCCCGGTGATGGGCGTCGCCAGATGCCACACCTCCTGGGTGCTCATCAGTTCCGGACCCTCCGGAATCGACAGCTCGGCGCACACCGGTCCGAGCCGCTCCCGGATCCAGTCGATCACGAAGGCGTGCTCGTCGCGATTCTTGGTACTGGCCAGCAGTTCCCTGGCCGCCGCGGCGTCGGCTTCCTGATCCGCCCGCCGTGGCGCGGTGCCCGCCAGCGGGCGCAGGGTCACCGTGTCGCCCTGCCGGGCGATCAGCACTTCCGGCGTCGCGCCCACCAGCGTGGCGCCGGGGCGTCCGGCGGGGGTGAGGTCGACCGCGAAGACATTCGCGTGCGGATGCCGGGTGAGCAGGTGCGCGGCGACGACCTCCGGGTCGAGCGCTGATCGCGCCTCGGCCAGCACCGAACGCGCAGCGACCACCTTGCGCAGCGGTTGCGCGGGATCGTTGAGCTGCTCGACCAGTTTCGTCACCCGCGCCACGTGCTCCGCCGGGCTCGGTAGCTCGGTCACCACGCGCACCGGCGGCAGGTCGGGTAGCGCGGCGGGCCGCCACGGGCCCGCGGTGTGCACGGCGTGCTCCGGCACGCTCAGCGCGGCGGGGCGGCGTGGATCGAAGGGCAGCGCGCCGACCACCAGCCGTGCGCGCCCCTCCCGCAGCGCTGCTCCCGCTCGTCGCGCGTCATCGAAGAAGACACGGCTCCCGTGACTCCGCACAACCCCGTCGGCCCGAGCAAGCAGGAACCCATCCATGACCCCAACCTAATGGTGCCGTCGGGCGTAAGCCCGCGCATGGCCGCAGCGAAGGCGGAGGTACGCCTGATCGTGCGGTCGGGCGTAGTCCGTCTTCAGCCGGCGCATGGCCGCAGCGAAGGCGGAGGTACGCCTGATCGTGCGGTCGGGCGTAGTCCGTCTTCAGCCGGCGCATGGCCGCAGCGAAGGCGGAGGTACGCCTGGCCCCGCCGCACAGCGGTGCAGCGATCCAGAATTCACGCGAGCGCGGTCACGAGTTCTTGCCGGGCGGGACGAGCAGCACGGGGCGGTGGCAATGCTTGAGGACAGCGTCGGCGACGCTGCTGTGCAGGAGCGCGCGGATGCCGGTCGCGCCACGGGTGCCCGCCACGATGATGTCGACGTCCAGCTCGTCGGCGCAGTCGACGATGGCGTTCCAGATGGTGGTCGTGCATTCGGCGGTGCGCGCCTCGGCGTTGAGGCCGACCAGTTCGGCCAGCCGCACGCCCTCGGCGTTGACGGCGCGCGCGTCGACGTAGGCGATGTCCTCGATCTCGTCGTCCGGCACCCATTCCGGTTGCATGACACCCGACAGCCCGGACAGGCGCGCGGCCTGCCGCACCATGGGCTCCCAGGCGGTGAGCACGACGGCCCGGTCGGCGCTGAGGAATCGACCGGCGTATTCGACGGCGCGCTTGGCGTTCTCGGAGCCGTCGTAGGCGATGAGGACCAGATCGCAGGGCACGATGACCTCCTGAAAAGGACGCACGGCGACACCTCGAGATTACCCCGCGCAGGGCCGCGAGAATCGGCTTGTTCCTCGGGATGACCTGGGCGTATAGACGCATCGACACACGTCGCCGCCCAGCCGTGCAGTGTGGCGGCGCGCGGATCCGTCGGCGGAGGCCACCAACCACGGTCCGCGTGACATCTTCCGGGCAGCAGTGCGATCGGCGGACGAAAGACGACGCCGACAAGTCGATGCCACGTCGCTCCGAAGCGTCCCCGCTCGAGACAACGATTCGATACCGGTGCGCGAGTTACCCGCTCGGTAGGGAAGTAGCGACTGCGGTCGCGCACCTCGCGGCGAGTACGGTTGACCTCTATGCGAAAGACGCCGCTGCTCGTCCTCGCCGTACTCGCCGCCGTCGCGACCGCCTGCTCGAACGGCGGCTCCACCGAGTCGGCCTCGTCGAGCACAACCACGACGGAGGCGACCACCGCCGTGGTCCCCGTCACCAGCTCGGCGCCGCCGGACTGCAACGCGGGGTACCTGGCGCAGTTCACCACTCGCCAGAAGCTCGCCCAGTTGCTGACGGTCGGGGTCACCGGCGCGGCCGACGCCACGAACGTGGTGCGCAACGAGCAGATCGGCGGGATCTTCGTCGGCGGCTGGACCGACCAGGCGCTGCTCGCCTCCGGACAGATCGAACAGGTGAAACAGGCTGCCAAGGTGCCGCTGATGGTGACCATCGATGAGGAGGGCGGCCGGGTCTCGCGGGTGCGCGACCTGATCGGCGCCGCGCCATCGGCCCGGGAGACGGCGCAGACCATGAGCCCCGACGAGTTCTACAACGCGACGCTGACCAGAGGCCGCGCGCTGAAGAATCTCGGCGTGACGGTGGACTTCGCCCCCGACGTCGACGTCAGCTCCCAGCCGGACGACTCCGTCATCGGCGACCGCTCCTTCTCCGACGATCCGGAGGTGGTCACCCGCTACGCCGACGCCTATATCCGCGCCATGCGCGAGGTCGGCGTCGGCACGGTGATGAAGCACTTCCCCGGTCACGGATCCGGGTCGGGCGACTCGCACACCGGCGCGGTGCGCACTCCGCCACTGGACCAGATGCAGAACACCGACCTGGTCCCGTTCCGCAACCTGATCGGCTCGGGCGCTGCGGTGATGGTCGGTCACCTCGACGTGCCCGGACTGACCACCCCCAACGTCCCGGCCAGCATCAGCCCGGAAGCGATGCGGTTGCTGCGCGAGGGCACCGGCTACGGGGCCGCGCCGTTCCAAGGACCGATCTTCACCGACGATCTCGGCGGCATGGCGGCGATCACCAGCCGGATGTCGATCGCGGACGCGGTCGAGGCCGCCCTGGTCGCCGGCGCGGACAGCGCCTTGTGGATCACCACCGACGCGGTGTCCCAGGTGCTGGACCGGCTGGAGCAGGCGGTGTCGAGCGGGCGACTGCCGATGGCCCAGGTGGATGCGTCGGCGTTGCGGTTGGCCGCGTACAAGGGTGCGTTGCCGCGCTGCTGACGCGCGCCGCACGGTCGGGTCGGGCGACTGGTGAGCAAATCGGACCGCCGGAACTTACCTTGGAGTAATATATGAGATTCACCTGTGGTAGGAGTGTGGATGGCGGGCGGTACGAAGCGGCTTCCGCGGGCGGTACGCGAGCAGCAGATGCTCGACGCCGCCGTGGAGGTCTTCTCGCGTAAAGGCTTCCACGACACGTCGATGGACGCGATCGCCGCCGAGGCGAAGATCTCCAAGCCGATGCTGTATCTGTACTACGGCTCCAAGGACGAACTGTTCCGCGCCTGCATCCAGCGGGAGGGAATGCGGTTCATCGAGTCCGTCGCGCCCGCGGGCAACCCGCTGCTCACGCCGCACGAACAGGTGCGCACCGCGCTGGAGGGCTTCCTCGGCTTCGTCGA
This sequence comes from Nocardia araoensis NBRC 100135, assembly GCF_000308435.1. Classification (GTDB taxonomy): domain Bacteria; phylum Actinomycetota; class Actinomycetes; order Mycobacteriales; family Mycobacteriaceae; genus Nocardia; species Nocardia araoensis. The sequence continues at coordinate 58,489 of NZ_BAFR01000212.1, read as the reverse complement.
CCGCAACCGGCGCTCCTGGCAGGTGCTCTACCGGCAGGCCATCGGCCAGCAGGCGTTCGCCTCGGAGATCGAGAACGCGCGCGAACGCGTCATCGAGTTGACCGCCAAACTTTTGGAGTCCAGCGCCAAGCACGCCGAGCCGGGGACGAATTTCGACGTGGTCGCGGTCGCTGTGATCGGCGCGGGCGAGGCCATCGCCGACCGGCTGGCCAGTGGCCGGATCGAGGTCGCCGAGGCCGTCGACCTGCTCGACGATCTGGCGTGGCGCGGTCTCGCCGGCCGGAAGAAGACCGAGTAGCCCGCCTTTTGCCCGGACCGGTTGCTTCCGTGCCGCCCTCCTGCCAAAGTGCGTGAGTTCGCACAGCGCGGAACGGCTCGTTCGAAGAGCCGGGGAGAAACGGGGCGGAAGTGTTCGGGTTGCTCAGGCCGTGTGCGCACGGCGCTCAGAAGTATGGAATCGATGCGGCCGAATGGCAGGCGCATCTGTGCGGTTCGTGTCTCGGCTTGCGCGACGGGCACGGTCAGCTCGCCCGCGCGACCACCAACAAGGACGCGCTGGTGCTGAGCATGCTCACCGAGGCGCAGTCCGGGTCGGCGGCGCGCACCATCGCGGCGCCCTGCCCCCTGCGCGGAATGCGCCGGGCGTCGGTGGTGACCGCGGACGCGCCCGGCGTTCAGCTCGCCACCACCGCGTCGCTGTTGTTGGCGGCGGCCAAGATTCGCGATCACGTGGACGACGGTGAGGTGACCGCGCTCGCGCGCGGGCCGCTGACGAAAGCCGCGACGCGATGGAACCGGCAGGCTCGCGCGAGCGCGGCGCGGATCGGTCTGGACGTCGAACCGCTCGTCGCGGCGCTCGACGCGCAGGTGCGCCTGGAAGAGCTCGCCGCCGTGGGCGGTCCGGCGTTCGTGCCGAAATCGCTTGCCGATTCCCCCTATTGGCGTTCCGCGATGTCGCCGGCGGCCGACCCGCTCGACCGCCTGACCGCACCCACGCAGCTGTGCGCGTCTGAGTTCTTCGCGCACACAGCCGTTCTGGCCGACCGTCCGGACAATGTCGACGCGCTGCGTGCGGCCGGATGGCAGTTCGGCAGGATCGCGCATCTGGCCGATGCCGTGACCGACCACGACGACGACGCCGCCCGCGACCGCTTCAACCCGCTCGCGGCCACCGGCACCAGCGTGTCCGAGGCATACGACCTGATGCGGCAATCGGATTCGCGCTTGCGCGCGGCGGTAGCGGCGGCCGAACTGAGCCGGGTACCCACCGTCCGCTGGATGCTGCTCGACCCGCTGACCGCCGTGCTGCGGCGGCTCGGCGGCGGGCTCGGCGCGTTCGCCGCCCACACCTGCTCGGTGTCGGCGGACGCCGAGGGATCGCCGCGTGCCGATGTCCGCGCGCACTCGCGCGGAACCCGCCACCGTCCGCCGACCCGTCGCCCGGGTATCGGAGAATCCCTCGCGCTCATCCTGGGCGGCTACTGCACCGGTTACGCGTGCTGCGCCGACCACACGCAACCGTGCACGGGCGAGCGCAAGGACGCGTGGATCAATAATTGCGATTGCGGTGATTGCGGCGGCTGTGATTGCGGGGACTGCAACTGCTGCGACTGCGGTTGCGACTGCTGACCTGTGCCGGAGCGGCGAGTCGGCATCAGGCGCGGCAGGTCTCGCTGAAAAGCGCGAAGCCGCATCCCGGTTCGGAAAATCGGGATGCGGCTCGCGGATCGTTCAGCGCAGGGTCGCTGTCAGATGCGGGTATCCCTTCTTCGGGTGCAGCAGCGCGAGATCCCAACCGCCTTCGGCCTGGTCGGCGTACAGGTTGACGGTGGAGGGCAGCAGGATCGGCTTGCCGAACTTGACCGAGTACGTGGTCTGCTCCGGAATCCGGCCCTCGACCGCGCCGAGAACCGTCGCCGCCGACCACATGCCGTGGGCGATCGACCGTGAGAACCCGAACGCCTTGGCGCCCAGCGCCGAAGTGTGGATCGGATTGTGGTCACCGGACGCGGCCGCGTACCGGGTGATCGTCTTCTGATCCACCCGCAGGGTGCGCAGCGGCGGCGGCGGAACCTCCTCCGGCTTCGGCTCGGGCTTCGGCCCGCCCGACAGCGAGGTGCGCTGCTGGTGCAGGAACGTGGTGACCTGGTGCCACACCTGCTCCCGTCCCACCTTCACCTCGCTGATCGCGTCCACGAGCAGACCCTTCGGGTGCTCGCGCAGGTTCTCGATGTGCGTGTGGATGTCCAGCGGCTCGCTCACCGAGATCTCCCGGGTGCGCTCGATGACGTTCTGCGCGTGCACCGCGCCCACCGCGACGAACGGGAAGTCCCGCGCCACCACCAGCTGCATGGCCAGCGGGAAGGTGAGGATGAACGGATAGGTCAACGGCAACGCGTCGCCGAACCGCAAACCGGTCGCACGGCAGTAGGCGGCCAAGTGATCCGGGTCGACGCGCAGCCCCTCGAGCCGCACGGCGCGGTCGGGCAGCGTCGGCTTGCGCGCCGACAGCAGCGGCACCGCGCCGAGCGCCGCCTTGACGAACAGGCGGCTGTTCTTCGGCGGCTCGGTGAGGGTGAGCACCTGGGTCTTCTCCCTGCCTGCCGGAGCCTGGGTCATCATGCTCCGATCAGGCTCTGCCCGCAGACCCGCACGACGTTGCCGGTGACCGCGTTCGACGCCGGGCTCGCGAAGTAGGCGATGGTCTCGGCGACGTCGACGGTCTGGCCGCCCTGCAAGAGCGAGCTCATCAGCCGGCCCGCCTCCCGGGTGGCCAGCGGGATGGCGGCGGTCATCGCGGTCTCGATGAAACCGGGCGCGACGGCGTTGATGGTGATGTTCTTCTCCGCCAGCTTCGGGGCCTCGGCGTTCACCATGCCGATGACGCCCGCCTTGGAGGCGCCGTAGTTGGTCTGCCCGCGGTTGCCCGCGATGCCCGCGATCGAGGACACGTCGATCACGCGGCCGCCCTCCTTCAGCGCGCCCCTGGCCACCAAGCCCTCGGTGATCCGGTGCGGCGCGGCCAGGTTGACGTTGATGACCGCGTTCCAGCGGCCCTCGTCCATGTTCGCCAGCAGCTTGTCCCTGGTGATGCCCGCGTTGTGCACGACGATGTCGATGCCGCCGAAACGTTCGGTGGCGAACTCGGCCAGCTTCTCCGCCGCGTCGGGCGCGGTCACGTCCAGCGCGAGCGCGGTGCCGCCCACCTTGTTCGCGGTCTGCGACAGCGCCTCGCCCGCCGCCGGGATGTCGGCCACGATCACCTGGGCGCCGTCACGGGCGAACACCTCGGCGATGGTCGCGCCGATGCCGCGGGCCGCGCCGGTCACCACGGCGACCTTGCCGTCGAGCGGGCGGTCCCAGTCGGCGGGAGCGCTCGCGTCGTCCTTGCCGACGCGGATGACCTGGCCGTCGACGAACGCCGACTTGGCCGAGAGCAGGAAGCGCAGGGTCGACTCCAGGCCGGTCGCCGCGGCGGACGCCTCCGGGTGCAGGTAGACCAGCTGAGCGGTGGAGCCGCGCAGCAGTTCCTTGGCCACCGAGCGGGTGAAGCCCTCCAGCGCGCGCTGCGCGATCTGCTCGTCCACGCTCGAAGCCAGCTCGGGGGTGGTGCCGATCACCACGATGCGCCCCGACGGGGTGAGGCTGCGCATGGCGGGCTGGAAGAACTCGAACAGCTGCGAGAGGTCCTCGATGGTGCCGATGCCGGTGGCGTCGAAAACCAGGGCGCCGTACTTGGTGTCCTGGCTCGGCGCGTCGGCGAAGGTGTAGTCCGACAGCAGGGCGCGCACCGGCTCGGCGACCCGGCCCTTACCGCCGATCAGCACGGGGCCGGACAGCGGCGGCTCGCCCTTGACGTAGCGGCGCAGCTTCTCCGGCTTCGGGAGGCCGAGTTTGCCGGCCAGGAACGCGCCAGGCGCGGAGTGTACGAACGATCCGTAGAGGTTGGGAGCACCCTTGCTCTTGCTGGCTGCCACTATTCCTACCTTTTCTGAGTTCTGTCTCTCGGGTCTGGGGTATCGCCCCGGCGTGGTCTGCGTGCGCACTTTTGCGGGGGTACGTGTCGACATTAAACTTACTCCAGAGTAAGTTTAATGTAAACAACCGCGACGGGGCGCCGAGCAGCGCGGAATGTCCGTGCTCCACCGGGCCGCCGGGACACCCATCCACGAGACCTTGGAGACTCGAGTGACTAGCAAAGCCCGTTCGGCGAAGAGCGCCGCCAAGACCGGCAAGACCTTCCGCCCGGTCGCGATCGTCGGTGGCAACCGGATTCCGTTCGCTCGCTCCGACAAGGCGTACGCGCACGCCTCCAACCAGGACATGTTCACCGCCGCGCTGGACGGACTGGTCAGCCGTTTCGGCCTGCAGGGCGAGCGCCTGGGCATGGTCGCGGGCGGCGCCGTGCTCAAGCGGGTCGGCGAGCACGGCCTGATCCGGGAAAGCGTGCTAGGCAGCAAACTCAGCCCCTACACCCCGGCGCACGATCTGCAGCTGGCCTGCGGCACCGGCCTCCAGGCGATCGTCACCGTCGGCGACGCGATCGCCGCGGGCCGGATCGAAGCCGGTGTCGGCGGCGGCACCGACACCACCTCCGACGCCCCGATCGGCGTGAGCGAGGGCATGCGCGAGTGGATGCTCGACGCCAACCGCGCCAAGACCAACAAGGACCGCCTCAAGCTGGTCGGCCAGCTGCGCCCGAGCATGCTCGGCATCGAGATCCCGCGCAACGCCGAGCCGCGCACCGGGCTGTCCATGGGCGAGCACGCCGCCATCACCGCCAAGGAATTCGGCATCCCGCGCGAGGCGCAGGACGAGCTGGCCTACCTGTCGCACAAGAACATGGCCGCCGCCTACGACCGCGGTTTCTTCGACGACCTGATCACGCCGTTCCTCGGCCTGACCCGCGACGACAACCTGCGGCCGAACTCCTCGATCGAGAAGCTGGCGACGCTGAAGCCGGTCTTCGGGGTCAAAGCGGGCGACGCGACCATGACCGCGGGCAACTCCACCCCGCTGACCGACGGCGCTTCCGCGGTGCTGCTGTCCAGCGAGGAGTGGGCCGCCGAGCGCAAGCTGCCCGTGCTGGCGCACCTGGTGGACAGCGAGGTCGCCGCGGTCGACTACATCCACGGCCCCGACGGCCTGCTGATGGCGCCGACCTACGCGGTGCCGCGCCTGCTCGCTCGCAACGGCCTGACCCTGCAGGACTTCGACTACTACGAGATCCACGAGGCGTTCGCCTCGGTGGTGCTGGCCACCCTGGCCGCGTGGGAGTCCGACGCCTACTGCAAGGAGCGCCTCGGCCTCGACGGCGCGCTCGGCTCGATCGATCGCGGCAAGCTGAACGTCAACGGTTCGTCGCTGGCCGCGGGCCACCCGTTCGCGGCAACCGGCGGCCGCATCGTCGCCTCCACCGCGAAACTGCTGGCCGAGAAGGGTTCCGGCCGCGCGCTGATCTCCATCTGCGCCGCGGGCGGCCAGGGCGTCGTCGCGATTCTCGAGCGCTGACATAGTCGCATCTCACGACGGTGGTCCGATCGGGATTCCGGTCGGACCACCTTCGCGCTACTCGCCGGGCAGCTCGAGGTGCCCGCCGAAGGCTTTGCGCATCGCCGAGAGCACTTTGTCCGCGTACACCGATTCGCCCCGCGAGGAGAATCGCGCGAACAAGGCGGAAGCCAGCACGGGGACGGGCACGCCGGTGTCGATCGCGGCATCGATCGTCCAGCGGCCCTCGCCCGAGTCGGACACCCGGCCGCTGTAGGAATCCAGGTTCGGGTCCGCGTGCAGCGCGGCCGCGGTCAGGTCGAGCAGCCAGGACGCGACCACCGACCCGCGGCGCCACACCTCGGTGATCTCGGGGATGTCCAGGTCGTACTGGTAGTACTCGGGATGCTCCAGCGGTGTCTCCTCCGCGGAGAACTCACCCGTGTGCTCGGCGCCGTAGTTGGCTCGTCGCAGGACGTTCAGCCCTTCGGCGTAGGCGGCCATCGCCCCGTACTCGATGCCGTTGTGCACCATCTTCACGAAGTGGCCCGCCCCTGCCGGCCCGCAGTGCAGGTAACCCATCTCGGCCGTGGACGGCTCGCCTGCGCGCCCCGGCGTCCGCTCCGCCGCGCCAAGGCCCGGCGCGATGGATTTCAGGAGCGGGTCCAGGTGCTTCACCGGCTCGGACTCGCCGCCGATCATCAGGCAGAAGCCGCGGGTGCGGCCGAACACTCCGCCCGAGGTGCCGATGTCGACGTAGTGGATCCCCTTGGGCCGCAACCGCTCGGCGCGCGCGAGGTCCTCGTGGTACCGGCTGTTGCCGCCGTCGATGACGATGTCACCGGGTTCGAGCAGCTCGGCGACCTGCTCGATCACCGCCCCCGTGGCCCCGGCGGGGATCATCACCCACACCACGCGCGGCGTGTCGAGCATGCCGACGAATTCGGTGAGATCGGTGGTGCCGCGGAAGCCGTCCCCAAGTTCCGCTCGCAGGTCATCGATGTTCGAGGAGTGACGTTCGTATCCGACGGCGGTGTGTCCGCCCTCGACGATGCGGCGGACGATGTTCGCGCCCATCCGGCCGAGGCCGATCATTCCGAGCTGCATGCCATCCATCTCCCTCGTGTAGCGAAGTCTTGCGGCGGGGGTTCGTCTCGATTCTCCCGCGTGGGATCGATCACGGTTCGGCTCGCGGGTGTAACGCCGCCCGCGACAGCCCGATAAACCAATCGGCTCCGCGCAGTTGCCTGACCCCCGACCCGGCAACTGCGCGGGCCGCTTTGTGTGGTGTACCCGGTTCTTCGCGCGGGATGTGCGTTATGCCCGAGCTGCGCCGACCGCTGTCGGTGAGGACCACTATCGTTGGTGAGGACGCGCAGCGGTGCGGGTCCACAATTCAATCGAACGGGGAGGACGGTTCGTGACGAGCCAGCCGAGCACCGGAGGACGCGGCCCACAGGCTGGTGGCGAAGTCGGATTGCGCCAGTTGCTCGGGGCGGAGCGCCCCCAGGCACCGGACCGGTCGGTCGCCTGGGTCGGCGACGAACAGCTCACCCAGCCCCTGCAAACTACGCCGCGGCGGCGCGTGCCGCCCCCACCCCCCCGTACGCCCGCGCGTCGCCCGATCTCGACCCCGCCACCGAAACGCCTGGACAGCGCCGTTGTGCGTCGGGTGGGCATCGCGGTGGGCGCCGTGCTGGCAGTCGCCGGTCTCGGCTACGTGGTGGACTTGGTGATGTCCTCGGGGGAGGTCGCGCGCGGCACCGTCGTGGCCGGTGTCGATGTCGGAGGCATGGACAAATCGGCCGCCGATGCCGAGCTGCGCGCCGAGCTGGACCCGCGGGCGGCCCGCGAGCTGCCGCTGCGCATCGGCGACGTGCAGACCCGTGTCGTGCCGAGCGCCGCCGGGCTCGCCGTGGACTGGGACGCCACCTGGTCGCGGATCGGCTCCCAGCCGCTCAACCCCTTCACCCGGCTCGCCTCCTTCTTCACCACCCGTGAAGTGCCGATCGTCAGCGCGATCGACGAACCGGCGCTGGATCGTCAGCTCAGCGAGCTGCGGGTGCACGACCGGCCCTCGGTCGAGGGCACCATCACTTTCGACAAAGCCCAACCCGTCGCGGTGCCGCCGGCTCCTGGACGGGTGCTCGACGTCGCCGCCGCGCGCACGGAACTGGCCGAGCGGTGGTTCACCGGCGCCACCGTGGACCTTCCCGTCGTCCCAGCACCGTTGCAGGTGCGTCCGGAGGCCGTGGACAAGGCCCTGCGCGAGATCGCCCAGCCCGCGGTGCGGGCGCCGATCTCGTTCGCTGGCAAAGGCGGCTCGGGCAGGCTCGATCCGGAGCAGATCGCGTCCGTGCTGGCCTTCGCCCCGGACGGGCAGGGCGGTCTCGCCGCGTCGGTGAATCAGGACGCCGCGATCGGTCTGCTCGGGCCGCAACTGGCCACCACCGAGGTCGAGCCGAAGGACGCGACGTTCGCGGTGGCGGGCGGCAAGGCGTCGGTCGTCCCGGCCGTGGTCGGTGACAAGATCAACTGGCCCAAGACCTTCGAACAGTTCACCGCGTTGCTGACCGCGCCGGGCGAGCGGACCGCGCAGGTGGTCTACGAGCGGGTCGAACCGAAACTGACCACCGAGGCTGCGCAGGGGCTCGGCGTGATCGAACCCGTCGGATCGTTCACCACCGGCGGTTTCAGCGGCCCCTCCGGAATCAATATCCGCACCGTGGCGAAGAAGGTCGACGGCGCGATCGTGAAGCCGGGAGAAACGTTCTCGCTCAACGACTTCACCGGCCCGCGCGGTACCGCGGAGGGATACGTCGAGTCCGGCATCATCGACCACGGCCGTCCGAGCACCGCGGTCGGCGGCGGCATCAGCCAGTTCGCCACCACGCTCTACAACGCGGCGTACTTCGCGGGCCTCGAGGACGCGGGCCACACCGAGCACAGCTACTACATCTCCCGCTACCCCGCCGCCCGCGAGGCCACCGTCTTCGACGGCGTGATCGACCTGAAGTTCCGCAACAACACCCAGACCGGCATCTACATCGAAACCTCCGCGACCGCCTCCGAGATCACCGTGCGTCTGTGGGGCACGAAGACGGTCGACGTCGAATCCATCACCGGCGAAAAGACCAAACCGACCGAGCCAACCACCGTCACCTTGCCCAAGGGCAAGGACTGCATCGCCTCCGAGGGCGGCCCCGGCTTCACCATCTCCGACACCCGCGTCATCACCGACCACAAAACCGGCCGCGAAGTGTCCCGCAAGACCCGCACGGTGAAGTACGACCCGATCCCGATCGTCAAGTGCGAGTGAGGGTATAGACCCGAGCGCACGGTTTTCGAATCCGCCCCGCCGCACACCGGAGGGGCGGATTCGCCTTTCTCACAGAGGCGTTCGCATCAGCAGCACGTTGTACTGGGTGTGCTGGGTGACCAGGAAGTAGAGATCGCGACCGGTTTGGTACGGATAGATCATGGGCGCGTACGCGGTGGGCAGGGCGCGGGCGTCGATGAGGACGCGGGGCTCGCTCCACGGCCCTTCGGGAGCCGGTGCCGTGCGCAGCACGACGCTGTTGGCTGGATCCGTGGTCAGCATGACGTACTGGCCCAGATAGTCGTTCCACATCACCGAGAGCTCGGCGACGCCGCCGACGATCGGAGCCGCCGTCTTGGCATCGGTGGGCTTCCACTCCCTGCCGTCCCAGTATTCGTAGGCGTCGATATTCGCGATATCGGATTCCTTGGCGCGGGAGACGAATCCGGGATTGTTGCGCCCCGCTGGGGTGCCGTAGCGGTAGACGTAGCCATTGGCCTTCAAGAACGCGTTCTGCTGGAAGTTCTCGTGGCCGTCGACATTGGCGCGGCGCGTGTGGGTGAGCTGGGCCCAGGTGGTGCCGCCGTCACCGGAGGCGGCGAGGGTGGAGAAGTTGGTGTGCCACTTCCCGTGATCGCCCCATTCGCGTACCGACATCAAGCTCATGTACTGCACGCCGCCCACCGAGATGCCCGCGGTGGGAATCAGGCTGATCTCGATGCCGGGAATCTTGGGGCTCGGCAACGGGTTCGGCACCACGTCGTCGAAGCGGATGCCGTCGGCCGGATCGTGCCCGGAGCTGCGGAACAGCACATTGCTGGTCCAGGCCCAGATGCTGCCCGCGAGGAGATTCGGGATGCCGATGCCCGCGCTGTCGCCGAAGGCGGTGATCATGCGGCCGTTGCCGTCGTCCCACATGATGCCGAGATCGGTGCCGAGCACGTTGACGTTCTGGGTGCGATTCGGGCTGTCCATGCCGGTCACCTGGAACACCGCTCTGGCCGGGCCGGGCAGGTCCGGCAGGCCGTGGATGCCGTTGATCGCCGGTATCGGAATGACGTTGTTCGGGTCGGCCCCGGCGGGCGTGGCGGCGGCCAGCGCCAGGACCGCGGCTAGCGCGCCAGCGCCTGCGAGTGCGGACAGCGATCGAGTCATCCGGCAATTCCCTTCCTCTGGGACGCAGTCTGCTCGGGTCATTCTGCCCGCTCGCCGCGGCGATGTCGCCTACATCGAGGGGTGGACTCAGCGCGTTCGGCCGATCGTCACCAGCCGGTAGAGCCACCACGGGCGTTCCGGGAGTTCGGGGCTGTAGACCCGCATGCTCATCGATCGGATCCGTCTTGTCGTCGGGTCGCGCACCTGCAAGTGGCGGCGAGGGAGATCCGCCGGGCGCACTTCGGTGGTCCACATGCGATCCCAGTCGGGGGAGCGGCGGCAGCGTTCGGCGATCTCCTCGACGCGCTCGCGCGGCGCGAGCGGAGACAGGATGCGGAAGGCGTCGACGAGCAGGTGCGCTTCCACGGGCCAGTCCACCATCACCCGCCGGGCCGCGGCGTCGAGAAACATCCACTCCAGCACGTTCCCTCGGGCGACCGCACCCGGAAACGCGCGTTCGTACGCGGAGTTGACGTCCACCAGATCCTGGGTGGGCATCCGCTGGTAGCAGGCCGGGTCCGGGAGGCTGTGCAGGTCGGCCAGGTCGTCCGGAGTCGGCACATCGGGGCCGGGTCCGTAGGCGGCCGCGAAGAAATCGGGCAGGCTCAGCACGACGATGTGTTTGCGGTACCAGATCGGCACCTCGAGCGCGTCGAACAATCGCTCCAACAGTGCGTGATCGGGCGCCACGGCACCTGTCTCGATCTGCTCGAGCACCGCTTCCGTGAGGCAGGCGCGCTCGGCGAGGTGGGCGGGCGTCAGCCCCGCGGCGAGGCGTCGTTCGCGCAGATAAGCGCCGATGCCAGTTGCGTTGCGCGTCACCTCGGGCACCTCTGCCGACAATTCTCGTGCCGAACTGTGAGAAGCGGGAGGCTCTTGTCGCTCCCCGGGAGCACGCAATCTACCGGAGAGGATCGGCGTCGAGCGGTGATCGAACGTCACGAATCGACAAATGTAGACGACAACGGCCCGGAGAAGATCTCCGGGCCGTTGTGCCGTTGCGGTGGGGCGAGCGTCAGAACGCGGCTTCGTCCAGCTCCATGATGTCGTTGTCCAAGTTGGACAGCACCGCGCGGGTGGCGGTCAGCTCCGGCAGGATGTTGCGGGCGAAGAACTGCGCGACCGCGATCTTGCCGTTGTAGAACGCCTCGTCGGCGCCGGTCGCGCCGTTGTCGAGGGCCGCGATGGCGACCTCGGCCTGACGCAGCAGCTGCCAGCCGATGAGCAGGTCACCGACCGAGAGCAGGAAGCGCACCGAACCCAGGCCGACCTTGTACAGCTCGCTCGGCTGCTCCTGGGCGCCCATCAGGTGGCCGGTGAGCGTGGCGGCCATGGCCTGCACGTCCTCCAGCGCGGTGGCCAGCAGCTTGCGCTCGCCCTTCAGCCGGCCGTTGCCTGCCTCGGCGTCGATGAACTTCTGCACCTGACCGGCCACGTGCGCCAGCGCGACACCGCGGTCACGGGCGATCTTGCGGAAGAAGAAGTCCTGCGCCTGGATGGCGGTGGTGCCCTCGTACAGCGAGTCGATCTTCGCGTCCCGGATGTACTGCTCGATCGGGTAGTCCTGCAGGAAGCCCGAACCACCCAGCGTCTGCAGCGACTCGGTCAGGTACTGGTAGGCCCGCTCCGAACCCACGCCCTTGACGATCGGCAGCAGCAGGTCGTTGACCCGCGCGGCCAGGTCGGCGTCCGCACCCGAAACCAGCTGGGCCACATCGGCGTTCTGGTGAGCGGCGGTGTACAGGTACACCGCGCGCAGGCCCTCGGCGTACGCCTTCTGGGTGGCCAGCGAGCGACGCACGTCCGGGTGGTGGGTGATGGTCACGCGCGGCGCGGCCTTGTCGGTCATCTTGGTCAGGTCGGCGCCCTGGACCCGCTCCTTGGCGTAGTCCCGCGCGTTCAGGTAACCGGTCGACAGGGTCGCGATGGCCTTGGTGCCCACCATCATGCGGGCGTGCTCGATGACATCGAACATCTGGGCGATGCCGTTGTGCACCTCGCCGACCAGCCAGCCCTTGGCCGGGATGCCGTGGCCGCCGAAGGTGACCTCACAGGTGGCCGAAACCTTCAAGCCCATCTTGTGCTCGACATTGGTGACGAACACACCGTTGCGCTCGCCCAGCTCACCGGTCTCGTGATCGAAGTGGAACTTCGGTACGAAGAACAGCGACAGGCCCTTGGTGCCCGGTCCGGCGCCCTCGGGACGGGCCAGCACCAGGTGCATGATGTTCGGGAACAGGTCGTCGGAGTCGGCCGAGGTGATGAACCGCTTGACGCCCTCGATGTGCCAGGAGCCGTCCTCCTGCTTGATCGCCTTGGTGCGACCCGCGCCGACGTCGGAACCGGCGTCCGGCTCGGTCAGCACCATGGTGGCGCCCCAGCCCTGGTCGGCGGCGATCTGCGCCCACTTCTTCTGCTCGTCGGTGGCGTTGTTGTAGAAGATGTTCGCGAAGCCGGGGCCAGCGGCGTACATGAAGGCGGCGGGCTGCGCGCCCAGGATCAGCTCGGCGATGGCCCAGTAGGCAGCGCGCGGGATCGGCAGGCCGCCGAGCTCCTCGGCGATGCCCAGCTTGTCCCAGCCGCCGTCCTGCAGGGTGCGGTAGCTCTTCTTGAACGACTCCGGCAGCGTGACCGTGTGGTTCTGGGGGTCGAAGACCGGCGGGTTGCGGTCGGCGTCGGCGAACGACTCACCGAGCGGACCTTCGGCCAGGCGACGCACCTCGTTGAGCATCTCCTTCACCGTGTCGGTGTCGAGATCGCCGTAGGCGCCGCTGTCCAGGATCGACCCGAGGCCGAGAACCTCGAAGAGGTTGAACTCCAGGTCGCGGACGTTGCTCTTGTAGTGACCCATTGTCAGTACTCACTCTCCGTTGAGTTGGTGCGGTCGGTATGGTTGCCGTTCCCGCCCGTTGTTCGCTCCACCGGGTAGTCGTGCCGGTTTTCCGCATGCTACTCGCGGGTAACTTATGAAACATATTACCGGCCGGTAATGACTGCGCAAAGAGATGAGCAGGCAATGTGACGCGTTTTACAGTGTTTGATGGTTGCGCTCCGTCGAGCAAGCTGCCGGTGCGGCTCACACATCAGAGAGCAGACGCAGAGGTAGGGCGGCCGTGGGTACGCACGGCCGATCGAATTCCGCTAGCTGATGGTGGAGTGTGGCGGCGCCGTCAGGGCGCATCCAACACACTCGCGGGAACCCCGTAGGGCAGGAATCGCACTCGACGGCGATCGTCGGTGTTGTCGCGATGCGCGCGCAAGGCCTCGAGCTCGCTCGGGAAGACCTGGTCGACCCTGGCCTCGCCGCTGTCATCGATGCTGTAGATCACCCACACCCCGCTGCCGGTCTCGCCGGTGATCTCGCCCTCGGTTTTCGGTGGACGTGGCCGTTCCGGTTGGACGAACTGGCCGAGCAGCGACGCCAGTGAACCGAAGCTCGCGTGATCGAGGCGATCCAGGTAGACGCCTGCTTTCCCGAGCAGGTCGCGCAGTTCGGTTCCCGCCCCGCGCAGTGCGCGTTCGAAATCTTCCGGATCGATTCCGAAAGGCCCGTTGTCTGGCATCGCATGCTCCTGAGGACGAGTTGGGCGCTACGTCCTCAGTGTCCTCGCGAAACGCGGGCTTCGCCACGCCGATCTCCCCGTCCGCGACGCAGGCACGCTTCCGGGCGATCGCACCGGTGGTTGGCAAAGGTCGCCGACCGTAAGAGGGTCGCGAACGCGCGGCGGGTGAAGTCGCTGCACAATGAACACGATGCTCATCGAGACCAGTGCCGGCCCCGCTGAGGTCGAACTCGAACAGCCGCGCAGGCCCGCGTTCCTGCTGCTGCTCACGCATGGCGCGGGCGGCGGGATCGAGGCCGAGGACCTGCTCGCGGTGCGTGACGCCGCATTGCGACTGGGCGGTGGAGTCGCGCGGGTGGTGCAGCCGTATCGGGTTGCCGGGCGGCGGGCGCCGGGATCGGCGGTCAAGCAGGACGAGGCTTGGCTGGAGATCGTCGCGCGATTGCGCGGGCGTAAGCGCATCCCGCTGATCCAGGGTGGGCGCAGCAACGGGGCGCGGGTGGCTTGCCGTACCGCCGTCGCGGCACGGGTCCGTGGCGTTCTCGCCCTCTCGTTCCCGCTGCATCCGCCGGGGAAGCCGGAGAACTCGCGCCGGGACGAGCTGCTCGCGCCCGGTGACATCGAAGTGGTGGTCGTCAACGGGGCCAACGACCCGTTCGGCATTCCCGATCCCGCCGACGCCGCCGAAGTCCGCGTCGTTCCGGGACAGCCGCACGCCTTCCGCGCCGGGTTCGACGTGATCGCCGAGACCGTGACCCCGTGGCTGGAGCGCTGGTCCTGAACCCCTATTCGGCCGGTCGGGTGGCGATGACCAGCGCGTCGATGGCGTCGCCCATTTCAGTGGGCCGATAGACACGGTCGGCGATGCGCACGCGCACCTCGCTCGCCGCCGCCAAGGGGCCGAGGTCGGCGACGATGTCGTCAGGGGTGAACAGGATGGCCGGATCCTGCGGCCCGCCGCAGCCGTCGGTGATGTTGGTGGTGTCGTGGCCGAGCACGAGCAGGGTGCCTTCCGGAGCCAGCAGCCCGGCCGCCTTGCGGACCAGCGCGCGGCGCTGTTCGGCGGGCAGGTGCACAAAGACCATCAAGACCAGCTCGAACGGGCCGGTGATCCCCGCCTCGTCCAGATGGGTGACATCGGCGCATTGCCAGGTGATGCGACCGCGGACCGAACGGGACAGCCGCGATGCGACGGTGCGGCCTTTGTCGATACCGACTTGGGAATAGTCGACGGCATGCACCTGCCACCCGTGCGTCGCGAGCCACAGGGTGTTGCGACCCTCACCGCACGCCAAGTCGAGTGCGCGCGGGAACTCCGGTGCATCGCCCTCGGGTGTGGCGGCTTGGAGGGGCGCACGGCGTTCCAACCCGTAGACGTGCTCCACCACGGTGTTGTTCGGCGGTGCGCCCCAGACCAATTCCGTTTGCGCGTAGCGCTCGTCCCAGTCGGCCGCATCCATATTTCGAGTCTATTGATCGCGCGGCGCGTGACCGGTCGGGTTGCCCGAGTCAGTCCGATACCTGCGGGAGCCAATGCACCGGCGTGGTCTCGCGGAAGTGGATCAGCACGTCGAACGCCTCGGTGAGCGACGACAACCGGATGTTCGCCGTGGCGTCGGCGGCCGGGTCGTAGACGCCGCTGATCGTGCGCAGTTTCGCCGGGCCGGTCAGCCGATCGCGTACCGGTTCCGGTGCCGCGCTGTGCAGGTCCACGTAGTAGGCGGGCAAGTCGACCGCGCCGAGCGCGGCATCGACCAGGTCCGGCTGCGGGTCGGGCGCCACGGCCGCGCCCAAGTCGCCGTGATGGAAGCCGATGGCGATGGATACGTATCCTTCCCCCAGTTCAGCGCGCAAATGGCTTCCGGCGCCACGGAATTCGGCCGTCCCGAAAACGATCGGAAGGCTGGTGGTGTGCGCGAGGCCGTCCCAATAGACGATCTTGGCGCCGGTCGAGCGCTGCCATTCCAGCACCCTTTCGGCGGCCGGCCGTTCGTCACGGGCGAACCCTTGGCTCGCGACGCTCTGCCAGTGGAAGTCGAGGATCAGGCGGGCGTGGGCGAGCGCCGCCGCGCGCTCGCCGGTGTCCGGCAAATCCGCGAGCAGCGCGAGGGCGTCTTCGGCGTGCTCCGCGAACGGGCGGCCGGGGTGGGTGCCCTGATGACGTTGGACGTGCTCGTCGACCTGGTGCGCGGTGCGGATCGGCGCCAGGTGCGCCTCGATCGCGGCGAACCGATCGGGAGCCGCGTCGCGCACGTAGGCGAGCACCGCGTCGTAGTCGCTCGGCTCGGCCCGGGGCGGTTCGACGCCGAAGATCCGCACCGGGTCGTTCGGATGCGCCACGTTGTACGCGCGGATCCACCGCAGCGTGGCCGCCGATTCCTCGGTGCGCCAAGGGCGCCAGGCGCCGGCGAGCACCGTCTCGGGGTCGCTCGCGCCCGCGGTGACGAACCGGTCCCAGCGTTCGCCGGAACGCGCGCTGTCCTGGATGGCCAGTGCCCGGAAGCCGTGCCGTTCGACCAGCCCGCGCAGCAGCCGCTCGCGCACACCGAAGGTCTGCCGGGAGAACCGCGTCGACTCACCGAGCCCGACCACCGTGGCGGCGGCGAGCCGCGCGATCAAGGCGTCGAGTTCCGTGCCGGGCGAGTCCGGATCGGAGCTTTCGATCGCGACGGCGTTGTCGCGCAACCAGGCGCGAACGTCGACGGTGGTGCTGAGCATGGTGCCTCCCGGAAACGTGAACGATCCAACGCGGTGCAGCCTCATACATGAACCATTGTTGAGGTCAAGTGCCGCGTCGGATCGCCGCGTTCCCGGTCACAGCGTCGTGCGCATCAAAAGGACGTTGTACTGGCTGTGCACGGTCGTGAGGAAGTACAGGTCGCGCCCGGTCTGATACGGGAAGATCGAGGGTGCGTAGGCGGTGGGCAGTTCGCGGGTGTCGATCAGCACCTCGGGCTCGCTCCACGGGCCGGCCGGGGCGGGTGCGCGCCGCATCACCACGGAATTGAATCGGTCGGTGGTCAGCGAAATGTATTGCCCCAGATACTCGTTGTACATCACCGAAAGCTCGCCGACGCCGAACATGATGGGGGCGGCGGCATCCACGTCGTTCTTCCGCCACGCTCGGCCGTCCCAGTATTCGTATTCGGCGAGATTCCCGATGTCGTGCGCGCGCACGCGGGCGACGTGCGCGGTGTGATTGCGCCCGGATCGCGTGCCGTATTCGTAGATGTATCCGCCGTCGGCGAGAAAGGCGTTCATCTGGAAGTTGGCGTTCCCGCCCTCGTTGTTCCGCCGTGTTTCCGGCAGTTCGGCCCACGTCTCGCCGTTGTCCCCCGAGACGGCGAGGCCGGAGAAGTTGGTGCTCCACTGGCCGACGTCGTCCCAGGTCTTCACCGACATCAGGCTCATGTACTGCACGCCGTCGACGGCGATGCCCGCGGTGGGAATCCGGCTGATCTCGAGGAAGGGAATCTTCGGGCTGGCGATCAGATCGCGCGCCTGACCGAACACGTCGCGCACCACGCTGTCGAAATAGATGCCCTCGGCCGGATCGGTGGTGTGGCTGCGTACCAGGATATTGCTGCGCCAGGCCCACATGCTGCCCGCGAGCAGATTCGGGAAACCGACGCCCGCGGTGTCGCCGAACGCCGTGAGCATTTCGCCGTGCCCGTTGTCCCACATGATGCCGAGATCGGTGCCGAGGACGTTGTAGCTCTGAGTGTTGTTCGGGCTGGCCATACCGGTGACCTGGAAGACCGCCTTGGTGCGGCCGAGCAGATTCGGCAGTCCGGTCGAGCCGTTGAGCACCGGGATCGGATTGATGGCGTTCGGGTTCGCGATGGCGGGGGTGGTCGCCGTGAAGAGCAGGGCCGAGGCGCCCGCAAGCGCCGAGAGTAGGAAGGATACGGTTTTGATCACTGCCTGTGAGCCCTCCGGTTTCTTCCCGAGAGCGGTGCGAAACACGGTCGTCCCGCGATACACAGACCCTTCGCAGTGTGCCGCGCACCACTAGTCGACTGGCTGGCAAATCGTGCAAATGGTAGCAGCGTCAACCGGTCGCGCGGAGAGTTCCGAGCAGAATAGCAAATTTACAGCTATCTTCCGGCAGGCCCGCTGAGTGCCTTGCGGAGGATCAGGGGAAGTTGGGTCGCGCGCTCGATGGCGAGGGTTCGCCGGGTGGATGCTGACCACGACTTCTCGAAGAGTCGTTTGGCGGAGGTGACCGCATGCGGCGATCGCGTCGCGAGGCGGTCGGCGAGTTTCTCGGCCTCCGCGACGGGGTCCGGCGTCAGCTCGGTGACCAAGCCGATCCGCGCGGCGTAGTCCGCGTCGACGAGGTCGGCGGTCATCGTGAGCAGAAGGGCTTTGTCGATGCCGATCAGTCTGGACAGCGTTGCCGCGCCGGTCATGTCCGGGACCAGGCCGTGCTTGGCCTCCATGACGGAGAACTCGGCGTCGGGGGCGGCGAAGCGGACGTCCGCGGCGAGCGCGAGCTGAAGTCCGCCGCCGTAGCAGCGCCCGTGCACCGCGGCGATCACCGGCACGGGCAGGCGGCGCCAAGCCCAGCACGCCTCTTGAAAGGCGTTGGTGCCGCGCCAGGGGTGCGGCACGAAGTTCCGAATGATTGCCAGTGGATTGCTGATTGCTGCGGCAATATCCAGCCCGCTGCTGAAGCTGGGTCCGTTGCCGGACAGGATGACCGCTCGAACATCACCGTTTCGGGCCACTAGCTTCGCGCTGGCAACCAGCTCGTGGAGCATGTCGATGGTCAGGCCGTTGTGTTTGTCCGGCCGGTCCAGTGTGACGTACGCGCGGTGGCCGTCGAACCGTACGGCGATGTCGGTGCCCATTCTCGAATCTTACTCACGGGTCAGTTAGGTGGCGCGCGCTATTGCCGCGGTGCGTTGGCTCTGTTCTAATCGGACTCGAGTTACCGTCAATGCTGACGGTTCTGGAGCGGAGGACGCATGCTGCCAGCCGGAATGGACCCGAGGACGCCGGTGCTCGTCGGCGCCGGGCAGGTCGTACACCGACCGGGGGAGCCGGGTCTGCCCGGCCCGGTCGAACTCGCCGCCGAATCGCTGCGCCGCGCCGGCGCCGACAGCGGCGTCGGCGACCGGTTGCTGCGCTCGACCGACCTGATCGCCGCCGTCGCTCCGGTCAGCCGCCCGTACGGCGACCTGGGCGCACTGGTCGCGGCCGATCTGGGCGTCAGCCCGAGAAGGACCGTGCAGTCGGTGCGCTTCGGCGGCGACGCTCCGCAGCGGCTGCTCAACGTCGTCGCGCAGGCGATCGCCGACGGCCGCTCGGATGTCGCCCTGCTCACCGGCGCAGAAGCGGTGTACTCCGGGAACGCGGCCACCCGGTCGGGTACGCCGGTGGACTGGCCGGAGCAGCCGGAGGACGTGACTCCCGACGAGATCGTCGGCTCCGATCGCGGGCCGAACTCCGACATGGAGACAGCCGCCGGCCTGTGGGGCCCGGTGTACTTCTACGCGCTCATGGAGACGGCGTTGCGCCGCAGGCTCGGGGCGAGCGAGGCCGCGCACCGCGAGCGGATCGGCGGACTGTGGTCGCGACTGTCGGAGATCGCGGCGCGCAATCCGTACGCGTGGCAGCCCGCCGCGCAGACCGCCGCCGAACTCGTGACGCCCGCTCCCGCCAACCGGATGGTGTCGACGCCCTATCCGAAGCTGCTGGTCGCGAACCTGACCGTGGATATGGGCGCGGGGCTCATCGTGTGTAGCGCGGCGGCGGCGGACGCCGCCGGTGTGCCGCGGGACCGATGGGTGTTCCCGCATGCGGGCGCCACCGCGACCGACGAGTGGTTCGTCTCCGAGCGAGCGGACATGTCCCGCTCGCCCGCGATCGCCGCGGCGGGGAAGGCGGCGCTCGGCGCGGCGGGGATCGCGATAGACGATGTCGCGCACGTCGACCTGTACTCCTGCTTCCCGGTGGCGGTGCAGATCGCCGCCGAGGAACTCGGCCTTCCGATCGACGATCCGGCCCGGCCGCTGTCGGTCACCGGCGGCCTCACCTTCGCGGGCGGGCCGGGGAACAACTACACGACGCACTCGATCGCGACGTTGTCCGGCATCCTTCGCGCGGACCCCGGCGCGTACGGGCTGGCGACGGCGCTCGGTTGGTACAGCACCAAGCACGGCGTCGGGCTGTACTCGACCGAGCCGCCGCAGCGGCTGTTCCGCGCGATCGAGGCGGAGGTGCCCGCGGCACGGCGGGAACCCGCGCCCGGGTACACCGGTCCGGTCACGGTCGAGGCGTACACCGTCGCCTACCGCAAGGGCTCCGCGCCGGACCGTGCCGACGAGCCGGAAGCCGTTGTGGTGAGCGCACTGACACCGGCGGGCACGCGCATACTGGTCCGGGCGTCGGATGCCGACACCCTCGCGGCGTTCACCGCGGGCGACCCGCTCGGCGCGGACGCCGAGATCGCCGCGGACACGTTCACCCTGCTCACCGAGAGGAGCGCCCGATGAACGACTCGGTCCTGATCGAGCGGCGCGACGCGATCACCGTGCTCACGGTCAACCGTCCCGAGGCGCGCAACGCCGTCAACCTGGCCACCGCGCAGGCCATCGAGGCCGCTGTCGACGAATTCGAAGCCGACGCCGCGGCGCGCGTGCTCGTGCTCACCGGCGCGGGCGGAACCTTCAGCGCCGGAATGGATCTCGTCGCCGCCTCGAAGGGCGAGATGCCGATGACGCAGCGCCGCGGCCCGCTCGGCATCACGGCGAACCCCCCGGCGAAACCGATGATCTCCGCGGTCGAGGGCTTCGCGCTGGCCGGTGGCTTCGAGCTGGCGCTCGCCGGCGACCTCATCGTCGCCGCGCGCGACGCGCAGTTCGGCATTCCCGAGGTCAAGCGCGGTCTGGTGGCCGCGGGCGGCGGCGTGCTGCGCCTGACCCAGCGGCTGCCGCGCAGCACCGCCGCCGAACTCGCCCTCACCGGAGGTCGGATCGGGGCCGAGCGGCTCTACCAGCTCGGCTTGGTCAACCGGGTGACCGATCCGGGTGCGGCGCTGTCGGTGGCGCTCGAACTCGCGGCCGAGATCGTCGCCGCCGCACCGCTCGCCGTGGCCGCCAGCAAGCGCATCATCGACGAGTCGCCGGATTGGCCGGTCGCGGAGGGATTCGCCAAGCAGGGCGAGATCGCACTGCCCGCACTGATTTCCAAGGACGCCGCCGAAGGAGCGCTGGCGTTCGCGCAGAAGCGCGAGCCCCAGTGGCAGGGCCGCTGACGGGCGGGCCGGGACACGTCCGGCAGCCGCAGGCGCAGCGCAGGGAGCGCATGCGCACGCGGTTGCTGGACGCGGCGGTGGAGAGCCTGGTCGAGGTCGGTTACGCGGGCACGACCACGCTCGAGGTGCAGAAGCGGGCGGCGGTGCCGCGCGGGACTTTGCAGCACTATTTCCCCACCAGGGCCGACCTGCTCGCCGGTGCCGTCGAGCACGTGGCCCGCCGCCGATTCGACCAGCTCACAAGCGAGTTCGAGGCGATTCCGGATGATGCGGACCGGCTGGAGACGGCCGTCGAGCTGACCATGCGGATGCTCAGCGGTCCGTCGTTCTGGGCGGCGCTGGAGATGTGGGTGGGCGCGCGGACCGATCCGGAACTGCGGGCGGCGTTCCTGCCGCTGGAGGTTCGACTGTTCGAACTGATGCACACCAGCATTCGCGACAGCTTCCGGCGCGAGTTCCCTGACGATCCCCGGGTGCCGACGATCACCGAGTTCACCATCGAGATCATGACCGGCCTGGCCCTGCGCGTGCTGCTCACCGGAGACTTGTCCCGCAACCGGATCCTTCGGCACCGGTGGGGTAATGCCGTGCGGGTCCTGCTGGGCACGGCACCCGCGGACACATTGCTCGACCCGCCCGCGGAGTGAGACGGACCAGCGCCTATCGCTTGCGGGTGATCGTCTCGAGCAGCACTTGCGCGCACCCGGCCGGGTCGTCGAAGAACGGCGTGTGCCCGCTGCCGTGCAGCGTGACGTGCTCGGCGTCCGGCAGCACGCTGCGCGCCTTGCGGCTCTGGGTCGCGTAGGTGAGCAGGATGTCGCGGCTGCCCCAGGCGATGGTCACCGGAATGTCGGCGAGCGCGCCCATTTCGGGCAGCCGGACGTCGGTGAACGACGCGATCGCCTCGTCGAATCCGGCCGCGTCCGCCGCGCCGATGGCGGTGTCGAGCGCCACCTTCGGGTCCAGCGCCCATGGTTTGCCGAAGACCAGTGAGAGGAAGACGGTCCGGCCCGCGGCCGTACCGAGGACGGACGGCAGGGCGGGGCGCAATCTGCGCGCCAGCGCCCGTGACTTGCCCAGCGACTGCTGGCACCACATGCGACCGGCGGTGTCCCAGAACCCGATCGGGGAGTAGGCGGTCACCGAGCGAGCCAGTCCGCGCGAACCCAACTCCAGCGTGATCAGCCCGCCCATGGAGTTGCCCGCGAGATGCGGTTGTTCGATCCCCTGCGCGGCGAGGAATTCGGCGAGCGCGTCGGTGAGGTTGGGCACCGTGTTGTGCGCAAGCGGCTGCGTGGAACCGCCGAATCCGGGCAGGTCGACGGCGATCACTTCGTACGACGCGGCCAGGGTGTCGATGATCGGCTCCCACACCTGCCAGCGGCTTCCGACCCCGTGTACCAGCACGAGCGGGTCGCCCGCGCCGACGCGGTGATGGTGCAACGTCGTCATGCGCCAACCCTAACAGCAGTCACCTGTCATCAGTTGGTATCACGCGGGCCGTTCGGCCGGTCGCCGCCGAGGGCTGGTGCCGGCCCTCGCGGTGTCGGTAGGATAATTGGTATGGCAACGCGTAAGGTCACCCTTTCGCTGGACGAAGCCGCTTGGTCGTATGCCGAACAAGCGGCCGCCCGAGCGGGAATGTCGCCGTCGGCTTGGATCTCGAAGGCCGCGCGACGGGAGGCCGTGCGCACCGGCGTGGGTCCGGTGCCGGATGTGACCGCCGAGGCCGCCGCGGACGCGGCCGAGCTGGCGGCCGCCGAGGAGGCGATGCGTGCGTCGGGGTGAACTGTGGATCTACAACCCGCATGGTTCGCCCCGTCGTCGAACGGTCGTGCTCATCAGCAGCGACGGCATCAACGAATCGCCGCGCCCCTGGCTGATCGCGGCCGAGGTGATCGAGGACGATCCGCGCGACATCCTCGCGGTTCCGGTGGAGAAATACGGCTGGGTGCATGCCGGGAACATCGGGCGTATCTTCCGCGGTTGGCTGGCCGAGCGGGTGGACGTGGTGGACACCGACACGCTGGAACGGCTCGACACCGCCTTGCGCGCTGCGATGGACCTGTAATGAAGTTGCTGCCCGGTGCCGCGACGTGCTCGCCCGACAGGTGACTTCCTCGTACCGGGTGAGGCGAGTGTGCGGTCCGAGGTGGTTCGGGCACAACGGATCCAGCGGTTCGTCCGACCCTGTTCTCATCGGTGGATCGGCTGTCGAGCACTGGTAATGTGGCACCCCACCTTGTAAGAGCCGCAGATCTCGAGAGGTGCGCCGTGTCGATGGTCCCGCCTGCGGAAACCTTCTGCCGCATCGCCTCTCGGCTCGCGCGAGACATCTGCTCGTCCAGTCGCTCTTATGGCGATCTTCTGCGGGAAGCGGCGTTGCGAGCCCGGGAAAGCGCCAGGGCTCTGGCCGAAGCCGATCGGGCCGGCGGCGAGCGCATCCTGTGGTTTCCCGGTGTCGAGTGGGTACCGGAGGCCGAACGGCGGGCGCGCATCGCGCGCGGCGAAATTCCCAAGCCCAGACTGTGGTTTCGCTCCGATGCCGTGTCCTACGACATACTGCGGGATGTCGAAGGGCTGCCCAGCGGACTGTCGTTCAACTCGAAACCCCCGGATCACGCACAGCACAGCACCTGGGCCAGGGCCCGCGACCTCAGGCTCGAGCGAGAGTACGAGGTGGCGAACGACGACGCCCTTCGAGATTGGGAGGGACAGGGCATGTGGTTCGAGCGCGAGTACACAACGCTCGTGCGTGCGCAGTGGTACCACCCCGATCGACCGAACGATAAGCCGATACATATTCGCGGGCACGGAAACAAGCACAAGTTCACTTGGAACGTCCAGGTGGGTCGAGAGCCCACCGGAGAACCGAAGTACCTGAAGGTGGCCGTCAACGGGCACGTCATGGCGGACTTTCTCGCCACCAACCCCGACTTCTGGTCGCTGTTGCGGTCTCGTGGCGGAGACATCCTGTTCCACAATTGCGGTATCGCCGCCGAGCAAGGCACCGCAGGCAGGCTCGTCGGCGCGCGCCTGCGCGGTCACGGGGTCGATGTGCCGATGTACGGGGGTACCGGCCTAACCGTCACGCATGCCACCGATGAGTCCGGCCTGCCGTTGGCGCGTCCGGACAAGAACGTCCACGGCGGCGTCGCATGGGATCCGGATCCCTCCGGCGCGTCGCTCTATGTGCTGCCGGAAAAGGGCACCGACGGCACTTCCCGGCCCGGCCGATTCGTGGAGTTGTAACCGCGACCGCCGTCCCGGGCCGCTCGTTCTCGGCGCACTCATGTCACTGCGGACTACCGCTGAACGCCGGACGGCATTATGGTGGCCACGCCACCCACAGTGGTCAGTCGAGGAAGAGGAGTCAGGTGCGGATCTGCATGATCGCCGCGGCGCTGATCGCGCTGCCGGTGCTCGCGGCATGCGGCAGCGACAAGGACACGGCGGCGCCAACGGTGACGCAGGCCGATCTCGCCAAGTCACTGCAGGACAAGGGCCTCAAGAACAAGCAATTGGCCGAATGCGCCGCGAAGGTGTTCGTCGACCAGGGCATCTCGCAGGCCGGACTGCGGATCATGATCAGCGACGAGTACGACACCAAGTCTCCCAACCAGGAAACGCTGGGGATGAGCAAGGAGGACGCGGACAAGGCGCGCGCTGCCAGCGGTCGCATCGCGAGCGAGTGCATGTCGGCGGCCCAGACGCGCTGAGTTCCGGCACGCCGGGGCGGTCCACGATTCGCGTAGCGAGGCGATGAGGCAGACCGTACGCTGTCGCTACGTCGACGCGGGTGTCGACCAGAAGCCGAGGATCCGACCGTGTCACAGCCGCCTTTCCCGACATCGCCGAGCCCGGTGGGATCACCCGCGACGCGACCGATCACCCCGTCCGGTCGCTGGTTCGCGCTGGGTGGCGCGCTGATCGGCATCGGCATCCTCGGCGGGATCATCCTCGGCGCGTTCGGCTTCTTGCAGACCTCGGGCCGGATCGACGACTTCCAGCGGGTCAAGGTGCCCGGCTCCGGGGTGGTGAACTTGGCGGAGTCCGGCGGTTACACCGTGTACCTCGAGTACTCCGGGGCGTCGTCCCGGGGCCCCGCCGGCACGGTCAACCTGCGAGTGCTCGATCCGGACGGCAAGCATGCGGAGTTGCGGAAGTACGACGCGACCGTCACCTATTCCTTCGGTAGCCACGAGGGACGGGCCGGGTTCTCGTTCGATGCCGCGAAGCCGGGCGCCTATCGCGTGACCACGGCAGGTAGTTCCGAGGTGACGGTCGCCATCGGACAGGGTCTCGGCTCCTCGTTCGTCGGCACGCTGCTCGGTGCGCTCGCGTTGGGTTTCGGCGGCGTCGTGCTCGGTGTGCTCGTGCTCGTGGTGGTGGCGGTCAAGCGCAGTGCGAGCAGGCGCGGTATTCCGGCGGGATTCGCGGGGCGCCCGGTCGAATACTGAACGTGCGCGGGCGCCGTCACAGCGCGACGGTGAGCTCTATCCGCGCGGCCGATCCGGCTTCGAGCCCCTCGGCGACCCGCACCGCCTTCTTCATCGGCAGGACATAGGTCGCTCGCGACTTGTCCGGAAACAGCGAAGTGGACCATCGGGAGCCGCCGACGACCACATGCACCCGCACCGCGCCGAAGCCGCCGGAACGATGCGCGTACCGTTCCTCGATCTCATCGGCCACGTCCTCGGGTAGCGACACGAAATGCCAAGCGGCATCTCCCTGGTGCTCCCACACTTCCGCCGTGAACGAGTACCGCGAACCAGTCACGCCGCGACTGTAGCGGTGGGCACCGACACCGATACCGCGTCGAGCGCGACGGCGCGGGCGGCAGCGACTATTTCGATCGCGCTGATGGCAAACCGTGAGTGACCGGACGGGTTGCGCGATGGTGGGCTGATGACGACCACCGAGGCGAAATCCACTACCGATTCCGAACTGGATGCGATCTTCGGCCCGATCTTCGACCGGATCGCCCAGGGAGCCGTGACGCGAGAAATCGATCGCACGCTGCCTTACGACGAGGTCGGACTGCTGCGCGCGGCGAAGTTCGGCGCGCTGCGCGTTCCGGTCGAGTTCGGCGGGTACGGCGTCACCGTCCGGCAGCTGTTCCGGCTGCTCATCGAGCTCGCCGCCGCGGAATCGAATCTGCCGCAGGCGTTGCGGGTGCACTTCTCGTTCGTCGAGGATCAACTGCTGGCGGAGCAGGGGCCCGAGCGGGAGCGGTGGCTGCGCGCGGTGGCCGAGGGCACGCTGGTGGGCAACGCGATCACCGAACCCGGTGTCGGCGCGGTGGACCGCTACCGCACCACGCTGACCGAGGACGGCGGGCGGTGGCTGCTCAACGGTGTGAAGTACTACAGCACGGGATCGCTGTACGCAGACTACATCCTGGCCGCCGCCGACCGGAACGGTGAGCGCGTCGGGGTGCTGGTGGACGCGAATGCCGAGGGAGTGCGTCAGCACGACGACTGGGACGGCTTCGGCCAGCGGCTGACGGCCAGCGGAACAACGGAATTCACCGATGTGGTGGTGACCGAGGATCGCATTCTCGGCCCCGGCTACGGCGCGCCTGGCCCGACCTACGCGACCTCCTACCTGCAACTGGTCCAGCTCGCGGTGCTGGCGGGCATCGCCAAGCGCGCCGAGCGCGACGTCCGGGAGTGGGTCGCGGCGCGCACCCGCGGCTACACGCATTCCGCCGCCGACCTGCCGCGGCACGACCCACTGGTGCAGCAGGTGATCGGACGCCTGTCGGCGGCCGCGTTCGCCGCCGAAGCGAGCGTGCTCGCCGTCGCCGACGTGCTCGACGGGGTGCTCGCGGGTGGCGCGAAGGACGAGAGCGCGGTGGTGGCGGCCGAACTCGCGGCGGCTCGGGCCCAGCTCGCCGTCATCGATCTGGTGCTGCCCGCGACCTCGTTGTTGTTCGAAGTGGGCGGCGCTTCGGTCGTTTCCGAACGGCTGCGATTGGATCGGCACTGGCGCAACGCCCGCACCATCTCGGTGCACAACCCGGCGATCCAGAAGGCGCGGGCGATCGGCGACCACCTGCTCAACGGCGCTGATCTGCCGTTCGCGTGGAGCGCGGGCGAACGCACACCGGCTGCCGGAGCCGCACAGTGACCCGCCGGATCCGGTTCAACGCCTTCGACATGAATTGCGTCGCCCATCAGTCCCCGGGCCTGTGGCGACACCCCGAAGACCAGTCGCACCGTTACAAGGAGCTGGGCTACTGGACCGAGCTGGCGAAGCTGCTGGAACGCGGCCGCTTCGACGGCATCTTCATCGCCGACGTCCTGGGTACCTATGACGTCTACGGCGGCAACGACATCGCCGCGCTGCGCCAAGGCGCGCAGATCCCGGTGGCCGACCCGCTGCTGCTGGTCTCCGCCATGGCCGCGGTGACCGAGCATCTCGGGTTCGGCATCACCACCGGCACCGGATTCGAGCACCCGTACCCGTTCGCGCGGCGGCTGTCGACGCTCGACCATCTCACCAACGGCAGGCTCGGCTGGAACGTCGTGACCGGCTATCTGCCTTCCGCCGCGCGCAATTTCGGCGCGGCCGACCAACTCGACCACGACGAGCGCTACAACCAGGCCGACGAGTACCTCGAGGTGCTGTACAAGCTGTGGGAGGGCTCGTGGGAGGACGACGCGGTGGTCCGCGACGCGGCCGCGGGCGTCTACGTGGACCCGGCCAAAGTGCACCACATCGGTCATCACGGCACGCACTACGCCGTGCCGGGCATCCACCTGTCGGAGCCGTCGCCACAACGCACGCCGGTGATCTACCAGGCGGGCGCGTCGCCACGCGGCGTGCGGTTCGCGGCCGAGAACGCCGAGGCCATCTTCATCGCCGGTCCGTCGAAACGCGTGCTCGCGCAGACCGTTTCCCGGATCAGGGACGCGCTGGAGGCGGCAGGCCGCGCCCGTGACGCGGCACGCGTCTACGCACTGGCGACGATCGTCACCGACGCGACCGACGAGGCGGCGCGGCGCAAACACGAGGAGTACCTGTCCTACGCGAGCGTCGAGGGCGGGTTGGTGTTCATGTCCGGCTGGATGGGCATCGACCTGTCCCGCTACGACCTCGACGACCCGATCGGCCAGGTCGAAAGCAACGCGATCCAGTCGGCGGTGGCGGCGTTCCAGGAATTCGATGACGACGGGCGGGAATGGACCGTGCGCGACATCGGCAAGTGGGCGGGCATCGGCGGCATGGGCCCGGTTTTCGTCGGTTCCGGGGAAACGGTCGCCGACCTGCTCCAGGAGTGGGCCGCCGAAACCGATCTGGACGGCTTCAACCTGGCCTACGCGATCACGCCGGGAACGTTCGAAGACATCGTCCGGCACGTGGTCCCGGTATTGACCGCCCGAGGCGCGTACGCCCCGGAGTACACGCCGGGCACGCTGCGCAACGCGTTGTTCGGCGCGGGTGACCGGTTGCCCACCGACCATCGCGGCGCGAGCTACCGGCTGGGCGGCCAGGGATCGACGGCCCTGCCGGATACTGTTTCGCGGCCGGGAGCGACGGTCGAGGCGAACTCGTAATGTGCTCGGACGGCGCCGAAGCCTTCGTGGCCCGGCGCCGTCCGGCTTTCCGGCCGACGAATCAGATCGCCGCGAGAAATATCTCGGCTACCGCTTCCAGCCCCGCGCGATCGATGTCGTCGAAGCGCTCGGGGCGCGGACTGTCGAGATCGAATACTCCGATCAGCGAATCGTCGCGGACCAACGGCACGACTATTTCCGAACGTGTATCGGCATCGCACGCGATGTGTCCCTCGAAGGTGTGCACATCGGGTACGAGTTGGGTGCTTCTGGTCTGTGCAGCCGTGCCGCACACGCCTTTCCCCAACGCGATGCGCACACAGGCGGGTTTGCCCTGAAACGGGCCGACTACGAGTTCTCGCCCGTCGTAGAAATAGAAACCCACCCAATTCACATCCGATAATGCATGGAATACCAGCGCGGACAGATTCGCGGCGTTGGCGATGCGGTCGGTCTCACCCGCGACCAGCGCTTCGGCCTGAGCGGCGAGCTGACGGTACTGTTCCGTGCGGTCTCCGGTGAGTTCGGCGACGACAAACGACATGGGCCGAATGGTACGCGCCGGGAATTCGCTGTCTGCCCATTGATTCTCGGTGATCGCAACACTCGGCGAGCATCGTGCGGCCATCGCATCATTCCTGCATGACTTCGCAGCAATCCGTATCCCGTTCCACTCGTTCGGCCGCGGTTATCGGTGCCGGACAGACCGGCGTCACTGCGGCGCTAGGACTTCTCGACGCCGGTTTCGACGTCAGCCTCTACAGCGAGCGTGATCAGCGCGCTCTGCGTGACGACGTGCCCGCCACCGGCACCGCGCTCGAATTCGGCGAGACCCAGCAGGCCGAGGCCGCGCTCGGCTTGGACAGCTATACCGCGCGTGCGCCCCGGCACACCGGCTTGAGCGTTCGCATCGCGGGCCCCGGTCCCGACCGCCCCGAATTGATCCAATTCGACGGGCATTTCGACGGATACGTCGGCGTCGCGGTGGACACCCGGCTCAAGGCCGACGAGCGGCTCACCGCGTTCCTGGAGCGCGGCGGCCGGTTCGTGGTGGAGCAGGTGACGCCGGAGACGCTCGACGGCATCGCCGCCGCCAACGACCTCACCCTGGTCGCGACCGGTCGCGGCGGTCTGTCGGACCTGTTCCCCGTCGACGCGCAGCGCACCCCCTACGACGCGCCGCAGCGGTCGTTGCTCACCGTCGTAGTCACCGGACTCGGCCACGACGAGAACGTCTTCGCTCATCGCAGCGTGGCGGGCGGCGCGCACAGCGGCTTCTCCATCCTCGCCGATCAGGGCGAGGGGTGGTGGGGCCCGTACCTGCACAAGGATGCGGGGCCGAGCTGGGCATTCCTCGGCTGGGCGCGCCCCGGCAGTGACTGGGAGAAGCGATTCGCCGGCGCCGACTCCGCCGAGTCGGCGCACCGGATCGTGCAGGACCTCTACCGCGACTACATCGAGTGGGATCTGCCGGAGGTGCTGGCCACCAAGACCATTCCCGAGGACCCGCACTCGTGGCTGAAGGGCGCGGTGCGCCCGGTCGTGCGGTCGGGGGTCGGGCGCACCACAGGCGGGCATGTGGTCGCCGCGCTCGGTGACACCGCCATCGCCTACGACCCGATCGCCGGGCAGGGCGCGCAGAGCGGCCTGATCCAGGCCCAGCGGCTGGTCGCGGCGGCCGCCGTGCACGAAGGACCGTTCGACGAGGCGTGGATCGCGCGGCAGTACGCCGCGTTCCTCGCCGCGCGCGCCGACGCGGCGAACAAGGTGACCAGGCTGTTCCTCAGCGATCCCGAGCTGGCCGAGGTCGGCAACGCGTTCTTCGCCGCCGCGGCCGTCGACCCGGCGTTCGCGTCGGCGCTGGTCGGCCTGCTGCACCGCCCGCAGCCGTTCCTGCCCGTCGACTCGCCGGAAGCGGTCAACGAGTTCATCACGCGGGTCACCGGCGAGGACGCCGCCGCGCTACTGGGCCGGTTCGCGCCCGCGGGCAAGTTCGCCAGGTCGGGCTACTCGCCCGCGCTGGCCGACGCCTGATCCGAATCGCGCAGATTCAAAACCTCGTCCCGACCGGGGGCCGGTGCTGGAGTGGAAGGAGCGCCGGACGCATGCGTGGCGTCCGGCCTCCGATCCGACGGCTACCCCCGATAACCATGGAGCAGCTATGACCACGGAGCAGATCGCCGAGCAGATCCGATTCGCCTACTGGGTGCCCAATGTCAGCGGGGGACTGGTCACCAGCGATATCGAACAGCGCACCAGCTGGGATTTCGAATACAACAAGAAGCTCGCGCAGACCGCGGAGAACAACGGCTTCGACTACGCGCTGTCCCAGGTGCGCTACACCGCCTCCTACGGCGCGGAATACCAGCACGAATCGACCTCGTTCAGCCTCGCGCTGCTCGGCGCGACCGAGCGGCTGAAGGTC
The DNA here is from genome assembly GCF_000308435.1 of Nocardia araoensis NBRC 100135. GTDB lineage: Bacteria > Actinomycetota > Actinomycetes > Mycobacteriales > Mycobacteriaceae > Nocardia > Nocardia araoensis. The sequence goes on along the minus strand of NZ_BAFR01000212.1, from coordinate 27,714 downwards.
ATCGCGGCCGTGCATCCCGGGCTGTGGCACCCCGCGGTGCTGGCCAAATTCGGCGCCACCGCCGACCACCTTTCCAATGGCCGGTTCGCCATCAACGTCGTGTCCGGCTGGTTCGCGGGCGAGTTCACCGCGCTCGGCGAGCCGTGGCTCGAGCACGACGAGCGCTACCGGCGCAGCGCCGAATTCCTCGAGGTGATCCGCAAGATCTGGACCGAGGACAACGTGAACTACGGCGGCGATTTCTACCGCATCCGGGACTTCACCCTGAAGCCGAAGCCGCTGAACACCCCCGAGCGGCCGAACCCCGAACTGTTCCAAGGCGGCAACTCGACCGCCGCTCGGCGCAACGGCGGCCGCTACGCCGACTGGTACTTCTCCAACGGCAAGGACTTCGACGGCGTCACCGAACAACTCGACGACCTGCGCTCCGTCGCCCGCGCGCACGACCGCGAGGTGAAATTCGGGCTCAACGGCTTCATCATCGCCCGCGACACGGAGGCCGAAGCCCGCGACACCTTGCGCGAGATCATCGAGAAGGCGAACAAGCCCGCGGTGGAGGGCTTCCGCGACGCGGTGCAGCAGGCGGGCGCGTCCACCAAGGACCGCAAGGGCATGTGGGCCGATTCCACGTTCGAGGACCTGGTGCAGTACAACGACGGTTTCCGCACCCAGCTGATCGGCACGCCGGAGCAGGTGGCCGAACGGATCGTCGCCTACAAGCAGCTCGGCGTCGACCTGATCCTCGGCGGCTTCCTGGACTTCCAGGAGGAGATCGAGTACTTCGGCGCGAAGGTGCTCCCGCTGGTGCGCGAGCTGGAAGCCGCGCAGCGGCCCGTCGCGGCGGTGAACTGATGACCGCGGTCGCCGCCGATCGCATCCTGTCGGCGGCACAGGCGTTCGCGGTCGCCCAGCGGCTCGCGGCGGATTTCGCGCCGGGAGCCGCCGAACGCGACCGGGAGCGCGCGCTGCCGTACGCGCAGGTCGATCGGCTGGCGGCCAGCGGTCTGCTCGCGATCACCGTGCCCGCCGCGCACGGCGGCGCGGATCTGCCGCCGAGCGCGGTCGCGGAAGTGACGCGCATTCTCGCCACCGCCGATCCCAATATCGCGCAGATCCCGCACAGCCACTTCGTGTACGTGAACCTGCTCCGGCTCGCGGGTACGGCGCAGCAGCAGGAGCGGTACTTCGGGCGGGTGCTCGACGGCGGGCGCATCGCCAACGCGCAGTCCGAGCGCGGCGGCGCGACCGTCGCCGACATCGCGACCACCTTGCGGCCGGTCGATGATCGGTTCCGGGTGGACGGCGTGAAGTACTACTGCACCGGCTCGCTGTTCGCCGATCTGTTCGCGGTGCTGACCCGGCTGGACGACCCGGAGGGGCGCAGCGGTCTCGAACCCGGTGAGTACATCGTCTACCTGCCCGCCAATACTCCCGGCGTGCGCGTCGTGGACGACTGGAACGGGATCGGGCAGCGCACCACCGGCAGTGGAACGGTGTCGTTCGACGGCGTGCTCGTCGATCGTGACCAGGTGATTCCCCGCTCCGGCGCGGTGCGCGCACCCACCGGCTACGGCGCGTTCGCACAGTTGCTGCACGCCGCCATCGACACCGGTATCGCCAGGGGCGCGCTCAGCGCGGCGACGGAATTCGTGCGCACGAAGAGTCGTCCGTGGTTCGAGGCGGGGGTGGCGAACGCGGTGGACGACCCGCTGTTGATCCAGCGCTTCGGCGAATTGTCCGTCGCGGTGACCGCCGCGGAGGCGACCCTCTCGTCGGCGGGATGGGCGTTGGACGCGGCCATCAGGATCGATCCCAGCGCCGCGAACATCGCCCAGGCGTCGCTGGCCGTGGCGACCGCCAAAGTGCTCGCCGACCGCGCCGCCAACGACGTGTCGGCCGCGCTGTTCGAAGTCGCCGGAACGCGCAGCGCGGCGGCGGATCTCAACCTGCACCACTTCTGGCGCAACGCGCGCACGCACACCCTGCACGATCCGGTGCGCTGGAAGTACCAGCACATCGGCAGGGCACTGCTGCACGACGCCGCGCCACCGCTACACGGTGTGATCTGAAAGGAGACGAAATGACGGTCACTGTCGTCGTCGGAAATCCGAAACCCGCGTCACGCACGCTCACCGCGGCCACCCTGGTCGCGCGGGGATTGCGGCCGGAGGTGGAGCCCACCGTGGTCGACCTGGTCGAGTTCGGCCCCGCCCTGCTCAGCTGGGGTGACGCGGCCGTGGCCGAAGCGGTGCGCACCGTGGCGGGTTCGGAACTCGTCGTCTTCGCCAGCCCTACCTTCAAGGCGACCTACACCGGTCTGCTGAAGCTGTTCCTCGAACAATTCGAGGGCGGGACGGGCCTGGAAGGCGTGCTCGCGGTCCCGGTGATGCTCGGCGCAGGACCGGCCCACGCCCTCGCTCCCGACCTGCTGCTCAAGCCCGTGCTCGTCGAAATCGGGGCCACCGCCGCGTTGCCCGGGCTCTACCTGTCCGATCGCACTTTCGCCGAGGACGGCGTCATCGACCGGTACAGTGGTCGGTGGCGTTCGGTCGCCCAGGCACTGGCCCACAGCTCGAAGGCTGCGAATCATGCATGACCTGTTCGAATTCCCCGCCGACGGAGCCGGTCTGCGTCGCGCGTTCGCCAATTTCCCCAGCGGCGTCGTCGCGGTGTGCGCCGAAATCGACGGAACTCCGCACGGTCTGGCGGTGAGCACGTTCGTTCCCGTCTCCCTCGATCCGCCGCTGGTCTCGTTCTGCGTGCAGAACTCCTCGGCCACCTGGCCCAAGCTCGCCGCCGCCAGCCACCTCGGCCTCAGCCTGCTCGGCACCGACCAGCAGGCCGCTGCCCGCTCGCTGGGCACCCGCGACGGCGATCGCTTCCGTGACATCCAGCTGCACCGCGGTTCCGGTGACGCCGTCTTCATCGACGGCGCGACGGCCTGGATCGAGGGCGTTCAGGAGGCCCACGTCCCGGCAGGCGACCACGCGGTCGTCATCCTGCGCATCCACCGCATCGCCACCCGCACCGACGTGGATCCGCTGGTCTTCCACGGCAGCAAGTTCCGCCGGTTGCACGCCGAACCGGCGAACGGCGCGGCGTGAAGTAGCCGACGCGTTTCCTCCGTAGCTGACGCACGTGCTCGTGGGCCTTCAGAGCCCGGTGTGCGCGTAGCCGCCATATCGGGCGGCGGTCCGGATCCTGAGGCGACTGGCATGCGGTGCTCGTCGCCTCATGGTCCGGAGTTCTCACTGGGGCAGCGCTGTGGGAGACTCTGGTGTCTCTCTACGGAAAGGTCCGGTCATGACGCTCGGCATGGTTCTCGGCGACTTCCCGCGCACTTCGGCGCGGGTCCAGACGAACCTCCGGTGATCCCTGTGCGCTAGCCGCACAGGTCTTTTCGCGACTCCGCGGCGAAGTGCTCGTCGTGCCCATGCACGTTCGATCACGAGGAGTACACGATGTCCGCCGTTTGCTGGACCGAAGACCACAACACCTGCCCGACCGCCCGCTGGTATTCCGAGAACGGCGCGCCGCCGCCCGAATCCCTTGTGGTGGTGGACGACTGGATCACCGCTGACGCGGCTTGCCGAATGGCGCGAGCCGGGACCGGTCTGCTGTGGCGCGGTGATTTCCACAATGCGCGGCAACTGCTGCGTGCGATGGGGCGGCGAATCGATCGGAGGGTTTCGGTCGGCGACGGACCGGCCGAAGCGTTCCAGCGGTATCGCGCGTCGCGTCGTCGGCGCGCGCAGGTGCTCGGCAAGTTGCTCGTGCTCTTGGAAGACGACTATTCGCTGGCGTTGCGGCGCGCTCCCGATGTGCGGCGCGCGTGCACCGAGGCGTACGGCGCGCCGCACGGGCGCATGGTGGTCGCGCTCACCGAGTTGCTCGGCGTGCTCGGTGCGGCGCAGTGGCGGGAGAAGGGCGTTCACGTGCCCGCGCTCGGCGACCGCATCCATCCGCACTACGGCGTGTTCTCCCCGGTCCGCGGCGAGTACGTCGATCTCGTCGCGTCCGCGCCGCTACCCGCGCGGGCCGAGACGGCCTTCGATCTCGGCACGGGCACCGGCGTGCTCGCCGCCATCCTGGACCGTCGTGGCTTCCGTCGAATTACCGCTACGGACAACAGTCTTCGTGCGCTCACCTGCGCCCGCGCCAATCTGGACCGGCTGGGCATGTCATCCGTCGACGTGCGAGGCCCGGCTCTTTTCCCGGATGGCAAGGCCGACCTGGTGGTATGCAATCCGCCCTGGCTCCCCGGCACGCCCACCTCGGCACTGGAAAGCGGCGTCTACGACGAGAACTCGTCCATGCTGCACGCCTTCCTCACCGGCCTCCCCGCCCACCTGAACCCTGGTGGCGAAGGTTGGCTGATCCTCTCCGACCTCCCCGAACACCTCGGCCTGCGCCCCCACGACGAACTCCTCCACCGCATCACAACCGCAGGCCTCCACATCACCGCCCAACTGACCACCCGCCCCACCCACCACCGAGCCCACAACCCGACCTCCCCCCTCCACCACGCCCGCACCCGCGAAACCACCTCTCTCTACCGCCTCGCACCTCGTTGAGTGGCACATGACGGAGAGGTCACTCGCGATTTGCCTCCGTCTTGTGCCACTCAACGGTGTTCTCCTGCCGGGTCGTGGTCAGCGCAGGGTGAGAGGGGTCGCGGAGGCGACGCGGGTCAGTTTTTCCGGGTTGCGGACGAAGTAGAGGCCGGTGATGTGGTCGTCCTCGAGGTGGAAGGCCATGATGCCGTCGAGCACGCCGTCCAGGCTCAGCGCCAGCGCGGGGTGTCCGTTGATCAGGATGGTTTCGCAACTGAGCTCGGCCTGGACCTTGCCGGTGCCGCCGGTGATGTAGCGGGCGACCTTCTCGGCGCCGATGACCGGCTGTAGTGCGGCTCGCTTGATGCCGCCGCCGTCGCTCATCAGGACGACATGCGGGGCGAGCACGTCGAGCAGGCCCTGTGGATCCCCGGATTCGAGCGCGCGCTGGAACGCCTCCACCGACGCGCGGGCCTGGCTGGGCGATACGACCGACCGTGGGCGGCGGGCCTCGACGTGGCGACGGGCGCGGTGCGCGATCTGGCGGACTGTCGGCGGGGTCTTGCCGACCGCGGCCGCGATCTCGTCGTAGCCGAGGTCGAAGACCTCGCGCAACACGAAGACGGCACGTTCGGTGGGCGAGAGCGTCTCGAGGACGAGCATCATCGCCATCGACATGTTCTCGGCGAGCTCGACGTGCTCGGCGACGTCGGGTGTGGTGAGCATCGGCTCGGGCAGCCAGGGGCCGACGTATGACTCTCTGCGGCGCTTCATCGTGCGCAGCCTGTTGAGCGACTGCCGGGTGGTGATCCGGACCAGGTAGGCGCGTTCGTCGCTCACCTGCTCCAGGTCGGCTTTCACCCAGCGCAGCCAGGTCTCCTGTAGAACATCCTCGGCGTCGGCGGCCGAGCCGAGCATCTCGTAGGCGACGGTGAACAACAGGTCGCGGTGGGCGACGAAAGTGTCGGTCGCGTGGTCGCTCATCTTCTCGGCCCTTCTCCTCGGTGGTCGGCTGCGCTCGGTCCGGGCGGTCAGCTCGTGAAAGGCTCGATGGCGAACCGGCCCCACGCGATGAACACCGCCACCGCGAGATACACCGAGTTCAGCACGACGAACTTGTACTCCCCGAGCCGGCCGTGGGTGATCATCGCGCCGACCATGAGCCCGACCCAGCAGACGGCCGTGACCGGCACCATCACCGGGGCGATGTCGAGCACAGCGGGCAGAATCAGACCGGCCGCCGCCAGGATCTGCAAGACGCCCAGGCCCTTGACGAAGCCGTCGCCGGCCGTCGCGGTCCATTCCCCGCCGGGCGACGCGGCAAGCTTCTCCCGCGGAACGAACGCTTTGGTGATGCCGCCGAAGAGGGCGAGCGCGGCCAACAGCGCCGTAGCGATCCACAGTGCGATGTTCATCGGAAACTCCTCCGTTTCTAGCGTGTCGGCATACAGACACCGTGCGAGCGAACACTGTGACAGCCCAGTGAGCTGGATCACTCCACGGATGACGACGTGACAGTCGATCTCGCACCGTCGGAACTGATCTTCCGTAGGACGTGATGGCCCCATCAGAACTGCGGCCAGCGGCATCAGGGGCATGCCGAGGGCAGGCCTGCCGGTTAGCGTGACGGGTGATCCCATCCGCGACGCAGGAGTTGTCAGATGAACCGAATGACGTTAAAAGTAATTGCCGCCGTAGCATTTTCGCTTGCGGCAGGTGCAGGAGCGGCGAACGCCGCGGTTACACCCAGCGGAATACCTTTGGAGCCCATGTCGAGCCCCCAATCGGCTCTCGTCGGCGCCCAGGCGACTCCTGTCGGCGTGGCTCCGGGCTCGAGCGACGAGAAGTCGTTGGTGTGCCTCGTGCACGCCCTGTCCAGCGGCGCCGTCTACTGTCTGTGACACCGCTCGTCGAGTAACGCATCGACGGAGTCCTACTCGCCGATCGCTTCAGTGATGTGCATCGGCTCGGCTCATGGACGGATGAGGGCTTGCTCGAGCAGGCCATGAAGTACGCGCTGCTGAGCGGGCGTCAGGCCGCCCAATGGTGAGTCCTGGGTGAGGAGTTCGAGGAGCCGCTCGCGTAGGGCGGCGCCCTCTGCGGTGAGGACGAGGTGCTTCGCGCGGCGGTCGGTGGGGTGCGGACGTCGCTCGATCAAACCTTGTCGCTGGAGCTTGTCGACGATGAACGTGGCGTTCGAGGGCTCGCAGCTCATGCGTTCGGCGAGCTCTCCCATGGTCATCGGTCCGGTCATCTCCCGCAGGGCGGTCGCTTGGGCAGCCGTGAGGCCCAGCGTGAGAGCGCGTTCGCGCACGTGTTCGGCGATCTGCTGGGCCAATCCGTTCACCAGGCCACAGAGCTCCCGCTCGGCGATGGCCCGCGGTTCCGGTGACGTCGTCATGTCCAGATTCTAGCAACTGCATCAGGTTAGAAAATTTAAAGCTTGAATGTTTCTAGCTTGATGCTTATGGTGGGATGGCCGCCGACGGTTCCGGCGGGAAACCTGATACCGAAGAAGGAACGGGACTATGGCGAACTCCGCGGTTGACTTGGGCGAGCGGCTGCGACGGCCGTCGAGCACCCGATCGTTGCGTCTGGGAGACGTAAAGGTGTCGTTCGTGCCGGACGGGGCTGTGCAGGGCAGGCCGAGTAGCTGGCTGCCGGACTCGACTGATGAGATCTGGGCCGCTCATCCGGAGTATTTGGATGCCTCCGGCTATCTCGTGGCGAGTATCGGTGGATTGCTGGTGGAGCGCGGTGACCGTGCGGTATTGATCGATGCGGGGTTCGGTCCGCAGTCGCTGCCGGCCGAACCGGGAACGCCGAATGGCGCCATTCACGGTGGACTGCTGCTGGAGAGCCTGGCCGAGCTCGGTCGCAGACCGGAGGACATCGAGGCGGTGGCCTTCACGCACTTGCACTCCGACCACCTCGGCTGGGCCTGGCATGCGGTTCCGGGCGGTGACCAGCTTGCGTTCGCCCATGCCGAATATCTGGTGGCCGAACCGGAATGGGCTCGGCGCGACTTGCTGGAGGCGTCCGACCCGACGGGGGAGATGATCGCCGCCCTGGAGCCGCGCGTCCGTACTGTGACGGACGGGCAGGAGATACTCCCTGGCGTGCGGGTCCGGATCGCTGCTGGTCACACGCCGGGGCATGCCGAGTACATCGTCACATCGGGCGGTGAGCGGCTGATCGCCTTCGGTGATGCCCTGCATACACCGTTCCAGGTGGATCATCCCGACTGGTCCTGCGTATACGACCACGACCCTGTCCGGGCCGCCGACCACCGCCGCCGTCTCGTCGCCGAGTTGGAAGAGCCTGACACGATCGGATTCGGTGTCCACTTCGCCGACGTCGTGTTCGGGCGGGTCCGCCGGGACGGTGACGGCCCCGCCTGGCATCCCCTGGATGCCTGATCCGGTGGGGTCGACCGTCGCAACGGCGAGCGCATGCGGCTGTCCGTGCCGTCGTCCGCCGACGATCAAGCTCTTCTCGGAATCGGCTGCGTTTCAAGAAATTTCCTGGCTGTGGCCACCTGTCGGCATCGCTCGACCATCGAGCCGAGCATCGGGACGAGCCTCCGCTTGACGCGCGGTAAGCGATCTTCCTATTCTTTGTCGATCGACAAAGAATAGGAAGGCGGCATGGTATGCGTGCGGCAGTGATCGAAGAGTTGGGTATGCCGTTGACGGTTCGCGAGGTGCCCGATCCCGTATGCCCGCCGGACGGCGCGATCGTGCGGGTCGGGGCCAACGGCGTGTGCAGGACCGATTGGGCACTGTGGGCCGGCAATTTCTGGGTGGGGGGACCGCAGGTGAGTCCGCCGTTCGTGTTGGGGCACGAGTTCGCCGGGACGATCGAGGAAGTGGGAACCGAGGTCACCGGGTGGCGAAAGGGTGACCGCGTGACGTTTCCGATGAACCCCGGGGACGGATCATGCCCGACGTGTCGCAGCGGCTACCAGAACGTGTGCGAGCATTTCGATTCCCTGGTGCCGGGAGTGTCCTACTGGGGAGCTTTCGCGGAGTACGTCGCCGTGCGCCACGCGGAGACGAACTTGGTGGCGTTGCCGGAATCGATCGGCTTCGTCGATGCCGCGAGCCTGGCGTGCCGATACATGACCGCCTTCCACGGGGTTGTCGACCAGGCCCGAGTTCGTGGCGGGGAATGGGTCGCGGTCCACGGTGCCTGCGGCGGAATGGGGTTGTCCGTGGTGGAGATCGCGGCCGCTATCGGCGCGAATGTCATCGCCGTCGACATCGATGACGAGAAGCTGGTACGAGCGCGTGAATTGGGCGCGGTTCACACGGTCAATGCCGCACATGCCGATCCGATCGGAGCCATCCGCGAGTTGACTCGCGGCGGGGCGCACGTATCCGTGGATGCGGTGGGAACCGCCGAAGCTTGTCGCGCATCGGTGCTGTCGTTGGGCATCCGGGGACGCCACCTGCAACTCGGACACACTACGCAGGCCGAACGCGGCGAGGTGGCTTTACCGATCGACATCATGATGATCAAGGAGTTGGAGTTCTCGAGCGCGTTTGGTATGCAGGCCCAGCGGTTCGGCACGATGCTCAACATGATCGAGGCCGGGCGGCTGCAGCCGGGGAAGGTAGTGTCCCGCACCATCGGTCTGCACGAGGTGAGCGACATATTGAAGGCGATGGAAACCTACGACACGACCGGCGTTGTCGTCATCGACAGGTTCTGAACTCGCCCCGGCGAGAGGAGTGACGGCGGATCATGGCAGGACGGCCCAGGGAATTCGATCGCGAGCTGGCGCTGCGGCAGGTGCAAGCGGTCTTCTGGGCCCACGGCTACGAAGGGGCCTCCATGGCGGACCTGGTCGAGGCCACCGGTCTGGCATCAGCGCGTCTCTACGCGGCGTTCGGGTCCAAGGAGAAGCTGTTCCGGGAAGCGATCGAACTGTACGAAGGGGAGGAGGGCGGGTTCGCCGACCGCGCCCTCGCGCAAGAGCCGACGGCGCGTCGAGCGGTCGAGCGGATGCTGCGCGAGGCGGTCGATGTCTACACCCGGCCGGGGAAGCCGCTGGGCTGCATGGTGGTCAGTGCGGCAACCAACTGCTCCACCGACAACCACGCTGTCCGCGAATGGCTGGAACAGCGTCGGCGCGAACGTACCGCCTCGATTGTCGAACGTGTAAGGGTTGCCGTCGCGCAGCGCGAGCTGCCACCCGGCACCGACGCCCGGGCACTGGGTGATGCCGTCGCCGCACTCCTGCACGGCCTGTCTGTTCAGGCGCGTGACGGTATCCCCCGGGAACGACTCCTCGCCCTGATCGCTCCGGCGATGACCATGTTCGACCATCTCGCCGAAGCGAATTCGGCGACGTGAGAACCCAAAGCAAAACCCGCCCTGGTCAGGGCGGGTTTCTGGTGGAGCCGATGACGGGAATCGAACCCGCGCTGTCTGCTTGGGAAGCAGAAGTTCTACCATTGAACTACATCGGCTGGAGGCAGATGTGCCAACCGAGACTGTAGCAGAAGCCGCGCGCGGGGTGGGAAAAGTCCAGCTAGATGCCGGTGAGCTGGGCCGATGGGTCGATTAGGGCCGCTGGTTCCGGTCGAACTCCCCAGCCACTACGCCAGCGGTGAAGGCGTCCCACTCGCTGGGGGTGAACACCAGCGCCGAACCACCTGGATCTTTGGAGTCGCGGATTCCGATCATGCCCCCTCGGAGGAATGCGACCTCGACACAATCGCCGTGGCCCCCGCTGTGGCTGCTTTTGAACCACCGCGCCCCCGATAGATCGGTGCTCACCTTGCAAACTCCTTCATCATCTGCCGCAGCAGATTCCTGCTCGCTGTCGCATCCAACGCGGAGCGGCGGATAATCGTGGACGCGGTCCGGTACGTCGCGACCTCCGTCTCTTCCTCAAGGTACATGTTGCTTGTGAAGGACTCGACGTACACCACGGGGGGATCGGCTTCGAAGGTGAGTATCGAGAACGCGCCTGTAGCTGTCCCCACGGGATATCCGGCAGTGAACGGCAGTATGCGGATGTCGATGTTGTCTCGCGTACTCATGTCGGCGAGATGATGCATCTGAGCGCCCATCGTTCGTTCGTTGCCGACGACCCTCCGCAAGATCGCTTCGTCCATAACCATGGTTGCTACCAGAGGTTTGGTCTTCCTGGTCAAACTTGCCTGACGCTTCAGCTTCAGTTCTATCCGGCGCGCTTGCTGTTCCTCGGATTCATGGGGGAAGAACAAGTGATTCAGCGCCCGTGCGTAGTCGGCGGTCTGGAATAAGCCGGGCACCAACTCGGAGCGGTAGATGTCGACTGTGCGAGCCTCGTACTCCAGCCCTACGTAGACGTCGAACCGTTCCTGCATGACCTCGCCGTACTGCTGCTGCCACCACTTCTTGGGTTGCGCGGTCGCCTCTTCGAGCATGCCGATCAAAGCCGCGACCTCGTCCTCGTCTTCGATCCCGAGAACGGTGCACAGGTCGCGCACGTCCCGATCGTTCAACGTGCCGAGATAGCCACGTTCGATGCGTGATTGAGTCGGCACGCTCCAGCGCATCGCCTTGGCCACATCTGGCTGCTTGAGGTTCGCCGCGTGCCGGGCGTCGCGGATGTGATTGCCGAACCGACGTCTCGGCAGAGACGGGGGTGGGGGTGTGCCTTCGCGGCCCATCGCGCCTCCTATGTTTCAGATTGAAAGATATTAGTACTTCGATTGAGAGTTCTACTGGAAGTTTGAAGGAATAGTCTGAAAATTTCAGAGTGATAGGGCAGTGGTATCTGCCTGGTGGTCTCCTAGTTACGCGCCGGTGGGGATGCCGTTTCGGCTGGCCCACCGAGGCTCTGGCGCCCAACCACCGTCTTCGATACGAGCAGAGGTCTACTGATGGACGAAGGAGCGTTCGGGGACACCCTGCTGTCCCGTTGTCAGTACTACCGGCGGACCTGTGGTCTACCCGTCGTCATCGATCCACCCGAACTGGGCCGTATCGTTCTTCGCGCGGGCAGCGTGTGGGGAGTCACGATGCCGACGCGGCTCGGTCAATCGGTGAAGGCCTACTTGCACAATGGCGGGCACGCGGTCGGGCCGATCGTTGGGCACCCGCGCTCCGGAAGGTGGACTTTCCTGATTCGGCCCGACATCGACGTGAGCGACGTGAAGTTGTTCGCCGAGATGTTTCGCCTGGACGTCAACGTCGCGCGGACCGGGGCGAGTATCGCGCTTCCATCGCCCTCGGCGGAAGCGATCCGTCATTGGATAGTCCCTCCGCGCAATCCGTTTCGGCCCTCCGGGCAAGTAGTGATCGCCGGTGTGCGCGCTTGGGCGGATCGAGCACACGAGAAGCGGACAACTCGGTGGGCAATGCCGGATGGCCGCACGAACAGGAACGACTACTGATGGCCGCGACTGTCGCGGCCGTTGCCGCCGCCGTTTGGACGATGGCGTGCTACTTCGGCGGGATGAGGCTGTTGGCTCATCCAATCGCTGGGGAAGCTCAGGATTCTCGCTGCGCACAGTGCCTGCGCCGGCGGTCTTCCATGACGGCCACGGAGCGTTCGCAGGTAGCGGAGGGCGTGAGCGTGTGGCCGAAGACGAACGGCGAGCGTCCCCGCGCCCCGCATCAGCTGACCGTGATGGCGAGCTGACATGGAGCACTTCGGGTGGTCACGGATTCGCGCGATCGACGCAACTGACGGTTGGGTGCTGAGCGGCCCAGCCGCCGACCACTGGTTGACGAAGCCCTTCGACGGTGGCCGTGCCGTCATCCGGGTCATCGAGGCCGATGGCACGTTACGCGTCACGCTGGGTGACGACCAGGGCAAGCTGATCCGCGCGTATCCCGAGACGACCGACGACATCGGGCGCGCGAAAGAGATCGCGGAGGCCGGGATCGCGCGCTTGTCTCTGGAAATTGCCGAGGCGGAACGATATGGGCGTCGCAGCCGATGACCTCCGGCCGGATGATCGAGCCGTATCCACTCCAGTGTTCCGGCTGGGTTCGGGCTGATCATCGACCGCGTCAAACCTTACGACAGCCGAACGACATGGGATCCGAACTATTTCGTCCGATGGCTGGAAGAGGTCACGGTCTCGTCCGGCTCCCTAAGGGGTGGGTGGTTTCCGGCTTTGTCCCGGTCGGCGGATGCCACGTACCGGTAGCCGGTGAGGCAGAAGATGAGCCAGAGCGCCCCGAAGCACCAGCCCCCGAGGACGTCGGTGGCCCAATGGACGCCGAGGTAGATCCGCGACAGGCCGACCGCGACGACGAACAGCGCGGCGGCGATCGCGGTCCAGGCGCGCAGGGCGGGGCCGTGGATGCCGGGGAGCGCGACGGCGAGGACGATGCCGACCACGACGAACGAGCCCATGCTGTGCCCGGAGGGATACGCCTGGTTGGACACGCTGATCAGGTGTTCCTCGACGGGCGGGCGGTCCCGGTCGGTCAGTCGCTTGCCGCCGCGCACGAGCAGCCCGCCGCCGAGCCCGGTGATCGCGACGAGCGCCGCCGCCGTCCAGCGCCGCCGCCAGGAAAGGACCAGGCAGGTGGCAGTGGCCAGGGCGGTCATGGCGAGCGTGCCGCCCAGCACGCTGACCGTCACCGCGACCGGTGTGAGTGTGCCGTTGCGGTGCGCGACGGCCCAATCGGTGATGCCGCGATCGAACCCGCCGGGACCGTGATTCCCGACCACGCCCGCCGTGAGAGCCGCGGCGCACACCACCAGCAACGCGGTGAGCACCCCGATGATGCCGCGAATGCGAAGGGAGGTCACTCCTCCACGTTGCCATCTCCGACGCTCGAAGGTAACCGGCTCCTTACCAGCTGGAACGACACCGCCGTGGCCGAAGCGCGTCAGAACTTGCTGTAACCGCCGTCGATCAGCAGGGTGTCTCCGGTGTGGTAGGCGCTGGTGGGGCTGGCGAGGTAGACGGCGACGGATTCGAAATCGCTCGGCAACCCCCAGCGGCGAACCGGGATTCTCGGGTGGACGCGCTCGCGGAAACGGTCCCAGGCGAAGGCGTCCTCGGTCATCGGCGTCTCGACCCAGCCCGGCAGCACCGAGTTCGCGCGGATGCCGTGCTTGGCCAGTTCCACCGCGATCGAGTTCACCATGGCGATCAACCCCGCCTTGCTGGCCGCGTAGGACTGCCCGCGCGGAACGCCCTGATGAGCGGCCAGGCTGGCGGTGGCGACCAGACTGCCGCCCTCGCCCTGGGCGAGCATCGCCTTCGCCGCTTCGCGCAGCGTCACGAACGCGGCGTCGAGGTTGAGCGAGGTGACCCGGCGGAATTCCGCGAGATCGGTCTCCACGAACGGGATGAACCCCTGGCTGACACCGGCGTTCACGAAGCAGGAGTCGATGCGTCCGAGTTCGGCGGCCGCCCGGCCGATGGTGTCGATCACCTGCTGTTCCTCGCCGACATCGCAGCTCAGCGCGAGCACCCGCCCGCCGAACGCGCGCAATTCGGCGGCGGCGGCTTCGTTGCGCTCGGTGTTGCGGCCGATGACACACACGTCGGCCCCGGCTCGCGCGAGCCCGCGGGCGAATCCGAGACCGATGCCGGAATTGCCTCCGGTGACGACGGCGACGTGGCCGGTCAGGTCGAACAGCGAGCCCTCGGTCATCGGTTCATCCCTTCGATCGCGGGCGGCGCCGCCCGAATGAATGCGAGGATATCGTTCTCTCCATATCACTGTGCGGCTGAGGAGCCACGGCGAGCAGGCGCTACGCTCGTCGCGTGCTGCTTTCCGATCGTGACATCCGCGCGGAGATCGCCGCTGGGCGTCTCGGCGTCGAGCCGCTGCTGGAGAACCTGATCCAGCCGTCGAGCATCGACGTGCGCCTGGACCGGATGTTCCGGGTGTTCAACAACACCCGCTACACCCACATCGATCCGGCGCAGCGGCAGGACGAGCTCACCAGTCTGGTCGAGCCGGCCGAGGGCGAGCCGTTCGTGCTGCATCCCGGCGAGTTCGTGCTCGGCTCCACTCTCGAAGTGTGTACGCTGCCGGACGATCTGGCCGGCCGCCTCGAGGGCAAGTCCAGCCTGGGCCGCTTGGGCCTGCTGACCCACTCGACCGCTGGCTTCATCGATCCCGGGTTCAGCGGGCACATCACGCTGGAGCTGTCCAACGTGGCCAATCTGCCGATCACGCTGTGGCCAGGCATGAAGATCGGTCAGTTGTGCCTGCTCAGGCTGACCAGCCCGGCCGAGCACCCGTACGGCAGCGCCGTGGCGGGCTCGAAGTACCAGGGCCAGCGCGGACCGACTCCCTCGCGGTCCTACCTCAACTTCCCGATTCCGGCCGCCGCGATCGACGCCGCCGAATCACGCTGACCGGGGCCGGGTCCGCTTCGTCGACTGTGCGGGAGAAGCGGACCCGGCGGACAGCGGTGGGGACCTGACCGCGGAGGTGATCAGTCCCCACCGCCCGCTCCCACCGCCAGCGCCGTTGTGAGGATTACGGACAGCGGTGGAAGCGTGTCACCGCGGCTCGGCGGGCTGACCCAGAAGCACCCTTCCCGGGTCCAGCGGCCGAGGCCGGTCGGCAACATCACGGCGCTGCCGACGGCGGGCAGGCCGATATCCAGCCGATTGAGCGCCTCGAGCACCTGTGGTCCCGGTCGGCTGTCGGGCTCGGCGAGGAAACTCCATCGGATCTGCCTGGCCAACATGGGACCCCTCGTTCCCTGCTGTTCCAGTGCGGCGCGCACCTTCTCGGCACGCGCGGTCGGCAGGTGGACGACGCAAACGCGTCCGGTGATCGGCAGCATGGCGAAACCGCCACGCTCGGTGACCGGCAGTCCGAACTCGTGCCGATAGAACGCCACCCAATCGTCCACGGTCCTGAGTTTCTCGACATTCACGGCGAACTCCTTGCCTTCCGACTCAATGGTCGCGGCCCGCCGCGTGATTCGGCATCGCCCGCTCACCCGCCTTGCGCTGCCCTTCCGCTGCCATTGATACGGGCCGCATTTCAGCTGTGGCCGCGCTCACAAACCGCTCGTACTCTGGAAGGAGTTCGTTCGGAAGGATGACACCGTGGTCACGCATTGGTCAGGCAAAGAGGCCCGTGCCCTTCGCGATGCCAAGCGGATGAGCATCAGGGAATTCGCCGCCCATCTGGGCGTGCACGAACGCTTGGTGTCGAAGTGGGAAGCCGGGGGCGTCCGGGTTCACCCACGACCGATCAACCAAGCCGCTCTGGATACCTCACTGGCCCGGTCCGACGATGTGGTGCGGGCGCGGTTCGCGGCATTGATCGATCAGCCCGCGATCGATCGAGCCGTCCCGCCGGGATTCGATGCTGCCGACGCCTCGGCGCGCATTCATTATTCGAGCGACGCGGATCTTTTGGCTCTCATTGACGCTGGTGCGATGAGAGGTGCTGCGTTGGCGGCGATTTCGGAGAGGGATCTGATCATGGCGGCTGCCCACGAGGCCAGCGAGCACGCCGGCAAGGCCGAGAGCACCAATGTCGGTGCGAGCACTTTGGAACAGCTCGACGCGGATGTCGTGCGCATCGCGAACGACTACGTGCGCATTCCGCCGGTTCCGATGATGGTGGAGATGGTGCGGGTGCGGCGCCGGGTGTATCGGTTGCTGGAAGGCCATCAGCGGCCCGCCGATACCGGTCATCTGTATCTCTTGGCGGGCACGCTCTCGGGCCTGCTCGCCAACGCGAGTACCGACCTCGGCTACTACGACGCCGCGGGCGAGCAGGTCCGCGCCGCCTGGGCCTACGCGGAGCTGTGCGGGCACAACGGGCTTCGAGCCTGGACCCGCGGCATGCACGCGCTGATCGAGTACTGGTCACAGCGGCCCCGCCGGGCGGTCCAGCTCGCCCAGAGCGGGCAGGAATTCGCCGAGTCCGCGACCGCGCAGGTGCGCCTGCTCAATATCGAGGCGCGCATCTGGTCGGCGCTGGGCAGCGCCGCCGACACCGATCGCTGCGTCCGCGCGGCCGACGACGCCCGTGAGATCGCCGCGACCGACACGCTGCACGACGAAGTGGGCGGAGTCTTCGGCTTCAACGACGCGAAGGCCAACTACTACGCGGGCGCCACCTACATCCACCTCGGCCAGGCCGAGCCCGCGCTCGGCGCCACCCAGCGAGCCATCGAGCTGTATTCGAACGGGCCGTCCGAACAGCGCTCCTACGGCGCCGAGGCACTGGCCAGGGTCGACTGCGCGGCCGCCCACCTGATCAACGGCAGCCTGGACGGTGCGGCCGAGGCGCTGCAACCGGTGCTCGGGCTCGACGAGGACAAACGCATCGCGCAGCTCGAGGAGCGGCTGACCGGCGTGCGCAGGCGGATCGCGGCTCCGGCCTTCCGCGACTCGGTCGAAGCGCGCCGGTTGGACGAGCAGATCGAGGAATTCTGCGGCTCGACGGCGGCCAAGGGCATCCCGCCGGGCGGCGCGGCCCACTGAGTGACACGTCACACCCGGCGCGGCAGCCGCCGCCGTCGCGGGCGTAGCGGCATGTGGGGAGCTCGGACAGGCGGTTTATCCGGTTGCGACGGATGGCACCATGGGACGGGTGAGTCCTCAACATCCGCACCGCCCCCCGCGTGTTCTGGAGCAGTCCACGAAGCTGCAGAACGTCGTCTACGAGATCCGTGGACCGGTACACGCGCACGCGGCACGGCTGGAGGCCGAGGGCCACCGCATCCTCAAGCTCAATATCGGCAACCCCGCTCCGTTCGGTTTCGAGGCGCCGGACGTGATCATGCGCGACATCATCGCGGCGCTCCCGCACGCCCAGGGCTACTCCGAATCCAAAGGCATCCTCTCGGCGCGGCGCGCGATCGTGACCCGCTACGAACTCGTGCCCGGCTTCCCCGAGCTGGACGTGGACGGCGTCTATCTCGGCAACGGCGTCTCCGAGCTGATCACCATCACCATGCAGGCCCTGCTGGACAACGGCGACGAGGTGCTGATCCCGGCGCCGGACTACCCGCTGTGGACCGCCATGACCAGCCTGGCGGGCGGCACCCCGGTCCACTATCTGTGTGACGAGGCCAACGGCTGGCAGCCCGACATCGCGGACATCGAATCCAAGATCACCGACAAGACCAAAGCGCTGCTGGTGATCAATCCGAACAACCCCACCGGCGCGGTGTACTCCGCGGAGGTGCTCCAGCAGATCGCCGACCTCGCCCGCAAGCATCAGCTGCTGCTGCTCGCCGACGAGATCTACGACAAGATCCTCTACGACGACGCCAAGCACATCTCGCTGGCCAGCGTGGCCCCCGACCTGCTGTGCCTGACCTTCAACGGGCTGTCCAAGGCCTACCGGGTCGCGGGTTACCGGTCGGGCTGGCTGGCGATCACCGGCCCGAAGGATCACGCGGCCGGGTTCCTGGAGGGCATCGACCTGCTCGCCTCCTCGCGGTTGTGTCCGAATGTGCCCGCGCAGCACGCGATTCAGGTCGCGCTCGGCGGTCATCAGAGCATCGAGGACCTGATCCTGCCCGGCGGACGGCTGCTCGAACAGCGTGACGTCGCCTGGGAGCGGTTGAACATGATCCCCGGCGTGTCGTGTGTGAAGCCGAAGGGCGCGCTCTACGCGTTCCCGAAGCTGGATCCGAACGTGTACGAGATCCACGACGACGCGAAGCTGGTCCTGGATCTGCTTCTGCAGGAGAAGATCCTGATGGTGCAGGGCACCGGCTTCAACTGGCCGCACCACGACCATCTGCGGATCGTCACGTTGCCCTGGGCCCGGGATCTCGCCGTCGCTATCGAACGCTTCGGCAACTTCCTGTCCAGCTACCGCCAATAGTGGGAAGGTCGGCGGCGGACAATAGAATCGCCCCGCTTCCGGCCCGGAAACAAACCCGATGTATGGATACCTGTCGGATTTGGCGACTAGCTAGCGCAAAAGAAGTACTTTTGTGTACAGTGGTCCTCGGCACTCAGAGTGCCCGGTCGGATTGCCTACCCCCCCTGGGCATATCCGGCCTTGGGTTAGGCCGCCTACCCCCCTGGGCCGCCTGCCCTGCGGGCGGCGGAGACATCCCCCTGCTCTCCGCCGCCCCCCTCTAACTCCTTCTTTCTCCTGATCGGTTCGCATCGACCGTGTATCCGCTGTGTTCGGTAACCGCCGCGACAGTCTTGAAAATGAAATCCTTTAGGCTCGCTCCCGGCGGAAACACATCGGACAGGTAGGAGCGCGGTGAGCGACCACCACCATCACCACGATCATTCGGGGCCGATCGCGATCGGCGCGACCGCGGCGCGCGTGGTCGTCGGGCTACTCACCGCGATCGGGATCGTCGTCGTCATCGGCGCGATCGCGCTGTGGCCGAGCAAGCAGCACATCGACATCCCGCTGCCGATGCAGAACGCGGGCGGCGGCGCGGTGCAGACCGAGGCGGGCACCGTGGTGCTCCAGGATGTGGGGCCGTGCGGCAGCCCGTCGCTGGGCAAGGTGTTCGTCGACCAGCCCCAAGCGCCGCGCAACAACGCCTACACCTGCCAGCGCAGCCTGATCGAGATCGAATCCGGACCGCACAAGGGCAACCGCACGCTGCTGGAAATCGCGCCCGGCCCAGGACAACCCGATCTGCACGCCGGTGACGAACTCCGGCTGGTCCGCCAGACCGATCCGAGCGGGACGCCGCTGTACTCGTTCGAGGACTACTCGCGCGGCCTGCCGCTCACCCTGATCGTCGTGGCTTTCGTCGTGGTGATCATCGCGGTGGCGCGCTGGCGCGGCGTCCGTGCGCTGCTGGGCCTGGTGTTCGCCTTCGCGGTCCTGGTGCTGTTCCTGCTGCCCGCCCTGCTGGACGGCAAACCGGCGATCCCGGTCGCCTTGGTGGCGGGCTCCCTGATCCTCTACGCGGTGCTGTATCTGGCGCACGGGGTGAACCTGCGCACCAGTTCGGCGCTGCTCGGCACGCTGACCTCGATGCTGCTCGCCGCCGCGCTGTCCTGGCTCACCATCGAGATGACCCAGCTCACCGGGCTCTCCGAGGAACAGAACACGAACGTCGCGACCTACATCGAGCACGTCAGCATCACCGGATTGTTGCTGGCCGGATTCATCATCGGTTCGCTCGGTGTGCTCAACGACGTCACGATCACCCAGGCGTCGGCCGCCTTCGAGCTGGCCGCCCTCGACCAGTCGGCATCCCGGCGCGAGGTTTTCGCCGCCGCGATGCGCGTGGGGCGCGATCACATCGCCAGTACCGTCTACACGCTGGTGCTCGCCTACGCCGGCGGGGCGCTGCCGTTGTTGCTGCTGTTCAGCGTGGCGGGGCGGTCCATCCGCGACGTGCTGACCGGTGACGCCGTGGCCATCGAGATCGCGCGGTCGGCGGTCGGCGGTATCGCGCTGGCGCTTTCGGTGCCGTTGACCACCGGTATCGCGGTGCTGCTGGCCCGCCCGTTCACGACGAAGGAACCCACCCCCGCGCCGCGGACGCGTCGCGCGCGGCACGCGAGGGTCTGAATTATTCCCGTCAGCGTTGCGGCGGTGGAGGGAAGGGGAAGACCTCCGGCGGGATCGTGGGGACCACGATCGGCGGGAGGCCCGGCACCACGATGGTGTTCGGGCCGGGCGTCGGCGGCGCCTCGCTGGTGGTCTGCCGCCGGTTGGGCGGTGGCGCGGCGACCGATTCGTGCGCGGGCGACTCCGTGGTGCCCGGCGCGACCGCGATCTGCGGATCCAAGGTGGTCGTGCGGGGTGCGGTGGTCGGCGACAGCGACGGTGATCCCTCGCTGGTGTGTGAATCCCGTTCCAGCACCTGCGGTCCGTAACCGAGGCCGAGCCCGATCGCGGCGACGACGGCCAGCGCGCTGACGGTCAGCACCGCGCCGCTGATCTCACGCTTGCCGCGCTGGGCCGGAGCCGACAACCAGGCGGGTGACAGCTCGTCGTCCAGCGCGGCGCTCGCCGTGGAGGTCTCCTTGCGGACCGGTCTGGCCAGCAGCGCGGCGCCGCGAGCCATCACGGTCTCCGGGCTGTCCGGCACGATGACGGGCACGCCCATCCAGCGTTCGAGCACCTTGGCCACCAAGGGGATCCGGGCGCAACCGCCGATGGCGAGCACACCGTGCACCGGGCGGTCCGAGCGCACGATCACGTCGCGCGCCATGCGCGCCGACGACTCGATGGCCAGCATGATCAGCGATTCGAAGTTCTCCTGCGCGAGCAGGACCAAACCCTGTTCGCTCGGCAGCGCCACGGCGGTGTTGCTGGTGAGCTGCTCTTTGGCCTCGCGGCACAGTGCGTCCAAGGCGGCCAGACCGGCGGCGTTCGGCGGGTGGGCGATCCGCCCCGAGGCGATCTGCTGCTCCCGGATCAACGAGTCGAGGTAGTCGCCGCTGATGTCGCTGGTGCGCTCGCTGTGCCGGACCTCGCGAGTCTGCGTATCGACCACGCTCACCGTCAGACCGGAGCTGCCCAGGTCGTAGACGACCAGCGAGGAGATGCCCCGGATATCACCGGTGGCCTGCGCGAACTCGAGCGCGGCCGCGATCTCGGGTACCAGTTCGTAATTGGTCAGCTGCTGGCGCGCCATGGCGGCGCGGATGCCACGGGCGTGCTGCTCACTGCGGTAGGCGATCGCGGTGGCGCCGATACCCGGCGTGGCCTCCAGGGTGACTCCGATGGCCTCTGCCGCCAGCTCTTCCACGCTTTGATCGACGACCGGAACGGTCTGCAGATCGAAGGAATGCGGGGAGACATGCCCGTGGGGGTTCGCGGCGTGTGGTCGCGCCATACGGACAGCGCCGGCCCCCACCGAAACTCCCAGTACCGAACTCATCAGCTGCCCATCTCGTTTCACACTTCACGACATGCGAGCCTGCGCCGTCCGTCGGCGGAGACCCGCTGGACGGACCCTACCGCCGGCGATCAGCTGTGCTTAAGGCAGGACTGGTCGTCTGTCTGGCAGTAGCCCGCCTCGCTCCGCAACTCTACGGTGTGCCGAGTCCCGCGTACACCCATCCGGCTGCTCTCCAGGTGGCACGATTGAGACAGTTCCGGCCGTCGATGATCGAGCGGGCGCGCACCACCCGGTCGAGGTCCTCGGGGCGCAGCGCGGTGAACTCGTTCCACTCGGTGAGCACGAGCACCACGTCGGCGCGTTCGCACGCCTCGGCGACCGAGGTCGCGTAGTTCAGCGTGGGGAACACCCGGCGCGAATTCTCCAGTGCCTTGGGATCGTAGACGGTCACCACGGCCCCGTGTAGCTGGATCATGCCCGCCACGTTCAGCGCGGGGGAGTCGCGGACATCGTCGGACTCCGGTTTGAACGCGGCGCCGAGCACCGCGACGTTGGCCCCGAGCAATGAGCCGCCACAGGCGCGGGCGGCCATGTCGACCACCTTGGTCCGGCGGCGCATATTGATGTTGTCCACCTCGCGCAAGAAGGCGACGGCGTGGTCGGCGCCGAGCTCGCCGGAGCGGGCCATGAACGCCCGGATATCCTTCGGCAGACATCCGCCGCCGAAACCCAGTCCGGCGTTGAGGAATCGACGGCCGATGCGCGCGTCGTAGCCGAGCGCGTCGGCCAGCATGGTCACATCGGCGCCGGTCGCTTCGCACACTTCCGATACCGCGTTGATGAACGAGATCTTCGTCGCCAGAAACGCGTTCGCGGAGACCTTCACCAATTCCGCTGTGGCCAGGTCGGTCAGCAGGAACGGGACCTCGGCGGCGATCAGGTCGGCGTAGATCTCACGTACCAGATCCTCGACCCAACCGGCAGCGGCGCGTTCCCGGTCGACCCCGAGGACCAATCGGTCCGGCCGCAGGGTGTCTTTGACCGCGAAGCCTTCCCGGAGGAATTCCGGGTTCCACGCCACTTCGACGTCGGTGGAACTCAGTGCGCGGGCGCGGGTTCCCAGGGCGGCGGCCGTACCGACCGGAACGGTCGACTTGCCGATGATCACCGAGGGATGTTCCAGCAGCGGGGCGAGCGTATCCACCACCGCGTGCACGTATTTCAAGTCGGCGGCGTACTCGCCCTTCTTCTGCGGCGTGCCCACACCGAGGAAATGCACATCGGCGTGCGCGGCCGCCTCGGCGTAGGAGGTGGTGAACCGCAATCGGCCCGCATCGAGGTTGCGGCGTAGCACATCCTCCAGGCCCGGTTCGTAGAACGGCACCACTCCGTCGGACAGTTTCGCGACCTTGCCCGGGTCCACGTCCACTCCGATGACGTCGTGCCCGAGTTCGGCCATGCACGCCGCGTGCGTGGCCCCGAGATACCCGGTTCCGAAGACTGTGCATCGCATGATCGATTGGTAAGCCCCGCCGGTGGCCACGCCACGTCAGCGAGGCAAGGGTCCGGGCAACAGCAGATGTACATGCGGCGACATCGCCGATCCTGGCCTCGTGACCTGGCGGAACGGTCGCGCCGCGCCCGGCTAGCATCGGCCTGGTGCGACGTCGTCGGTTGGCCTGGATCGCGCTCGGCGCGGGTCTGGCGGTGGTTGTCGCCACGGTGGCGCTGTGGCCGGTCTACGTGCGTCCGCGGACCGATCCGCCCGCGCGGGCGGACGCCGTTCTCGTTCTCGGCGGGGCGCACGACGGCCGCGAACAACTGGGCCTGCGCCTGGCGCGCGAGGGGTACGCGCCGCGGGTGGTGTTCTCCAACCCCTATGAGAACAGCGCCATGCTCAACCGCATCTGTCACGGCGGCTACAGCTTCGAGGTGTTGTGCTTCGACCCGTCCCCCCGCACCACCCGCGGCGAAGGCCGCGAACTCGCCCGCCTCGCCCGCGCCCACGATTGGCGCCGGGTCATCGTCGTCACCTTCACCCCCCACATCTCCCGATCCCGCTACGTCCTGCACAAGTGCTGGGACGGAGAACTCCTCTTCACCGACCCAGAACCCGCCCTCTCCATCCCCCGCTGGGCCTACGACTACGTCTACCAATCGGTGGGCTACCTGAAGGCCTTCGTCGAGGACTGCTGAACGGTTCCGGTTATCGGCGAACCCAACACCTGCGGCTGAGGTCGGCGGCGACCGATCGAGGCGGATGGACCGGTTGCCGGGCCGGTGCTGTGGGTCCGGCGACCGGAGGGATCGGTCGTCGCCGGCCGGGTATGTGCGGGCATATGACGTCAGTTTGACGGCGTGAGAGAGACAGCCGTACATTCTGTCGCGTGGTGGCGGGATGGTCGCCATGGAAGCAACGGTGCACACCCTCTGGGAGGGCGGATGGATTACGACTGGTCAGCGGAGGATCTGGCGTTTCGGGACGAGGTGCGCGCGTTCCTCGACGCGAAGCTGACGCCGGAGTTGCGGCGGGCCGGGCGCTTGGCGACGAGCGTGTATCCCGACCACGAGGCGAGCATGGAATGGCAGCGCATCCTGCACGAGCGCGGTTGGGCGGCGCCCGCCTGGCCGGTGGAACACGGCGGATGTGACTGGAGCCTGACTCAGCACTACATCTTCCAACGGGAATCGGCACTGGCAGGCGCGCCCGCGCTGTCGCCGATGGGCATCAAGATGGTGGCCCCGGCGATCATCGCGTTCGGCACCCCGGAGCAGAAGGCGTTCTTCCTGTCGCGCATCCTCACCGGCGAGGTCTTCTTCTGCCAGGGCTACTCCGAGCCCGAGGCCGGATCGGACCTGGCCGCGCTGACCATGGCCGCCGTCGACGACGGCGAGGATTTCGTGTGCACCGGCAGCAAGATCTGGACCACCCACGCCACCGAGGCGAACTGGATCTTCTGCCTCGTGCGCACCTCGCGCACGGGTAAGAAGCAGCAGGGCATCACGTTCCTGCTGATCGACATGACCGCGCCCGGCATCGAGATCCGGCCGCTGGTGATGACTTCGGGCGAGCAGGTGCAGAACCAGGTCTTCTTCGACAACGTGCGGGTGCCGAAGACCAACGTGCTCGGCCGGATCGATGACGGGTGGACCGTCGCGAAGTACCTGCTGGTGCACGAGCGGGGCGGAGCGGCGGCGCCGTGGCTGCAGGTCATGGCCCAGGACATCGCCGCGAACGCGGCGCAGCAGCCGGGGCCGGACGGCAATCCGCTGATCGACGATCGTGCGTTCGCTGCGAAGCTGGCGGACCTGCGGATTCGCGCCGAGGTGCTCGAGGTCCTGGAATACCGGACTATCTCGGCGATGGCGCAGGGCAAGAACCCGGGGCCGGCGTCATCCATACTCAAGATCCTCGGCACCGAACTCAGCCAGAAGCTCACCGAACTGGCGCTGGAGGCGGCGGGACCGCGCGGTCGCGTCTACCAGCCGCATGCCACCGAGCCGGGCGGCCCGATCGCCCAGTTCACACCGCCCGCCGACGGCTACCACAGCGGCGCGGACTGGCAGGCCGTCGCGCCGCTGAAGTACTTCAACGACCGAGCGGGCTCGATCTACGCGGGCAGCAACGAGATTCAGCGAAACATCCTCGCCAAAGCAGCATTGGGACTCTGATGGACTTCACGCTTACCGACGAGCAGGAAATGCTCCGCTCCGCGATCGCCGGCTACCTCGGGGCGCGTTACGACTTGGAGAAGAGCCGCGCGGCGGCGAAATCGGAGTCGGGCTGGCAGCCCGCCATCTGGCGCGGCTTCGCCGATGAACTGGGGATTCTCGGCGCGACCTTGCCCGAGCGGGTGGACGGCACCGGTGGCGGCCCGGTCGAACTCATGGTGATCGCCGAAGAACTCGGCCGTGCGCTGGTGGTCGAGCCGTTCGTGGACACGGTCGTGCTCGGCGCCGGTCTGCTCGAGCGTTCCGGTGGCGAACAGGCCGACGCCGTGCTGCGCCGGATCGTCTCCGGCGACGCGCGCATCGCGTTCGCCGCGCTGGAACCGGCCTCCGGGCACACGCTGCACGACGTCTCGACCACCGCCCGCCGCGACGGCGACGCCTGGGTGCTCGACGGCGCCAAGACCGTGGTGACCGGCGCGCCACTGGCCACCGATCTGCTGATCACCGCCCGCACGTCGGGCGAGCGGCGCGACAAGGCGGGGATCTCCCTGTTCCGGCTGGAATTCGACGCGAGCGCTCCGCCCGCCGGAGTCGAGGTGCACGCCTACCGCACCATCGACGACCGGACCGCCGCCGATCTCGTGTTCACCGGCTTGCGTCTGCCCGCCGACGCTCTGCTGGGCACGGAGTCCGACGGCTGGACCGTCATCGAGCCGACCATCGCGGAGGCCACCGCGGCGATCTGCGCCGAGGCGGTCGGCTGCATGCGCAAGGTGCTCGCCGACACCATCGACTACGCCAAGCAGCGCGAGCAGTTCGGTCAGCCGATCGGCAGTTTCCAAGTGCTGCAACACCGCATGGTCGACATGTACATCGAGCTCGAGCAGGCCATCGCGGCCGTCCACCTGGCTGTCCATTCGCTGCGCGCCTCCGCCGACGACCGTGCCCGCGCCATCTCGGCGGCGAAGGTCACCGTCGCCAGGGCGGCGCGGTTCATCGGCCAGAACGCGGTGCAACTGCACGGCGCGATGGGCATGACCGAGGAACTGGCCATCGGCCACTACTTCAAGCGGCTCACCGTGATCGAGCACGAATTCGGCTCCACCGACGAGCACCTCGCTCGTTTTGCGGCACTGACCAGGCCGTGATTCGAGTCCTTGACCGGGGCCCGCAACCCTGGTCAGACCGGGTCCGGGTGCCACGCATCCTTCATCGCCTCCGCTGAGAGATCCGTCTCGCTGAGTCGAAGCTGTCGCAACCTTCTCGGGAATTGCCAGGTTCGACGAGGCGACCTTTCTCCGGCACTACTGTCGTTGCCCAAGGCGCCACCACCTGCGCGGACGGGGAGTACCGGACGGCTGCTCGCGGGGGCGGCGTGTACGGGGGAGTACCCTCGCAATCCTCGGCGTGGAAATACTCGGACACGGTGGTGAATCCGTGCGGTAAGTAGTGCCGATGCGGGGCAAAATTTCGAGTGGGCTGGGAGGCCGGGGTGAGTGGGACGGAATGGGAGATGTTCTGCTCGGAGGTGTTTGCCATCGCCGAGCGTTACGCCATCCAGACGTTTTCGAATCCCGGCACCCTGGTGCTCTCCAGCGGGTCCTCGTCCACGGAAGCCGAAGCGCGCGGGGTCAATCCACACATCAAACTGGTGGATATGGGCGACGCCGCGGTGCGCATCGAAACGGGCTGGTGCGTCCGCGCCATCGCCGACTACGAAATCCAATTCGAGGACAAGCCGTCCCAGGCGGCCGCGGCGGTCGAGGCGATCATTCTCGGGGGCGCCGAAGAGTATGTGATCACCGATGACGACGACCGGTGGGTGGCGTTCGGGTGGTGTATCCGGGGCAAGGATTCCCTGATGTCGCAACCCCCGCACATCACCTCGGGACGGAAGGCGGTTCGTCGGCTCCTGCCGTGGCGTTCGGCGTGACCGAGCGGCCATGTCCATACGCCGACCGACACCGCCGTGGTGCCCGCGACTGTCGCGCCCGCGCAGCCGACTGCCCCGCCGAAGCCGTGCTTCCCATTCAACTGCTGACCGCGAACGAGTGCGGCTGTGTCCGTTGTTCAATTCTCGGATCACCGTGTCGGGCAATGACATCGAGCAGCGCAAGCGGGCGGTCAAGGTCCGGGAGATCATCGACCTCCTTCGACTCCTGCGGAGACCAGTGCGAGTTCGAAGCGTATACCTGCCCCGGATATGACTCGGCCGGGTCCGTCCACGGACCCGGCCGATGTCGGTATGGAGTTGTTGTGGGCTCAGCTTCTGCGGCCCGGCGCCTTCGCACCGGCCTTGAAGCCGAGACCGCCGGGCTTGGCGGTGGGCGGCGCGACTTCGCTCGCGCCGTTGCCGCTCACGCCATTCGACTGCTCCGGTTCGGCAGCGGGTTCGGGCTTTGCCGCAGGGGCTTCCGCAGCGGGAGACTGCTCCGCCGACGCCGGCTCGGCGGGAGCCGCATCCTTCGGGGCCGGTGCCGGGGTTGCCTTGCCGGGGGCCTTGGGGCCGGGCCGCTTGAAGCCCGACTTCATGGCCAAACCCTTGGCGGGCACCGTGGGCTTGGTCTCGGTCGGCGCGGTTGCGGTCGTTGCTTCGGCCGGTTCCGTAGCCGTCTCGGTGGGCGTTGCCTCGGCTGCCGGAGCGGCCGACGCTTCAGCGGTCGTGGCCTTCGCGCCGGGAGCCTTGGCCGCGCCCTTCATGGCGAGACCACCGCCGGGCGCCTTCGCGCCGCCCTTCATGCCCAACCCCTTGACCGG
>NZ_BAFR01000213.1 GCF_000308435.1 Nocardia araoensis NBRC 100135 | reverse complement strand
GGCGGTAAACGGCCAGCGCGGTCCACGGCAACGCCGCATAGCCGGCCAGCAGGCTCCAGTGCCCCTGGAGCAGGCGCTCGGCCACGTATGGATTCCACAATGCGACCGTGGCGGCGACCAGCTGCGGGCCGAGCGACGCGCGCAGCAATTCGCGCGCGAGCGTCGCCGCTCCGTACGCCGCGGCCCAGAGCGCGACGAGCAGGATCGCCTTGACCACCAGCCCGCCGTCGGCGAACGACGTCAGCGCCGCGAGCAGGGCGTCCTGCGGCACCGCTCGCGGCGCGGCGTCGCCGAGACCGAGCGCCGCGTCGGTCGGATAACTGCGCGGCGTGCTCACCGCGTCCCGCAGCAGCAGATACCCCGGCGCGAGCAACGGCCCGGCGACGAGCAGCGTCCCGGCCGCGCTGTATGCCGCGACCACCGCTCGTGTCCGACTGCTCCCGCTCACGCCTGAGCACTGTACGTCCCGGCCACCACCGCCGCCGATCCAGCGGGTTCGGTGCGGAGATGTCACCCGCTGAATCCGCCGGGACCGCGGGGGACCTGGGTACCAGCGCCGTCGCGACCGGCCGTACTTCGGTATCAGCCCGCGGGCGCGCCGTCTGATCTGGGGTGATGTGTTGCCGCGCGGACGAGGACGACCAGGGTGGGTGCGGTGTGCTGTGGAGCCTGTCGCCTGGCCGGAGGTTCGATCGAAACCTCGTTCGGACGGAGTGATCGAGCCCGAAGACTGTCGGGACGGCGGCGAGCGCATTGCCCGTCCCATGGTCCGGCGGGGCGCGACGGGCGGTGGGCCGGGCGGGTGGGACGATGGGCGGCGTGTCTGCTGTCCGTCGGTTTCCTGTGGTGGCGGATCTGACGTGGGTGACGGCGGGTGCGATGACCGCGAACGTCGCCGGATACCTGCTGCAACTGCTGGCCGGGCGGTGGCTCGGGGTCACGGGGTACAGCGAGTTCGCGAGTCTGCTCGCGGTGCAACTGTTGTGCGCGGTGCCCGCGCTGGCGTTGCAGAACGTGGTGGCCAGGGAACTCGTTCGCGGCGCGGGAACGGCGGCGCTGCGCGGGCTCGAGTGGCGCTGCGCGGTGATCGTCGCCGTGGTGGCCGCGGTGCTGGTGCCGCTGGTCGCCGTCACGTTGCACGTCGGGGTGGCCGCCACGGCGGCGGCGCTGGGTGCGGCGCCCGCGCTGGTGCTGTTGTCCGGTGAGCAAGGGGTGCTCCAGGGCGCCAAGCGGTTCCGGGCGTTGGCAGCTGTGCTCGGCGCCGCGGGG
>NZ_BAFR01000214.1 GCF_000308435.1 Nocardia araoensis NBRC 100135 | reverse complement strand
GGGCCGGACAGAGCGGTGCGATCGGGCCCGCGTCGGCCTGCTGCACGTCTTTGGGCAGCAGCAGCACCGCCGGGCCGCCCCGGCGGGCGGCCTGCACCGCTCTGTCCAGTCGATCCGCCAGGTCGGCGGCGGTGTCCACCCGCGCGCAATAGGTGCTGACCGCGCCGAAGAGGCGGACGGCATCGATGGCGCCCGCGCGCCCGCTGGTGTCCTGGAAGGCGCCGTTGCCCTCCAGTGTGGTCGGTGGCTGCCCGACCAGCGCGAGTACCGGTACCCGCGACGCGAACGACTCGGCCAGCCCGGCAACGAGATTCATCGCGCCGCCGCCGGAGGTCGCCGCGACGACGCCGAATCCGCCTGTGGCCCGGGCGTATCCGTCGGCCATGGTGGCCGCCGAGAACTCGTGTTTCGCGACCACCCCGGTGACCTGGTCCGGCGCGTCGAAGATCGCGTCGTAGAGGTCCTCGATATTGGCGCCGTCCACCCCGAAGACGTGGCGCACACCGAGCGCCGAAATCGCTTGCACCAGATGGTCCACGACCCGAGTCCGCATCCGCGCTCCCTTCCGCTGACGAAATTCGACTGCGTACACGAGTGATACGGGGCCGGTCGCCGAACGGTTCAATGGCGGATCAGAAAAGGCGGCGGCCAACCTTGCGTGTACGTATACATCTACGTATAGTCGGATCATGCCCAACAAGACGATCTACGTTGCCGATGACGACCTCCCGCTGTTCCAGCGCGCGCAGGAGCTGGTCGGCGGCAACCTCTCGGGTGCGGTGGTCACGGCGTTGCGCCGATTCATCGAGCTCGAAGAGGGCCGGCTGGAGGGCTATGACGAAATCGTGCTCAAGGTCGGTCGCGATGGTGTGCGACAGGTCCGCTTCTCCGGCACTCTGCTCGGGGAGTGGCACGAGGTGAACGATACGCGGATCGAGCACGTTCAGGTGTACCGCAGCCGTAAGGGCAAATTCGTGATGCACGCCCAGTATTCGAATTGGGACGAATATCCCGCCGAGGCGGGGACGAATTGGCTCAAGGACTGGCGGGACCCGAAAAGCTGGCGTCGCCTGCTCGGCGTCGGACAGCAGGACTGGGGTGACTTCGTCTTCGTCGTGGTGGATTCGCTCGATGAGTTGAAGGGCCGACTGCCCGACAAGCTCTACCGGCGGGTGGTCGACGTGGCCGAAGGGCCGAAGATCGAGGATCTGGACATCTAACCGCCGCACCCGCGGCACCACCGGATAGACCGGCACCGCGCCCCAGTAGGGGAGCGGTGTGGGTAAAACATGCTCACATGCGCATAGTGAAATCTATTTCAGAAAGGAAAGACCATGGTGAACGGCCATCGCGCGCCCGCCGTCTCGGTGCGCGGCCTACGGAAATCGTTCGGCGAGCAGGTAGTGCTCGACGGGATAGACCTCACCGTCCCGGAGGGCACGGTCTTCTCGCTGCTCGGGCCGAACGGCGCGGGCAAGACCACCACCGTGCAGATTCTGACCACCCTGATCCGCCCGGACGCGGGTGAAATCCGGGTCGGCGGCCACGATCTCGCCGCCGAGCGCAAGCAGGTGCGCGCGCGAATCGGCGTGACCGGGCAGTTCTCGGCGGTCGACGAACTGCTCACCGGCCGGGAGAACCTGCTGCTGATGGGCGATCTGCACCACCTGCCGCGGCGGGACAACCGCAGGCTGGCGGCGGATCTGCTGGAGCGCTTCGACTTGGTCGACGCGGCGGACAAGACGGTGTCGACCTACTCCGGCGGCATGACCAGGCGCCTCGATCTGGCCATGACGCTGGTCGGCGATCCGCGCATCATCTTCCTCGACGAGCCGACCACCGGGCTCGACCCGCGCAGCAGGCGGGGGATCTGGGACATCATCCGCGGGTTGGTCGACGATTACCGCGTCACGGTCTTCCTCACCACCCAGTACCTGGAGGAGGCCGACCAACTCGCCGACCGCATCGCGGTGCTCGACCGCGGCAAGCTCGTCGCCGAGGGCACCGCGGCGGAGTTGAAGCGGCTGGTGCCCGGCGGCCACATCCGGCTGGAATTCGCCGATCGAGCCGCCCTGACCGCCGCGGCCGATGCGCTCGGCGCTGTGGCCCCGCCGCAGGACGACGAGGAGAACCTCACCCTCGCGGTGCCCAGCGACGGCGGCGTGAAATCGCTGCGCGCCGTGCTGGACCGGCTCGACTGCGAGCGGATCGAGGTCGAGGGACTCGCCGTGCACACCCCCAACCTCGACGACGTCTTCCTCACCCTCACCGGCCACGCCCCGACCGAAAAGGAACCCGTGCGATGAGCATGTCCTACGCCCTCGCCGATTCGGCGACCATGCTGCGGCGCAATCTCGTGCGCGCCAAGCGTTATCCGAGCATGACCTTCGGCGTCATCGTGATGCCGACGGTGCTGCTGCTGGTGTTCAACTTCGTCTTCGGCGGCGCGCTGGAGAAGTCCTCCGGCGGAAACTACATCGACTATCTCGCGCCGGGCATGCTGCTGATGATTCCGGCGTACATGACGGTCTCGGTCGCGGTGTCGGTCGCCACCGACACGACGAAGGGCATCGTGAACCGGTTCCGCACCATGGACATCGCGCAGTCGGCCATGCTGACCGGTCACGTGGTCGGCGCGCTGATCCAGGCGCTGATCGGCATCGCCGCGATGACGGGCGTCGCACTGCTCATCGGCTTCCGCCCGAACGCGAACCCGGTCGAGTGGCTCGCGGTGTTCGCGCTGCTCGCGGCGGTGATGTTCGCCCTCACCTGGCTTTCGGTGGCGCTCGGCCTGCTCGCGCCGAACCCCGAAAGCGCGAGCAACTCGCCCTTCCCGCTGGTGATGCTGCCGTTCCTCGGCAGCGGCTTGGTCGCGACCGACACCATGCCCGCCGGGTTGCGTCAGTTCGCCGAGTACCAGCCCTTCACGCCGTTCACCGAGACCATCCGCGGTCTGTTGATGGGCACCGAGATCGGCGACAACGGGATCGTCTCGCTCGCTTGGTGTGTCGGGCTCGCCGCGGTCGGGTACCTGTGGTCGTCCTCGATCTTCCGGCGGCAGACGCGCTGAACCGGCCGCAGGCGCGAAAGATCCCCCGCGGGCAGTGTGCTTCGCGGGGGATCGTTCGTAGCTCAGACCGTGCCGGTGAGCACTACCTTTCCGGTATTCGCCGCGCGGATCTCCACTGAGCGGACCTGGTCGGGCTTGCCGTCGATGGTCTGGTCGATGGTCAGCTCGGTGCCGGGGCCCGCGGGCCACTGGCCGAGCTGTTCCTGCTGTCCGTTGACGCGGGTGACGTACAGCACGAGATTCGGGTTGTAGGGCAGTTGCTCGCCCGGGGGATAGCTACAGGTCATCACCAGTCGCGTCTGGTCACCCGCCGGGATCAGCTTGAAGTTCGCGGAGACCGGCGTCGGCTCGACCGGCGTCATCTGGCGTTCGGCGAAAGCCTGCTCGCTGGTGCCCGGCCCCGGCGCGTTGTTGTTTCCGGCCACCGTGACAGCGATCGGAACCGCGATCGCCACCGCGGCCGCGGCCGACGCCAGCGCGATGCCCGCCGATGCCCACCCGCTGCGCCGGCGGCGTCGCTCGGCCGCGTCGGCCAGCCGCGTGGGCGGCGGAAGCCGGGGCATCGGTGGCGGCGGAAGCTCGGGCATGGGCGGGGGCGGTGGTTCTCCCGCCGCTCGGGCGGGCGGCTCGATCATCGCGGTGGCGATGTCGGCATCCACGAGGGCGAGCATGCCCGGCAACCCCGCCAGTTCGGCCACGGCCGCCCGGCAGTCGGGACAGCTCGAGAGGTGGCTCTCGTACTGCAGGCGCTCGTCTCGGGTCAGGGAGCCGAGCACGTACGGGGCGTCCCACGTGCTGAAATCGTCGGTGATGTCCGTCACTGGTTTGTCACCCCCATCTCCTGTAGTGCCAGGCGCAATGCGCGCATGCCATAGTGCATCCGGGACTTCACCGTGCCCGGCGGGACGTCGAGTTCCTCGGCGATCTGGTGGGTCGACAGTCCCCGGTAGTAGGCCCGCACGATCACCTCGCGATGATCGGCGCTGAGCCTGCCGAGCGCGTCGGCGACCAGCCAGCCGTCCAGCGCGCGGTCGGACTGGTCCGGGGTCGCCCGTTCGGGCGGGTTGTCGGTGCGGAGTTCGCGCCTGCTGCGGGCGCTGCGGTGCTCATCCACGGCGAGATTGCGCGCCACGGTGAACAACCACGCTCGCGCCGACGTGGTGGACTGATCCAGAACGTTCGGGCGTTGCCAGGCCCGCAGCAGTGTCTCCTGCACGATGTCCTCGGCCCGTCCCGGATCCCGAACCAGGCCGAGCGTGTACCGCCACAACGGGGTGGCGTGTTCGCGATAGAGAGCCCGCATCAATTCGGACTGATCGTCGGGCTGGCCCGTTTCGCCACTTGTCTTGCGCACAACTGGATACCTCTCCGCTCGAGTTGCGGGGCCGGTCGGTGGGCGCACCCGATGAGTCACCCATGCTGTCGCCGGTTCAGTTGTCGTGTCTCATGCCGTGTCTCCTTCGATCCATTCGAGGAGTACACGTCCTCAGTTGCGTTCGAGTTCAATCGGGTGTGTCGCGAGCAGGGACAGCGGTAGCGGCTGGCGGCGCAGCACGTGCGCCCACAGGTCGGGGCGGCCCGTGCTGATCGGGTCGGACGGCAGGGCCGACACCACGATCCAGTCGTCGTTCTCCAGCTCGCCCTCCAGTTGACCGAAGGTCCAGCCCGCGTATCCCGCGAAGATCCGGATCCCCTCGACCAGCGGGCCGACCCGCTCGGGATCGGCGTCCAAGTCGACCAGGACGACGCGTCCGTCGATGCGGCGCAGCCCGGGGACGCCGTCGATGCGCGCGCCCACCCGGACCGTGCCCAGGCACAGGGCGGCGTCCCGTTTCACCGGGCCGCCGATGAACAGCGTGCGTGGCGCCGCCACCGCGTCGGTCCAGCGCGGCAGCACCTCGTGCACGGCCGTGTCGCTGGGGCGGTTCAGTACGACGCCGAGACTGCCCGCCTCGTTGTGCTCGATGATGTAGACGACGGTGCGCCGGAAGGTCGGCTCGACCAGTTCGGTGGCCGACACCAGCAGCGTCCCGGCACGAACCACCTGCTCGCCGTGCCGGAAATCACGCCGCCTGCGGTCGCCGTGCCCGCCGCGAGTCTTGCGATCGTCCGGGTCTTCTGCGCGTGCCACTCCGACATCATCGCAGCTGTTCGCCCACAATGCGCCTTCTGCGGCCTACTTCTGCGTTCCGGATTTGCCGAACCGGCCGCCGACCGGACGCAGGACGCCACGTTGCGCCACCGCCGCCACCTCGTAGAGTCCAGGTCATGGAACTGCCCGAGGTGCGCCTCGAGAACAACGACGCGGTGTACGACTTCTATCGCGAGCACCGTCAGAACCGTCTGAAGGCCTGGGGGGCTTACGCCATTCTCGGCCGCCGCTACCATCCGCGCGTCACCTACGCCGACGGCGCGCGCGAAGCGCTTCGCGCGGTGATCAGGCAGAACAGGCCGCTGCTTATCGCGATCAACCACCTTTCCGAGAGCGACCCCTACACGGTGGCCGCCGCGGCGTGGCGCAGCGGGCTACGCCGGGTGATCGGCCGGGTGCGCGTGCTGGCCAAGGACGAGTTGTTCGCCGATCCCGATCAGCGGCGCAAGATCGACATGATGGGCGGCATCCCGGTGTTCCGCGGCAAGGACCACGGTATCCGCGCGGTGAACGCCGCCGGCCAGCGCATGATGGACATCTGCGCGGAGCGGATGGCGCGCGGCGACGGCATCGCGGTGTTCCCCGAGGGCACCTGCAACGACGTGGACCCCTCCCGCGTGCAGGCGGTGGGCAGCGGTATCGGGCACATCGCGTTCCGGGCGATGAAGCTCGGCGCCCAGCCCGTGCTGGTGTCCATGGGACTGAGCTACGGTCCGCGCGCGGTGCAGCCGACGAAGGAGGAGGCCAAGGGGGCCAGCTTCTACTTCAATGTTCCGGTGCTCGATCTGCCGCCCCGGCCCGGCGACATCGCCCGGCTGGTGCGCACCGATCTCCAGCAGGCGCTCGACGGCGCCGTCGGGGCCTACTGAGGCAGGTTCAGCCGGTCGCGCGCCCAGTGCGGCACCATCACGAGGTATTCGGGGCGGGTCTCGATGAAGTGGTGGACCGCCCGGCACATGGGCAGCGCGCCGAGCTTGTCGTCGCGGGTGCTGTCGAGGGCGGTCTCGATCAACAGCCGCGCGTAGCCCTGCCCCTCGTAACGCGGATAGATCTCGGTGTGCACGAACGCGCGCTCGGAGGCCGTGTCCTGGTATTCCGCGTAGCCGGCGATCGCACCGTCGACGTAGATCTCGAAACGGTCCAGTGCGGTGTTGTTGTTGACCTCGGTCGACATGGCTCGACGCTACTCTGTGCGCCGGTGTCCCGGTAAATCACGCTCCCAGCGGGGCGGAATACCGCCACCGACTTGTCTGTCCGGTCGAGCCTGCGCAGAATGCTCTTGGTCGGGCCCGTCGTCGCGCGCGAGCGGGCAGGCTCGGGGAGGTACCGAACAGGATGAAGACACAGCGGGTTTCGCGGGTCGCGGCCGTCGTCGTCGCGGGCCTGCTCGGGGGATCGATCGTCACCGGCATCGCGGGCGCCGCGCCTGGCGTCGCGTTCGGCAAGTGTCCCGAAGGTTCCGTGCCCGCTGATCGGAGCGTGCAGTGCGCTGTCGTCAGCGTGCCGATGAACTACGCCGACCCGGACGGCGCGAAGATCGAGCTGACGGTCAGCCGCATCGCGGCCACGGGGCAGCGGGAAGGTGTGCTGTTCGCCAATCCTGGTGGGCCCGGCGCGGATGCGCTCGACTATTGGGCGCGCCGGTTGGACGTTTTCCCCGCCGCGCTCGCCGAGCATTACGACCGGATCGCCGTCCAGCCACGCGGACTGCGCTGGGCGACACCGCTGCAATGCGGCACGAAGAACGAAGGCGGTCAGCAGGTCTCGCTCGGCGGCGGCAACCGCGACGAGATCAAGAAGGCCTGTGACGCGGCGCAGCCCGGTTACCTGGACACCATCACCACCGAGAGCACCGCGCGCGACCTCGACGCCGTGCGCGCCGCGCTCGGCTTGGAGCGGATCGGCTACCTCGGTGCGTCCTACGGCACCTACCTCGGCGCGGTGTACGCGGCGCTGTTCGGCGACCACGTGGATCGAATGATCCTGGACTCCAACGTCAATCCCGACTGGGTGTGGACGGAGGAGTTCGCCCAGCAGCAGGTCGCGGGCAAGCAGCGCCTCGACGACCTGTTCGCCTGGATCGCCGAACACGACGGTGAATACCACCTCGGCGACACGGCGTTGCAGGTCTACCGCACCTGGGTCCGGGTGGCGGCCGGGCAGGGCGGCGGCTGGTACGCCAACCTCACCCCGCCGCCCGCGAGCATCGCCGACCTGCCCGGCGCGCTGCCGGAGCCGTTGGCCGAGATCGCGCGGGACGGCTACACCGGCAGCGTCGAGCAACTCGGCAAACTCCAGAACTTGTTGCGCACTCTGGTGAGCGGCGGTGTGTCCGCGCAGGTGCCGTTGCTCGGCGCCACCACCGTGGCCACCTACACCCGCACCTTCTGGCCGACCTTCGCCCGTGCGCTGGCCGACGCCGCCGCCGACCCGGCGAACGTCCAGCGCCTGCGTGCCATCGAGGGCGCGACCTCGACCGACCCCACCGGGCGGTTCGTGTTCAGCGCGATCACCTGCAATGAGAACGCGGTGGCAGGAAGGCCGGAAATGCTCGGCGCGGCGGTCGGCACCATAGCCTCCGGAGGCAACGCCATGGACGCGCGGGCCGACCTGGTGCGCTCGGGAATGGCCTGCGGCACCTGGAAACCGGTGACGAAGCCGGTGCCGATCACGGGCACGGGCCTGCGCACTCCGCCGCTGGTATTGCAGAGCCGCCACGACGCGCTGACGAAGTACGAAGGCGGGCCCGCCATGGCCGCGGCCTTGGGCGGCGCGCTGGTCGTCGTGGACGGCGGCGACCACGGCACGTTCGGCCGCGGCAACCCTGCGGTAGACGAAGCCGTGGTCGACTACTTGCGCACCGGAAAGGTGGAGATCACGCGGGCCGCTGAGGCTCCATTGCCCGTGCGCTGAGCGTTCCGTTCGGCGGAAGTGGGCCGCGACCAGCGCTCGGCCGCCGACTCGTTATGACCGTCGTCGGGCCGCTCTCGATCCGGTTGGCTGGTGCCGACGGAGGTGCGCCGCGACCGGCGTGCAGGTCCGGATGCTCGTTCCCTGTCCGCTGTCGGTGAATCCGCAGTAGCCGGTCAGCGGCGCCTCGGCCCCGCGCTCTGGCGTCCGAATCCGCCGGTCGGGCGCGGGCCACCACTTCCGCGTGCGGGAAGCAGCCTCGTCGGAGATCAGCGACGCACACGACGACGGTGTCATGTGGTGCGATGCGTGCGGTCACGTCCGAGAATGTGGGGATGACATGGGTATCCGCTGCACGGGTGATCCTCGCTCCGGACAAGTTCAAAGGGTCGCTCGCCGCACCGGAGGTGGCGGCGGCGCTGGCTGCCGGGTTGCGGCGGAGCGCACCGGACGCGGAGATCCGGCAGGTGCCGGTCGCCGACGGCGGTGACGGCACGGTCGAAGCGTTCGTCGCGGCGGGTTGGACGCGGGTGGAGCTGACAGCGCCGGGACCGACCGGGGCGCCGCGGCGAGCGATCTATGCCCGGCACGGGGCGACCGCTGTCGTCGAGCTGGCGGCCGTGGTGGGTCTGGCGGGCTTGCCCGCAGGGCGGCCGGACCCGTTGGGCGCGAGCACCTTCGGGCTGGGCGTCGTCTTGGCGCATGCCATCGAGCGCGGTGCGACCGATATCGTGCTCGGTCTCGGCGGCAGCGCATCGACCGACGGCGGCGCGGGGATGCTGCAGGCGCTCGGTGTCCGCGTCCTGGATGCCCGAGGGAGGGAATTGCCGCGCGGCGGCGCGGTTCTCACCCGTGCCGCGCGACTGGACCGTTCCGGCTTGCACCCAGGTGTCGCGGGCACGACGTTCACCCTGGCCTGCGATGTCGACAACCCGTTGCTCGGACCGACCGGCGCGGCGGCGGTGTACGCGCCGCAGAAGGGCGCCGGGCCCGCCGATGTCGATGCCCTCGAATCCGCGCTCGCCACTTGGGCGCGACTCGTCGGCCCGGAGTTCGCACGCCTCCCCGGCGCGGGGGCGGCGGGCGGTACCGGTTTCGGCGCACTCGCCGTGCTGGGCGCGCGGGTGCGCAGCGGTATCGAGGTGGTGCTCGAACTGCTCGACTTCCCCGCCTTGCTCGCTACCGCCGCCCTCGTGGTCACCGGCGAGGGTTCGCTCGATCAGCAGAGCTTGCACGGCAAAGCGCCGATAGGCGTGTGCGCGGCCGCGCGCAAAGCGGACGTCCCAGTGGTCGTCGTGGCGGGCCGCACGCTGCTCGCGGCCGACGAGATCGAGGCCGCGGGCTTCGCGGATTGCTACGCGCTCGCCGATCTGGAACCCGACCCGGAACGCTCGATGACCGGGGCGGCGGCGCTGCTCGAACGCGTCGGCGCGCGGATCGCCGACGAGTGGCTGAATTAGCTCGCCGACGCCAGCGGGTTCGCGGTCAGTTCGTGCTTGTGCCGATCGCCCCACTCCTCGAGCGGGCGCAGCGCCATGGCCAGCTCCTCGCCGAGCGGCGTGAGCGAGTACTCCACCCGGGGCGGGACCTCGGGATAGACCTCGCGGTGCACCACCCCGCTGGCCTCGAGCTGACGCAGGTTCTCCGCGAGCACCTTCTCACTGACTCCGTCGAGCAACTTGCGAATCCGGCCGAAGCGCTGGGGGCCGATGCCGAGCACCCACATCAGGTGCATCTTCCACTTGCCGCCGACGACATCGATCGCGACCGTCATGCCGCACACTTCGTGATCCGCGTCACTGCTCATGCCTACCGCGCTCCTTTGACCTCGTTTCGAACCTCGAGGTAAGCAACCGCACCTCCACGTTCGGTCTTCCCGACTCTACCTGCGGGAACGACGATGAATGCCGGCGCCGAAGCAAGTAACCGACGAAACCGAAGGGACACATCATGTCCGAGCAGACCACCGCCCGCGCTGTCTCCGTCGTCGGCCTCGGGCCGATGGGGCAGGCGATGGTCCGGGCCTTCCTGGCCGCGGGCGTCGAGGTGACGGTATGGAACCGCAGCCCCGAGAAGGTCGACGCCATGGTCGAACTCGGCGCGAAGCGCGCCGCGACCGTCGCCGACGCGCTCGACGCCAACGAGGTCACGGTGCTCAGCCTGACCCACTACGCGGCGATGTACGACGTGCTCGGTCCGGCGACCGGCCACCTGAACGGCAAGGTGATCGCGAATCTGTCCTCCGATTCGCCGGAGCAGGCCCGCAAGGGCGCGGCGTGGGTCCGCTCGCACGGCGCGCAGTTCCTCTCCGGCGGCGTCATGTCGGCGGGGGACAACATCACCCATCCCGCGTCCTACATCTTCTACAGCGGCCCGCGCGAGGTGTTCGACGCGCACGCCGAGCTGCTGCGCCCATTGAGCCCGCAGGAGTACCTCGGCGCTGACGACGGCCTGGCGCAGATCTTCTACCAGGGATTGCTGACCATCTTCCATCCCTGGTTGCTCGCCTTCGACCAGGCCACGGCGATGATCGATCGGTCCGGTCACGACGTCGCCGCGTTCGTCCCGTTCGCGATCCGCTCGGCCGCGGCCTTCCCTTACTTCATGGAGGAGCACTCCGTGGCCAACAAGAACGGCGGCTGGGCCTCGCTGGCGAGCTTGAAGATGATGGACGCGGGGGCGCAGCACGTCATCGACGCGAGTGAAGAAGTCGGTGTCGACGCCGTCCTCTCGCACACCGCGCAGGCGCTGTGGCGCAAGGCCGTCGCCGCCAGCGAGAAGGCCGGCGAGCCCATCTCCACCTACGCCCTTCTTCGCGATCCCTCCTGACGCCATTCGCCCGGCCCCGGGGAGTCGGTCGGACACCCGCACACGCGAGTACCCGACCGGCTCCGCGGGGTCGTCTGCTTTTCAGAGGTTGATATGCAGCCCCATGGCTGCCTATTGTGTAAATAGGCAGCCGCAAGGCTGCATGTTGGAAAGGTGAGCGATGGACGAGGTGTTTCGGGCGCTGGCCGACCCGAGCAGGCGACGACTGCTGGACAGCCTGAATGCCCGTAACGGGCAGACATTGCGCGAGTTGTGCGCGGAACTGGCGATGGCCCGCCAGTCGGTGAGCAAGCATCTCGCGGTGCTGGAGGCGGCCAACCTCATCACGACCCGGCGCAGTGGCCGGGAAAAGCTGCACTACCTCAACGCCGAGCCCATCAACGCCATCGCCGAACGCTGGATCGACCGGTACCACCGCGAGCGCGTGCACGCCCTCGCCGACCTGAAGAGAGCACTGGAGGAGCAACCCATGGGCGACAACGCATTCGTCTACACGACCTACATCAAGACCACCCCGGAAAAGCTGTGGCAGGCGCTGACCGATCCGGCCTTCACCAACCGGTACTGGGGCGCGAGCTTCGACACGGATTGGCGTGCCGGCTCGGAAATGACTTGGCACCAACAGAACTGGACGAGCAAGGACCCCGAGCAGGTCGTGCTCGAGGCCGAACCGTATCGCCGCCTGTCCTACACCTGGCACACCTTCGACCCGGCTTTCGCCGAGACGTTCGACATGAACCCCGACGACGTCGCAGCCTGGTCCCGCGAGCCCCGCTCGAAAGTGACATTCGAAATCGAGCCTCGCGGCGAGATCGTGAAACTGACCGTCATCCACGACGGCTTCGAACCGGGCAGCCAAGTCCTCCAAGGGATCACCACCGGCTGGCCCAACATCATCGCCAACCTCAAAACCCTCCTCGAAACCGGCGAACCCTTCCCGGCCCCCTAGGTTCCAGCAAGATCGACGGCACACGGTGGAGGTCCACTCGCGAAGCCGCCGCATGTGCCGGTGATCTTGATCTTCCGATTGAGAGAGCGGTGCTCTTGACTTGGTGGCGGGCTCCGTGGAACACTTCTCTCTATAGAGAGCAGTGCTCACAACAAGGAGTGGTCATGGACCTCAGCACCCGCTACATCGGCCCCGCCGGATTCGACGCGGTCTTCAACCGGATCGCCAATCTGCTGCCCAAGCTGGGCATCAGTGTGATGGGGTCGCGGCTGCTCGCGGTGCGCGGGCGTAAGAGCGGGGAATGGCGCACGACGATGGTCAACCTGATGGTGCGGGAGGACGGCGAGCGCTTCCTCGTCGCGCCGCGCGGGCACACGCAGTGGGTGCGCAACCTCCGCGTGGCGGGCGGGGGCGAGTTGCGGCTCGGCCGCAAGGTCGAGGTGTTCACCGCCACCGAGGTGGCCGATGCCGACAAGGTGCCCCTGCTGCGCCTCTACCTGCGCAAGTGGGGCTGGGAGGTCGGCAAGTTCTTCGAGGGCGTGACCAAGGATGCCACCGACGCGGAACTCGCCGCCATCGCGCCGGGGTTCCCGGTCTTCCAGCTGAAGTGAGTCAGGCCGAGCGGGCCAGGAATTCGATGGCGGCGGCGTAACCCTGGATGCCCATTCCCGCGACCACGGCCGTCGCGATGGGAGAGATGTATGAGTGGTGCCGGAACTCCTCGCGTGCGTGCACATTGCTGATGTGCACCTCGACGATCGGGAGTTCCGGGATCACCAGCGCGTCGCGTAGCGCCACCGAGGTGTGGGTGAGGCCGCCCGGATTGATCACGATGCCGGACTCGGCGCCGCGCGCCTGGTGGATGCGATCGATGAGCGCGCCTTCGGAGTTGGACTGGAAGGCGACGATCTCCCGGTCGAACTTCGCCGCGGTCCGCTTGCACAACTCCACCACGTCGTCCAGCGTCGCCGACCCGTAGACCTCCGGCTGCCTGGTGCCGAGCATGTTGAGGTTCGGGCCGTTGAGAACCAGGATCGGGCCCGGCGTCGCGTCCGCGGTCACAGCCATGCACGGCAAGATACCGCGCCGCACCGCGCCACCGGGACCGGGCCCGACCGGCTACAGCCCTTGCGGGCCTTCCGAGCGCAGGTCATCGACCTTGCGCATGGCTTCGCGCAATTCCTCCAGCCACGTCTCCGCGTGCTTGCCCGCCAGTTTCACCGTCCAGGCGAGCGCATCGGCGCGGGAGCGTGCGACGCCTGCGTCGACCAAGGTGTCGAGCACCTTGCGTTCGGGCTGGCGCAACCGGGTCATCACGGGCACGGCCAGATGGGTGAACAGGATCCGTTCCCCGTCCACCGAGACGCCCCAGGCCACATTGCGCCGGTAGCGGTGCTGCGCTTCGTTCGCGATCTGCATCCGGGCGGGCCGGGTGGACTCGCGGAACCGGGCGATCGCGCCCTCCTTCGTCGCGCGGGGCACTTCTTCGGTCGGGACTTCGGAATCGTCGGCCTCCGGCTGTTTCTCCGGTTGCGGAACCGGCAGCTCACCGATCACCACGATCTCGTCCCGGTCGATCTCGATCACCGGCGGACCGGTGAACCAATCGCTGGGCAATCTTCCGGCGAACCAATCGGGCACGTCCGACGGATCCGGCAGGTCTGCTTGCTGCCAGCCGCCTGTCCGTCCGAAGCCTCGGCCGCGGTGCGCGTTTCTCATGGCGGGTCACCCCTACTTACTGTGGTGTGGTGCTTTCAGTGATTACAAGATTACTTCGCAAACCATGTGGCGGGGTTCCGCTCTGTGCGAACGGGGGTCCGATTGCTTCGCTTCGCACCCTTCGGGGTATTTATTGATTTGGAAACGTCGAGTCCGGTAGTAACCGCGCGACTTTTCGGGAAGGTCGGTACGGTAGCGGCGCCGGTTGCCGCCGAACGGCTGGACGACGATCATGAAAGGCCCCCCGAGATGCGAGATCCCGGGGCAGAATTGGGATGCTGAGCATGGGTAACGTCCGCGCTACGGAGGCATCGCGGTCTGGTCTTTTTCGGGTACGGTGGTCTTGTTACTGAAGTGACAAGAGTGAAGAGTGGGCGACATGGACGTGTGGGGATCCCGCCGCTTTCGTGTTCGCGGCGCAATGGCACTCATGGGGGTGGCGGCGCTCGCGCTCGGGATCGGGTCGTGCGGGATACACGAGAAGCAGAATGAAGCGCAAGCGGTCGTGGAGCGCTTC
The DNA here is from genome assembly GCF_000308435.1 of Nocardia araoensis NBRC 100135. Lineage (GTDB taxonomy): Bacteria > Actinomycetota > Actinomycetes > Mycobacteriales > Mycobacteriaceae > Nocardia > Nocardia araoensis. The sequence goes on along the minus strand of NZ_BAFR01000214.1, from coordinate 35,584 downwards.
ACGGACCTGCTCGACGATCAGGACTACACCAAGGCGGCAGACCTGACGTCGTACCCCACCGCGGCCACGGCAACCTTGAAGCAAATGTTCGAGGGGTTGCACGGCGCCAAGGTCGACTACCGCACGACCCAGTTCATCGGTCTGGACGCGCAGTCGGCGATCTTCAGCATGGACGTCGAGTGGAACTTCGGCGAGCGCAAGACGTGGAATTACAGTCTCGAGGGCAACGTGCGCAAGCTCGCCATCGGCTGGCGGATCTCCTGGGAGCCCGCGGTCGTGATGCCGCAGCTGACGCACAACCGGACGGTGCGGCTGGTGCGCACCTACCCGACGCCTGCGCCTCGGGTCAACGACATCGCCGGTGAACCGCTGATGACCGAGCAGACGATCAACGTCGTCAAGCTCGACCCCACCAAGATGCCCGACCCGGTCGCGTCGACCGACGCGCTGGCCAAGGCCATCGAGCCGGTGGCGCCGCTGATCACCGGGCCTGCGCTGATGCAGCAGCTGGCCACCTCGCAGGGCAAGCCGATCGTCGCGGTGAACCTGCGCGAGGGGGACTTCGCCATCCTGGAGCCGCGGATGGCGCCGATTCCCGGTGTGGTGATGGAGAAGCAGCCACGGTTGATCTCCGCCGACCGCCGGGTCTGGTCGCCGATGCTGGACGCGCTGCGCAAGGTGCAGCAGGAGAGTCAGGAAGCGCATTCCGGGTGGGGCGTGCAGCTGTTCGAGCAGGACGGGCGGTTCATCACCCAGCTCGCCGGTCAGCAGGGGCCGCCGGGACCGGACATCGCGGGCACGATGGACCAGCGGTTGCAGCGCGCCGCCGAGGACGCGGTGGTCAGCGTGCCCACGCAGGCCTCGATCGTGGCGATCCAGCCGTCCACCGGGGCGGTGGTCGCGGTCGCGCAGAACAGCCAGGCCAGTGAGCACGGCTCGGTGGCGTTCACCGGACTGTATCCGGTCGGCGGCAACATGGACCTGTTCCGCGCTGTCGCGGCGTCGGCGAAGAACAAGGCACCGCAGGAGGTGTCGGTGCAGGACGCGGCCGAGGCGGCGACCGCGCTCGGGGTCGGCATCGACTTCAAGGTGCCCGGCCTCGACGAGGTGACCGGCCGCCTTGCCATCGCGGGCCGCAGCGCCGAACAGGTGTCGCAAGGCGGCGGTTCGGACGCCGTGCTGGCCAGTCCGTTCGGCATGGCCATCGCCGCGGCCGCGATCGCGCGCGGGTCGGTGCCGCCGCCGATGATCGAGGCCGGACGCCCGAGCGCCACCGACGCCAAACTCGACCCGCTGCCGCCGCAGACCGCCGACCGGCTGCGCGGCATGCTGCGCGACGCCACCAACGCGCCCGAGCTGGCGAGCGTGCGCCGCTATCGCGATGTGGCCGCGTTCGCCGCGACCGCCGGTCCGGACGGCTGGCTGATCGGATCGATGGGCGATCTGGTCTTCGCCATCCACATCAACGACGTGGACAGCAAGGACGCGACCGCGCGGATGGCGGCCAGGATGCTGCAGGCGCTGGCCACGCCGGAGCCGTGATCACCGCACGGCTTTGTACAGCGCGCGCCAGCCGAGCAGGAACACCGCGAGCACCACGCCCGCGACCAGCACGAAGCTGACCGCGGTGCCCTGACCGCCGACCACGCGCAGCAGCATGCCCCCGACCAGCGTGCACGCCCAGATCACGACTCCGGCCGGCCACAGCGGGGTGATGTCGAAGCGCGCGTCCTCGCCGGCGGCGCGCCACCGGAGCGATACGACGACGAGCCAGCCAACGACCAACCCGGTCGCGAACGGCCACACGGTGCGCAGCAGCCCGGCGAGCACCGCTTCGTCGTGGCTGCGCCTGCCGATCGCGCAGAAGACGACGACGAGCAGCGCATCGACCACGAAGGGCACCAGTTTCCTCACGCGGGCCAGCGTAACGGGAGGTGGAGCGCGACGGCCGTCACAGCCGCCGCTGCTCGAACTCCTTCTCGAACTCCGCGTCGTCGGCCTGCGGCGTGCGGAACTGGAACAGGAAAACGATCCAGCCGACGATGGCGACCAGGATGAAGCTCACCATCCGATAGACGAACGCCGCGGCCACCGCCTGCGCGGCGGGCAGGCCCGCGGCCGCGGTGAGACCGTAGATCAGCGTCGCGTCGACGTAGACGATGCCGCCCGGCGCGAACGGGATGGACCCGACCGCCTTGCCCACGGCGAAGGCGAGCAGCAGCCCGGCGGTGCGCGGATCGGCGCCCACCGCGTAACAGGCCGCGCCGAGGCAGGCCACGTCGGCGAAACGGTGCATCAGCGCCCAGAGCGTGACCAAGACGCCGTCGCGCTTGCCGAGTTCCACCGACTCCAACTGGCCGAGCACGTCCTCGATCTTGGCGGCGCCGTGCTCGGGCGGGCGTCTGCGCAGCCGGTTGACCAGCGCGAGCAGCTTGCGCAGCAGCGCATCGAGCGAGCCGGGATTGCGCGAGACGTGATTGCCCGCCCACACCAGTGCGACGACGGCGGCCAGCGAGAGGATCAGCTTCAGCGGGCCGATCCGCCCACCCGACAGCAGCGTGCCGCCGACGCCGAGCAGCGCCAGCCCCACCGCGGCCACCACGCCGGAGAACACCAGCTGCCAGGAGGCGACGATCGGACTCGCGCCCCAGCGTCTGGTCTGCCGATAGGTGAACGCGGTGGAGAACACCTGGCCCGCGGGCAACGTCACCGACATCGCCGTCGCACCGTAGACCACGGCGACGGACTTGCGCTGACTCACCGCGACGCCGCCCGCGTTGAGCAGTTGCTTCTGCACCCGGCCGAATCCGCTCATCGACAGCCCTTGCAGCCAGATCGCGGCCGTGAGCCAACCCCAGTGGATCTCGGTGAGCTTGCGCCAGGACTCGTGCAGCCGCGGCCAGAGGTACACACCCTCGGCGATCAGCAGCGCCAGCAGAGCGGCCCCGATCACCCATTTCAGCCAGCGGAATCTGCCCCGACGCGAACCCGCCGTGGGCGGCGGCGCAGGATCCCCTGCCTGTTCCCCGTCGGCCGTCACGCGGTCAGCCTAACGAACGCGCCGTTTCGACATCGGTATCGTCGGGCGCGTCGTCTTGTTCTCGTGGCCAGGCCAACAGCGTTTTCCTGCGTCTGCCGCGCAGTTGCACTTCGTCGCCGGTCTCCCACTGGTCCTGCTCGCTCTCCTCGGCGAAATACAGCGCGCTGCCCGAGGCCAGCGTCCGGCCGGGGCGTTCTTTGGCCAGCTCGGTGAGCCGGGACGCCTCGTTGACCGGATCTCCGATCACCGTGTATTCGAAACGGTTGGCCGCACCGATGTTCCCCGCGACGGCCAGGCCTGCCGAGACACCGATCCCGATGTCGAGGCCGGGAACTTCCCGCAGGGTCTCGCGCAGTTCGCGGGCGGCGGCGAGCGCGGCGGTCGGGGCGTCGGGGCGGTCCAGCGGCGCGCCGAAGATGGCCAGCGCCGCGTCGCCGACGAATTTGTTGACGAAGCCGTGGTGGCGGTCGATGACGTCGACCACGATGCGGAAGAACTCGTTGAGCAGGCTCACCACCTCGGTGGGCGGGCGTTCGGCAGCGGCGGCGGTGGAGCCGACCATGTCGACGAACAGCACCGCGACGAACCGGGTCTCGCCGCCGAGTTCGGTGCCGTAGTCCAGCGCCCGCTGCGCCACCTCTTCCCCGACGTGCTGACCGAACAGTTCCTGCAGCTGACGGCGCTTGGCCGCCTCCTCCATCATCCGGTTGAAGCCGACCTGCAGCAGTCCGATCTCACTGCCGTCGAAGACCTCGACCTGCACGTCCCGCGCGCCTGCCTGGACCCGGTCGATGGCCTGGCTGAGCTGGCGCACCGGGTCGGAGATGCTCGAACCGGTGAGCATGGACAGCGCCAGCGCCTGCATGATCACCACGCCGCACAGCAGCAGGATGGAGATGGCCAGCGATTGCGCGGAGAACTTCACGTCCGAGGAGATCTGGGTGACGCACAGCAGGACGATGGCGATGGTGGGGGCGAAGGTGCCCATGCCCCAGGTCATCGCCATCCTGGTGCCGACGCCGGGGGTGAGGGTGTGATCGAAGGTGCCCTCGGTCAGCGCCTGGGCCGCCACCGGGCGCAGGATGCGCTCACCCAGCATGTAGGTGAAGCCGAACACGATGGTCGCCGCCATGCATTCGGTGACGATGACCGCGCCTGCCAGCGCGGGAGTGTCCCTGATGATCAGCGCGGCCAGCACGGCCCCGCCGATCAGCCACAGCGCGAGGTGCGTGATCGCCTGGCGCAGCGGCGCGTGCAGCGCGGCCATCTGCTCCTGGCGGCTCGGCGGTCCGCCGCGCATCTGCCAGCGCATCACCGGGCGCAGCATCAGCGCGGACGCGGCCATGCTGAGCAGGCCGCCCGCCACGAAGACGACGGTGGGGATCAGCAGGCCGGTGCTCCTGGCACCGGATGGCTCGCCCTCGGGGACGGGTAGTCCGTACTGGATGAAGGCCCACACCAGGACCGCGCCGAAAGCGTTCGCCAGCAGCATCGATGTCAGGTACAGCGGCCAGCGCGTTCGCATGGTCTGTTTGACCGCTTCCAGAGGCGCCGACACGGGGTCCAATCTAGCGTTCCGGTCGGGTCGGCCTGTCCGCGGACGCTGGCCGCCGGTGAAGGCGGACAGCGTACGGCCCGGCCGGTTGGGCGCTCCGGCCATGCGCTGGCTGAAGGCGGACGACGTCCGACCGCAGACATTAGGCGTACCTCCGCCTTCGCTCCGGCCATGCGCTGGCTGAAGACGGACTACGTCCGGCAGCAGACATTAGGCGTACCTCCGCCTTCGCTCCGGCCATGCGCTGTCTGAAGACGGACTACGTCCGGCAGCAGACATTAGGCTCACGGAGGTGAGCGACCCGAAGCCAAGTCCAGAGCGGAAAATCACGCTGTCGCGGCCCGCCGCGGAGACGGTGCATCCGATCGTCCGGGTGTCGGCGGAATGGGGCTGGCGACTGCTGGTGCTGTTCGCGCTCGGCATCGCGGTCACGGCGATCGTGCAGAAATTGGCGACCGTGGTCATTCCGCTCGCCATCGCCCTGCTGGCGGCGGCCCTGCTGGCGCCGCTGGTGGACTGGATGCAGCGATTGGGCGTGCCGCGTTCGGTGGGCGTCTTCGTGGCGCTGGTCGGGTCGATCGGCGTGGTCGCGGGGATCATGACCTTCGTCGTGGAACAGTTCGTCGCCGGTGTGCCGCAACTGTCGAACAAGTTCACCGACAGCATCCATCAGATCCAGGACTGGCTGATCAACGGCAGGCTGCATCTGAGCAACGAGCAGATCCGCAACGCGGGTGACGCGATCGTGAAGGCGATCCAGTCCAACCAGGACAGCCTGACCAGCGGGGCGCTCACCACGGCGACCGTGATCGGCGAGTTGCTCACCGGCACCTTCCTGACGCTGTTCATCCTGATCTTCTTCCTCTACGGCGGCGATCAGATCTGGGAATTCGTCACCAGGATCGTGCCCACCGACCATCGCGAGCGGGTCCGCACCGCGGGGCGGCTCGGATTCGGCACGCTGGTCGGGTTCGTCCGCGCGACCGTCGTGGTCGCCGCGGTGGACGCCATCGGCATCGGCGCCGGGCTGGCCATTCTGGGTGTGCCCTTGGCGCTGCCGCTGGCCTCGCTGGTGTTCATCGGCGCGTTCATCCCGATCATCGGCGCGTTCCTGGCGGGGTTCATCGCGGTGTTCATCGCACTCGTCACCAAAGGACTGGTCACCGCCCTGATCGTGCTCGGCATCATCATCGCGGTGATGCAGCTGGAGGGTCATGTGCTGCAACCACTGCTGCTGGGGCGGGCGGTCAGCATCCATCCCCTGGCCGTGGTGCTCGCGATCACGGCGGGCGTGGTGATCGGCGGGATAGCGGGCGGTCTGCTGGCCGTGCCGTTCGTGGCGGTGATGAACACGGCGATCCGGTCGTTGCTGGAAGGACCCGAGGAACTCTACGAGGAACTGCACACCGTCGAGGACCATCGCGGGCTGTATACGGCCGAACCGGATCGGCCCGAGCCCGGTCGGTTCGACCTGGCCGCGACGCTGATCGAGGCGACCAAGAAGCAGGCCACGGAGGCGGCGCAGCGGAAGGCGGAGTCCGATGACGGCGCGCAAGCCGACGACGGCACGGCGAAGGACTGAGCTGCGCTCGGCCGACGTGGCCACCACCCCGCTGTGGCGGGCCGCGCAGGCGCTGCGGCTGGTCACACTGCTGTACGCGGTCGGTCAGCAGATCGCCTCGGTGCCGTACTACACCAACCAGCGGTTGAGCTGGGTGCTCATCGCGCTGATGGCGGTGTGGTCGGGCGCGTCGGCGATCATGCTGTCGCAGTGGCACTTCCCCGAGGTGGCCCGGTTGCGCACCTGGGTGGTGATCGGCGATCACGTGGTCGTGATCGGGCTGATGGCCGCCACCCGCCTGGTCGCCGACTATGGCTGGTATCACGGGCACCAGACACTGCCGACCACGCTGTGGGCCACCAACGCCGTGATCGGGGCGGCGATCCTGCGCGGGCCGTTCGCCGGCGTGCTGTCCGGAGCCTTGATCGCCGCGGTGTCACTGACGGTGCGCGATCAGTGGGGTGAGGACGTGTGGGCGGATGCGACGGTGCCGGTGCTCGTGTCGGTGGGTCTCGCACTCGGTTTGGCCGCCAACACCGCGCGCCGCGCCCAGGACCAGCTGGAGCAAGCGGTGCGGCTGACCGCGGCGGCAGAGGAGCGCGAACGGCTGTCGCGCGAGGTGCACGACGGGGTGTTGCAGGTGCTCAGCTACATCAAGCGCCGCGGCAGCGAGATCGGCGGCCCCACGGAGGAATTGGCCCTGCGCGCCGGTGAGCAGGAGGTGGCGTTGCGCGTGCTGATCACCGAGCAGGCCGATCACCGGGACGCGGGTGGGGCCGAGGTCGATCTGCGGCCGCTGCTGACCGCGCAATCCACGCCGACGGTGTCGGTGTCCACGCCGGGCGATCCGGTGCGGGTCGGCCGCTGGATGGCGAACGAGATCGCCTCGGCCGTGGCCACGGCATTGTCCAATGTGGCACTGCACGCCGGGCCGGACGCGAGAGCGTATGTGCTGCTGGAGGACACCGGCGAGGAACTGGTGATCAGCGTGCGCGACGACGGCGTCGGCATCCCGCCCGGACGGCTGGCCGAGGCGGAAGCCGAAGGGCGCATGGGGGTTTCCCGGTCCATCGTCGGGCGGATCGCGGCCCTCGGCGGCAGCGCGGATCTGCTCACCGAGATCGACGGCGGGGTCGGGTTCGGCACAGAATGGGAATTCCGGGTGCCCAGATGAGAGACGGGGAGGCGCGGATGGCGGACCAGGCGGCCGAGTCCATTTCGGTAATGGTGGTGGACGACCACCCGATGTGGCGCGACGGCGTCTCACGCGACCTCACCGAGGCCGGATTCCGGGTGACGGCCACGGCCGACGGTGTCGCCGCGGCGAGCAGGCGCGCCGCAGCGGTGCGGCCGGACGTGGTGCTGATGGACATGCAGCTGCTCGACGGCAACGGGGCCCAGGCGACGGCCGAGGTGCTGCGGGTGTCGCCGCGGAGCCGGGTGCTGGTGCTCTCGGCGTCGGCCGAGCGCGACGACGTGCTCGACGCGATCAAGGCGGGCGCATCGGGTTACCTGGTCAAGAGCGCGTCGGCGGCCGAGCTCATCGACGCGGTGCGCGCCACCGCGGCCGGTCAAGCGGTGTTCACACCGGGGCTGGCCGGCCTGGTGCTCGGCGAGTACCGGCGGATGGCGACCACGCCGGCGCGAGCCGACGAGCCGCACCGGCCCGCCCTGACCGAGCGCGAGACCGAGGTGCTGCGAATGGTGGCGAAAGGGCTGTCCGCCAAGCAGATCGCGACGCGGCTGGGACTGAGTCACCGCACCGTGGAGAATCACGTGCAGGCGACACTGCGCAAACTACAGCTGGCGAACCGGGTGGAATTGACTCGCTACGCCATCGAACAAGGGCTCGAGTGAGCCGGGCGAACGCGGTGGAATCAGGGATCGCCCTGATGCGGCCGTGGCCTCCTGCTCGGTAATCTCGATCGCATGGGTGGGCCCGAATCGGTATCGAATGCGGTCGGCTCCGGCGGCGCCGTGGGCGATCGGGAACTGCGCGTGTCGGACGCCGAGCGGGAACACGTGGGTCAGCTGTTGCAGCGCGCGGTCGGCTTGGGGATGCTCTCGCTCGGTGAGTTCACCGAGCGGATGGACACCGCGCTGGCCGCCAAGACCCGCGGCGAACTGAACGCCGTACTGATCGATCTGCCCGGCGTCCGCCTGGTCGGGCAGCCCGCCGCGCCCACCTCGACGTTCGTCAACTCCTCGCCCGCCTTCACCAGGCAGGCGCCCGCCTCGAACGGCGCGGGCAACGTGATCCGTTCGCGGTTGTCCGGGGTGAGCCGCCGCGGCCCGTGGCAGGTGCCGCCCACCCTGTATCTGAACAACTGGCTGTCCGGGGTCACCTTGGACTTCACCGAGGCGATCATGTCGACCCAGGTGGTCGAGCTGCGAGTCGACGACTTCGCGGGCTCGATCACCCTGATCGTGCCCGCGGAGGCCACCGTCGACCTGAACGGGCTGGAGCTGATCGGTTCCAGCGTGAACAACAAGGTCCGCACCGGGCCGCCGATCGGCCCTCTGCACCTGGTGGTGCACGGCAAGATCCGCTTCGGCTCGGTCACCGCGAAGCAGCCGTTCATGGCGCAGTGGCGCCGGTTGATGGGTCGCTGAGCGGGCGGGTCAGCCGGCCGCGGGGATCAGGTCGAGCGTCGGGTAGTCGGTGTAGCCCTCCGTGCCGCCCACGTACATCAAGTGCGCGTCGCGCACCGGGTTCAGTGGTGCGCCGGTGCGGAACCGCTCGACCAGATCGGGGTTGGCCAGGAAGGAGCGCCCCAGCGAGACCGCGTCCGCTCCGCCTTCCAGCAGGCGCTGCGCGGCTCGCCTGCCGCCGTCCTCGGGCAAGGGGACGCCCCAGCCCAGATTCGGATTCGCGATCAGGGCGGCCGGCCACAGCTGCCGAATCCGCTGGAAGAGGGGCTGATCGGGGTCGGCGAAGACGGAGTGCAGGTAGGCGAGCCCCTTCTCGGCCAGCGCCGAGACGAGCGCGGGATAGATTTCCTCGGTGTCGCCCTCGTCGATGCCGTTGACGGACACTCCGGGGGAGATCCGCACGCCGACGCGCTCGGCGCCGATCGCCTCGGCGACCGCATCGACCACCGCCACGGTGAATCGGATGCGGTTGGCCACCGCCCCGCCGTAGGAGTCGGTGCGCTGATTGGTGTTCTGCGCCAGGAATTGGTGCAGCAGGTAACCATTCGCGCTGTGCACCTCGACTCCGGCGAATCCGGCCGCGATGGCGTTTTCGGCCGCCGACGCGAAGTCGGCGATGGTGGCGTCGATATCGGCGGTGGACATCTCCAGCGGGACGACGGCATCCTGCGCGCCGCCGGGCGTGTGGATGGGTTCGGGCAACGGAATCGGCGAGGGCGCGACCGGGGTCAGCCCGCTGTTGTCCGGATGGCCGACCCGGCCGCCGTGCTGGAGTTGCAGGAACATGCGCCCGCCCGCCGCCGCGACGGCGCCGGTCACCGCTCGCCAGCCCGCCACGTGCGCGTCGGTGTAGATGCCGGGGATGTTCGCGTAGGTCTGACCCACCTGGTTCGGCGTGGTCGCCTCGGCGACGATCAGGCCCGCGCCCGCGCGCTGTGCGTAATAGGTCGCCATCAGCGGGGACGGCGTGCCGTCGGCCGCGGCGCGGTTACGGGTCATCGGGGCCATCACGAGGCGGTGCGGCAGCACGAGCGAGCCGAGAGCCACGGGCTGGAAAAGGGCGGAAGCCGCTGCGTTCGTCATGGCATTACGGTAAAACTTGACATCAATGTGAGTTTCAAGCCCGAACGTGAAAGGCCAGGTGACAGATGCGGATCGGGGAACTCGCCGAGCGCACCGGGGTGAGCGAACGGTCGCTGCGCTACTACGAGGAGCAGGGCATGCTTGCCTCCGACCGCACGCCGGGCGGTCATCGCGACTACCCGGAGCGGGCGGTGGACCGGGTCATCCACATTCAGGAATTGCTCGCGGCGGGACTCACCAGCAAGAAGATCGCGCGGATCCTGCCGTGCATGCGCGACGCGGACGGCGGTCCCAACGAGTACGCCACGCCCGCCCTGGTCGCCGAGCTGCACACCGAGCGCGAGCGGATCACCCGCACCATCGACGATCTCCTGCGCTCGCGCGAGGTGCTGGACGAAGTGATCGAACGAGCCGGGGAGCGATCGGCGACCTAGGTGTTGACCCCGATCCGGCGGGCGAACGCGCGCAGCGGGACCTTGCGATCGTGGTCCAGCAGTTCGGACACGATATGGCGGGGCAGCGTCTGGTATTTCAGCCAGTCCGCGCCGCCCACCCGCTCCGCGGTGAGCAAGGCGTCCAGCGCGCGCCGATGCTGACCGGTGCGAGTCAGCGCGACCGCCGTGTCGGCCAGGTGCCGGGCCCGGGACGCCTGCGGGAGACTGCCGTTGACCGGCATGTCCTTGGCCGCGGCCAGCGCCTCCGGGTAGCGCTCGGAGGAGACGTTGACGTCGACGGTCTGCATGACGACCTGGGAAGGGCCGAAATAGGTCTCGTAGTCCTGCCGGTCCGTACCGATCCGCAGTGCCACCTCGCTCGCGGCCTCCACCAGGGACAAGGCGTCGTGCACGTCCTGGGCCCGGCCCGCCGCGGTCGCGCCCTGCAACACCAGCGAGCCGTAGGCGGACAGATGCGTGGGCGTGACGTCGCCGGAGGGCTCCAGGGTCGCGGCCGCGTTCAGCGCCACGCCGCGCGACTCGTCGTAGCGGCCCTGCACCAGCAACTGCCAGGCCACCGAACCGCGGATGGTGGCGAGCAGCAGGGGATCGTTGCCCAGCTCGGCGGCGCCGAGCGCCTGCCGGATGGCCAGGAATGCCGGACTCGGTCTGGCCGAGATGCACCAGCGTGCATCCGGTGACCCAGTACATCCTGGCCAGCAACTCGTTGGCGGGCGCAACCGAACCGTTGCGTGCCGCGTGCACGGTGGCGCGCAGCTGGGTCAATCCCGGGGGAAGGATCGAGGTCAGCAATTCGTAACGGCCCGACCAGTAGGCGCCCCAGGCGTATTCGACCGCACGCCGGCCGTCGTCGAGGCTGACCGCCTCCTCTTCCCTGGTCTCGCCGAGTAGGTCGTCGACCGGCGTCAGCGCGCGGCGGATGGCCACGATGCCCGCGTCCGGGTTGGTGGACGGCACGCCTTGGCGCTTGCCGATCAGATCGGCGATGTCCACGTCCAGGGCCCGCGCGATCTTCTGCAAGCTGGCGATGGAGGCGGTTTGCCTGCCACCCTGCTCGAGCTTGCGGACCAGATCCACGCTGACCTCCGCCTGGTCGGCGAGCTGGCGCTGCGTGAGCGCCTTGCCGCGGAACTGGCGGATCCGAACTCCGATCGACGATTCGTCCATACCCAAGTCCTTTTGTTAAATCTGGGTTTCAGAGTACGACGCTATGTTATCTGCGACTACCGAAGTGGGACATTGCGTACGACTCGTTCGCTGCTGGTTGGAATACCGTTGCCTTTCTGCAACTTTGACTGCAAAGGGCGGCGGCAATGAAAACCATGCCGAAGAACACCGTGCAGGCCGGGCGCGCCGATCGCGCGCGCCGGCCCGGTGCACAGACCACGCGACCGCAGCGCCACAGCGCAATTCGCTCGGTACGCCACGTCAGCGCTCTTCCCGCGAATACCGGGACCCGGATGCGCGACAAGCGCGGGTTGCTACACCGAACGTCCGTCGTTTCGTCCGAATTCGGCTACTGCGATGCGGAGTAAGGCGATGTTCGAGGGCTGTCACAACTCCCAGGAAGTCGCGCATCTGCTGCGGCATACCTACGGGCTTCCGGTTCAGCTGCTGGCCGGACGCCCGACGATCACCACCGGCTCCATCATCGGCGCGCTCGTCATGCCGCCGGAACTGGGCCGCAAGGTGCTCGTTCAGCTGGACCGAAACCACACCGCACCAGTCATCGCCGACCCCGGGGAGCGCGCGTGGACCTTTCTCGTCACGCCCCCGAGCCCGGCTCGGCCGGTCGAGGTCGCGGTCCGGCGCTGTCTCGCCGGACATGGGGTCACGGTGGTTCCCGGCGGTCGCATGATCCTGCTGCCCAGCTCCGACTCGGCTCTGGGCTGGCACTGGGCGGGCGAGCCCGCGCCGGGCGTCCTGCGCATGCCGCCGCGCGCCGCGGTGATCGACGCCGTGCACGAGGTCGTCGGGTTGCGCACCTACTGACCACCTGGCGCGACCGGCCCTCATCCGACTGCCCGGGTGAGGGCCGGTCGGGCGGTGGTCCGACAGCCGGGTAGAACCCGCCTGTCTACCAGGGGTAACTACTCATGCCCGCGCGCATCGCGGTGACCAGCATGAAGTCATGACTACCTCGATCGATCCGGCGTTGCTCGCGCGGCTCTCCGGCGAGTTCACCACCCTGGGGACGCAACTGGGCGTGCTCGGGCGGGATCTGGGATTGCTGCGTGAGCAGGTCGTCGCGGCTACCGGCGTCTCGGTGCGTCCGGGCTCGTCCGGCATGGCAGGTGCGGGCGGGTCGGGGGATGTACCTGGATCGGCGTCCGGCGCGCCTGGTGAGCTACCCGGCACGTCTGGTGTGGGCGGATCCGTTGCGGTGCCACCTATGACGTCGCCGTGGCCGGGCCGACCGCAGGCGGCCGGTGTGCCGGTTCCACCTCCGCAGCCCGCGTATGTTCCGCGTTTCGCCCCGCCGCCCGGTAGTGCCTGGGGTGGCGCTCCGTGGCCGCCGAACGCGCGGGGAGCGGTGCCGCCTCGTCCGCCTGTCCCGCCGCGCGCGGTGCCACACATGCCGTGGTGGCAGCGTGACGGGGTGATCAGCCGGATCCTGGCGTTGGCCGGAGTCGCGGTGACGTTGATCGGCGTGGCGATGCTGCTGGTCTTGGCCGCCCAGGCGGGATTCTTCGGGCCGGTGCCGAGAGTGCTTGCCGGGGCGGTCGTCTCGGCGGCACTGGTGGGTGCGGGCGTGCGGGTCTTCCGGCGGACCGGCGGACGGGTCGGCGGTATCGCACTGGCGGCCACCGGCATCGCGGGCGCGTATCTCGAGGTCGTCGCGGTGACCGCCATCTACCACTGGCTGCATCCGGTGCTCGGGCTCGCGGTCGCCTTCGGTGTCGCCGCCGCGGGCGTCGGTTCGGCGATGCGGTGGCGCTCACAGCCGTTCGCCGTTCTGGTGGTGCTCGCCGCGGCGGCGTTGTCTCCGGTGGTGACCACGCGGCCGGTACTGCTCGCTTTCTTGATCGTGTTGCAGTTGGCCTGCGTACCGGTGCAATTGACGCGAGACTGGCCGTATCTGCATGTGGCACGGACATTGCCCGCCGTACTGGCGACGTTCGTATTCGTCGCGGGTGCGATTCTCGGTACTCCCGCCGCGGGCGAGCGCACCTGGGTGCTCGTGGCCGCGGTGGCGGTCGCTTCCGTAGGGGTCACCGGGACGATCGTCGTCGTCCGGCACCGGCCTGCCGATCTCACCGCCTCTCTGACGATGGCGGCGGCGCTCGTGCCGATTCTGCTCGCACCTGGAATGTATTCCGACCGGCTCGTCGCGGTGTCGGTGGCGTCGATCGTCGCCGCGGTGCTTCTGCTCGTCGCCGCGGTGGGCATGGTGCCGAAAGCGCGTGTGCTGTTCCCGATTCCGGGACACACGGCCCTCGTGGCCGCCGTCGCGGGGTCGATCGCGCTGCTCGAGGCGTGTGTCGGCGCCACCGAGACGCGGACGCTGCCCACCGCTCTGCTGCTGGTGGCGTTGATCTTCCTCGGCGTCGCAGGCCAGCGGATGTCCCGCGCGGTGGCATGTCTCGGCGCGGCGTTCGCTGTGCTCGGCGGCTTGACGCTGCTCAATGTCGCAAGCCCGGGAGTGCTTGCCTCGCAACACCGCTCGGAGGCGAACCTGGGCGTGGCGACGGTGCTCGGCGCGACGCTGGCCCTCGCGGTGGCCACGGTGGCGCTGTGGTGCGCGCGGCGGTTGGCGGGCCAGGCCGCGGGCGGCGCGTGGCCATGGATCGCCGCGAGCGTCGCCGGACTCTACGCGGTGACCACGACCACGGTCTCCATCGGCGTCGCGACCGGAGCGCCGAACGGGTTTCTCCTCGGCCACAGCGCCGCGACGATCCTGTGGATGGCAGCGGCGACCGGCGCCCTGCTGTTCGGACTGCGCGAACTCGCCGCCGCGCCCGCGGTCGCCAAACTCGCCTTGGGTTCCGGATTACCGGTCACGGCAGCCGCACTGGCCAAACTGTTCCTCTTCGACTTGGCCACCCTGGACGGCCTGGTCCGCGTCGCGGCCTTCCTCGTGGTCGGCATTCTCCTGCTCGTGGCAGGCACCCGCTACGCCCGTGCCTTCGCCGACGCGGGAGCCGGCAGCGATGGCACGGCGACGACCGCCGCGAAGCAGCCGGAGAAGCCCGACGAAACTGGTCGACAAAGCTGACCGATCGCAGCGGCGACCGCTCACTCGCGATCGCGGCGGCGCAGCAGTTCGTTCACGCTCACCGTGCGGCCGTCGCCGCCGTGGTGCCTACCCTCTTCGGACACCCGGCCGATGTGGCGACGTGAGGAGCGAAGTTCGGCCATCCAGCTCTCGATGCTGCTGCGGTTGGTGGTGTCCGGTCCGTTGTACGGCTCCGCGGGAGCCTCGGGCTCGGGGGCGCGGTGCGCGGGACCGTCGGAAGCGGCAGGATCCTCGGGCGGCAGGTGACGCGCCGGACGGGCAGCGCCGGGCTCCTGCTGTGCGAGGTCGATGGTCGGATCCTGCGCGATGCCGGACAGCAGGCGCGGTTCCGGCACGTGAGTCGGGCGTGGGGCAGGTGGCGTGATCGGCGAGACAGTGGGACGCAGACTCGGCTCGGGCAGGGTCACCGACGGCACACCGGCGAGCGATGCGTGCGGGTCCTGCGGCAGGCCGGTGGGCGGCGCCGGTCGCGGCGGCCGCTGCTCCGCCTGGTCGGGTGTCGCACGAGGATCGTTCGGGGCCTGCGAGATCCGCCGCGGGCGAATCGGTTCACCCTGCGGCGGTGTGGAATTCCGCGGCGGTTCCGGCCGCTGCCTGGCCGGATCGAGCGGCGGCGGCGCGGGCGGCGCCTGCGGTGCGGGCGACGGCGGTACCCGGTCCAGCCGCCTGGTCGGGGCCTCGGCCTCGATCTCGGCGACCGTGCGCGGCTTGCGCCTGCGCGGCATCTTGTTGGCGGCGGCGACCGCGGGGATCTGCATGGTCACCGGATCGGTGATCGGCGTGGTCTTCACCAGGTCGACGACATCGCTGCCGCCGACTCGCTCGTCGTCGAGAATGGGTTCGCCGAGACCGACCTTCTCCTGCACCTTCTTCATCCAAGCCGGAGCCCACCAGCAGTCGTCGCCGAGCAGCTTCATGGTGGCCGGGACGAGCAGCATACGCAGCACGGTCGCGTCGATGAACAGCGCGGCGATCATGCCGTAGGCGATGTACTGCATCATCACCAGGTCGGAGAAGGCGAACGCGCCGGTGACGACGAGCAGGATCAACGCGGCCGCGGTGATGATCCGACCGGTCTGCGCGGTGCCGATCCGCACCGCCTCGGTGGTGCTCGCGCCCTGAGCGCGCGCCTCGACCATGCGCGACATCAGGAAGACCTCGTAGTCGGTCGACAGGCCGTAGATGATCGCGATGATCAGCACCAGCACCGGCGACATGATGGGCTGCGGAGTGAAGTTCAACAACCCGGCGCCGTGGCCATCGATGAAGATCCAGGTGAGGATGCCGAGCGTGGACCCGAGACCGAGGGCGCTCATCAGCGCGGCCTTGATCGGCAACACCAACGAGCCGAAGGTCAGGAACATCAACAGCGTCGTCACGAACAGGACGAGCGCGATCATCAAGGGCATCCGGCTCAGCAGCGCGTCGATGCTGTCCTTCTGGATCGTCGGCTGACCGCCCACGAGCATGGTGACGCCGTCGGGTATCTCGAGCGAGCGGAGATACTCGATGGTCGGATCGGAGTCCTCCGAATTGGTCAACGTGACGGAAGTCTTGTAAATGGTCTTGTCGTTGGGGGCCGTGCTGGGGGGGTAAGCGAATTCGCCCGCCAACCCGGGCGCTTTGCTCGCCTCTTTCACCACCTTGCCCACATCGGTAGCGCGGCTGGGACTGTCGACCACGAAGACCAGTTCGATCGGATCCGATTTGCGCAGTGGGAAGACCGTGTCGAACTCTTTCTGCGCCAGCCGGGTCGGATTGTCCGGCGGCAGATACCGCTCGTTGATGCCGCCGAAACTGAGGTTCTTGACGGGGATGATCAGCAGCAGCAGGACGATGCACAGCGGGATCGCGATCTTGAGCGGATGCTTCATCACCCAGCGGGTGGTACGCCCCCAGATGCCGTTCTCCACCTCGTCGGCGGTCTTCGTCTTACGGAACCGCTTGAGGCCGAGCATGTCGACGCGCTTGCCGAGCACCGCCAGCATGGCGGGCAGGACGGTGATGGAGGTCAGCGCCGCCAGCGAGACCGTCGCGATGGCGCCATAGGCGACCGATTTCAAGAAGCCTTGTGGGAACAGCAGCATGCCGCCGAGGCTGGCGACGATCATCGTCGCGGAGAACACCACGGTGCGGCCCGCCGTCATCACCGATCGGCGGACCGCGACTCTGGTGTCGTACCCCTCGGCGAGTTCCTCGCGGAATCGGCTCACGATGAACAGGCCGTAGTCGATGGCCAAGCCGAGGCCGATCATCGAGACGACCGGCGAGACGAACGAATTCACCTCGGTGAATTCGGTGATGAAGCGGACGATCCCCCAAGCGCCGATCACGGTGAGACCGCCGACGATCAATGGCAATCCGGCGGCGACGATACCGCCGAAGATGAAGAACAGCAGGATGGCCACCGCCGGAATGGCGAGGATCTCCATGCGCTTCTGGTCGTCGGCCATGGTGTCGTTGAGCGTGCCCGCCACGGCTTGCAGACCCGTCACCTGCACATCCACGCCGGGGATGAAGAAGACGTTCTTCACCTTCCGGTAGTTGCGCACCATCTCGGTGTCGTTGTCGCCCTTGATGGCGATGGAGGCGAAGGCGTACTTCTTGTCCTTGGAGCCGAAAACGGAGGCCTGGACCGGAATGTTCTGGTCGTTGCGCCAGTAGATACCGTTGATCTTGGTGATCTCGTCGGGATGTTCGCGGGGCAGACTCCCGAGATTCTCGATGATCTTGCCGCTGAATTCCGGATCATCGATGGTCTTGCCCTCCGGCGCCGTGTACAACACGATGACGTCGGAGGTGTGATCCCGTTCGAAGGCACCGTCTTTGATCCGCGCCGCGCGCGCCGACTCCGAGGTCGGATCGTCCCACCCGCTGGAGCTGAGGTGGTCCTCCAACCCGAGGCCGTAGCCACCGAGAGCCAGAAGACCGGCCACGACCACGCCGATGACGGCGAAACGCAGCCGGTATACCAGATCGCCCCAGCGTGTGAACACTAAGCGACTCCTTGGGCGGGGCGAGAGGTGAGCAGTGCCGACAGCGGCCGGAACGGCTGCAGCCAGGCACCCTCGTCGGGCAGCGAGTCGAGGCTCACCCGGGGCAGCGGTTCACGGAACACGCCCGGAATGTCCTCGAGGTCGATGAATTCGAGAGTATCGGATGTGACGGCCCAACTCGCGTGCTCGCGGAAGCCGAGCACCTGAACCGGCACTCCTTTGGCGGCGAGCGCTTCCAGCGGCTCGCGGAACGCCTGCCCGTCGGCGGAGGCGACCATGATGCCCGCCAGACCGGCGCCGCGGCTGCGGAGGGCGATGTGCGCCAGCATGTCGGCGTCGACATCGGAGTCCTCATCGATCTTCGGCTTGGCGAAGACCGCGTACCCCACGTTGCGCAGCGCCTCCACCCAGGGCCGCACGACGTCGGCGGTGCCGGGTGCGATGTTGGTGAAGACGGTGGCCTCTGGTTCCACCCGGTGCATCGCGCCCACCGACAGTTCGGCGGTCCTGGCCAGCAGCCAGCGGCCGAGCGCGTCGAACCGCGGGCGGTAGGCGGCGGTCGGCCGACCGCCCAGAATGGCGCCGAGGCCCATGTCGAGGTTCGGGGCGTCCCACACCAGCAGGACGCGGCGCACGTCCGGCCCCGAGCTGCCCAGACCTTCCGCTCCGCCGCCGTGCACCTCCCCGGCAACATCGACCACTTCGTGGGCCATTTCACTGACGCTCATCGGTCGATCTTCCCCCATATGAGCTCTGTGATGGCGCTACCGGCGCGATGTGCCTTGCCCTCGAATTTCGTGACGGGCCGCTCGAATCCGATCGGCGCGGTGGAGCGATGCTCCGCGCTGATCCCGCCCGTGTTCTCGTTCAGTCCTTTGAGCAGGGGTTCCGCCATGCCGACCGCGTGGATGTGCTCGGCGTAGCCGGCATGGTCGGTGGCGACGTGCAGCACGCCGCCCGGCTTCAGTCGATTGGCGATCAGCGCGACCGTCGCGGGTTGCAGCAGCCGCCGCTTGTGATGGCGAGCCTTCGGCCACGGGTCGGGAAAGAACACCCGGACACCGGTCAGCGACTCTTCAGCAATCATGTTCTCCAGCACGTCGACCGCGTCTCCGCGCAGCAGGCGGATGTTCTCGATCCCTTCGCGCTCGACGCGCTGCACCAGCTGCGCGAGGCCGGGCTGGTAGACCTCGATGCCGATCAGGTTCAGGTGCGGTTCGGCCTGCGCCATGGCGGCTGTCGCGGTGCCCGTGCCGCAGCCGATCTCGATGACCAGCGGCGCCTCGCGGCCGAACCAGGCGGCCGCATCCAGCGGCTCGTCGGCGACCTCGCGGCCGATCGAGGGCCACATCCGGTCCCAGGATTGCTGCTGGGTCGCGGTCAGCGCGCCCCTGCGCGACCGGAAGCTGGTGACTCGTGGGTACAGGCGGGAGCCGGTCTTGTGCCTGGGCCCGCCCTCGGCCGGAGCCGAAGTTGTGGACGGCGGGCCCGGAACTGACTCGGCAGTATGGTTCGCGGCGTCGTTCACGGCGTCCATTGTCCAGCATCCGGCGATCCGTGCGGCAAGCGGTTGCGCCCAGGCCGCTGAGCAGGAGGTCAGGCGGCGCGCGCGGGCGCGATCCTGGCGGCGGTCGGCCGTTGCTGACGCAGTGGTCTTCCGAGCGCGACCTTGACCGCGGTCACCGCCATCTCCAGCAGGCCGCGCACGCCGGAGGGCGAAGCGGCGACCGACCAGACGGTGCTGTCGCCGACGTCGCTCACCGGTTGCCCGGCGAATCGGTCGGCCAGCCAGTCCAGGCTGATCGGCGTGGACAGCGGCAGCAGCGAGAAGTGCTCGCTCAACCGGTCGCGGACGTAGGTCACCGCCGCGCCGCCGCGGCGGTACCGGGCCACCTGGCCGTCGATGCCCTCGATGTGGATGACCTGGTCGTGGATGGGTTGCACCACCAGCAGCGGGCAGGCGGGCGTCGCGTTGCCGAGCCGCAGATCGTCGAACATCGCCCGCAACTCCGGGGTGTCGAGTACCTCGGCGAGCGGGCGGTCGAGGAAGTCGTCCACCTTCTTGCCCGCCAGCCCGAGGATCGCGCCGACCGGTGTCGCGTTCTCCGCGCGGACGACGAACCGGTGGCCCTCCGGGCTGAGTTCGTTGTCGATCAGCGAGCTCAACGCGGGATACAGCCTGCGCAGGGCGGCGATGACGATGGCGGGCAGGCCCGCGTAGGGCGTGCCGTTGAGCCGGTCGAAGACTTGGCGCGGATCGCCGACCGGTGCGCCGAGCACCGCGCCGACGATGTCGAGTTCCGGGGCGTAGGTCGGCGCCATCTCGACCGCCCAAGAGCTGGCCATGCCGCCGCCGGAGTAGCCCCACACCGCGACGCGGGTTTCCGGGCCGAGCCCGAGGGGGGCGAAGCGCAGGGCGGCGCGGATGCCGTCGAGCGCGCGGTAGCCGGGCTCGCGCGGCGCGCCGAAGTTCCCGTGCGGTCCCTCGTGGTCGGCGATGCTCACCGCCCAGCCGCGTCGCAGCGCGTTCGCGACCAGGAGCCATTCGAGCTGGGTGATCGAACCGAGCGCCCGCGCGCCGTGACGCAGGGCGTACGACGGGGAGCACTTCTCGCTCACCGCGTCCATCGCGGTCTGGAAGGCCAGCAGCGGGCGATCCTCGTCCGGTTCGGCGTCGATCGGCAGCAGGACCGTGGTGATCGCCGCTTCCGGCGCCCCGTGCAGATCACAGCTGCGGTAGAGTAGCTGCCAGGCCGAGACCCGCTGCGGGACAATCCCGAACAGCGCCACTTCGATCTTCCTGCTGCGCAGGATGGTGCCCGGCGCCTTGGCCGCGAATCCTTTCGGCGGTCGATGGAACGGGTCCGTGCTGGGCAGCAAGGGCTTGCGGTCCGCAGGACAGGCGGGCTCCGGGTCGACAGCGCCGATGACGTTCGCGGTCATCGCAACCTCCTCATCGTCGAGGTCGGTTTGCCGCATGCGAAAGTTCAAGCTGCGCACCGGTTATGGTGCCGACCACTTCAGCAGGGTAAGTGACCGACCGGGCCTCTGGGAACCCCGCGGCACGCGGCATCCCCGGCACTAGACTCCCCGGCATGAGCAGACCGACAGTATTCATCACCGGCGCGGCGGCCGGTATCGGGCGGGCCACGGCCTTGCTTTTCGCTGCGCAGGGATACCAGGTCGGGGCTTACGACATCGATGAGGTCGGGCTGACCAGGCTTTCAGGTGATATCACAGCCAAGGGTGGCGTGGTCCACACCGGGGTACTCGATGTGACGAACGCCACGCAGTGGGCGGAGCGACTGGCGGAGTTCCACGCGGCGACGGGACGGTTGGACATCCTGGTCAACAACGCGGGAATCCTGCGCGCGGGTCCGTTCGAGGAGATCGACCTCGCCGCCCACCGGGCGATCGTGGAAGTCAACGTGGTCGGCGTGCTCACCGGCACGCACAGCGCGTTCCGCTACCTGCGCGACACCCCGGGCGCGCAGGTCGTCAACCTCTGCTCGGCCTCGGCCATCTACGGTCAGGCCGAACTCGCCAGCTACGGTGCGACCAAATCCGCGGTCAAGAGTTTCACCGAGGCGCTGGACCTGGAATGGGAGCGCCACGACATCCGGGTGCTCGCGATCTGGCCGCTGTTCGTGGCCACGGCCATGGTGGACGGCGTGACGACCGGGACGACGAAGTCGCTGGGCGTGCGGCTGACTGCCGACGACGTCGCCGAGGGGATCTGGGAGGCCACCCGCAAGCGCGCCCGGCTGCCGAAGGTGCACTACGAGATCGGTACCCAGGCGAAGGTGCTGGCGACGGTGGGGAAGTACGCGCCGAACTGGATGGTGCGCACCGCGAACAAGTACTTCAGCGGCAGCTGAGCCCGTCCCGCGAGCCGACTTCTGACAGAATTGCGCACCATAAAAGGGGGTGTGTGCCGCATGCCGACAGCCACTGATTCCGATGGGCCGCTGCGGGAGCGCGGCGTGCCCACTTCCGCGCACGATCAGCTCGACAAGATGCTCGCCGAGCTCCGCTTCGGCACGGGGCGTGATCCGCAGATCGGGTACGCCGCGGCGGCGGCCGTCAGCGCCTGGCGCAAACCGCCGCGCATCCAGGTGACCGGGCGCGCGCACGCGGGGCGGACAACTGTCCTGCACGCGCTCGCGCTCATGTCGGCGGTGGAGACCGATCCGGTGGACCGGCCCGGGGCGCCCGATCCCGAACTCGACGCCGACATCGTCGTCTACGTGCTGTCGGCCGCGCCGACGCCCGCCGATCGAAGGGTGCTGGCCACGCTGCCGCCGCAGCGCACGATCGCGGTGCTGAACAAGGCCGACGCGATCGGCTCCCGCTGGGGCGATGCGGTGGCCGCGGCCCAGCAGTACGGCACGCAGCTGCGGATTCCGGTGGTTCCGGTGGTCGCGTCGCTGGCGGTGCGCACCAGGGCGGGCGCGCTGACCGGCGCCGAGCTCGATCTGCTGCGCAAGCTCGCCGCCGAAGCCGACCCCGCGCTGCTGCTCGCGCCGGACCTGTTCGTCGCACCGGGGCCGGACGCCGCCGAGCGCGCGGAACTGCTGCGCCGCTGGGACCTGTACGGCGTGGCCTGCGCGTGCACGGCCCTGCGCCACGATCCGGGTCTGGCTCCGCAGGCGCTGCTGCAGATCCTGCATGCGGCCAGCGGCATCGACGCGCTCCACCAATTGCTGCACCGCCGGTACGAGCAGGTGTCCGCGCTGCGCGGCGGCGAGCTGCTCGACGAGCTGGCCCGCCTGGCCGCCCGCGCGGTCCCGGAGGAGGGGGGCCGCGCGCGCGACCTCCTGGAGTCCTATCTCTACAGCGATGACGCCGTCTGGCTCGGGCTCTGCGCCGGTCTGGCCGGGCCCGAAGTGGCCCATCTCGCCGCGGGGTATTCCGGGCCCGCTCCTTCCGACGCCGACGACGCGCTGGCTCGCGCCACGCGCTGGCGCGCCGTCGTCACCAGCGATATGCCCCCTGCCGCCCGCCGCGCCGCGTTGCGGGTACACAACGGGTACGTCCGACTATGGGAACGGATGAGCAGTGCCGGTCTCTGAGCCTCCGGAATCGGAGGCGAGCGCAGCTGCCGCGGTGGATGGTGACTCCACCGACGGCGAAGGTGAGCGACCCGGCCAGGCCGCCGCGCTCGTCCCCGAGCTCGCGGCCGTGGTGGAGCGCTGGAATCCGCAGGGTATGGCGCTGCTGCGTGCGGTGCAGGACTCCGGCGCCGCGGGTGCGGTCACGGTGATCGGTCCCGCCGACGTCAACACGACCTTGTTGCGTACCGAGCTGGCCCGGTTCGAGCCGCGCCTCACGCTGTCCGAGCCGCGCGCCGACGCCGCCTCGGAGACCGCCCCGCCCGCGGTGGCGTTGATCCTGCTCGACGCGGGCACCATCATCGGCGCGGACACACTGGAGGTGATAGGCCGGTTGCGCGCCGACGGCGCCCGCCTGCTGCTGGCCATGAACGGCATCCACGCCCATCAGGACTGGCGTGCGGTACGGGACCGCGACCTGGAGTTGCTCGCCACGCTGGGCGCGGGCGACCTGGACATCCTGCCGGTCTCGGCGCGGCTCGCGGCCGCCGCGCGCACCGCGGGTGACGCCGGGCTGCTCGATCGATCCGGTGTCGGCGCACTGCACGCACAGCTCACGGCGGCCGCCGCGGCGGGGGGTGACCGGCCGCGCGCGGTGACCGAGCGGGTCCTGGCCGATACGCGTCAGCGGGTGGCCGAGCAGGTGGCGGTGCTGCGCTCCGGTGCAGAACCGGCCCGGTTGCGCGAGGAACGCGCGGTCCTGCTGGCCGGTCGTGACGGTGGACGAGCCACCGCGATGTCCACCCTGCGCGGGCAGCTGCACCTGGCCCGGGTTGATCTGATGACCGAGATCGGCGCGAGCATCCGAGCACTGCACACCGCCGTGCGCGCCGAGCTCGATCGGCTGCGCCCCGCCGATCTCGGCGGCTACCCGGTCCGGCTGCAGCAGTCCGTCACCGAGCTGACCGGCGCGCTCGACCACGTCATCGACCAGCGCATCGCCGAACTGAGCGCCCGGGTCGAGAGCACGGATCGGAGTGCGCCGGCCCGGCGGCGCGACCCGGCCCCTCGGGTCGGCCCGGATCCCGAGCCCCGCCATCGGGGTGTCGAAGATCACCTTATGATCGCGCTCGGCGCGTCGGCCGGTGTCGGTCTCGGTCGCTTGCTGGTTGCTCCGTTCTCCCTCGTCCCGGCCCTGGACGTCGCGAGCGTGCCGGTAACGCTGCTGCTCGGCGGCGGTGCGGCGGCGTGGGTGGTGCGTGCCCGCCGCCAGCTGGCCGATCGAGCGCATATCCGGCAATGGGTCGCCGACGCGTTGGTCAATGTGAAAGCGCAGCTCGAGCAGCGTGTTGTCACCGCACTCGTGGAAGCGGAGACCGTTCTGGCAGATCACGTGGTTCAGGCAAGCACCGCGCGAATGGTGGAGACGGATCGCCGGGTGGCCCGGCTGGAGGCGGAATTGCGCCGGATGGCGGCCGAGCAGCCGGGGCAGCTCGCCGCATGCGAGCGGGATGTCCGGATCCTCGACCGCTGGATCTCACCTGTTGAAATAAGCGACCGATTGGGTACACAGTGAGGAACCCGATACCGTACCGGCCGTCACATCGCGTTAACCTCTATTCAGGAACTTGGGCGTCCGCTAAGTCCTGATCTGCCGCCCTCCTGGGGTGCGCGTTCGACCGGTCGGAGCGGGCGCCTTCCCGCCAACGGTGGCGCTCGGTGCATTCGCGCTGGTCATGGGCCTAGGGCTTAGGCGGCGAAGCATCGAATAGCCGCCCATCTCAGGAGAGTTTTCATGACGTCAGCGACCATTCCTGGTCTTCGTGGATCCGACGGCAAGGCGCCGACCGAGCACAGCGAACTACTCGCCTGGGTACAAGAAGTCGCCGAACTCACCCAACCCGATCGAGTGGTGTGGGCGGACGGCTCCGACGAGGAATGGGAGCGGCTCACCGAGCAGCTCGTCGCGGCGGGGACGTTCAAGCGTCTGGACGAGAAGAAGAAGCCGAACTCCTTCCTCGCCCTCTCCGATCCCTCCGACGTGGCCCGGGTGGAGTCCCGCACGTTCATCTGTTCGAAGACCGAGGCCGACGCGGGCCCGACCAACAACTGGGTCGACCCGGCCGAGATGCGCGCCAGGATGACCGAGCTGTACCGGGGCTCGATGAAGGGCCGCACCATGTACGTGGTGCCGTTCTGCATGGGGCCGCTGGGCGCCGAGGACCCGAAGCTGGGCGTCGAGATCACCGACTCCGAGTACGTCGTCGTGTCGATGCGCGTGATGACCCGCATGGGCGCGGCCGCCCTGGAGAAGCTGGGCGCCGACCGCCCGTTCGTGAAGGCGCTGCACTCCGTCGGCGCGCCGCTGGCCGACGGCCAGGCCGACGTGCCGTGGCCGTGCAACGACACCAAGTACATCACCCACTTCCCCGAGGACCGGGAGATCTGGAGCTACGGCTCCGGCTACGGCGGCAACGCGCTGCTCGGCAAGAAGTGCTACTCGCTGCGGATCGCCTCGGCGATGGCCCACGACGAGGGCTGGCTGGCCGAGCACATGCTGATCCTGAAGCTGATCTCCCCGGAGAACAAGGCTTACTACATCGCCGCCGCGTTCCCCAGCGCCTGCGGCAAGACCAACCTCGCGATGATCCAGCCGACCGTGCCTGGCTGGCGCGCGGAGACCCTTGGCGACGACATCGCCTGGATGCGCTTCGGCAAGGACGGCCGCCTCTACGCGGTGAACCCCGAGTTCGGCTTCTTCGGCGTCGCGCCCGGCACCAACCGCAGCTCCAACCCGAACGCCATGGCCACCATGGAGGCGGGCAACACGGTCTACACCAACGTCGCGCTGACCGACGACAACGACGTCTGGTGGGAGGGCCTGGAAGGCGAGCCCGATCACCTGATCGACTGGAAGGGCAACGACTGGTACCAGCGGGAGACCGAGACGCTGGCCGCTCACCCGAACTCGCGCTACTGCACGCCGATGGCGCAGTGCCCGATCCTGGCGCCGGAGTGGGACGACCCGCAGGGCGTGCCGATCTCGGCGATCCTGTTCGGCGGCCGTCGCAAGACCACCGTCCCGCTGGTCACCGAGTCCTTCGACTGGCAGCACGGCGTGTTCATGGGCGCCACGCTGTCCTCCGAGCAGACCGCCGCCGCCGAGGGCAAGGTCGGCACCGTGCGCCGCGACCCGATGGCCATGCTGCCGTTCATGGGCTACCACGTCGGCGACTACCTGGGCCACTGGATCAACGTCGGCAAGAACGCCGACGCGGACAAGCTGCCCAAGATCTTCTACGTGAACTGGTTCCGCCGCGGCGACGACGGCCGCTTCCTGTGGCCCGGCTTCGGTGAGAACTCCCGCGTGCTGGAGTGGATCATCGGCCGCATCGAGGGTTCCGCCGAAGCCGAGGCGACCGCCATCGGCAACGTGCCGACCGCAGCGCAGCTCGACCTGAAGGGGCTGGACGTCGACGCCAAGGACGTCGACGAGGCGCTCGCGGTGAACGCCGACGAGTGGCGCAAGGAGATCCCGCTCATCGAGGAGTGGTTCGAGTTCGTCGGTGACAAGCTGCCTTCCGGCGTGCGCGACGAGTTCGAGGCGCTCAAGCAGCGTCTGGGCTGACACTCCACCCAAAGTAGCATTCGCCCGCACCATCCGGCAGATGGTGCGGGCGATTTGTTTTGCGAGCCAAATGTTTTGCGTGGTGCGCAAGGCAATCCGCCTGGGCGACAGCGGGTTCGGGAAGGCGGCTTCGCCTCCGCCGGAGCGCGGGCAGGCGTCATGCGCGACCCGCCGCGGTGTGCCGCGATGTGCCGCGCCGGTCGAGGCCGTCGGCGGGCAAGGCTCCCTGATGGCGCCCTTTCATCGCGGCGGTGCCGCGTCGATACGCGGCGGCGGTTACGACAGTCCGGCGGATTCGAGTTGATCCAGGATTTCCGACACTCGGGCGTGAATCAATTTCATGCCGGGGACGAGCGGCACATCGTCATCGGTGTCCGGAACATCGACGACGACGGTTGGCGCGAGTCGGTTGTTATAGGTGAGCTGCGACTGTGTGAAGCCGGGGCGAAGCCGTAAACGGAAATGTTTGAAAACGGCTCCCGGCACGAGTTCGTGAATTGACGAACCCGGGGTGTCCACAACTTCGTAGTCATCCGACGGGGCGAAAATAAGCTCGGTCCTGAAATGGTTGGCGACATGCACCCGGCGGTGTTTGTCTCGGTCGACGAGTATGCAGAGAAGGCCCAGGGGGTGATGTGTCGGCCGCGGGTCGTGGTAAGGCTGATGACGCAGAATTACCGCTGTGGTCACCGGGTCGAATATCTCCTGAACGACTATTTCCTCCCCTTCGCTGTTCGTGCTGCTCAGCAATATGGGAAAATGCTCGGCGTGCGGATGGACCGCGTGGTCGAGGGCGGCCTGCAGGTTGGTGAGCGCATCACCGGTGATGAGGGCCCATTCATCGGGCACATCGGATACGCTTACCGCCGCTACCTGGCAGTCGATCTCGTTCTCGTATTCGATGCTCGGGGAAAGGTCGACCCGAACCTGAACCGGGTTCGCCTTCCGGTATTCCGCGATCCTGCGTTCGAGGTCGTTGATGTGGTGCCCCGCGCGAGCGAGCTTTTGTCGCGCGCTTGCGATGCCGGTGACACCGTTCATAACATCGAGCATACTCACCGGGCTGAGGTGTTCTGCTCTTTCTGTGCCGACGAAGAGGGCGGATGTGCAGTTCCGCGAGGCAAACGCATAGAGCGGCTTCGTTATTCGGCGAACGGGGACATACGGACCATGGCCAGGAATCCCGCGCTGTTCAGCCAGTGCGTCCGGCCCTTCGGCACAGCCTTCGCTTCGGCTCGGAAGGCGGCGACGACGTGTCGCTTGAATTCCAGTCGCGGATGTCGGCGCAGCAGTTCGCTGACCCAGTCCCGGTCCAGTTCCGCCAGCCGTGTTCCGAGCACGTCCACCGACGCTCCCGCGGAGACGAAGCCGCCCGCGTCGCTGAGATCGGCGGCGACGCCGGGGGTGATGTGGGCGGCGATGGCCGCGCCGATCGCTTCGGCTCGCTCCGGCGGCGCGCCCGCATCGAGTGCGAGTGCGGCGGCTCGTTCGCCGCCGACCACCGCGAAACATCTTTCTGGCGTGGGGTGTTCGAGTCGCAGGTCGTGCAGTAGGCAGGAGACGTAGACGAGTTCGTCGTCGTAGGCGGCGCCATCGAGATCGGCCAGGACCCGTCCGAAGTAGTAGGTCCGCAGCGAATGGTTCAGCACGTGCGGCGACAGCGACTCCCTGGCCTCGGTCTCCGCTGCGACGGCCAGCTCGGAATCGGGTAACCGCAGACCGGCGAACTCCAGTTTTCCGCGTCCCCGCCTGCCGAGTGCCAGCCGGACCCGATTGGCCGCCATGCCGGGCAGCGTGCGGGCGGTCGCGACGGCCAATCCGGCGCGTTGTCCGTTCGACAGAGCGCCCCCGGTGCGGGTGGCCCATGCCCAGTCGAGGCCCGTCGGTGCGGCCACGATGCCCTCCTTCTGGTCGGAACTCGGTGTGCACTGAAGTCAAGCGTGTGTCGAGATCCGCGACGAGTGGCGGAAACGACAGTATTACTCGGATTCATGCCAAACTGGGGGACGATGAAGCAAGTGGTGGCGCTCGCGCTGGACGGAGTGATGGCCTTCGACCTGGCCTGCGCCGTTCAGGCGTTCCGGCACGGGCCGGGCAAGACGGGTGAGCCGTTCGGGTTCGAGATGCGGACCTGCGGATTGCGTCCCGGCCCGGTGTGGACGCCGAACGGCTTCGAATTGCGGGTGGAGCACGGGCTGGAGGCGCTGGCGGAAGCCGATGTCGTCGTCGTGCCGGGGATCGGCATCCCGACGCTGCCCACTCCACGGGCGGCGCTGACCGCATTGCGCGGCGCGGCTGCGCGCGGCGCGACCATGGTGAGCATCTGCGTCGGGGCATTCGTCCTCGCCGAGGCCGGACTGCTGGACGGACGACGCGCGACTACGCACTGGGCCTATTGCGACGAGTTCGCCGAGCTGTATCCGGCGGTGCGGTTGGACCCCACGGCCCTGTACGTGGACGACGGTGACGTGCTGACCTCGGCCGGGCTGTCGGCGGGCCTCGACCTGTGTCTGCACATCGTGCGCCGCGAGCTGGGCGCGCACGCGGCGGCGCAGCTGGCCAGATGGAATGTCACCGCGCCGCACCGGGAAGGCGGTCAGGCGCAATACATTCCGGACGCACCGGCCGCGCGCGCCGATGGCGGTCTCGCCGCGACGCTGGCCTGGGCGGCGGCGGAACCTGCTGCGGCGGTGGATGTTTCGTCGCTGGCCGCGCACGCGCTGATGAGCGAGCGCACCTTCATCCGCCGCTTCAAGGCGGAAGTCGGCACCACGCCGCGGCGTTGGCTGGATGCCCAGCGCACCGTCCGGGCGCGCGAACTGTTGGAAACCACGCGTTTGCCAGTGGAAGTCGTCGCGGCGAAGGCCGGATTCGGCAGCGTCACCGCGCTGCGGGTGCACCTGCGTGCGGCGACGGGAGCCACACCGGCCGCGTATCGCCGGTCACTGGGCCGGTGAGCGCGCCGCGCCGAATTACTCGGCTCGGCGAAAGCCATTGCGGTATAGGTGATTCGGCCGTAGCGAGTTTCGCACTCCACGGATGGGCCTGCGGGATGGTGTCCGGCGTCACAGCAGTGTCCGTGAGATTCCCGCGGATCGATCGGTTTAGCCGGATGGAAAAGGGGGTAATGATCTTGTCGAGAGATTTCGTGTATTCGTAACCTATGCTTGGCGTGTTCTTCCTTCCGCACCACCCAGTCGGATTACTGGCGGTTAACTGATCGACTGAAGGACTTCCATACCGATATCGGACCCGCGATGCCGCGGCGCACGGCGAGATCGACGCGAGAGGTGGATGGAGCATGGCCGATCTGGAGACGACGACGTCGGTTGCCCCGATGGTGGCCGAATTCGAGTTGGCGACCGTGAGTACCCCGCTGCGCCGGGCCGCTGGACGGCTGCGGGCGGTGCTGCCGCCCGGGTGGTGCGTCGAGATCGTCGACGCACCACCCCGGCGCTACGGCAATCGCGCGCCGCTGCTGCGGGTGGTCATGCCACCGGAGTGATCACCCGGTCCAGCCGAGCGGCATGAGCAGCGACTTCTGCTCGCAGAACGAATCGAGACCCTCCGGGCCGTTCTCGCGTCCCAGTCCGGAGGCCTTGTAGCCGCCGAACGGCGAAGTCGGGTCGAACGCATACCAATTGATCGCGTAGGTGCCGGTGCGCACCCGCGCCGCGATCTCGGCGCCGTGCTCGATGTCGGTGGTCCAGACCGAGCCCGCGAGACCGTAGACCGAGTCGTTGGCGATGGCCACGGCCTCGTCCTCGGTCTCGTACGGGATGACCGACAGCACCGGCCCGAAGATCTCCTCCTGGGCGATGGTCGACTTGTTGTCCACGTCGGCGAAGATCGTCGGCTCGACGAACCAGCCCCGGTCCAGCCCCTCCGGGCGGCCGCCGCCGAGCACGAGTCGCGCACCCTCGGCCTTGCCCTTGGCGATATAGCCCTCCACCCGTTCGCGCTGGCGTTCGGAGATCAGCGGGCCCAGCTGCACGCTCGGGTCGTTCGGGTCGCCCACCTTCATCGTCTTCACGTGTTCGACCAGCGCGTCGAGGATTTCGTCGTACCGGCTGCGCGGCGCGAGGATGCGGGTCTGTGCGACGCAGCCCTGCCCGCTGTTCATCAGGCCGGAGAACGCCAGCACCGGAATGTTGGCCGCGACGTCCATATCGGGCAGCAGGATCGCCGCCGATTTGCCGCCGAGTTCGAGCGAGACGCTCTTGAGCTGACCGGTGGCGATGGCGCCGATCTTGCGGCCGACCGCGGTGCTTCCGGTGAAGGTCACCTTGTCCACGCCGGGGTGCGAGACGAGGTACTCGGCCGCGTCCGGCTCGGCGGGCAGCACGGACAGCACGCCTTCGGGCAGACAGGCCTCGGTGAAGATGTCGGCGACCATGTTCGCCGTGATGGGCGTCAGCGGGGCGGGCTTGAGCACCATGGTGCAGCCGGCCAGCAGGGCGGGCGCGAGCTTGTTCACCGCGAGGAACAGGGGGACGTTCCACGCGGTCACCGCCGCGACGACACCACGGGGCTCGCGGGTGACGCGCGTGGTGCCGAACCCGCCGACCCGGGTCTCCGACCACGGGAAGGACTCCGCCAGGGCTGCGTAGGCGTCCAGCGCGGCGACCGCGGGGAGCTGGTTCAGCGTCATCGCGATCATCTGCGGGGCGCCGACCTCGGCGATCAGCGCGGCGAGCAGGTCGGCGGAGCGCTGTTCGATCAGTCGGGCGGCGCGGGTGAGTACCTCGGCTCGCTCCTTCGGGGGCGTGGCGGGCCACGGGCCGTGGTCGAAGGCGTGCCTGGCCGCGGCGACCGCGGCGTCGACATCGGCCCGGCTCACCGCCGGGACGCTGCCCACCGGCTCGACCGTGGCCGGCGAGATGACCTGGATGCGCTCGGCGGTGGCTGGCGCGGTCCAGCGGCCGCCGATGAACAAGCTGTCGTAGTGCATGAGAACACGTTACAGTTTTTGCTCTCTATTGTCTGTAACCTGTTCCAGTTTTGCGGCGCGGCGACGCCCTGGCCAGTGTGAATTCCGACCTCTCGGTTCGCTTTTCGCAGAACGCACTATTGCGTTCTGTTGCTGGAAAGAGGATGCTGTAGCGACATATCAGCTCGCTCCATTACCGAACCGTTACCGCAAACTGGGGAGTCCGAGTCATGGCGGTGCAAGTGATCGGCCGGTCGCTGATGACCAGTGATCAAACCGAGCATCAGGCTAAGTGTGTCGGCAGCGGCGGGTGGGTGGTCTCCTTCCTACCCGGACGCACCCTGACGATCGAGCAGGCGACGGCGGCTATGCAGGCCGCGGAGGCGGTCGCCGCCGTAGGAATGCTCGCCGACCTGGTCGGCCTCACCACGCTCGAGACCGTCGGGTTGGCTATGCGCGAATCGCCGTGGAGCGAGCCCGTGCACGCCCCATGCGGAAAGCGGCACTGGCGTCGCGGATGGCTGGAACCTTACTTCAGCTAACTTTTGGTTGCCACCACGACCAGGTTGCTCACAAGTAACTCGCGCACCATAGGCACCCGGACCAGCCACCACGCCCAGCGGGGGTGATAGCGCGGGAAGACGGTGTGCACCTCCGCTGGAGTGCCTGCCGCCCAGCGCAATCCATCCGCCGCCCGCACCGCGAACAGTGACGTGCCGAACCTGTTCTTGGGTTCGCGCCCGTGCTTGCGCCGATACCGCCGGGCGGCGTACTCGCCACCGAGGTAGTGCCACGGTCCGGTCTCGTGGCCGCCGAACGGGCCGTGCCACACCGTGTAGGAGAGCACGATCAACCCGCCCGGCCTGGTCACCCGCACCATCTCGTCGGCCATGACCCACGGCTTCGAGACGTGCTCGGCGACATTCGACGAGAAACAGATGTCGACCGCGTCGTCGCGGAACGGCAGCGCCATCCCGGACCCGCGGACCGCGCCCGCCACCGAGAGGCCCGCGGCGTGCATCTCCGTGGGGTCGGGCTCCACCGGGATGTAGCGAGCCCCCGTACGGGCGAACTCGTCCGCGAAGTAGCCCGGACCGCCGCCGACGTCGAGTATCGTCGTTCCGTCCAGGGACCGGCCGGTGAGATCGGCGTAGAAGTCGGCGATCAGCGCCGCGCTGTCGGCGGCCAGACCCCCGTAGAACAGGGCCGGGTCGGTCTGCTCGAACCGGAAGCTACCGAGCAGGCGCAGGGACCGGCGCAGGGTCGCCCGGCGGGCGAACCGGGGCTGGCTGCTGCGTGTCGGCGTCTTCGCGGCTTTGAGCACGGCGCCGAGTCTCGCACAACCCCGATGCTGGGCTGCTCGGGCGGGTGCTCGGGTTAGGGTGTAGCGCGACAACCGACGTTCCCACCGGGACCCACTGACCGAGAGAAGCTCCACCGTGCGCGAAGTCCTCCTGCTCTGCTGGCGTGACACCGGGCACCCGCAGGGCGGCGGCAGCGAGCGGTACCTCGAGCAGGTCGGCGCGCAGCTGGCGGCACGCGGGGTCAAAGTCACCCTGCGCACCGCCCGCTATCCCGGCGCGGCGCGGCGCGAGCGCGTCGACGGCATCGATATCAGCAGGGCGGGCGGACGCTACACGGTGTATCCGCGCGCGCTCGCCGCGCTCCTGCTCGGCAAGATCGGTCTCGGCTCGTTGCGCGGCGTGCGGCCGGACGCGGTGATCGATACCCAGAACGGCATACCGTTCTTCGCCACCGCCGTCACCGCGGCCCCGTCGGTGGTGCTGGTGCACCACGGTCACCGTGAGCAGTGGCCGGTGGCGGGCAGGCTGGTCGGCCGCGTCGGCTGGTGGATCGAGTCTCGGCTGTCGCCCCGCGTGCACCGCCGTAATCAATATCTGACCGTTTCGCTGCCGTCGGCGGAGGAATTGGCCACGCTCGGTGTGGACCGTTCCCGCATCGCGGTGGTTCGCAACGGAGCCGAACCTGTTCCAGTGGATGCACCCACCGGCGCCCAGGAAACCCGCACTGCCGCACCCACTGTCGTGGTGCTCTCCCGTTTGGTGCCGCACAAGCAGATCGAAGACGCGCTCGCGGCCGTGGCCCGGCTACGCCACCGCATCCCCGGTCTGCGCCTCGACGTGATCGGCGACGGCTGGTGGGCGGACAATCTGCGGGACAACGCCGTCGAACTCGGCATCGCCGACGCGGTCACCTTCCACGGGCACGTGGACGAGCGGCGCAAACACGAACTCCTCGCCCGCGCATGGGTGCACGTGCTGCCTTCCCGGAAGGAAGGGTGGGGGCTCGCGGTGATCGAGGCGGCCCAACACGGTGTCCCGACGGTCGGCTACCGCAGTTCGCGCGGACTCACCGACTCCATCGTGGACGGAGCCACCGGAATCCTGGTCGACGACGTCGCCCAGCTGTCCGATGCCGTCGGCGACCTGCTCGACGATCCGGGCGCACGCACGGTCATGGGGGAGAAGGCCCGCGCCCGCGCTCGCGAATTCTCTTGGGAGCAAACCGGAAACGGAGTCTACGAAGTGCTGGCGGCGGCTGCCCGAGGCGAGCACACGAGCGGGTTGATCGCGCCACGGACGGTCGACTGAACAACGCCTCGGCCGGAGTCGGCAGCTTCGGGACCTTTACCGCGCCTTCGGGTCGGCGGTGTGCGTCAGTTCCGCATTCTCCTGCGGTGTCGCGTGCGTGCGCCGAGGGCAGCAAGTGGGCCCGCGATGAGCAACGCCCCCCACAGCAAGTGGGTTGCCGCGGCGACGGAGCGTTGCGTGGTCGTCGATGTATCGCGCTCGACGACATCGGGCACGCGATACAGCGCGAGGTCGGCGTCCTCGTAGACCCGCTCGAGCTGGGCGAGGGTCGACGCCGATGCGCCGAGCGGCCCTGGGGTGGTTCGTTCGACGAGAACCCAACCCACGCCGAAGCGGGCCAGGTCCGTGGGCGGCCCACCGTGCAGCAGCAGGTTCTCGATCTCTCTGGCGCGGGCGCCTTCACCGGAGACCGTACGTCCGCGCACCGGCAATTCGCCCGTCTGCAAGACGTCGTTGGGCAGCATGCGCGGGGCCGGGTCGAGCACGGGGGCCGCGCCGCTGTAGCGGAACTTGCGGAACATTCCACCTGGCAGCACCGCAACGTCGCCTGGGCCGTCCATCCTTATGGCGACCTGCTGCCAACCGCCGGGATAGTGCACCGGCCGCACAGCGCCGCCGACGCCCCAGGCGAGGTCGTAGAGCGGCAACACGATAAGCGCTACGAATACCCCTGTGACCATTGTCGTGATGACCGGAGAGGCCGTCGTGGGCCGGTCCGGCGTCGCGTCCGAGTGCACGGGGAGAAGACGCCGGGCCGTCATCGCGCAGCCTGCCGCCGCGGACAGGGCGAAAGCGGGCATGGCAAGGGCGACGTACTTCTGGGTGTCGCGCAGCAGACCCGCGCCGGGCACGTGGGCGACCAGCCACTCCAGGGCGTGCATGCCCCACACGGTCGCGCCGAGCGCGGGGAACAGGATCGCGACCGCCGCGAGCGCCAGCAATGCCCGGCGGACGTGGCGGTTGTCGGGATCGGCCCCGCCGGTAGCCACGGAGCGCACGCCCAGTGCGACTATCGCCAGCAGCACCAGCGTGCCGACCGCGGCCAGCGGCGTGGTGCGGGAGTCCGGTACCGCCTCGGAGTTCCAGATCCCGCCGAGACCGGCCAGGCTCCCGAGCGTGCCCAGACCGGGTTCGGCCCGCGCGGCGAAGGCCGCGATGCCCGCGGGATCGGATGGCTCCGCGCCCGCACTGGACAGCGCGGTCGCGGCCAGCCATGGCGCGGAGGCGGCCAGCCAGAGGACGAACGTCGCGGCGAGGTGTCGTCGATGGACCAGGGCGAAGGCCGTCACGCCCGCCAGCAGCGCTCCGGTCGGGGTGAGTCCGGCCGCGGCGAGCGATCCGGCCAGGGCCGCCCAGGTGGATGCCGTTCGGGCGGTCGCGCGCGACGCCGTCGTGACGCTGAGCCGATTGGACCCGCCCCTGCCCGCCGTGCCGGTTGATTCGGAGCTGCGCGGATGTTCGGCTGAATCGGCCGACGCGGTGTTGTCGGAACGATTGGACGAGCCGGGCGCTGCTGGTTGCCAGCGGGGCTCGGCGGGGTCGGCTGCCGCTACCCCGCCGGGGTGACTGGGTGAGTGACGCGTAGCCAGCGGTGGTTCGACTCGGCCGGTCGGCCCGATCTGCCCACGGGCCTCGCTGGTGTCGGCCGGTGCGACTCCGCTCGGACGATCGGACAGCTGGCGCCCAGTCGGCGGTGCTTCCGCTGGGACGGGTGTTTCGGAATGCGTGCCAGTATCGGTGTCAGCCGGCGCAGTTCCGCTGGGGCGATCGAATGTGTCCGCGGT
>NZ_BAFR01000215.1 GCF_000308435.1 Nocardia araoensis NBRC 100135 | reverse complement strand
ATTCCTTCGTCCTGCTCGAGTTCCCGCGTCACTCCACTGCAGACCTGACCATGCCGCCGGTGGTCTACATCCAAGGCTTCCTCGGCGACCTGTACCTTGAGAAATCAGACGAGGTACGGCAGTACCGTCAAGTCTCCGACGAGCTGGACCGCCTGGCACTGGACCAGGCAACTAGCCGAAATCTCGTCCTCCAGGTTGCGAAGGAGTATGCACGGTGAACGTTGATCTATCCGGCGCGGTGTGGTTCAAGAGCACCCGCAGCGGGACCAAGGATTGTGTCGAGGTCGCGCACCTCGACGCGGGCATGGTCGGCGTCCGTGACTCGAAGAATCCGACCGGCCCAGCGTTGGTGTTCACCCCCGGCGAGTGGGACGCGTTCACCGCTGGCGTGAACGACGGCGAGTTCAAGCGCCCGTAGTAGCAATTACCCCGGCCCGGTCCGCTGTCCTGGATGGACAGGGACCGGGCCGTTTTGTTGTGTCTGTCGAGTGAACCCCGAGGGTCGGCCGGAACGGACCGGCCCCTCTCAGGGCCGAACCACCCTGGCGACCGAGGCACCCGACAGCCGGTAGCCGTAACACCGCACGCATCAAGGTCAGCGGCATGGTGGAGACCTCTTCTCGCGAAATGCCACAGCCATGTGCCGCTCGTCAGCACCGCCAGGTGGCCTGGTGCCGTCGCGTTCGAGGACGGCTGGTCCGGAGTTGCATGGGAGCGCAGGTCCTCTACCAGCGGGAATGCGGAAAACCTGGGATCGGTAGGCGGCGAATCGTTCCTACCTTTTTCTCAACGGCCCAACAGGAGGGCCGGAGAACAGGACCAGGGGCGCCGCCCCTCGAACGACAAGGACACAGATCATGAACACCACTTCGCTCCGCATCGCCGCCGCCGCTTTCGCCGCCACCGCCGCGGTGGCCGTGCTCACCGGATGCGGTGACAGCAAGGGCAGTTCGCCCGCCGCGCCCGCGCCGTCCTCGGCGCAGCCTGTCGCCCCGGCGGGGAAGTCGGTCGCTTCGGTCGACGGCAAGGCCTTCGACGCGAAGTTCGACACCACCTGTGCCAAGCAGGGCGGCACCCTGGCGCTCGCGCTGACCGACACCGCGAACTCCGCCTACGGCAACCTCTCGGTGAGCGCGACCATCACCGACGCGAACACGGTGCAGGCGGTCGCGATCGCGGGCAGCAAGGGCGGCGACAACGGCCTGCCCTACGCGGTGGGCTTCGGCAACGGCATGCCGGGCGGCTCCGCCAAGGTGGTCAAGGACGGCAACACCTACAAGGTCACCGGCGAGGGCGTGGGCGCCCCCGACCTGACCAACCCGCTGGCCGGGCCGAAGACGTCGAAGTTCGACATCACCTTCGCCTGCACGTCCATCGTCGGCGCCTGATCGCCGCATGCACCCGATCCGCCCCCGTCATCCCAGCTCACCCGGGATGACGGGGCGCGCGGCGAATCCCGAAACCTCGCACCCCGCAAAGGAAATGTCATGAAGAACATCCGTCTGATCGCCCTCGCTCTCGGCGCTGCGGCGATCGGCTACTACGTCTACCACGCCGTCACCTACGTCCCGACCAGCGAATGGGAGCCCGCCGGAATGGGTTGGCTCGGTTTCGAGATGGCGCTGCCGATCATCGCGCTCACCCTGGTCCCCATGGTCTTCGCGTTCACCGGCGAAGGCATCATGAGCGCGCTCACCGGCCGCAACAGCGCGGAGTTCCGCGACGGGCTCACCGGTCTCGGCACCGTCCGATCGGTGCGGCAGACCGGCGTCACCGTCAACGACCAGCCGCAGGTCCACGTGGAGTTCAGCGTGGAAGGCGCGGACGGCAAGATCTTCCACTCCTCCGCGAGGATGATCGTGCCGCTCACCGAACTGGCTCTGCTGCGGAGCGGGGTGGTGCTGCCCGTGCGCTACCTGCCGGGCCGGACCGACAAGGTCGAGGTCGACCTGTCCGGCGATACCTCCGCCGCGCAGCGGGCGATGAACGAGTCCCTGATCCGCAAGGGCATCACCACGCGGCACAAGCTCGACATCGCCGAGCGCGGCATCGCCACCCAGGCGGTGGTGCAGTCGCTGTCGGTCACCGGCAACATCCGCGACGGCCACTCGGAGGTCGGGCTCGGTCTGGTGGTCACCCGGCCCGACGGGTCGAGTTTCTTTACCGAAGTGACGAAGTTCCTCGCGCCGGCCAGCGTCGGCCAGGTGCAGGTGGGCCGGGTCGTGCGGGCGCACTACCTGCCCGAGAACGAGAGCGAGGTCGTCATCGCCCTTCCGGTGAACGCCTGATGGGGGGAGCCGCCTTTCGACACCCGAGCCGCGTCGATTCGAGATCATCGAGTCGGCGCGGCATTCGTTGTTCCCAGCTCTGGCGGTCCGGCAATTTGAGGGTTACCTAATTGGGCGGTTGTTCACTTTGCCGTCCCTTCCGGATTGTCCGGATGGTTTACCGTGCGGCCATCGGCCCAACCCAGGAGTCACCGTGAGTCTTCAGCCACTCGCCCTTTTCGTGAAGCACGACGGACAGTCGTCGCGCGCTGCCGTGACCTGTGAGTACAAGTGCGCGAACGCGTGCTTCCACGAGGCGCCGAACACCTCTTCCGGCGCCTACTTCGGTGACATCGTCAGCTCGCTGAACCGGCGCGGATTGATCAAGGGCGGGGCGGCCGCCGTGCTCGCCGTTGGCGCGGGCAGTGTCCTCGCGGCCTGCGGTGACGACAGCGAGCCGACCACCGTGGGGTCCACCTCGCCCGCGGGGCCGCCCGGAACCGGCACTGACTTCGCCGCCGTCGCGCCGAACAAGGAAGACGCCGTGGTGATCCCGGACGGCTACGAACAATCCGTCGTGATCCGCTGGGGCGATCCGCTGTTCCCGGACGCGCCCGCCTTCGATTTCGACAAGCAGACCGCCGCCGCGCAGGCCAAGCAGTTCGGCTACAACAACGACTTCGCCGCCCTGCTGCCGATCGAGGGCCAGGCCAACGGCTACCTGCTTGTGGTCAATCACGAGTACACCACCAGCCCCCACATGTTCCGCGGCTACAACAAGGACGCGCCGACCGACGAGCAGATCGCGGTCACCATGGCCGCGCACGGCTTGACCGTGGTCGAGGTCAAAGGTGAATCCGGTTCCGGCAAGCTCGTTCCCGCCTTCGGCAAGTACAACCGCCGGATCACCGCGACCACCGAGTTCAAGCTGACCGGTCCGGCCGCGGGCAGCGACTTCGTGAAGACCTCGGCCGACCCGACCGGCACCAAGGTGCTCGGCACCTTCGCCAACTGCTCCGGCGGCCTGACGCCATGGGGCACCGTGCTGTCCGGCGAGGAGAACTTCCACGGCTATTTCGCCAACGCGGACAAGGTGACCGACCCGGCCGCCGCCCCCCGGCTGAAGCGCTACGGTTTCGCGGCGGGCAAGACCACCAACCTGTGGGAGCGCGCGGACAAGCGTTTCGATCTGGCGCAGGAACCCAACGAGGCCAACCGTTTCGGGTACGTCGTCGAGGTCGATCCGTGGGATCCGAACTCGACGCCGATCAAGCACACCGCGATGGGCCGGGTGAAGCACGAGGCCGCCACCATCTATGTCACGAAGAACGGCGACGTCGTCTCCTACACCGGTGACGACGAGAAGTTCGAATACATGTACAAGTTCGTGTCCTCGCGCAAGATCCAGCCGGGCACCGGCGCGGCGAGCATGCGGCACAACCTGACCATCCTGGACGCGGGCACGCTGTATGTCGCCAAGCTCGCGGGCGATCACGCGGACAAGATCGACGGCACCGGAGCCAAGCCGTCCGACAAGGGCTTCACCGGCACCGGCCAGTGGATCCCGCTGCTGGAGACCGGCGCGGACGGCAAGGGCAAGTCGCTGGTCGAGGGCATGAGCGCGGAAGAGGTCGCGGTCTTCACCCGCCTCGCGGCCGACAAGGTGGGCGCCACCAAGATGGACCGCCCGGAGGACTTCGAGGCCAACCCCTACACCGGCAAGGTGTACGTCGCGCTGACCAACAACGACAATCGCGGCGCGGAAGGCAAGCAGGGTCCGGACGAGGCGAACCCGCGCAAGCTGAACAAGAACGGCCAGATCCTGGAGATCGACGACAACCACACCGGCACCACGTTCACCTGGTCGCTGCTGCTGGTCTGCGGCGATCCCGCGGCGGCCGACACCTACTTCGCCGGTTACGACAAGTCCAAGGTCAGCCCGATCTCCTGCCCGGACAACCTGGCCTTCGATCCGTACGGCAACCTGTGGGTCGCCACCGACGGCAACGCGCTGAAGTCGAACGACGGATTGTTCTCCGTGGTGCTCGACGGCCCGAACCGCGGCCAGACCAAGCAGTTCCTCACCGTCCCGCGCGGTGCGGAGACCTGCGGTCCGGTGGTCAGCGAGGCCCGGGTCATGGTGTGCGTGCAGCATCCGGGCGAGGCCGACGACGCCACTCCGGAGAACCCGTTGTCGCACTGGCCCGACGGCGGCACGGCCCAGCCTCGCCCCTCGGTCGTGGCGGTTTGGAAGAAGGCCGGCGGCCGCATCGGGGTCTGATACCGCAGCCGCGGCACGACCGGCCCCCTGCAACCACGGCCACCCTCCGCGGCTCTCCCCAGGAGTGGAGCTGCTACCCGACTGGGCGGGTAGCGGCTCCACTCTTCTGCCCGGGTCGACGCCCGCCTGGCCACACCATGCACACACGCCTCGGGAAAGGTAGTGGCGGCAATCTACCGCCCCGTGTGTCACACCAGGTGGCCGTGCCTCGGCGTTACTTCCCGACGCCGCTTCATCCGCCCAGCCAACCGGCGAAGCGGCGGGTGAGGAACGGCATCACAACCCAGACCATGGCGGCCACGGCGATGGGAACGATGACGGCCAGCCGGAGCGCGGGCGGCAGCTGCTCGAGCTGCGGGGCGGTGGCAGTCACCAGGAGGACGAGCAGGGGATACAGGCCGACGACGGTCAGCAGCCAGATCTTCCATTTGGTCGGGCCGGTACCGGTTTCGGCGGTCACGCGCCGGCCGCCAGGATGTCGGTGACGAGGCGGACCGCCTCCGGAAGTTCGATGTGGTCCTCGGGGTAGTCGCCCAGATGCCGTCCGCCGGGAAGGACGACAGCGGTGGCGCCGAGGTTGCGGACCAGCAGGCCGACGTGTTCGACGGGGTCGGGGATGTTGACCGGGTCGTCGATTGCGGAGAGGACGCGGAACTCGTTGGCGGCATTGCGAATTCGATCCCAATCGAAGGGTTGCTCGAAGAACTCCGCCAATTCGGCGTATCCGACTTCGTGGGCGGCGGTGGATACCAGGACCGCCCCCGCGAAGCGGCCATGTGCGTCGGGATCGTGCTGTTCGAGCATGCGGAGTACGTTGACGCCGCCGAGGCTGTGGCCGATTACGACCGTGTCGCGGGCTGGGCCGGCCTCGGAAGCTGCCACCGCCAGGGTCTTTCGCCACGGGTCGAGGCGGGGTGCGCTGGGGTCGGGGAGGTTCGGGACGACCACTGTGTGGCCGAGCGCTGTCAGCTCCGCGGACAAGTAGGGGAACCACACGCTGTCGCCGGCCGCGTTGTAGCCGTGGGAGACGATGATCGTGCTCATCGGATTGTCACCTCTGACTCGATTAATCGAAACGCTCCGTAGCGTTTCGATTAAAAGGTAGCAGACCGATACACTCGGCGCCATGACAATCGGTCGGACCGGCGGACGGCAGCGCAGCAGTTCCGCGCGACAGGCCGTCCTGTGCGCGACCGCCGAAATCCTGGAGGAACAGGGCTACGGCAAGATCACCATCGAAGGTGTCGCCGCGCGCTCCGGCGTGGCCAAGAGCACGATTTATCGCTGGTGGAAATCCAAGCCTGCGCTGGTGATGGAGGCCCAGGCCGAGGCGGTCGCGCAGCGTATGCCGGAACCCGATGCCGGATCCGTCGAGGCCGACCTGATCGCCTTCGCCGCCGCACTGTATCGCGTCGTCGAGTTCCCGCTCCGCGTCGAGGCGCTGCGCGGCATGATGGCCGAGGCCCAGCTCGACCCGGATTTCGCCGGTCATTTCCGCGAATGGGTGCAATCACGCCGAAAAGTGGTGTCCGACATTTTCTCTCGCGGCGTGGCCCGTGGCGAACTCGCCGCCGACCTCGACCTCGACCACGCCACCGACCTGATCTTCGGCCCCTTCTGGTACCGCCTGCTCGTCGCCCATGCCCCGCTCGACCCCGCCGA
Source organism: Nocardia araoensis NBRC 100135 (assembly GCF_000308435.1). Taxonomy (GTDB): domain Bacteria; phylum Actinomycetota; class Actinomycetes; order Mycobacteriales; family Mycobacteriaceae; genus Nocardia; species Nocardia araoensis. The sequence continues at coordinate 12,102 of NZ_BAFR01000215.1, read as the reverse complement.
CGCCCCCCGGCACATCACCCGCCTCCTCGCCGGCCTCCGCCGCCCCTCTGTCGGCTGAAACCCGGAGGGAAGGTGTGTCGGTCGGTCGATGAAGGCCTACCCACTGCCGGTGCCGCTCATGTTGGCGTAACCGGCGAAATCGCCTTGGGCGCCGCTGTAGACGTTGAGGTCGACGCGGCCCGCGATGCCCGGGATGGTGCCGCTGCTGGTGGTCTGCCAGAACGACCAGGTGTTCCAGCCGCCGGGGACCTCGGGTTGGGGATTGCCGCGATAGTCGGCGATCCACAGCGGGTACTCGGCGAACTCGCTGGTGTCGGCCATCGCGGTGCGCCAGAACACGGGATATGTGTAGACGATCGGGACGCGGCCGGTGAGCGCTTCCACGGTGTTCAGGTAGCGGCGGGTCCAGTCGATCAGGGCCGCCGGGCCGAGACCGCCGGTGGTCTCCAGGTCCAGCACCGGCGGCAGATCCAGCGGTCCGTTCTGTCCCAGCACCACCGCCGCGTACAGCGCGGCTTGTGGTTCGGGCGGCAGGTTCGGCCTGGCGTAGTGGTAGGTGCCACGAGCCAGTCCGGCCGCGCGCATCAGCAGACTGTCGGGCACGAAGTACGGGTTGATGTAGTTGAGCCCCTCGGTGGCCTTGACCATCGCGAAGTTGTGCCCGGCGCGCTTGACCGCGAACCAGTCGATCAGCTCTCCGTCCGTGTGCTGCCACGAAGAGACGTCCGGACCGGTCGGCGCGGCGTCCGCGGGTAGCGTGGCGACGAGAATGCCGGACAGCGTGATCAGTGACAGCGCCGCGGCACGGCGAGTGGTCGACCTCCAGATGTCCATGCCGGAGGACGATAGCCACTCGCTCTGATGGTTACCAGTGTGACGCCTGGGGTGTCAGATGTGTTCTGAGCTTTCACCCCAGCCAATCCAGCACCGACGCCGCCGTCCACGACTGCTGCATGCTGCCGAGCGGTTCGCCGGTGAACGGCTCGTAGTACTCGGCGAAGCTGCCGTCGCTGGCCTGCCGCAGGCCTTCGGCGCGCAGCATGAACGAGCGCTCGGCCCAGCCGCGCCGGGCGAAGACCCAGGAGAACAGCCAGCTCATCACCGGCCACACCGGTCCACGCCAATACTCGCGGGAACGGAAGTCCTTGGACACCGGCGAGGTCGAGGGCGGCAGCGCGTAGCGCAGATCCGGATGGCCACAGAAACGCGGACCCTCGAACAGGCGCAACAGGGCGCGCTCGGTGTCGCGGGGAAGGCCGCCACACAGCAGCGGAGCGAACATCGAGAGCGTCTCGGTGTTGATCCACCGCTGCAACCGCACGTCGAAGTCGCGGGCCGCGCCGGTGCGGGCGTCGGTCGTCGCGACGACGCCTGCGCGGAAACGGTCGGCCCAGGCGTAGAGATCGCGCACGTCGGCGTGCGGCTGCTTGTACTCCTCGCCGATATTGGCCAGCACCTCGCAGGCCAGCGAGAAGATCCCGGTGACGAACACGTCCTCGACGGCGAAGCTCATGGTCGAGGCGAGCTGGTAATCGTCGTAGCCCGCCCGGCGCATCTGCTCGACCAGCCACAGGTAGCGGTCGTACTCGCGGTCGGTGGGGCGCTGGGTCGGATCGGAGACCACCAGCACGTCTTCGCGGCGATAGGGCGGCAGGTCGCCGGGGATCACGTGCGCATAGGCGCGGTCCCAGCGCGGCGAGTTGTCCATTCCGGACTCCCAGCCGTGATACAGCGTGATACGGCCGGTCTCCTTGGGATCGCGGGCGTGCGCCAGCCACCGGTGCCAGCGCACCAGATCCGGCCAGCGCCGGTTGAGGAACTCCTCGGCCACGGACCTGGTGCTGCGGCCGTGCCTGCGGGAATGATCCAGGATCCGCTGGACCGCGATGGCGTGCACGGGCGGCTGGGTGATCCCCGAGGTGTCCGGGCCGTCCGGCGCGTTGGCCGCCAGTTTGCGGCATTCCCAGCGCGCCGGGCCGGGGAAGTATCCGTCGACGCCGTTGGCGAAGACGATGTGCGGGATCATGCCGTTCTTCCACTGCGCGGACAGCAGGGTGTCCAGCTCGACCACGGCCCGCTCCACGCTCAGCGGCGCGAGCCCGACCGCGACGAACGCCGCGTCCCAGCTCCACATGTGCGGGTACAGCCGGGGCGCCGCGCTGGTCATCGTGCCCAGGTCGTTGCCGCGCAGCAGGTAGCTGGCGCGTGCCGCGAGCTGGGTGGGGGTGAAGCCCGGATGTGCCATCCCCCTATTCTGCGATGTCACCGGCAGATATGCCCGCTCAGCGGTGTCCGTTTCGTCCCCATCCGATCGGCCCGTGGCCGGTTCGTGTTCGGCGGTTCTCACTTTCGCATGCCCCGTCCGTCTTTTCGCTGCTCGAGATTCTCACCCCGATCCAGCCTGCATCGCTAGTCGTTCGTCCAGTGCTACGGGTTTTTACGCCTTCTTCACCCTGCCGGTTACGGTGGGGCCCATGACTTCCGCCGCGACCACGAAACCGACCGCGTTGATCACCGGCGCCAGTCGCGGCCTCGGCGCCGCGATCGCCAGGGAGCTCGCGCCGACGCACGACCTGCTGCTCGGCGCGCGATCGGCGCAGTCGCTGCGCGGCATCCTGGCGGAGTTGCCCGCCGCGCAGGGCTGGCCGGTCGAGTTGACCGACTACGCCGCGCTCGCCGCGGCGGTCGCGCCGATCCGGAGCCTGGATGTGCTGGTGCACAACGCGGGCATCGCCGATCTCGGCACGATCGCGGAGTCCACCGTCGAGCAGTGGCGAAACACCTTGGAAGCCAATGTTATCGCGGTCGCCGAACTCACCCGGCTGCTGCTGCCCGCGCTGCGGGCGGGCCGGGGTCACGTGGTGCTGATCAACTCGGGTGCCGGGCTGCGCGCCAACGCGGGCTGGGCCTCCTACGCCGCGAGCAAGTTCGGCCTGCGCGCCTTCGGCGACGCGTTGCGCCAGGAAGAACCGGACCTGCGAGTGACCTCGATCCATCCGGGTCGCATCGACACCGACATGCAGCGGGCGATCATCGCGGGCGAGGGGCGCGAGTACCGGGCCGAGGACTTCCTCACGCCGGAGACCGTGGCGTATACGGTCCGAAGCGCCATCGACACCCCCCGTGACGCGCACCCCACCGAGATCGTCCTCCGACCGTACTGACGTCGCAACGCAGTACGCCGCCACCGCGAGTGGTTCTGCGTCGACGGCCGGGGCTCGCCGACTCGGTGGTCACCGGGTAGAGGTCGGCGCTATGCGCCTGCGGCGCAACCCGCGAGTGGCACACGGTTGCGGCAGAACGCGAGAACGCCCCACAACCATGTGCCACTCGTGAGCCGGACGGCCGGACCGCGCATCCGACTGTCGGCGGATGCAGGTGGCCACCGGCATGGTGATGCGCTGACGGCTCACCGCCGTGCTCTCGCCCCGGTGATTCGCCCGGACGACCACGGGGGTTCAGGTTCCCGTCAAGTTCGCTGGTTAGCGTCCGGCCCCGTCCCCGAGGGTTCGTCGCGGGGAGGTTCGAGCGAGCAAGAGGGATCGGGTTGTGGACAGACGTCGCATGCTGGCGTTGCTGACAGCGGGCGCGGCGGTCGCGCTGACCGGTTGTGCGGTGGCCGAGGGCGACCCGATCGACAGCGGTTCCGCGGGCGGCGTGCCACGGCCGCCCGCGCCGCCGTTGCTGCCGCCACCGCCCGGCGGGCCGAAGACGCCGATCCCGGCGGGCACGATCACCGCGTTGCCGGGGCCGGGCAGCAGCATGGCGCTCACCGTGGACGACGGAGCCAGCCCCGAGGTCGTCGGCGCCTACATCCGATTCGCCAGGGACACCGGCGCGCGGTTCACCTTCTTCGTGACCGCCTACTACGACTCCTGGACGATCCACCGAGATGCGTTGCGTCCCTTGGTCGAATCGGGGCAGATCCAGCTCGGCAACCACACTTGGGACCACCCTGACCTGACCAAGTTGTCGTCGAAGGCGGTCGCCGCGCAACTGGAGCAGGCGAAGACCTACCTGCGCCGGAACTTCGGGGTGGACGGCACCCCGTACTTCCGGCCGCCGTTCGGCAGGCACAACGCCACCGTCGACCGGGTGGCCGCCGACCTCGGCTACACCGTGCCCACCATGTGGTACGGCTCACTGTCCGATTCCGGTGTGATCACCGAGGAGTACCTGATCGAATGCGCGCGGCAGTACTTCCAGCCGCAGACGATCGTCATCGGACACGCCAACGCGCCCGCGGTCACCCACTGCTACGGACAGCTGGTCGACATCATCAAGGAGCGCAACCTGTCCATGGTCACGCTCGACGACGTGCTGCTCCCGCCACGCTGACCCGCCGTCAGGCGACGATGTTCACCAGGCGTCCCGGCACCACGATCAGCTTGCGCGGCGGCTTTCCGTCGAGCAGCGCGGCGATCTTCTCGTCGGCCAGCGCGGCCGCCTCGATCGCGGCGTTGTCCGCGTCGGCCGCCACCTGAATCCGGCTGCGCACCTTGCCGTTCACCTGGATCGGGTACTCCACCGACTCCTGCACCAGCAGTGCCGGGTCGGCGACCGGGAAGGGGCCGTGCGCCAGCGAGGCGGTGTGGCCCAGGCGGTCCCACAGTTCCTCGGCGATGTGCGGGGCCAGCGGCGCCAGCATCAGCACCAGCGGCTCCACCACCGAGCGCGGCGCGCCGTCCGGGTAGCTCTTGGTCAGGTGGTTGGTCAGTTCGATCAGCTTGGCGCCCGCCGTGTTGTCGCGCAGCGCGGCGAAATCCTCGTCCACGCCCGCGATGGTCCGGTGCAGCAGGCGCAGCGTCTCCTCGCTCGGGGCGGCGTCGGTGACCCGCACCGCGCCGGTCTCCTCGTTCACCACCAGACGCCAGACGCGCTGCAGGAACCGGTGCGCGCCGACGACGTCCTTGGTCGCCCAGGGGCGCGAGGTGTCCAGCGGACCCATCGCCATCTCGTAGAAGCGGAAGGTGTCGGCGCCGTACAGATCGCACATCTCGTCCGGGGAGATGGCGTTCTTCAGCGACTTGCCGATCTTGCCGTACTCCTGGCGCACCTGGATCTCGGCGCCGGTGGCGTCGGTCCAGAAGAACTTGCCGTCGCGCTCGACCACCTCGGCGGCGGGCACGTACGCGCCGCGCTCGTCGGTGTAGGCGTGCGCCTGGATGTAGCCCTGGTTGAACAGCCGCCGGTACGGCTCGCTCGCGGACACGTCACCCAGGTCGAACAGCACCTTCTGCCAGAACCGGGCATACAGCAGATGCAGCACCGCGTGCTCGACGCCGCCGACGTACAGGTCGACGCCGCCCGGATCGTCCGGCCCGCCGACCTCGGCGCGCGGGCCCAGCCAGTACGCCTCGTTCTCCTTGGCGCAGAACGCCTGGGTGTTCGTCGGGTCGGTGTAGCGGAGCTCGTACCAGGAACTGCCCGCCCACTGCGGCATGACATTGGTGTCGCGGCGGTAGCGCTTGAGCCCGTCGCCGAGATCCAGCTCGACTTCCACCCAGTCGGCGGCCTTGGCCAGCGGCGGGGAGGGTTCGGAATTCGCGTCGTCCGGATCGAAGGTCACCGGTGCGAAATCGTCCAGCTCCGGCAGCAACACCGGCAGCATGGATTCCGGCAGCGCGTGGGGTGCGCCCTGCTCGTCGTACACGATCGGGAACGGCTCGCCCCAGTAGCGCTGGCGCGCGAACAACCAGTCGCGCAGCTTGTATTGGATGGTGCCCTTGCCGTGGCCGTCGGCCTCCAGCCGCGCGATCATCGCCGCTTTGGCCTCCTCGACGGACATGCCGTCGAGGTGATCGGAGTTCACCAGCACGCCTTCGCCCGCGTGCGCGCCCTGCTCCAGATCGCCGCCGCTGATCACCTCGACGATCGGCAGACCCAGGACCGAAGCGAATTCCCAGTCGCGGTGGTCGTGGCCGGGAACGGCCATGATGGCGCCGGTGCCGTAGCCGCTGAGCACGTAGTCGGCGATGAAGATCGGCACGGCCGCGCCGTTGGCCGGGTTGATCGCGTAATTGCCCAGGAAGACGCCGGTCTTCTCCTTGTTCTCCTGACGCTCCAGATCCGACTTCGCCGCGATCGACTTGCGGTAGGCCGCCACGGCCTCGGCCGGTGTCGCGGCGCCCTCGTTGGTCCACCTGGGGTCGGTGCCGGCGGGCCATGCGGCGGCGGTGAGCTTGTCGACCAGCTCGTGCTCCGGCGCGAGCACCACATACGTGGCGCCGAACAGAGTGTCGGGCCGGGTGGTGAAGACCTCGATCTGCTCGCCGTCGGCGTCGAACTTCACCTGCGCGCCACGGGATCGTCCGATCCAGTTGCGCTGCATGGTCTTGACGTTCTCCGGCCAGTCCAACCGGTCCAGGTCGTCGACCAGCCGATCGGAATACGCGGTGATGCGCATCATCCACTGCCGCAAGTGCTTACGGAATACCGGGAAGTTGCCGCGTTCGCTGCGGCCCTCGGCGGTGACCTCCTCGTTGGCCAGCACGGTACCGAGACCGGGGCACCAGTTGACCATCGAATCGGTCTGGTACACCAGGCGATACGAGTCCAGCAGCGCGTTCCGCTCGGCGGGCGGCATCGCGTCCCAGGACTTGCCGTCGGGCACGGCCCGTGCGCCGGAGGCGAACTCGTCCGCCAGCTCGGCGATCGGGCGGGCCCGGTTCAGCCGCGTGTCGTACCAGGCGTTGTAGATCCGCAGGAAGATCCACTGCGTCCAGCGGTAGTACTCCGGATCGGTGGTCGAGAACGACCGGCGCCGGTCGTGACCGAGACCGAGACGGTCCAGCTGGCGCTGCATCGTGGCGATGTTCGACTGGGTGGTGTCGCGCGGGTGCGCGCCGGTCTGCACCGCGTACTGCTCGGCGGGCAGGCCGAACGCGTCGTAGCCCAGGGCGTGCAGCACGTTGCGTCCGTGCATGCGGTGGTAGCGGGCGAAGACGTCCGTGGCGATGTAGCCGAGCGGATGCCCGACGTGCAGGCCCGCGCCAGAGGGGTACGGGAACATGTCCTGGATGAACAGCTTGTCGGGTGGCGTGGGGCCGGCTAGCGGCCCCACCGGGTTCGGCGCATGGAAGGTTCCGCGTTCGTCCCACGTCCGCTGCCACCGGCGCTCGATGCGGCCGGCAAGCTCCGCGTTGTACCGGTGCTCGGGTACATCGCTTTCGGTTGCACGTGTGTCTTGCACGGTCCTGCCTTCTTGTGGTCGCCGATCCCCGACAAACTTCGTCTATCAGGGTAGAACGTCGCGTCGGCAGGACCGAAAATCGGGCTGGCCTGCGGTTGCGGCCGGGTTCGCCGGGCGGCGGCCCGTCGGCGGGCGCGCGGCACCGATGCGCTAGCCTGCATGGGTGTTCGTCGTCGCTCTCGTCCTGTTCGTGCTGGCTGTCGTGGCCGTCACAACCGGAGCACTCGGGCTGACCGGCCGGTTGCCCCGCAATCGTTTCTTCGGGGTCCACACCGAGGCCGCGCTGTCCACGGACGAGACCTTCCGGGTCGCCAACCGGGTCGCCGCTCCCACCTCGATCGCGGCCGGGGCGCTGCTGTTCGCCGGCGGTCTGGTCGGTCTGGTCGCGGGTGGCGTGGTCGCCCTTGTGGTCGCGGCCTGCGCCGCTATCGTCGCGCTGTTCACCCTCGGCGCCGGTGCGAATGCCGCCGCGCAGGCGGCCGAAGCCATCGCTCCGCCGCCGCAGACCGGTGGTTGCGGCAGCTCCTGCGGCGCCTGCTCCCTCCGCGACGCCTGCCAGCCCGCGAGCTGAGTCATCCCGCGTCCGCGCACTCCGGCGGCGGGACGCTGCGGGACAGCGGACTGTCGACCGGCGTGAAGTAGAGCACGCACAGCAGTACCGGCACCGTTCCGAGATTGCGCGCCACGTGCGGGTAGCGCGGCCCGCTCGGTTCCCGGAAGATCCGCAGGCGCCGGTAGGTGACCGGCGCGCAGTCCGCACCGGGATGATCCAGCGTCCCCCGCGCCACCAGGACGAACAACGTCCCGTCGTGGTAGTGCCACCCGCTGCTGCCGCCCGGCTCGATGAGCGTCTGGCGCAGCACGACCGCCCACCGTCGGAAAGCGAACCGGAACAGGACCCGGCTGGCCGTCCCCCGGGCGGGCGGCGCGTTCACCTCGAATTCGGACCACACGCTTCGATCGAACCATCCGCCGCCGCGCCCGGCACGGGTCCTCGCGTCACTCGTGGCGTCCGGCGGTCAGCGCCCGCAGCACCGCTTCGTCGGACGACGGGTCGCCCACGGCGATGCGTGCGCTGCCGTCGGCGTAGGACTTCGCGGCTATGCCCGCGTGCCGCAGCGCCGTGTTCGCACCGGGGCCGGGAACGTACAGGAAGTTCGCGTGGCTTTCCGGTATCGCGAATCCATGCGCCAGTAGTGCGCCACGGAGTGCGTCCCGTCCTTCGGCGATGCGCAGGGTACGTGCGGCGAGTTCGGGTTCAGCGGCGTAGGAGGCGGCGACCGCGGCCACCGCCGCCGCACTCATTCCGAAGGGCAATTGCAGTCTGCCGATCCGCGCGATCAACTCGGTGCGGCCGAAGGCGTAGCCGATGCGCAGCCCGGCCAGGCCGTAGGCCTTCGAAAAAGTGCGCAGCACAACAATATTGGAATGCTTCGCGATCAGCGCGCGCGGGTCGACGTAGGCGGTGGCGCCGAGGAATTCGACGTACGCCTCGTCCAGAACGACCGGAACCCGGCTGGGCACCTCGGAGAGAAATGCCTTCAGCTCGTCGGCCGGGACGACCGTTCCGGTGGGATTGTGCGGACGGCACACCACGATCAGCGCGGTGCGCCGGTCGACGGCCCGCCGCATCGCCCGCAGATCCTGGTTCCCCGCCGGATCCAGCGGCACCGGCACCGCGGTGACGCCGGTCATCTCGGCCATGATCGGATACCCGTCGAACGTCGGCGCGCTGTAGATGATCTCCGCTCCCGGCGTGGTCAGGGTCTGCAGGATCTGCAGTGCCACGCCGGTCGCCCCCGACCCGACCACGACTTGGTCCGCCCGTACACCGAGGTGCTGGGCGATCAGCGTCGGCAGGCGATGCGGCAGGAACTCCGGGTATCGATTGGCCTGAGCCAGCGTCATGTGCACGGCTCGCAGCACCGAAGGCAGCGGCGGGAACGGATTCTCGCTCAGAGCGAGGTCGAAGCGGGGTGGCACCCGGTGCGTCCGGTACCGGTGCGAGGGCCGGGTGCCGTCGACGACGCGCACGCTCATCGCGCGGCTCCCCAGCGGACGGCGGCCGCGCCGGCGAAGTCGCCCGCGTGCGCGAAGGCCGCCATCAGGACCAGCGATCCGTTGGGCAGTCGTCCGGCCCGGTTCTCCGCGTCGAGCGTCACCGGGATGCCCGCGGCGAACAGGTTGCCGCAGGAGTCGAAGGTGTCGGGGTGCCGCTCGGGCGGCAGTTCCAGCGCGTCGTGCCAGTTGCGCAGGAACAGCCGGTTCGGCTGGTTGGTGACGAAGGTGTCGACGTCGCGTCCGGCCACACCGATCCGATCGCACACCGCGAGCGCGACTTCGGGGACCAGCCGATTGCCCCTGGCGAACACCTTGGTGACCTTGGACTCGGTGAAGCTGACGCAGCCCTGGCCCTCGCCCGGCTCCCAGTACTTGCGCTCGCCGTTGGTGGAGAACTCCATGTCTCCGGCGAACTCGGGATAGGTCCGGCATTCGACGTCGAGAATCGGCGCGCTGTCGTCCTTGCGGAGCAGTCCGACGCCGCAGCCGTCGCCGGGCACCGGAGCCTGCGCCAGCTTGCGGATCTCGGTCTGGGTGAACACCGGTCCGGCGCAGTTCTGGGTCGCCGCGATCAGCGCGGTGCGGGCGGGCGTGGTCTGCAGGATCATGCGGGCCATCGCCATCATGTGCACGAACGCCGCGCACCCGCCGTTGTGCACGTCGTAGACGTACGAGGGCTGGATGCCGAGCCGCCGCGCCACCTCGGGCCCGCTGCCGAGCACGGGATTGTCCGGCAGCTGGGTGTGGGTGATCAGGACGTCGACTTCGGCGATCGCGTCGGCGCCGTTGCGTTCGATCAGCGGTGCGACGGCGCGCTCCACCATGTCCACCGCGGTCTCGTCGCGCGCGACGTGGTGGCGGCCCTTGGGCGCGCGGAACATGACGTTCTTCGCCATCCGGTCCGAGCGCGCGAACTGGGTGAAGTACTCGGTGCCGACCGGATCGCCGGGCAGGTAGGAGGCCACGTCGACGAGACTGACCTGAGGCAGATGTTGGTGCGTGGTGGTCACTTGCGTCTCACTTCATCCAGTCGGGCTTGATGGGTAGGCCGTGCGCGGCCCGGTACTCGCAGATGGCTTTGAGGTTGTCCATCTCCAGTTGGTGGCCGGCCGAGAACATCTCCCAGAAGTCGCCTACCCACACCGGCCGGTTCGGCGGAGCGGACTCCGGGTACGGATTGGCGTCGTAGAAGGGGTGCTTGCAGTTCACCCACAGCACCACCGAACCCGGCTTGTGGAACACCAGTTGCGCGTCGACCACGCGCAGCAGGTAGATCATCCACAGGTGCTGGCCCTGGTCCCAGGCGCAGTGGTAGTCGACGGTCATCGCGTCGGGGTTCGCGACGGTGCGGGTGAAGATCTCGGTCTCCGAGCCCAGGCGGTCGTAGGCCAGCCAGAGTCCGGGTTCGTCGGTCTCCACGAACCCGCGCAGGCTGTAGGTCCACTCCTCCAGCGACCTGGTATCGGCGAGGTATTCGTACACCTCACGCGGCGGCGCATCGATGTACGCCTGCACCGGACAGTATTCGCCGTAGATCTGGTCGTGCGGATACACCGACCGCAGCATGTCCATGATGATCGGCGTAGTCGCGTCCTTGTCGGAGTTCTCGATGCGGAGCACGCCGGGCACGGCCTGTTCCGGGATGTCGCTGAGGGCGGGGAGGGAACTGGTGGTCACGGCGATACTCCTTCGGGTGGGCGTCGGCGGGCGCCGCCGCGGGGGGTCATCGAAAATCGCGGGATTGCTCCACGGCGTTAATGAAGGGCAGGAACGGGGGAATCTCGTCGGGATCGCATTCGATCGAAAGAAACGACGGCCCTTCGGTTTCCAGGCAACGTTGAAGCACGGCGGCGAGATCGCCGATGGTCTGCACCGAGAACGCGGGCAGGCCGGGGAACATCGCGGCGATGCCCGCGCCGAGATCGGCCGGGCGGAACCGGTTGAAGCTGTAGCGGTCCCGGTAATACAGCTGCTCCCTGGTCACGCACATGGCGTGCGCGTTGTTGTTCAGCACGACGAAGGTGACCGGCAGGGCGTGCTCGATCGCGGTGTGCAACTCCATGCCGTGCATGTAGAACGAGCCGTCACCGGCGATGACCACCGTCCGCCGGACGCCGTCCGCTCGCGCGTGCCGCGCGAACGCCGACCCGATGCCGGCGCCGAAGGCGTACCCCATCCCGCCCATGCCGAGTGCCACCACGAACCGCCCGTCACGCGGCACCCGCAGGTGGTGCACGACCGACGCGCCGGTGTTGCCGGCGTCGGCGAACACGTCGGTGCCTTCCGGCAATGCGGCGTCGATCGTCTCGACCACCTCCCGGTATCGCAGACCGGGACCCGAGGAGGCGGGCACCCGCAGCGAACTGAGCGGTTGCGCGGCGCGCACACGTTCGGATCCGGTACTGCCGTCGTCCAGTTCGTCGGCGAGCTCGGCGAGCGTTCGCGACAGATCGGTACTGGTCGCGTGGATGGCGGGCAGGAACGGCGGCGCCACGCCGATGCTCGCGACCGTTCTCTCGGCGAGCGCGCTCTCCGAGCCGGCGCGGGCGGTGACCGGCAATCGGGTGCCGACCAGCAGGCACAGGGTCGAGGACCGGATGGCCGCCGCCAGTTCCGGGTGACCCATGGTGCCCGCGACGCCGCGGAAGGCCGGATCGGTGTTGTCGTAGGCGTCCTTCGCGTCCGGCGCGACGCCCACGGCGGCCTCCAAGGCGGTGGCGAGGCGGGCCAGTTCAGCGCGCGCGTCGTCGCGCGCGACCTGATCACCCGCGATGATCACGATCTTCCCGGTGTGCCTTGCCGTGGCGAGGGCGGCGCGTACGCGAGCGAGCCCGGCCCGGTCGGACCGA
>NZ_BAFR01000216.1 GCF_000308435.1 Nocardia araoensis NBRC 100135 | reverse complement strand
CCTTCCGGACCGAGAGCCGGGCGCCCATGCCTGGCTCTATCAACACATAGTCAGACTACACCTGACAATAGTTGACACAAGTCAGCATCGGTATGATGTTCGTCATGGCAGCAGTGATGGAAGGACCGTTGGCCGATCTCAGCGCGTGGAAGGCCGAGGAATGCTCGATCGCCAAGGCGATGGACATCGTCGGCACGCGTTCGGCGGTGCTGATCCTGCGCGAGGCCTACTACGGCACCCGGCGGTTCGACGGGTTCGCCAGCCGGGTCGGCATCACCGACGCGGCCGCCGCGGCCCAGTTGCGCAAGCTCACCGAGGCGGGCTTGCTGGCGAAACGGCCGTACCAAGAGGAAGGCAAGCGCACCAGGCACGAATACGTGCTCACCCGGATGGGGCGAGATCTACTGCCCGCCGTGCTGGCACTCATGCAGTGGGGCGACGCCTACTTGCAGTCGGGGCCTGCCCCGCTGCTCTTGGTCGAGGAGGCGACCGGCGCACCGGTGCGGGTACAGGTGCGCAGCGAGTCGGGCCGCGAGCTCGAGCTCGAGGAGCTGGGCGTGCGGCTCAACGAGGAATACGCCCGGCAGCGGCGCGAACGCCGTCGATCGGACGCGACGAACTGATGCCCGCTCGCGGCCGGTGCCGGACGAGCGGGCCGTCGACCGCGACGACGCGACCACATCCGGGTGTTCAGTTCAGCCGGGCTCCGTCGGTAGCGAAGAAGTAGACGTGCTCCGGCGTGGTGGCCAGCCGCAGACGGGCGCCCTTGGCAGGCGGATTGCGCCAATCCGCCCGGGAAACGATGGTTTCGCCCGCGCCGTCGGTGCCGCCCGCCGCGACGGTGCGGCCGTAGATGTAGGCGTCGGAACCGAGTTCCTCCACCACGTCGACCTCCATCTCGATGCCGGAGCCGTTGCCCAATTCGAAGTGCTCCGGGCGGATGCCGACCGTCACGGTGTCACCCGCCTCGTCCGCGACCGTGCGCGGCAGCGCGATCGCGTGGCCGCCCAGTTCCACCCGGCCGTCGGTGACCGGAAGCGTGAACAGGTTCATGGCGGGCGAGCCCATGAACCCCGCGACGAACACGTTGGCCGGATCGCGGTAGAGGTCGCGCGGCGTGGCGCACTGCTGCAACAGCCCGTCCTTCAGCACGGCGACCCGATCGCCCATGGTCATCGCCTCGACCTGGTCGTGGGTGACGTACACCGTGGTGGTGCCCAGCCTGCGCTGCAACTGCGCGATCTGGGTGCGGGTCTGCACGCGCAGCTTGGCGTCCAGGTTCGACAGCGGCTCGTCCATCAGGAACACCTGCGGCTGGCGCACGATCGCGCGGCCCATCGCCACCCGCTGACGCTGCCCTCCGGACAGCGCCTTCGGCTTGCGATCGAGGAAGGGCTCCAGGTCCAGCAGCTTGGCCGCCTCCAGGACCCGCTTCTCCTTCTCCGCTTTGGCCACCTTGGCCAGCTTCAGCGCGAAGCCCATGTTCTCCGCGACGGTCATGTGCGGGTAGAGCGCGTAGTTCTGGAACACCATGGCGATATCGCGTTCCTTCGGCTCGGCGTGCGTGACGTCGTTGTCGCCGATCAGGATGCGGCCGCCGTTGACCTCCTCCAGCCCGGCGAGCATGCGCAACGACGTCGACTTCCCGCAGCCGGAGGGACCGACCAGGACGAGGAACTCGCCGTCTTCGATCTCCAGGTTCAGCCGATCCACCGCGGGTTGGGCGGCGCCGGGGTACAGCCGCGTCGCGTTGTCGAAGGTCACAGTGGCCATGACGAATTCACATCCCATCCCGGCAGGAACGTGCCGGACGATCCGAGTAAGGGTCCGGCGATCCTATCGGGCGGGACGTCGACGAGCCACGTCAGCGGGTGCGCGCCTCGAAGAACGCCCGCGGGACGTCTTGGAGCATCGTGTCGATCTGCTCCTTGGTGACGCCGCGTTCGAGCACGTAGGGGAACACGTCGTCGAACAGGTGGGTGTAGTGCCACTGCGGCAGGGCGGCCATGGCGGCGGGCTCGATCCAGTCGATGTAGCAGCTCGCGTCCTGAGACAGCACCATCCGGTCGGTGTAGCCGCGGCGGACCATTTCGATCAAGGTGTCGGCGCGAGCTTCGAAGGTGGTGTCGAGGTTGATGCCGAAGCGGTCCATGCCGAGCACGAAGCCGGCGTCGGCCAGTTCGGCGAGGTGATCGCAGTCGGTGGTGTCGCCACTGTGCCCGAGCACGATGCGACCGGGGTCGACGCCTTCCTCGTCGCACATCACGCGCTTCACGTCGAGCCCGGACCGAGACTCGGGATGGGTGTGCACGGTGATCGGCACGCCGGTCTCGAGATGGGCCTTGGCGACCGCGCGCATCACCCGTTCGACGCCCGCGGTCAGCCCTTGCCGGTCGATCGCGCACTTGAGCATGCCCGCCTTGACCCCGGTGCCCGCGATGCCGTCGCGGATGTCGCCGACGAACATGTCGACCATCGGGTCGGGAACCTGCGCGCCGACGATCTCGTTCAACGCCGGGCCGCGGTAGTGGAAGAAGAAGGGGACATCGCCATAGGTGTAGATACCGGTGGCGACCACCAGGTTCAGCGGCACCTGCTCGGCGATCCGCTGAATCCTCGGGATGTAGCGGCCCAGCCCGACCACGGTCGGGTCGACGATCGTGCGTACCCCCGCGTCGTAGGCGACTCGCAACCGCTGGACGGCATCGGCGATGCGTTCGTCCTCCGAACCCCATTCGGCCGGATAGTTCTGCTGGACGTCTCCGGTGAGCACGAAGACGTGCTCGTGCATCAGCGTCACTCCGAGATCGGCGGAATCGATCGGCCCGCGCACGGTTTCCAGCGTTGACACAGCGGTTTCTCCTCGTCTGAGCTGCGCTTTCGCAGGAATCGTACGAACCGGCATGTGATGCGGACCATATTCGCCGGTGCTGAAACTTCGTACAACTTTCGTGCGGACAGCACAGAGGTGTGGCTCAGGCCGCCGGGCACGGTTGCAGCACCGCCGACCCGAACCAGCGAGCGGCCTGCAACGCCAGGTGCAGGTGCAGCGTGCGGTCGTGATCGTCGAAGGTGTGGCCGGTCAGGTCGAGCGCCTGCCGCACCCGGTACTGGACGGTGTTGCGGTGCACGGCCAATTCCTGTGCGGCCGCGGCGTAGCTGCGGTTGTTGCTCAGGAAGACGCGCAGAGTCTCGCGCAGCCAGAGATTGCGCTGGTTGTCGGTCGCGAGCTCACCCAGGCAGTCGGCCACGTACTGGCGCAGTTCCTCGATGTCGCCGCCCAGCAGCGCGACGGCCGCCACCTGATCGTGCGCCACCGCTCGGGGTGCGTCCGGCCCCGCGAGCAGCACGAGTTCGCGTACCCGGTCGGCTTGGCGCAGGCTGCGGCGGAATCCCGCGACGCCGGAGCCGCACCCGCCCACCGCCACGCGCACCGGCAACGCCAGAGTCGACAGGGCACGCTGGATGGCCTCGATATCGATGGTCGTGTCCCGAGCGATCGAGAACCACAGCCGGACCTCGCGTTCGTCGGTCGGCACCAGCAGCGCCCGGCGGGGGTGGCCGAGCGGCGGAACCAGCGCCGCCCGCACGGCGCCCAGGACATCCATCGCGGCCCGCGCGGAGAGCTGCGGTTCGGTCCAGGCGTTCACCGCGACGTGACGGCCGGACAAGGGATAGCGCAGCACTTGTTCGGCCTGGCCGATGTCGTCGGCCGAGCCGTCGAGCACCCGCGCCACCCAATCCCGCCGCAAGCCGCCGCGACTGCCCACCCACCGGTCGCGTTCCTGCTCGTAGGCGATGCCGACCTGCTCGCACACCTGGTCGATGTACACCGCGGAGCGATGGACGATCCGGATGATGGCCGCCGCGCTGTCGGAGCCACCCAGCTCCACGGCGTAGCGCATCGCGATGTCGAGGAATCCGGCGTGCCCCACCCGGTACGCCCGGATCAGCGCCGACAGCGGGACGTCGCGCTGAGCGAGCGTGCGCGCGTACACCAGCGCCCGCGCCGGGGCGTGCACATCGTGCTCGGCGGCGTCGTTCTGCACGAAGTCGAGGACGGACATCAAATTGTCGGTGGTGCCCGCCTCGAACAGGCCCCGCAGCCGGGTATCCAAGTCGAGCGCGGCGACTTGCGCGCGCATCACCGCCGACAGCTCGGCGATCAACTGGTCGCGACCGCGCAGCATCGTCGAGACGACCGCGCGAACCACCTCGTTCTCGCCGTCGGCCACTGACGACACCTCCCTCCGCCGGGCTCGGCATCGCGTCCCAACCTAATGGTGCGGTCGGACGTAGTCCGTCCTCAGCCCGCGCATGGCCGGAGCGAAGGCGGAGGTACGCATAACGCGCATGGCCGGAGCGAAGGCGGAGGTACGCATAACGCGCATGGCCGGAGCGAAGGCGGAGGTACGCCTGACGCGCGCTGGACGAGCCGGAAGCATCGTGTGGCGGCCTGCGGCAACCACACCGCGCCGGTAGCCTCGGGGCGGGGACGGGACCGAGCGACGAGGAGAATGCCATGAGTCGTCCAGTTCGTATCGGAGTTCAGCTACAGCCGCAGCACGCGCCGGAGTACCGGCTCATCCGTGACGCGGTGTTGCGGTGCGAGGACGCCGGCGTCGACATCGTGTTCAACTGGGACCACTTCTACCCGCTCACCGGCGATCCCGACGGCGCGCACTTCGAGTGCTGGACGATGCTGGGCGCGTTCGCCGAGCAGACCGAGCGGGTGGAGATCGGCGCGCTGGTCACCGGCGGCGGCTACCGCAATCCGGACCTGCTGGCCGACATGGCGCGCACCGTCGACCACATCAGCGGCGGGCGGCTGATCCTCGGTATCGGCGCGGGCTGGTTCGAGAAGGACTACGACGAGTACGGCTACGAATTCGGCACCGCGGGCAGCAGGCTGGAGCTGCTGAAGGAGACCCTGGCC
The DNA here is from genome assembly GCF_000308435.1 of Nocardia araoensis NBRC 100135. GTDB lineage: Bacteria > Actinomycetota > Actinomycetes > Mycobacteriales > Mycobacteriaceae > Nocardia > Nocardia araoensis. Next base: position 24,296 of record NZ_BAFR01000216.1, on the reverse strand, counting down.
CGGATCAGCGCACGGCTGCCGAAGCTCAATCCGCGCCCGACCCGCGACCTGCCGATTCTGATCGGCGGCGGTGGCGAGAAGAAGACCTTGCGGCTGGTCGCGCAGTACGCCGACATGTGGCACACCTTCGCCGACCTGGACGTGCTCGCGCACAAGAACAAGGTGCTCGCCGAGCACTGCGCCGCGGTCGGCACCGACCAGGCGCGCATCGAGCGTTCGGTGCAGTGGCCCGGGCTGGAGAAGGCGCCCGCTTTCGTCGACGCGGGTGTCACCACCTTCACCATCGGGGCCAGTGGACCGGACTACGACCTGACCGAGGTCGCGAAGGCCGTGCGATGGCGCGACGAGGTGAACCCGGAACCGGTGAGCGGCCTGGCCTGAGCGCCGACTGTTGCGCGAGGGCGGTGTGGAGTTCGAATCATCGTGATCGGAACTCTGGACCGCCGCGGCGGCATGGATTCCGGCGATACCGGCCTTGGGGTAGCCGCGGGTTAGCGGATTTCCGCCGCTAGGGTTGTCCGTCATGGCTGTTCTGCCCGCTGTGCGGTCTCGTGCGTTGATCGCCGTGATATTGCTTGCCGTCGGTCTCAGCGCGACGGCGTGCGGTTCCGGCTCCGACGACGCGGCCACGGAGCGCAACCTCTGCTCGCCGCCCGGCCCGGCCGCCGCCTCCGCCGCGCCGACCAACCTGGCCTCCTCCGCCGCCGCGGGCAGCGACCGCTACACCACCGCTACCACCGCGCCGCTGACCTCGATCGACGTCTCGAAACTCGGTTTGATCACGCCGGGCAAGCTCAGTGTCGGCACGCTCTCCGACGCTCCGCCCAGCATCTGCGTCGACCGGCAGGGCACGTTCACCGGCTTCGACAACGAGCTGCTGAAGGCGATCGGCGCGAAGCTCGGCCTCCAGGTGGAGTTCTCCGGCACCGAGTTCGCCGGGCTGCTCGCCCAGGTGTCCGGCGGCCGTTTCGACGTAGGCTCGTCCAACATCACCACCACCGACGCGCGCCGCCAGCTGGTCGGCTTCACCAACGGCTACGACTTCGGCTACTTCTCCCTGGTGGTGCCGACAGGCAGCGCGATCAAGGGGTTCGCCGACCTGAACCGGAGCACGCGGATCGCGGTGGTGCAGGGCACCGTGCAGGACGAGTTCGTGGTGAACCAGTTGCATCTGGACCCGGTGAAGTTCCCGGACTACAACACCGCCTACGCCAACCTGAAGTCCGGCCAGGTGGACGCCTGGGTGGCCCCGTCCGCCCAAGCCGAAGGCGCGATCAAACCGGGCGACGGAACCTCGGTGTCACAGAACACCTTCAGCCTGGACAACTTCGTCGGCTACGCGGTCGCCAAGAACAACCAGCCGCTGATCGACGCGCTCAACAGCGGTCTGGACGCGGTGATCGCGGACGGCACCTACGCCAGGCTCTACACCGACTGGGTGCCTCGGGAGCTGCCGCCGGGCTGGAAGCCGGGCTCGCGGGCCGCGCCCGCGCCGCAGCTGCCGGACTTCGCGGCGCTCGCCGCGGGCAAGCAGAAGGACGAGACGGAACAGAACGCGCCGAAATCCACGGTGCAGCAGCTGCGGGAGACGTTCTTCGACTGGTCGCTGTACCGCAAGGCATTTCCCGACCTGGTGAAGACCGGCCTGCCCAATACCCTGATCCTGGCCGTGTTTTCGGGTGCGCTCGGCACCGTCATCGGCATGCTGCTGGCGGTCGCCGGCATCTCGCGGACGCGCTGGTTGCGCTGGCCCGCGCGGGTGTACACGGATATCTTCCGCGGCTTGCCCGCCGTGGTGATCATCCTGCTGATCGGTCTCGGCGTCGGTCCGGTGGTGCGCAACCTCACCGGCAACAACCCGTACTGGCTGGGTGCGGTCGCGCTGGCGTTGCTCGCCTCGGCCTACATCGGCGAGATCTTCCGCTCCGGCATCCAATCGGTCGAGGCCGGTCAGCTGGAGGCGGCGCGCGCCATCGGGTTCGGTTACCGCCAAGCGATGACGCTGGTCGTGATCCCGCAGGGCGTGCGCCGGGTGCTCCCGGCTTTGATGAACCAGTTCATCGCCCTCATCAAGGATTCCTCGCTGATCTACTTCCTCGGCCTGCTCGCCACCCAGCGCGAACTGTTCGCCGTCGGCCGCGATCTCAACGCCCAGACCGGGAATCTCTCGCCGCTGGTGGCCGCGGGGTTGGTCTATCTGCTGCTCACCATCCCGCTCACCCACCTGGTGAACTACATCGACCGCCGGATGCGGACCGGCCGACCCGACCGGCCGATCGACCAGGTCGAGGCGGCCACGATCACGGAAGGGCGCGGATAGATGAGTGCCTCCCTCACCGGTACCGGACTGCACCTGACGCTCGGGCACAACCACGTGTTGCGCGGAATCGACATCCACGTCGACGCGGGCAAGACCGTCACCGTCATCGGGCCGTCCGGATCGGGCAAGTCGACGCTACTGCGCGTGCTGAACCGGTTGTACGAGCCCGATCAGGGCGACGTGCTGCTGGACGGCGAGTCCGTGCTCACCGAGAACCCGGACCGGTTGCGTCAGCGCATCGGCATGGTGTTCCAGCATTTCAACCTCTTCCCGCACAAGACCGTCGCGGAGAACGTCGCACTGGGTCCGCGCAAGCTGCGCGGCCTGTCCAAGGACCAGGCGCGAGCGCTGGCCGTCGAGCAGTTGGAGATCGTCGGTCTGGCCGACAAGGCCGATTCGCGTCCCGCGAACCTGTCCGGCGGACAGCAGCAGCGCGTCGCCATCGCGCGGGCGCTGGCCATGCGCCCGGAGATCATGTTCTTCGACGAGGCCACCTCGGCCCTGGACCCCGAGTTGGTGAAGGGTGTGCTCGGCCTGATGACCGACCTCGCCTCCGGCGGTATGTCGATGGTCGTGGTGACCCACGAGATGGGTTTCGCCCGCACGGTGTCCGACAGCGTGGTGTTCATGGACCAGGGGCAGGTGGTGGAGACCGGCACGCCCGACGCCCTGTTCGACGACGCGCAGACCCCGCGCTTGCGGCGGTTCCTCGCCCAAGTGCTCTGAGGCGGCCCAGCACACTGACGGCAATCTTCATTGATGCGCATCTGCTAATGTATTTGTCATCACGATTCCAGCTATCCTGCGAGGAAAGAGGGAAATTCGATGACCACAGCACACGCCCAGCACACCGGCCACGATCATGTGCACGGCCCGGGCTGCGGGCATACGGCGTTCCAGCACGGCGATCACATCGACTACGCCCATGATGGTCATCTGCATCGCGAACACCACGGTCACTACGACGAATGCGAGCGGTCCGAGCACACCGAATGCCGCGATCATCCGCACCAGCACGGCCCCAACTGCGGTCACGAGGCGGTCCAGCACGGCGACCACGTCGACTACGTGCACGACGGCCACCGGCACGCCGCTCACGACGGCCACTTCGACGAGCACTGATTCGCGTCGGTATCCGGATCTAGAGTCGGGCGGGTGATCGAAGAACTCGAGATTCGCACCGGAGCGGGAACCTTCGACGTACTTGCCGCCGGCGATCCCGGCGGCCGGGAAGTGCTGTTGCTGCATGAGTTCCCCCAGGGCGCGCGCGAGTGGGAGTCCCAGCTCCGCGTGCTCGGCGGCGGCGGGTGCCGCGTCGTCGCGCCCGACCAACGCGGTTACTCGCCGGGGGTGCGGCCCGAGCGAGCCGCCGACTATCGGCTGGAGGAACTGGTCGGTGACGTGGTCGCGATAGCCGACGCGCTGGGCTGGGAGCGCTTCGACCTGATCGGCCACGGCTGCGGCGCGCGGGTCGGATGGACAATGGCGGCGGAACTGCCCGAACGGGTCCGCACGTTCAGCGCGGTGTCGCATCCTCATCCCGCCGCACTCCAGCAGGCGATAGCCGAGGACGAGGATCAAGCGCAGCGGTCCCACCACGTGATCGCCCTCCGGCAGCCGCGCACCGCGGAGCGGGCTCTGCTCGCCGACGACGCCGCCGCGCTGCGCCGGATCTTCGAGTGGAAGATCCCGGAGGAACATGTCGAGTACTACGTGCGCCGGTTGTCGGCGCCCGGCGCGCTCACCGCCGCGTTGAACTGGTATCGCGCCATGAACCTCGCCGGTCCGACCGGCCCGGCCTGCGTTCCCACCCTGTACGTATGGGGCACCGAGGATGCGATCTTCGGCTCCACCGCGGCGCTGGCCACCGAGAAGTACGTCTCCGGCCCGTACCGATTCGAGATGCTCGAGGACGTCTCGCACTGGGTCCCGGAAGAGGCGCCCGAGGCGCTGACCCGCCTGCTGATCCAGCACCTGCTCGCCCATCGCGGGTGAATGTCCCGGTCGCGCTGCTTATCCCGGCGTTTCCCGCACAGGGTGTGCGGCCGGAGGGAAAGCTGAACTTCGTCCACCGGCAGGCAAGGGAGGTGAACCGTGGACGTCAAGGAGATCAATCGGCGCACCATCGCCGAGTTCCGAGCGGGTGGCGACATCGATGGCATGCGGCGCGACCGTCTGATCTTGCTGACCACGATCGGCCGCAGAACCGGCGTCCCGTACACCACCCCGCTGATGTTCCACCACGACGGCGACCGCTTGCTCATCGTCGCTTCCAACATCGGTGCGCCGAAACATCCCGACTGGTTCGCGAATTTGCGGAAGGACCCGCACGTCACCGTCGAGGTGGGCGAGGAGACCTATCCGGCTCTGGCCGTCCCTTTGAGCGGTGACGACCGCGCCCGCACCTGGGCGATGTTGAAGAACACCTACCCCTTCTTCGCCGAACACGAGATGAAGACGTCCCGGGTCATCCCGGTGGTCGCCCTCACGCGGGCATGACTAGCGGTGGGCGCGCGTATCGGTGCGGGCGGCCGCCGCGTCGACGCGACGGTCGGCGACCAGGTCGAGCAGAGCGGTCAGGTTGTCCGGGTCGGCGGGGTCCACGGACCCTTCCGGTAGCGCCAGTTCGGTGAGCCGTTGCCCACGATGGAAGGCGGCGGGACGCAGCGGCGGCGCGTCGTCGGGTTGTCCGAGGATGGTGGCGAGGTTTCCGTCGTTGTCGTAGACGGCGTAGTAGCGCATTGATGAGCTCCTCAGAGGCCGGTCGAGGCGGATTGTCCGACTGGTTGTTGCTACTTCTCCTGATCGCGAATCGTGGTGGGTGACGGCGTTCGAGCTTATCCACACGTTCGAAGCTGAGTGTCGGTTTGCGCACTAGTTGCGTTACCCATTTTCGCGCGATCTGCGCGGCATCGACGCACGTAGACCGCTATATGGAGACCATGCGGCATGGTTTGCCCGGATCAGGCGCACACGGTGGCGAAGGCCGCCCAGAGCACCGGGGAATGCTCGATCCGGCCGGTGTCGCGCCACGCGGCGAGACGGTCGCGCTGCCATTCGGAGATGGCGGTCACCGGGTCGGGTCGTTCGTGCGCGTCATCGATGGCACAGACGGCTTCTTGGAGCGGGAGGGCTTGCGCGGGTGCGCCCGCAACGCGCTGGAAGGCGAAATCCGTGGGCAGCGGCCACCGGCCAGCGGTGACCAGTTCCGCGCCGCCGGCGATCATCGCGGTGGTCAAGCCGAGCGCCTCGCTGAACCGCAGGTCGCCGCCGCTCTCACAGGCGATCAGCGCGACCCGGCTCGGGATCGGCCACAGCCGCGGTCCGGCAACCGGTTCCGGATCGATGGTGTGCGTGCCGAGCAGCAGGTCTTTGGCCGAGAGCGGCCGGTGGGTGCGGGATGGTTCGGCGAATCCGATGGCGTCGGCGGTGCAGGCAAGGTGTAGTTCGGCGTCCTCGCTGCGGCCGGATTCGGGCGCGGCGGCGGTGACGTGCCCGACGTAGAGCAAGCGGCTCGCGCCCGCGCGCAGGACGGAGCCGAGCCACTCGCGATCGACATCCGTGCGCCGGAAAGCCTCGACCGGGTTCGATACCGCGGGCCGCAAGCGGTCGTTCGCGAGGTAAACCGCCATTCGTTGCGGCAGTGGGGCTTCGGGGGTCGTTCGGCCCAGCACCGAGCCGAGCGTCGAGTCGGCGCGGAAGCCGGGGATGCGCGGATCGAGCACCGCGACGACCGGATGCGCTGCGGTCTCCGTCCAGGTGCGCGCGACTCGTCCGGGCGCTTGTACGACGCTCGCCGGAGCGAGCAGGCTGACATCCGCGATGTCGATCAGCCGGACGTCGCGATCCGGCGCGATGAGTTCCCACGGCACCTGGGCGACACGCGGTGACGGTTGCAGCCGGATATGCGGGCGCACGCCGCGCTGCCACAGTTCGTAGAGCTGTGCGGCCAAGCCGTAGGGCAACAGCGCTCGGGAAAGCGCCTGTGCGACGGCGTATTCCCGCTCGTAATCGGTGAACGCACCGGTGGTGAGCGCCCGCTCGAGGCCGCCGGGCTCGGCGGGACGCGGCAGCGCGTCGGCGAGCAGTCCGATCGCCCGCGCCGCCTCGTCTTCCGGAAGTACTCCCGCGCCGCGGGGAGCGCTTTCGTCCACCCATCGCCACGACACGTAGATGTCTCCCGCGTCCGCCATGCGGACCAGCACCGTCGGTCGCGTCATACCGTCAGCACCCGATCGTCGCGGATAACCCGGCCGTAGCGCTGCTCGGCGGCGGCGATGAAAGGCTCGAGCGCGATTCGCCCCTCCGCGGCCAGTGCCAGGCGCGGCGGCGGCGCAACCGGCAGGCCCGCTCCGGCCGCGACCCCGGCCAGGGCGGCGCCCAGTTGCAGGGCGGCGCTGCCGGGATGATCGGTGAAGTCCTCCGGTGGGTCCAGCAGATCGAGCGGAAGCCGAGTCGGAGCTGCCCGTTCGGTGCGATCGAGCGCCAAACTTGTGCCTGCGCACTGCGTTTCGACCAAGTCGGCGACGAGGACGCCGTTGCCGGAGAGGTAGGCGAAGCGGAACGCCAACCGCATCGCGGGGTCGGCGATCTGCCGGTGCCACTGCTCGCGCTGCGTGCCGTTCGGCAATGTGTGGCGCACGGCGTCGATGGCCAGGGCGGCGGGAACGGCGATCCCCACAGCGCGCGCGAGCAGTTCGGCGGGCGGCGGCTCGGTCGCGTCGATCGCGCCTTCCAGCAGCGTCGCGTGCCAGAAATCGAGCTGGGCGCAGTGCAGGCCGAGGCCACGCTCGGCGTAGATCGCGAACGCCGCGGCGAGCAGGTCCTCGCACTCGCCGGTCCTTCCGGACTTGAATGCCACGGTGGCGGAGCGAATGCGCAGGTCGGCGGCGTCGAGTACGGCTCCGGACGCGAGGAAATACGCCAGGCTCCGCGCGTAGAGGTCGCGGGCGCCCGCCAGATCGCCGCGGCCCTCGGCGAGAAAACCCATGGTCTTGAGGCCGACCCCCGCCCGGTGGCCCAGCGCGGCCTGCTCGAAATACGCCTGACTGGATCGCAACGGTGCCTCCGCCTCGTCGTACCGCTCGAGGCGGACGAGCATGATGGCGAGATTCTGTTCCGTCTCGGCGACCGCGTTGCGATCGCCCGCGGACCCGAACGCGTCCAGCGCTTGCCGCGCGAAATCGACGGCCAGGTCGCGGCGGCCGGTCTCGAAGTAGGTGGCGGCGAGATTCATCAGCGGATGACCGGCCAGCTGCGGCGCGAAACGCCGTGCGGCCTCCAGCGATTCGGTGGCCAGCTCGGCGGCGTAGGCCCAGTTCTGCCGGTGCAGCGCGACGGCGGTCAGGGAGAGCAGGCAGGCCACTCGCAGTACGCCGAGATCGGTGTCGGTGTTGTCGGCGAGCAACGCGCGTGCCTGCTCCAGCGCCGCCTGCGCCGCGTCGAGATCACCCAGATGCTGGAGCGCCTGCGACATGTTGACCAGGGCGTTCGGGCGCAATCGCGGTGCGTGCTCGGGCATCTCGGCCAGCGCCGAGCGGTAGAGGGCGAGCGAGGCGGCATGGTCGCCGAGCTCGTCGGCCATGCTCGCGGCGTTGATGATCGCGCCAAGCCTGATATCGCCGGTTGTTCGTTCGGCGGCGTCCTCGAACAGGCGTTGGGCCTCGGCGGGGTCGCCGCGGGTGTACGCGGCGGCGCCGGCGGCGAGCAGTTCCCGGCCGTCGTCCGGCATGTCCTCGGCCATGTCAGAAATCCGAATCCGGCGCGACCGCGGCGATTTCCGCCAGCAGGAGCGCGTCGACGGGGTTGCCGGACGCGTCGTCCGAGCGGTTCAGCCGCGCCGTGACCAGGTCGCGAATCCGCGCACGCCGAGTCGCCGCGTCCGGCTCCTGCTCGTCCACGCCGACGCCCGGGACGTAGATGTGCACGGTCACACCCGCTTCCGCTCCGGCCGGTGCCGTGGTCTCGGCCCGCCAGAGTTCGCCGTCGCGCGACATCGGCACGTCGGCGGCGTCGGCCGGAGTGCGGATTCCGGCGCGCGGGTGCAGATGTGCCGGGATGTCCGTGGGCGAGAGCGGGGCGGCGACCGCGCTCACCCGCACTATCGTGGTTTCCGCCTCGCGCACCACTTCCCAGGACACGGCGCTTTCCGAGGCGTCGAGCAGGCCCGGTGGGCAGCGCTGCCAGTCCCAGCCTTGGGTACCCCGGGCCATGACGAGAGCGCCGGGCGCGACCACGGTGGCCGGTCCGGCGGCCAGCGCGTAGTCCTCCGCGCGACCGAGTGTTTCGGTGGCCACGCGTTCCTCAGGGGCCGCGTCGGCGCCGTCGACGATCAGGTCGCATTCCTCGCTCAGCGTGGCTATCTCGTCTTCCAGCAGGCCCTCGTCCAGCGGGGCGATGCCGTCCAGCGTCGACGCGGGCCACCAGCGCGCCGCCCAGCGGGCGTAACCGAGCCGCCAGGCGCCCGCGGCGAGGTCGGGCAGCGCGGGTTCGGCAGCGTATTGCCCTTCTCCCGTTTCGTCGAGAGCGACGGCCACCTCCGGGCCGTACACCGCCCAGATCCACTCCTGGGCGAGGGCCAGGTCGTCGAGCACCGCCGCCGGGGTCACCTGCCCGCTGAGCAGGCTCCAGGTCAAGTGCCCGCCCGCCACCTCGAGCACGAGCACGTCCACCCCGGCCGCGTCGTCCACGACAGTGGGCGCGTCCTGCGGCGCGATGATCCACAAGCCGTCGCGGCGGCTGATGCGTACGGTGCTCATCAGCTCGCCTTCGATTCCGCCGCGTCCGGCTCACCCGCGTTCGCCCGTACGCTCAATGCCCGCTTGACCCGCGTGCGATGGTCCAGGATCACCGAACGCGCCACACCGTCGAGCAGATCCCACAGCTCGTCCGGATCATGGACGGCGAACTCCCGGACATCCCGGCCGTGCAGGCGGACCCACAATCGCCGCAAATATGGCTGCCACGGCGTGATCAGCTCGGCGGCGATGGCGGCCAACGGACCGGTGGGGGGCTCGACGGATACCACCAGCCGCCGCGCCTGCAACACGTAGGCTTCCCGCTGCCAGCGGCTGTTGACCACCTGATGCGCCGTCGAGGATGTCGTGACCGTTTCGGCCAAGCGCAGACGCGGCCGATCGGTCGACGGCTGACGGCGCTGCTCGATGGGCGACAAGCCGGTCGCCAACGCTGTCCCCGCCGTCGCTGTCACGCGCAGGGACTCGTCCAGCAGTGCCCACGGTGCGCAACTCCGGGCGATCTCGGCGTCGACCAACTCGGGGATCGACGGCAACTCCGCGCGCTCGGTGGACGCCTGAAGCACGGTGAACACCCGCTCGTACACGGTGCGATCGAACGGGAGCCCGAGGGTCGATTTCGAAGCCGAGGAACCGATCGCGGGGCGCAGCGGCACCGGGTGCGCGGTCAGTCCCAATTCCTGAGCGGATGCGTCCTGCCACAGGCGGATTCCCCTGTGCGTACCGGCATGGGCCGCGATCAATCGGTCCAGAATGTGTTGTCCGTCGGCGTCTTCGCCGAGCCGTGCCGCGGCGCACGCCTCCAGCAGCGCGACCACCTCCGCGTCGTGGTCACCGCCCGGCGGGCCGGAGAGCGGACGCCGCCCCCAGGCCAGTTCGAGCAGACCGGCCAGCTCCCGTTTCCGGTCGTGATCGGTGAGATATTCCTTCAAAGCTTGCGTGGTGCGTCCCGCGGTGTATTCGTGAATCTCGCGCAACGCGTCCTCAGCGACTGTGCGGGCCCGCGCCGGATCCGGCATACCCGAGGTGGTCGCCAGCTCGAAACAGCGCTGGAAGTACAGATCCTGCGGGTGCCCCTCGGTGATCCGCAGCGTCCGCCGAACCTGCTTGAGCACCGTGAACCAGGCCGCCGTCGCCCGCAGCACATCGGCCGCGGCCTGGATACGCGCCTCCAGCAGCACCGCGCCGTCGGCCGTCAGGATCGGCCCCGCGCACAACGGATGTTGCACGGGCCGGATCACCAACGGGTCGAGCACGAGCTTCACCGTCCGGCGCAACGGACCCCCGTGCGGGCCGCTGAGCGGTTCGACACCCTCGAGCCTGCGCCACACCTCATCGAGCACCATGGCGCGCGGTCGTCGCATGGGGGAAGTGTATTTGCCGCGACTTCGTACCCGCGTGTGTGGCGTACCACACACCCTCGCATTCGACGCCTAAGGTCGGACTCGGTCCGCCCATCCGGGGCAGCTGAGTGGAGGGATTCGAAGAATGAAGTTCGAGAAAATCCGCGCTGCCGTTTTCATGGCCATTTCGGCCGTGGGTATCACCGCGGCGACCGCCCATGCGGAGCAGCCGACTGTGGGGGACACAACTTCCGGTGTGGATCACGGAATCGACTACCGGATCACCATTTCGCCGGCCGACGGAGTCGTCACCACCACCGTCGAGAACGGCAGGTTCGAGATCGCGCAGAACGGTGCGGTGGTGCTCGAATCCGACGACGGAGCGGCGGTGACCGAAGTGCCGCATCAGTACGCCGTCGACGGGCATTCGATCGAGATCGCGCAGCACGTCGGTGCGGACGGCCGGACCCTGACCTCGACACCGACGGCAGACGAAATCGCGCAATTGAAGGACATCAGCTCTTACGACCGACTCAAGGAGCAGATCAACAAGAACCTGCCCGGCGTCGTCGCCGGTGCCATCGTCGGTGGTCTCCTCGGGGCGTGTGTGATTCTGGTCTGGGGTGTCAGCATCCCTATCGGTGCGCTGATCGGTGGCACCATCGGCGGATACGCCATGGGCGGCCCGGAGTTCCTCGACGCCGTACAGGGGTTCATCGCCAACCAGGGCAGGTGAAATAGCGGCCGACGCGGCCGATCGCGTGCCGACCCGGCTGCGCGGTACGACCCCCGCTGTGGACAACGGAGGGGCTCGTAGCGACCTGCGTGCGGCAGGCTGGTCGCCGATCACCTCAACCGGGTGTGTCGGTCTGCGTAGAGTCCGAGCACCTCTGTGCCGCCACGCATGGTGTTCGGCTGCGTTAGTGCACAATCGGGCGTATGGCACGGTCTCTGCCCGAGGGCGAATCGCTTCTGTTGCGTACTGATTTCACCGATGACGCGGCGTGGGCCCAAACCCTCGCGGCGGTCATCGCGTCCTACGACGAAGACACCATGACAGAGCTGACCCCCGTCGACGACGTGACCTTCGACGGGCTGACCCCCGCCGACCTAGGTGATCTGGTCGATGGCCAGACCTATGTGTTCCTCGCCGACACCACCACGATGACCGACCCTGAGCACCCACTCCTCGCGGTCGATACCAGCGACGAGGATGCCCGCGGGGACGGCGACGCGGTGTTCCGGATCGCGCCCAGCGCGATGGCCGAGGTCGAGGTCAACTTCCTCCTCGCCAACATGGACTTCGAGGACTACGCCGGCGGCGTCGACGACGACGGTGTTTTCCGCGGCTTCGATCGGTGACCGCGGCCGGCACTCATGCCGGCGTTGAAAACCGTCTGCCACCGGTAACAAGCCGGGTGCAGGCCAACGAATGCAGCCTGTGCCTAGTACTCCCGGTGGCAATGAGATGGGTGTGATGCATGTTGATCACCGCGTGGCTCCTTCCGTAGCGGCGGCGTGAACCGGGTCGACGGTGCAGGACCAGCTTGGTGGTGTGTGCGGTGTACGCCTCGGGGAGTCCTCCCAGTCCACGGTGAAGGTGGTGACCTCTTCGGCGGGAATTTCGGCGAGCAACGCAATCCAGGACCCTGCCTGGATACCGAACTGCATCGCCCACGACACATGCCGCCACTCGGGGGGGCCGGTAAGGATCGTGTAACCAGGTACATGCGCCCGTACGGCCGGAACTCCAGTGCTCACACGCCTCTTGAATCGGGACGGGTGCGAAACTTACTTCTGTGTAACAGATTTGGACATTCGACCGATAGGGGACTCGGGTGCGGTGAGCGCGCTCATTTCGCGTTTGGAGGTCAACTATGTCGCAGTGGAGGAGAAGTCCGCGCACCGTTCGGCAGTCGGTCCTGCTGGCCGCAGTCGCCGGGACGGTGGCGCTTGCTCCGGCCGCGCTTGTCATACCGGCATTCGCAACCCCTGATCAAAGCCCGGTTACTACCGCACCCGTCACCACCGCGCCCGTGACGACGGTGCCGCCGGTGACGACTGCTCCGCCGGTGACCACTGCTCCGCCGGTAACCACTACCCCGCCGGTAACCACCGCTCCGCCGGTAACGACCGAACCGCCCGTAACGACGCCGTCATTTCCGAAACCCGCTGAGCCTGAAGACCCCTACGGACCCGACGGCTTCGATGTCTGGGGTTACGACCGTTGGGGCTACGACCGTTGGGGCTACGACCACTACGGTTATGACCGTTGGGGTTATGACCGACAGGGCTACACCTCGCGGGGCTGCGCCCGCTCCGGCGAGGACCGTCCCGATGCCGACCGGCTGGCCTGCGAACTGCGCAGGGCGCGACCATCCACCGGCAGCGCGGGCATCTGAACCCCGCACACTCCTGCTGAACACCTCCCACATCCGGCTAGGACGGTGAATGTTGACGCCGTTTCGCGGTGACCCTGGTGTCCTTGGGCGGTTTCAGGGTCATGCTGATCGGTAAAAGTGACGTCGTGTGTCTGGCGTGTCTGCTGCCCGGAGGGGCGCCCGTAGGGTTGCTGGTGTGGCGGAGCCGGATTGGTATTGCGCTGAGGTTATTCCCGGGGTGATCGATGTCGATGTGGTCGTTGAGACCGACGAGGTGCTGGCTTTCCGTCCGCCGATTCGCGGGTTTGGGGCCGAGCATGTGATCGATGACGTCCGTCTTCTCGCAGGACGCGCTCTACTCCGCCAAGTTGTCCCCCGATAACTGGGAATTGAGCGCCGCGGGGCCGGACGCAGTCGCGCCAGCTCGCTCCACCCGCCCCGGCGCTATCTTGCCCGATAACCGTGGTTGTCAGGCAACTACTCCGATACATCCACCGCGGGGTCCAACCAAGACGGAACCCCAAGGCATCTCAAGACGACACTGCTGCCTCGCGTGAGCCGGGTGTGGAGCGGTTGGGCTGTAACTCTTGGTATGGACTGGCTCCATGGAACGCGACAACGGTCAGCGTGCGTGGCCCTTGCGGAGCACTTCACTCAAAATGAAAAGGTCGAGTAAAAACCCCATGGTCACAGGCCATTCGAAGGCCGTTCCGACTGGGTGGGGAGTACAAGGGGAGTACAGTACACAACGTGTACGCCCGGAAACGGGTAGGCGCTGAGGCGCTTGTTTCTGTGGTGTCCACAGCTCCAGATGTGGGAGAGGGCCCGGAACACTGTTGGAGCAGTGATCCAAGCCCTAACCCGTCTAGGAGACCTGCTCGCGAACTAGCTGATCAGGCCGATAATCGCGCGCAGAGCCCATGCCGCCAGCTTGGTGGTCACCATGACCGCTGGGCTGGCGGTGGCGTTTTCAGCCAGGCGCGGCAGGTACCGCGTCGCCAGATCCACAACGTTCACCACGGTGCGCAGCCAGAGCAAAGGCTCCAGCCACCGCTTAGCGGCGCCGTCCCGGTTGGGCCGGGACGGGTTCGGCGTCGGCACCCACATGGGCACCACCTCCATCCTTCATCCTGCGTTACTACCCGCCGACGAATCGCGACGGATGGAGCCGCTCCACCCAGGCGGAGTGGCTCTAGCAGTCGCGGTCCGCGCGAATGACCACGCAGAGACGCGATTTCAGTTGGACCCAGACGAGTTTGGCCGAACAGCAATGAGCTTACAGCGATTATTGACACGCCTCTCATGTCACAACGTCGAGTTGTATCCGCAGCACAGCGCTCTGGGATTCGAAGGGTTGCTCGGTCGGATCGCTCTGACCACTCTGGGACGCGACTTCACCGCCCAAGGCCCGAACCGGAAGTGGGTCCCGATGTGACCGAGTTCAGCGTCGGGGGAGCGGGTGCTCCCCGTCCCCGGTGATGGACCTGTTCGACCGGTCCATGATCGCGTACGCCGGGGGCATGTCCCCGACACTGCAACTGATCGACGCGTCCCTGGACCTGGCGCTGGCGCCCATGCAACCCGGTCAGCAGACACTGACATTCGGACCCACCGTCTCCTACGCGATGGCACAAGGCCCCGACGACCTGCTGATCGAGACCTTCCAACCGGAGCCGAGAGCCATCCCACCCGAACTGCACGAATTCTTCGGACTGAACAGCCCTCCCGAAAGTCACTGCCACCCCGCATCACCAAATCGCCGCCATTCAGCGCTGCGAGTCACAGACTCAGTGAACTAGGGTGGGTCGAGCCGGACGAGGACCGAGTTGAAGCGGGGGATCGCTGTGTTCGACGTCAATCCGGAGAGCCTACGGGCGGCGGCCCAAGCATTGGCTGTGTTGCCAGAACAGATGGATGAAGTTGCACCCTTGGGCGCCGATCACGTCGACGGGAAGTTGGATGGCTCCGCAGTCGGGCACAGCCTAGGGCAGACGACATCGTTGGCATCCCAAGTGCGAGAGACGTTGAAAGCTGGGTTCACTCGATTCGCAGAGCTCCTCGAACATGCGGCGAGTACCTACCGCGACGACGATATGGCAGCCGCCGCCCAACTGGCTGCGGTGACCGACCTGATCCCGACTGGTGCCCACGATGGCAGCTAAAGCGACACCCACACCGGGGGAGGTGCTGAGCTGGGATGTTTCGGCGCTGGTCGGCATCGCGGACAGGTCCAACCAGATCGTGGACGTGGTCCTGAAGACGTCCAACTCGATGCACACCGTGATCCACGACCTCGCGTGGCAGGGACACGCCCGCGACGCGGCCGAGGACAAGGCCGACCGCGAGCAAACCCAGATGCGCACGATCGCCACGGCGTTCTACGATCTCGGTACCGCTTGCGCGGGCGCTGCCCGCGATATGCAATACCCGCTGGCGGAGATCAAGACCATTTTCGAGCACTACGTCGTCTCCCCGGTCAACGTTGCCGACGACTGGAGCATTACCGGGATCGATGACTGGAGTTCGGAAGCGGGCACGCAACTGTCGCGACTGAACGGCCTGGTGTCGACTTTGGCGACGGCCGATGCCCAGTGGGGTGCGAAGATCGCCGAGGCCAACGAAAAACTTCAACTACTCGAGTCGACAGACATACTGTTCCAGGCCGCCAATGACGGGCTGGCACAACCGCCGGGCGGGTGGAGCAAGGATCCGGGCATGAGGATGGCTCAGGAGATCGCCTACGGTCACGCCTGGACAAGCACCGCCCGGACTTCAAGGGAATGACGCAAGACGAGCTCGCGGAGTAGGTTTATCAGATCATCCAAGGCCCACAAATGGAGCGTCTGGGCAAGGATAAAGTCGGCAATCCCGTGATGATGAGCTACGACGGATTCATCGTCATCGTTGACCCCAGCACTACTGATCACGGCACCGTCTACCGGCCGAAGGACCCATTGGGCGAGTTCATCCGCCTCACCAACCAGACCACGGATCCGTCTCTGGCCCCTGACCGTCTCCCTGGCGGCACCGGAGGGACGCCTCCGGGAAAACCTGGTGGAAACCGGTAGGCAGCGACCACAACTTCAGGAGAGACTGTTGGAATTCGATATGTCGAAGCTGACCCCCGCGGAACGCGAATTCGTGGACGGGGCTCTCGCTAGCTGGGTGGGAGTCTCGACGAACGCGCCGATACCAGTGCGCGCACTGGGGTTTGCCGATCGTGACCGGTTCGATGACGAAACCGCCAGGCTCCGTCGCGCAGTCCGCGACGGCACCGTGCTGACCGAGGTCGAGACTGCCAGGGTGCTGTTTCTGAGCGAACTGGCTTTCGGTAGTGATCTATTCGGCGCGGGTGTCGAGTTCCAAATTGTCAACGGAATACGCGACGCCGAAGCGATCACGATCCTGCGTTCCTTGCAACGAAAGCTCTACACCCGCGCTGGTGCCGAAGCGCTATTCAAACCCGAACTCTACGCACCTGAATGATCTGCGCCTCACCCTCCGTCGTAGAGTCTCTCGCTCGGCGACCAGCGTAAGCGGGTCGTGTCGCCAAGGATTACCTCTTCGGAGTCGACGAATCGTTGCTGGTGCGTCGCTGAATTCGGCATCGGCGACGCCTTGCTTCGCAACAGCTGGGCACGCGTCGCAGTCGACGAGGGCTGGTCGGCTTTCTCTACTCGGGCAACTCTTGGGCTCGCTGGCACGCGGTACCTACGGGTGTGGGAGGACTTCAGGTTGGGCCAGGGTTGTGATCGCCTCGATGACGGCGGTGTTGTTCTGGCCGAAGACGGCGTCGAAGAAGGTGCGCAGATAGGTTCGTTGCAGGTCGGTCGACCTCTGAGGGTCGATCTTGCCGACTGCTTTTGTCTTTGTTTCCGCTGACAGCAGCCCGGCAGCGGTCAGCTGGGAAAGGATCGTCTGCTGGTCGCAGAAGGACATGTGCTCGGTGCCCGACACTTGAAGGGGCAGCTTCACACCGGTGTTGCTGGACCAGTAGGGCTCCCACCCAGGATTGCCGTACCAGGGAGAGCCGCCACTTGCCAGCATGAGCAGGGGCTTGTCGGTTCCCTCCGCGGCGACCGATCCAAGGATCGGTCCGTCCAGATTGATGCCGGCGCGGATCCGCGGTTCGTCGTGCAACGCCTGCACAGTGGTCGAGCCACCGAGCGAGTGTCCGAACATTCCTACCTTCGTCATGTCCATGCTCGTGGCCAGTCCTTCGGGCAGGAGCCCAGCGGTGTGCGATTCCTGTCCGGTGGCGGCGGCCGAGAGTTCGTCGAGCACGAAGCGAGTGTCGGCGACGCGGGTAGGAAGCAGGACGTCCCGCAGGACCTCTTGCGGCGAGTCCAAGGGGACGACAGTGTGTTCGACTCGCCCGTCGGGGAAGTGGACGGAGAACGCCTCGTGCGTATGGTTGATCGCGACTACGACATAACCGTGACTGGCGACATCCTCGGCCTGCGCCGTGCTCCAGCCAGTGGCATCGCCCATACCAGGGGAATTGAACAACACCGGGAACCGGCCGCCCCCTTCACGTGCCGGTCGATCCGGGTAGCTGTGACTCGAGCCGAGCGACCAGCGTTCTCGAGGGACGCCGAGTTCGGCGAGATAGTCGGCTTGTTCCTCCCTCCCGCCCGGCGGCATCCAGGCTGCGGCAGCGGACGTATCCGAGTCCTGCGCTGGATACCAGATCTGAACCAGTACCTCCCGGCGGCCTTCGCCCCACGGGTCGGTTCGGTTGGGGTCGGTGAGGTGTAGCTCGGTCACGCCGACAGGGTCGTTGCCGGTAGGGGAGGGCAGCGACACGACCACGGCATCGGCTGATACCGAACCAGGCGCGGCTCCCGCCGCCGCAGTTCCGATGGTGGCCGTCCACGCCGCCGTGGCAAGGATCGCGAATCGTTGTAAGCCTCTGCGCGCCATAACATCCCCCGGAGTTCGGTCCGCCAACGAATCGCCACCCTACAGAACTCCAACCACCTGCACCCGAGGCACCGACTCCTGCCCTCCATTGACGTCCCGTCAGTTGTGCGCAGCGGGTGCCGTGGTAAGAGCTCCGCGGACGGTCGCGACCGCCGAGAAGCCTGATCGGTGACACAATCGTGCGATGACAACCGCGAGGGCTGCCTGGCACCGCAAGCTCTCGGCAATTATGGCTTCGCACAGCAATTTCGAGCTCGCTGAGCTCGTAGGCACCGGTCGAACCATAAGCGTGGGTGTGGGTGGCGGCTCGGCGCTCATCGACGTCGTCGGTGTGCCGGTGTTCGCCAAGCGCATCCCACTGAGCGACCGGGAGGTCGCCAACTCGGGATCCACAGCGAATTTGTTCGACCTGCCGCTGTTCTGCCAGTACGGCATCGGCGGCCCGAGTCTCAACGCATGGCGAGAGCTCGCCGCGAACATCATCGTCACCGACGCCGTACTGTCCGGCGTGACACAGTCGTTCCCGATGCTCTACCACTGGCGCGTGCTACCCGGCCGGTCGCCGGTCGCAGCCGAACACGCCGACATAGACGCGGTGGTCGCCGCCCAGGGCGGCTACCCCGCCGTGCGAACCCGTCTCGAAGCGCTGGCCGCCGCACAGTGCAGCCTCGTGATGTTCTGCGAGTACATCCCACACCCGATAGCGGATTTGTTGCGTGAGAACCCGGCTGGTAAGGCCGCCACAGTCGAGCGTCAGTTTTCGGAGATCGTGCAGTTTCTGTGCGATCAGCAGTTGCTGCACATGGACTGGCACTTCGGCAACCTGCGCACCGATATGGAGCGGATCTATCTCAGCGACTTCGGGCTGGCAACCTCGCCGCGATTCGACCTGTCAGCCGCCGAGCGCGACTTCGCTGAGCGCCACGCCACCCATGACGCCGACTACTCCGCCATGCGACTGGTCAACTGGCTGGTGACCGACGTCTGCGGAGTATCGATGCCGTCCAGCGGGGGTCCGGTCGCCCGCAACGAGTACGTCCGCCAGTGCGCCGCTGGTCACATCCCGGATGACGTGCCACCGGTCGTGGCCGCGATCTTGGCCCGGCATGCACCTGCCGCCGCGAAGATGAACGCCTTCTTCTGGAAACTGTTCGACGGCGACATCCACGCGGAGTACCCCGGTACTTAAGGCCGCGCCGCGCTGATCACAACCGGAAAATGCTACCGCGACAACAGTGCGCCGAAAGCTGTTGCGTACGAGCAAATTACGGCCGACCAGCAACATCTGGGCAGGCCACCCACCTGTGCGGTCGAAGCCTTGCGCCTTACAAGTCGCGCGGGCCGATCCGGCGAAGGGGCCACCGCATCCGGCGGGTCGCCGGGCTCGAGCTGGCGATGCCCCTGCCCGACGGCTTGACTCTCACGTTGCGTGAGGTCGGAGGGTGGGGTGCATGAGTGACTACTACAACGCTTTCGAGATGAGCCCGGTGCCTGCTCCCGGCCCGGATGCGATCGTGCCGGAACTGTTCCGGGGCATCTATGGAATGCCCGCGTTCGTGACGATCCCGACGAGCGATTTGGCGGCGTCGGTGGAGTTCTGGATTCGTGGGCTCGGATTCTTCGAGTTGTTCAGCATTCCCGGCAGGGTTGTGCATCTGCGCCGGTGGGCGTTCCAGGACGTGCTTCTGGTCCCGGCGGGGAGCGTTCCGGCGCAGGCACCAGGGATGAGCGTCAGTTTCGCGTGCGTGCTCAGTCAGGTCGATTCGCTGGTGTATGCGTGTCGTGCGTTGCGTCCGAACTCGGTCGATGGTCCACGGGACACTCCCTGGAACACCCGTGACGTGGCGGTGACCACCCCCGAGAACGCACGGATCGTTTTCACCGCGGCGAAGCCCTTCGATCCGGACAGTCAGGAGGCGCGGGACCTCGAGGCCGTCGGGATCAGGCCACCGGGCGCCGGTCGCGGCGACAATGGTGAGCATGCCTGATGCCGCTGACACCGATGGCCTGACCGTCGGTCAGGTCTCGGCCCGTCTGGGCGTGACAATCCGCGCGCTGCACCACTGGGATGAGATCGGTCTGGCCCGACCGTCGCTGCGCACGGTTGCCGGATACCGGCTCTACACCGCTGGTGATCTGGAACGTCTGCACCGCATCGTCGTCTACCGTGAACTCGGACTCGGCTTGGACCGGATCGGGGCCATTCTGGACGACTCGGCCGCAGACGTGCCCGGCGCATTACGCGCGCAGCGTGCCCAGGTCGCCGAACGGATCGACCGCCTCCAGCGACTCAGCGCCGGACTGGACCGGATGATCGACGCCCACGAGCGCGGCCTGCTGCTGACCGTCGAGCAGCAGGCCGCGATCTTCGGCCCCCGGTGGAACCCGGACTGGCCGGCTCGAGCCCGCCATCGCTACGGAGACACGACGCAATGGCAGCAGTACGCCGAACGCTCGGCCTCTCGAGGTCCGGAGGAATGGCAGGCCATCGCCGACGCCATGGCCGACCTCGATCGTGCCCTCGGAAATGCGATGGACGCCGGCGTCACTCCGGGGAGCGCGGAAGCGAATCAACTCGTCGAGCGGCACCGCGAAGTCTTCGCTTCGTACTTTCCCCTCACCAGGGAGATGCAGGTCTGTCTCGGCCGGAGGTACGAGGCCGATCCGGGATTCGCCGCCCACTACGACGGCATCCGCGCCGGCCTTGCCGCGTGGTTTCGTCGAATCGTCGACGCCAGCGCGAGCGCCCACGGTATCGACCCCGACACCGCGACCTGGCAGTAGAGCGCGGGTCAGGAAGGCAACGCGATCGCCGCAACCTTCCGCCGGGCTACGGCTGAGCCGGCCGGACTTCGCTTGCCTTGCGGTACTTTCCGTGCCCGCCTTCGCCGATGACCCATGTCACCGGCATGCCCGGTGTGATGAGTTGTTCGTCGCCCTGGTATTGCCAGAAGGAGAACCATACGTCGCCAGAGTGGCTGGCGATGAGTCCGTCGTAGGTGTCGGGCAGCCACCATCGGACCACACCGTCGAGGCTGGGATCAGGATCTTTCGCTGTCTTGACCTGCCCGAACGGTATCAAGCCACCCGGCCCGCGCCATCCGTCGAGAGTGGGGAGCAACGGCTGGTCCCCACCCGCGGGGTCGGCGGGCCAGATCTTTCCACTGCGGGACAGGACATCGTCGTGAATGTGCCGGGCGAGTTCGCACGCCACGCCGCTGGGGGTGAGCTCGCCAGGGGTAGTGCCGACCAAGACGTTCAAGGCGGGGACGGTGAACTCGATAAACCATGCCGGTGGATCGGACAGGCGGCGAAGATGTTCGGGGATCGTTTCGTCGATGTGTACCTCGACGCCGAGGGCCGACTCGATGTCGGCCGCCAGCAGGTCGGCGCCTCGCCGTGATGTCTCCTGGTTCATGTAGCTATCCTGCCGTGTGTGGGACGGTGCAACGGTTGATCGGCGTCACGTACAGGTTCTTGCCAGCGGCGTGAGAGACGATGACCTGGATTTCATCCGCTGACTCGTACACGTAGCGTCCCTTTTGATACCGGGGAATCGACATGTGAAAGTTGTCGTCCTTGAACTTGTAATCCCTCTCGACGACCCCGCCGTTGACCAATATCTGGTAGTCGTACCTGCCCGGGATGTCGGCGATGTTGTTGAGGAACATGGCCCATGCGATGTTGCCGATGGGGTCTCTGTCCTTCGGCCTGGTGTCGACTTCGACTCGGCCCCATTGGGTGGTGACTCTGTAGTTGGTGCACGGCTGATACGACGCTTGTGCGGAACCGGAGGTCAGCACGCTCGCGATCATAGCGATCGCCAGTGTCGCTGCGAAGAGAAGCGTTCGACCGACTCGGCTTGTAGGCGCAGCTGATTGGTCATTGCGAACCTTCATGGGATATCCCCCTGTTTCGTCGAAACATGAATCGACTCGCCTATCCCGGCACCGGATACGCGCCACCCCGAGTACGAGACACCCCCCGGCCTGTGAATAAAGGCAGTCGATATCTTTGGACGCACGCAGATCGCGATCGGTTCCAGCGCAACGTAATTTATGTGTCACGCGTTCGCCGTGAACGGCTCCGCAACCGGCCCGCGCAGCAATGTCCGTCGGACGGCGCTTCGCTGAACCGACCCGCGTGCGATCGCTCTGACCTGCGGCATCCATCAGCCTGGTAAGGCAGCTGACGAAGGCTTCTAATCTGTCCGAGCGCGGCCAGCGCCGTCGCGGCAATCTTCGACGGTGGGCACTGTGGACACCGCAGGCGAGGAACTGCTCGGTCATGCTGATCTGTTGCCGGGTGTACCACTGATTCAGGGTCCGTCGTAGAGTCTTTCGTTCGGCAAGCGGGGTAAGCCGGTTGTGTCGCCGGGGATCACCTCCACGGAGTCGACGAACCGTCGTCGGTGTTGCTCTTGGAGGAACCATAGGGCGGATGTGAGGCACGCGGCGAAGTCCAGGCGGTGGCCGTCGATCACCACTGCCAGGCGTACGTCCGGCTGCTCCGGGTGCGGTGATACCTGGTCTCGGGTGTGCTCGAGGGGCGGTTGGTGCTTGCGCCGCACGGCGGATTGTGTGCGCGTGACTTGCATGATCACCCTGTGACGAGGGAAATCGGAATCATTCTCGGCCTCCGTTGATTTCCTGATTTTGTAGAGCGCCGCAATGTAGGTGGCGCACGTCATGGGTGGGCAGTCTTGGTGATGGTGGTAGGCCGTGCGCGCGGCCTCGTAGCTCTGCATCGGCCAGTGCGGGTTGTTGTGGTCCAACCAGGAAAGGGTCCGGGCGAGAACGTTGGTGTCGTAGCACGGCCCGTTCGACTCGGCGTCGATGTCGGCATCGTCCTCTGCGACCATTGGTGAACACCTCCCACGAGACGGCGGCGTGGAGCCGCGACGGAATTCGGTGTTATCTGCGTATTGCTGTGGATCGGCTGCTGTTTACGCCGGAACCAGATCCGCGCGCACCCACGGATCGCGGCGCGGTTCGGTGAGGTCACACAGGCGCTCGATATCGGCATCGGATGGAACTGATCGAATCGCGGCGAGTTCCAGATAGAGCTTTTCCGCACGGGTGACGCGGTACTCGAGGATCGCCGTGCTCAGGAAAAAGCAGATGGCGAGCCAAGAGACGACCCCGAAGGCGATGAGCACCGGCAGCATTGCGCTACCGGCCATAGCGCGGAGTCTGGGAAGCCACTTCGGACCAGGCCCGTACGGCCTCGACGACAGCAAGACCGGACGGAAGGAAAGCATTGCGTGCCGGGACAACCCATTGCCGGATGGAGCCGTTCGGGCTAGGGGAGGGGAGCGCGATGACGGCTCCCTCTCGCGCGATGCTCACCTCCCTGCGGAACATCTCGGCGAACAGCTTGACGTCGTCGTCTTCGATGTCGGGACGGACAAGGAACGTCCAGCGACCCGAACGCGGATGTCCGACAATAGGTCCGTGCACGATGCCGCTGCTCTGCATGTGTGCTCTCACCGCTCGGCCCAACCTGCTCGGCATCGTCACCGCCCACACCGATCCGGCGCGCAGCACTATCCGGCCGAGTTCCGGTGGGTCGATCACGGCGTTGAAGCCGCAATTCCTGCGATAGAACATGCAGCGGGACAGCGGTGTGTCCCCGAACGCTCCTTCATCCATCGGCAGACCTCAACTCACATCGAAGGCGGGTAAGGTGCGCCCGGCCCGGCCACCCAGGCTGGGAAGTGACCGACGTCGGGAACGTGAGCGGACGATCGCCATCACTCGCTCATGCCGCCGGGCGCGCTACCAAGGAGACACCCACAACCGGCCTTGCTGCGACGATTTCAACGCAAACGTTTCCAAAAATCTGGTGCTGTTTTAGTTGTTGCTGCATCCTTGTTCGAGTTGCAACGCACTCCGAAAGGTCGAGATGGCAACAGATTCCACAATCGCGCGGCGCATGCTCGGCATGCAGCTGGAGACGCTGCGCGAGCGGGCCGACATCACCAGAGAGGCCGCAGCGGCCGCGATCGCCTCGGCTCGGTCAACGATCTGGAAGATGGAGACGGGTCAACCCGTCCGCTTCAACCCGGTCCTGATCGAGCGGCTGTGTCAGCTCTACAACGCCACCGAGAAGGAAACCCAGGTGGTCCTGGAGTTGGTGAAGGAAACCAAGGGTGCGAAGGGTTGGTGGCAGGCATTCACCGATGACACGATCCCAAAGGACTTCAACCTGTTCGTCGGCCTAGAAGATGCCGCCAACCGGATCACGTCGTACCAGACCACGTTCTTGCCGGGTCTGCTTCAAACCGACGACTACCGGCGAGCGATCATCTGGGCCGAGTACCCGAACAAGCCCGCCGAAGACGTCGAGCGGCACTTGGAGGTCGGCCGGAAGCGTCAATCGCGGCTCACCGCCGAGAAGAACCCGCTCACCATGGAAGTCTTTGTTGACGAGTCCGCCCTTCACCGCACTGCGGGAAGCACCTCGGTCATGACTGCGCAGCTTCAGCATCTTGCCGACGTCGGTCAGCTGGCGAATATTGTGATACGCGTCGTGCCGGCATCGACCGGCATCTACCGCGCGCTCATGATCGGTT
>NZ_BAFR01000217.1 GCF_000308435.1 Nocardia araoensis NBRC 100135 | reverse complement strand
TTCGGCGGGGGGGCGGGACGGCGCGGCGGCTGGGGGCCGCGCGGGTCACCGGGGAGGGGACGTGCACCGGACGGCGAGCCGGGACGGGCGCCGGGGGGCGGTCCGGGACGGGGATTCTGGTACGGGTTGGGACTTGGACGTGAACTCTGCGGAGGACGACCGCCATGTGGCTCATCGCCGTAGGGCTCGTAGGGCGAATTCACTGACAAGATCTCCATAACTCGTAGCGGTCCAGGTGGCAATCAGCGGTAGTCGTCACCCGCGGCGGACGCATGCCGACCCCGCGAGTCACCCGCCGGGGACGACCCAGGCACTTCATTCGGCGGCGGTGCGCCGGTTCGCGCGTGTCCCGGTGCGGCGGCGCGGCGGTGCCGGCGCGGAACCGAGGACATAGGACTGCACCAGATGATTCCAGCTGCAGGTCCGGCATACCTCGACGACATGAACCGAGAATTCTTCGCGCGTCTCGGCGAGTCGCGCAAGCTCCTCGGGTGTGCGAGCCGATCCGGCGACCGGCCCGAGGCCGTCGCCGAAGACCCAGGATACGAGGGTCAGCTGTTCCTTCCGGCAGATGGGGCATGTGACCTCGCTCCCCCGGCCGTGGAATTTCGCCGCACGCAAGAGATAAGGATTCGCATCACACACCTCGGCGACATCGACCCGGCCCGCATAGACGTCAGCCAGCAGCGACTTGCGCCGCAGGGCGTAGTCGACAACTTGCCGCTGAATTCGCACGAGAACCAGAGTAGCGGTGATGCAATCGGGCCGCCCCGGGCTGTTGCGGATTGACCGGTCCCGACCGGGCCGATCCAGCGCGTCGCGCCGCCACCCGGACTACGATCCGTCTGTGTCCACCGCAGCATCCGGGCGCATGCGAGCGCGTGATCTAGACCGTGCCGACGCGTCCGGTCTTCTGGATGCCGCCTATGCCGAGGGGCAGCTCGGCGCCGATGAGTACCACGACCGGATCGCGCAGGCCGCGGCGGCGAAGACACTGGGCGAACTGGCCGCGCTCACCGCCGATCTGCAAACCCCGGCCGCGGCGCGCGGGTTCGCCGGGCAGAGCCCGTCGGTCACGCGAAAACTCTTGCGGCGCTCGGGATCCGGTGGAAGTTATCCCGGTCACACCCGGGCGCGTGATGCCGATCGCGCCACTACGCGCGAACTGCTCGACCTCGCCCGCGCAGACGGCCAGCTGTCCGAAGAGGAGCACGACACACTCACCGAACTCGCCGCGGAAGCGCGCACCCTGGGGGATCTGGACGATCTGGTCGCGGACCTTCAGCGGCCCCGTGACGTCGCCCCCGCGCCGCGACCGCCGCGTTCGCATCGGCGTCAGTGGTATCGGGCCGCGGTGGCCGTGGCCGCGGCGCTGGCCGCTTGCGCGGGTTTTCTCGCCGTCACCAGGGAAGCGGAACCGCGATCCGCGGCCCAAGCCCCGCCTGCGGTGGAACTCGGGGCGGTGCAGCCCGTTGTGGTCCCGACGCCGAGTCTGGTCACCACCGAGGGAATCGCCGTCTTCCTGCGCAACTACCAGCGGAAATTCGGCGACTTGCAGGTGGACGAGCTGTATCTGCACGACGACTTGGCTACGGTCACCCGGGCCGTGCCCGGCCAGCCGAACCGGAAGGTGCAGTACGACTACCGCGGTGGTTTCGCCCAGTCCACGTCGATCGAGACACGTAAGACCGACACCCCGTCGGTGGACCTGGCCGCGCTGAATGTGGAGGCGATCGGCCGGGCGCTGGCCGACGCGCCCGCCACGACCCGGGTCCCCGGCGGCGTCGTCACGCTTGTCAAGGTGGGCGTGAACGGTCTGTCCCCCGGGTACGGGGTTGCTGCCGGGCAACCTGTCGTCGAGATCCACGTGAGCAACTCCGTCAAGGAGAGCGGCCACTTCGTGCTGACCCCGGCGGGCGAGGTGCGCCGCGTGTGGCCCTTCGGAGGATGAGAGCGATGGCGACCACCCGATACAGCGACGTCCGTGCCCGCGACACCGATCGCTCGGACGTGTGCGGACTGCTGGACGCCGCGCTGGCCGACGGCCAGCTCACCGCCGCCGAGCACGCCGCTCGTACCGCCCGAGCCATGCGCGCGAAGTCCTTCGGCGAGCTCGACGCGTTGATCGATGATCTGCAGATCCCGGACGGGCTGGCGAACGCACCGGTGGTGCGGGTGGACCGGCGGCGTCCGCGCCGCTGGCTGGCGCCCGTGTCGGTGGTGGTCGCGGCGCTGGTGGCAGGGGCGATGGTCGGGGGGATCAGCCGCTGCGGCGTCGATCTGCCCGGGTTCTCCGAGGATGTTCCCGACATGACCACCGGCGCGGGACTGGCCTATTTCCTCGCGGAGTACCGGGCCGAGTTCGGCGATATGAGCGCCGACAAGGTCACGATGTATCCGAAGTACGTGAGCGTGGACCGGCAGAAGCCCGGCAGCAGCGCCGAGACCGGCGATTACCACTACAACGGCGACTTCCGCGGCTCGGATACCTCCGAGCGGCAACGCGGTACCCGTTCCTTCGACCTCGCCGCCATCGACGTGCCCGCCATCGCAGGCCTGCTGGCAGGCGCGCCGCAATCGGTGAAGACTCCCGATGGTGTGATCACCCACGTCATCATGGATTTCCAATCCAACGGTCCGATCGACCTCGGCCCGGCGATACGCATCTTCGTCGAGAACAAAGGCGGCTCGTCCGGATACCTGACGGCCACTTTCGCGGGCGAGCCGCTCGCGGTCTTCCCGCCCACTCGCTGACCGCGCACGTCGCTCGAACCTGGCCGACGACTGTGCACAGATGTATCGCTCCGATATAGTGGAAAGTCGCATCCATCGGTTAGGTTCTGTACACAGTCAGGGGGTGAAGCCCGGTGCTCGAGCTGGCAATCCTCGGGCTGCTCCTGGAAGCGCCCATGCACGGGTACGAGCTGCGCAAGCGGTTGACGGGCCTGCTCGGGGCCTTTCGTGCCTTCTCCTACGGATCGCTCTACCCGACGCTGCGCCGCATGCAGGCGGACGGGTTGATCGCCGAGGAGATCCCAGCGGGCGCGACGACACGCCGCGCGCGCCGGGTCTACCAACTGACTCCGGCCGGGCGGGAGCGGTTCAGCGAGTTGCTCGCCGACACCGGACCGCAGAACTACACCGACGACGGCTTCGGCGTTCATCTGGCTTTCTTCAGCCGCACCCCCGCGGAAGCGCGGATGCGGATCCTGGAGGGCAGGCGGCGTCAGGTCGAGGAGCGCCGAGAGGGGCTTCGGGAGGCGATCAAGAAGGCCAGCGGGTCGCTGGATCGCTACACCCGGCAGCTCCATCAACTCGGACTCGAATCAAGCGAGCGCGAAGTGCGCTGGCTCAACGAGTTGATTGCGGCGGAGCAATCGACGAAGGCGGCACCACAGAAAGAGGGAAATATCGGCCATGAGTGACGTCAAGAAGGCTGACAACGCCACAGAGGTTCGCGTCGCCATCGTGGGTGTGGGCAACTGCGCCTCCTCGCTGGTCCAGGGCGTGCAGTACTACAAGGACGCGGACGAGTCCTCGACCGTTCCCGGCCTGATGCATGTGCGGTTCGGCCCGTACCACGTTCGCGACGTCAAGTTCGTCGCGGCGTTCGACGTGGACGCGAAGAAGGTCGGCTTCGACCTGGCCGAGGCGATCTTCGCCAGCGAGAACAACACCATCAAGATCTCCGACGTGCCGCCGAGCGACGTCGTCGTGCAGCGTGGCCCGACCCTCGACGGCATCGGCAAGTACTACGCGCAGACCATCGAGCTGTCCGAGGCCGAGCCGGTCGACGTGGTGCGGGTCCTGAAGGACAACAACGTCGACGTGCTGGTGTCCTACCTGCCGGTGGGCTCGGAGGAGGCCGACAAGTTCTACGCGCAGTGCGCGATCGACGCGGGTGTCGCGTTCGTCAACGCGTTGCCGGTGTTCATCGCCTCCGACCCGGTCTGGGCGGAGAAGTTCACCAAGGCCGGTGTCCCGATCGTCGGTGACGACATCAAGAGCCAGGTCGGCGCCACCATCACCCACCGCGTGATGGCCAAGCTGTTCGAGGATCGCGGCGTGCAGCTCGACCGCACCATGCAGCTCAACGTCGGCGGCAACATGGACTTCAAGAACATGCTCGAGCGCGAGCGCCTGGAGTCGAAGAAGATCTCCAAGACCCAGGCCGTCACCAGCAACCTCAAGAAGGAACTCGGCGCCAACGACGTGCACATCGGCCCGTCCGACCACGTGGGCTGGCTCGACGACCGCAAGTGGGCCTACGTCCGCCTGGAGGGCCGCGCCTTCGGTGACGTGCCGCTGAATCTGGAGTACAAGCTCGAGGTGTGGGATTCGCCGAACTCCGCGGGCATCATCATCGACGCGGTGCGCGCGGCGAAGATCGCCAAGGACCGCGGCATCGGCGGACCGGTCATCCCGGCCTCGGCCTACCTGATGAAGTCTCCGCCGCAGCAGCTCGCCGACGACATCGCGCGCGCCCAGCTGGAAGCCTTCATCATCGGCGCGGAGTAGGCACCGCACCGGCACGAGGTCGGCCGACGGCGAAATGCCTTCGGCCGACCTGCCCGGCGATCACGAACCCGGGGCTGTCCGGTCAGTCCAGCGAGACGTAGACCTCCACCGAGGCCGGGCCGGTGTAGCGCTCCACCTCGGCGGTGTGGGAGCGGGTGATCGTTCCCGCGTTCTCGGCCTTCGCCACCTGTGCCCAGGCGGTGCGTAGCAGGTCGTAGGGTTTGTCGGCGACGACGAACTTGGCGTAGCGGCCCTGCGGGATGATGGTGAGCACATCGCCGGGGTCCAGCTCGTCCATGCCGCCGATCTCGTAGCCGAGCACGGCGACCGCATGATCGTTCTGGCCTATGTAGGCCGCCACCCGCGGCACGTTCTTCTCCCGCGCCAGGTAGCGATCCCACGTGAAGTTCACCAGGTCGAGGTCACGTGCGGTCACCTCGCGGCCGGCCAGCGGCACGGTCAGGCCCGCGACCATGCTCTGTGGCAATGTGACGATCTCGAAGTCCACTGTCTGTTCCTACCCGTTGCCCTGATCGTCTGCCACTGCCACGAAAACTTCCACTGTCCGTGCGTCGGGATAGTGTTCCCAGTCGCCGGTATAAGCGCGTACGAGCCGCCCCGCGGCCTCCGCGTCCCATACCGCTCGCCAGATGCTCACGATGGTGTCGCCGAGATTGTCTCCGCTGGCGATGAATCGGGCGAAGCGCCCGGCGGGTACCCGGGCGAGCACGTCTCCGGGCTGCAGGTCGGCCAAGCTGTGGCAGCGGTAGCCGACGATATGGGTCAGGTACGAATTGATCTCCGGCGCGTGGTCGACATAGGCCGTGGTCGGCGGCCCGGGCAGCTTGCGGGCCAGGTTGCGCTTCCACGCCTCTTCGACTTTCGCGCGGCGCGGCCCCTCGACCGCGAGCGCGGGGCTGCGAAGCACTGTTCCCGCCACCAGCGTCTCGGGTTGGTCAACGACATTGAAATCCACCGGCGTAGCCCCTATGTCTCGTCTGTCCTCAATTGGCGTCGGTCCCGGTGCCCTCCGTGGTGACGCAGGCTACCGCCTCCGGGCCCGTCGCTCGCGCCGCGCTGTCGTCGCTCGGGCGCATATCCTTCCGCATCGTTTTCGCGGTTTCGGCGTCGGCCCGTTCCGACGCACTCGCTGTTCGCTCTCACTCTGGCAAACGATGCTGCCATGTCATGCGTTCCGCCGGGCCACGGAAGGTCACAGCATCATCGCTATCCAGGAACCGGAATGCTCAGACCCGGGAAAATCTCGACCTCCCTGGGCGGTTGCGGGCTGGGCGGGATGACGACGACGGGTTCGCGCTGTGACGACGGCTGCGGTGGATTCAGGATGTCGTAGGGACCGCCGGAGGGCGGCTTGCTCGGATTCGGCCGGGCCGGGGCCTGCGTTCCCGGGGCCTGCGCGCCCGGGAACTGTTCGATCGGGGTGCCGTCGAGCGCGTCGTCCATGACCTGTTTCCAGATGTCGGCGGGCAGGCCCGAGCCGTAGATATCGGCTCCGCGCGCGGTGCGGATCGGTTGCGGCTGATCGGTTCCGATCCACACCGCCGTGGACAGCGACGGGGTGAAGCCGATCATCCACGCGTCTTTGTTCTGCTCGCTCGCGCCGAACTGCGTGGTGCCGGTCTTGGCGGCCGATGGACGGTTGTTCTTCAGCGCGTGCCCGTTGGAGTAGGCCGCGATGGGAAGCATCGCCTCGACGGTGTTCTCCGCGATCGTCTTGGAGATGCGCTGCTGGCCGGCGGGCGGCTGCTCGCCGATCTTCTGCTCGCCGCGATCCAGCAGCACCCGCCCGTCGCCGGTCACCACTCGCTGCACGAAGTAGGGCCGGTGGTAGACGCCCGCCGCGCCGATCGTGGCATACGCCGAGGCCATATCGATCGGCCGGACCGAATACTGCCCGAGGACGATTCCGTTCAGCGGCTTTCCGCCGTCCTCGCTGAGGGTCTTGCCCGCCACGCCGGGCAGCTCCTCCGGAATGCCCGCCGCGTGCGCCGCGTTCGCGATGGACTGCGGCCCGTCGGACATCGTCATGGTCAGCCGGTAGAAGCTGGTGTTCAGCGAGCGTTTGAGCGCCTCGGCCATGGTGCACTTGCCGCACGACTCGCCGTCCACGTTGGTGATCCGGGTACCGCGGTCGGTCACCGGGGAGCTGTCCAGCACGCGGGACAGCGGGATGCTCTGCTGTTGCGCGGCGATCGCCGCGAAGACCTTGAACGCCGAGCCGGTCTGCAACGGCGCCTGGGCGAAGTCGAAGCCGATGCCGTCGTAGCCGCCGAAGTACGCGCGCACCGCGCCGGAGCGCGGGTCGATCGACACCACCGCCGCGCGCAGTTCCTGCGGCTGCGCACCGAGCCGGTCGCGTATCGCGCCCAGCACGGCGTGCTGCGCCTTGGCGTCGATGGTGGTGGTGATCTGCAGCGCCCCCTTGTTCAAGTCGCGCTCGCTGATACCGGAGTCGCGCAACTCGCGCACCACCTGGTTGCGGATCAAGCCCTCCGGGCCGCGAGCCACGTTCTCGTCCGGGATCTGGGTGAGCGGGATGATCGGCGGGAAGACGGTCGCATCTCGATCCCCCGGCGCGAGTGCGCCCATCTCGACCATCCCGTCGAGCACGTATCGCCAGCGCGCCTTCAGGTCCGCCAGGTGGGTTTCCGGGTCCAGGATCGAGGGTGTCCGGATCAGCGCCGCGAGCACCGCGCCCTCCGCGAGGGTCAGCTGGTTCACCTGCTTGTCGAAGTAGACCTTGGCCGCCGCGCCGATGCCGTACGACCCGCGGCCGTAGTAGATGGTGTTCAGGTAGGCGGCGAGGATGTCGTCTTTGCTCCACTGGCGCGCCATCTTCGCCGCGATGATCAGCTCGCGCATCTTGCGGGTGACCGTGCGCTCGGAGCCCAAGAAGGCGTTCTTGACGTACTGCTGGGTGATCGTGGATCCGCCGCCCGCGTTGTCCTTTCCGAGCAGGTTGTCCCGCGCGGCGCGCAGGAAACCGGACGTCGAATAACCGGGATTGGTGTAGAAATTGCGATCCTCCGCCGACAGCACGGCGTCGCGCACCGGCCGCGGCACATCCGACAGCGGCACCGGCGTCCGATTCCCGTCCGGCGGGACGATTTTCGCCAGCACGGTGCTGCCGTCGGCGGCGAAGACGGTCGCGATCTGATTCGTCTGCACCGCATTGGGATCCGGGATCTCGGCGCTCCAGTACGCCAGAACCGACAGCAGCGCTGGCACCACGCCGAAGAGGATGAACAAGGCCAGCAGCAGGCGGCGGATGCGCTCGGCCCGGCTGCGCGGCGGCCGATCCGGCTGCGCCGGGCGCGGAGCGGGCGGTCGCGATTTCCGGCGGGCCTCCTGGCGTTCGCGTCGCGCCCGCGCGTTCCGCTTCGCCGCATCCGGCCGCTCCGTCCAGCCCGCGATCGAGGCATACGGTGCGGTCGGAGGGCCCCCCTTGGCGCCACGCTTGCGTTCACGCGGTTTGCGGAACGAGCTCACGATCATCTCCTCCCGGAGCGCCGGACGAACTCACCTGCACGAACGGACGGAAAAGAGCATCGAAAGGCCGAGTTTACCGCGTGCGTTCACAACCGGGTTTCCACTTCTCGGGCGGTTGACACAGCGGTGCCCGCAGATCAATCGAGTGCTGCGCGAAACGCCGAAACCGTCTACACATGGTGATCCCCAACGCCACCACACCGGCTCGACCACAGGTTTCGAGCGAAGCGAGACCGAGCATGCGAACACCCAGCGCCGCAGGCGCTGGAAAAAGACTCAGCTCTTGACGCCGCCCGCAGTGAGGCCGGAGATGATCCGGCGCTGGAAGATCAGGACCATGATGACCAGGGGGATGGTGACGATCGTGCCCGCCGCCATGATGGCCGCGTACGGCTGCACCAGCGGGTTGTTGCCGGAGAAGCGGGCGATGGCGACGGTGACCGGTTCGGTCTTGTCGCTGGAAAGCAAACGGGCGAGCAAGTATTCGTTGACCGCCGCGATGAAGGCGAGGATCGCGGTGGTGAACACGGCGGGAGCGGCCAGGGGCAGCATCACCAGGCGGAAGGCCTGGAGCTTGGTGGCGCCGTCGATCCGCGCGGCTTCTTCGAGCTCCCACGGCAGTTCGGCGAAGAAGGACGCGAGGATGTAGACCGTCATCGGCAGCACGAACGAGATGTTCGGGATGATCATCGCCTGGTACTGGCCGATCCAGCCGAGGTTGGTGAACAGCTGGAACAGCGGAGTCACCAGGACCACCACCGGGAACATCGAGGCGCTGAGGATCAGTCCGGACACCACGTACTTGCCGTGAAAGGTGAGCCGGGCCAGCGCGTACGCGGCCATTACGCCGATCGCCAGCGCGATCACCGTGGTGATCGAGCCGATGATGATGCTGTTGATCAGCGCCTTACCGAAGTCGTTGCCCCGGCTGGTGTCGAACGCGTTGCGGAAGTTCTCCAGCGTGACGTGCGTCGGCCACGGAGTGTTCTCGAAGGTGTAGTCGGGATCGCGGAACGCGGTGACCGTCATCCAGTAGAACGGCGCCAGCCCCCAGACCAGCACGATCAGCGCGCCCAGGTACAGCCGCACCGAGCCGATGCGCTTGGTCCACGGCACCGGCGCCGCGGCGCGCTTGCTCGTCGTGGCCTTCTCCGCTGTCTGCACGGACATCAGTGCGCCTCCCGCTGCTCTTCCTGGGTGCGAACCGCGTTCGCGCCCAGGATCTTCACCAGCACGAACGCCACCGCGAAGATCAAAAGGAAGGTGATCGTGGACAACGCGGCCGCGCTGTTGGGACCTTGCCGGACCTGATCGACCACCAGGATCGACACCGTGCGGGTGGCGGGATTGCCCAGCGTCATGATCGCGGGCAGGTCGTACATCCGCAGCGCGTCCATGGTGCGGAACAGCACCGCGACCAGCAGGGCCGGCTTCAGCAGCGGCAGCGTGATCTGGGTGAATCGCTGCCAGGCAGACGCGCCGTCGACGCGAGCCGCCTCGTACACGTCGGCGGGGATCACTTGCAGGCCGGCCAGCAGCAGCAGCGCCATGAACGGCGTGGTCTTCCAGACGTCGGCCGCGATCACCGCGATCCGGGCCGGCCAGGGGTCCGAAGTCCACAGGATGTGCGTGCCGAGCACGCGGTTCACCACGCCGTCGTACTGGAACATGAACTCCCACAACCGCGCGGTGACGGCGGTGGGGATGGCCCACGGGATCAGCACGGCCGCGCGCAGCAGGGCCCGGCCGCGGAAGGTCTTGCCCATCACCATGGCCATGCCGAGGCCGAGTGTGGCCTCCAGCGCGACGGTGACGACCGTGAAGAACAGGGTGACGCCGATGGCCAGCCAGAACTGCGAGCCGAGGTTGCCGGTCGGGCACGGCACCGTCTCGCCGGTCGCGATCTGGCACTGTTGCAGCAGCCAGTGCGTGTAGTTGGCGAATCCGGCGTTGCCGCCTTCGACGAACATGCCGGTCGCCGGGTCGAGCCCGGAGTCCTTCTGGAAGGACATCCACAGCGCGCGGATCACGGGATACCCGATGACGACCGCGAGCGCGATCAGTACGGGGGTGACGAAAAGCCAGGCTTTCCCGGAGCGGCGAAGCTCGAGGGCCAGTCCGGCGGCGAAGCCGCGCCTGGCCGGAACGAATTCGTCTTTCGGCACGCTAGTCGCCGTTCCCGAAGGATCCGACACCGTTTCTCTCCTGCGGGTTCGTCGGGTCCGTTGCGTTCAACCGCTCACGATCCCGCGGTCTCGATGCCCTTTTGCATACCGGTGATCGCGTCGTCGACGGACTTGGTTCCGTTCAACGCAGCATAGGCGTTGTCCTGGATGGCCTTGCTCACGGCGGGGTAGAACGGCGTCACCGGGCGCGGCACCGCGCTGGCGATGGAGTCCTTGAGCGCGGGCAGGTACGGCATCTTCGCGATCAGCGCCGGGTCGTCGTACATGGAGGCGCGCACCGAGGGCAGCGCGCCAGCGGCGACGATGTGCTGCGCGTCCTCGCTGATCAGGAAGCGCAGGAAGTCCAGCGCGGTGGCCTTGTTCTTGGAGAACGCGCTGATCGCCGCGTTGTAGCCGCCGAGCGTGGAGGCGCCGACGCCGTTCTCCCCCGGCAGCGGGGCGACCGCGAACTTGTCCTTCACGGCGGAGGCCTCACCGCCGACGTCACCGAAGGTGGACGGCCACGAGCGCAGGAACATCAGCTTGCCCGTCGCGAAGGCGTTGCTGGACTCGGGCTCCTTGAAGGTGATCGCCTCTTTGGGGATGTCGCCGTTGTTGTAGGCGTCGACCAGGACCTTCAGTCCGGCGCGGGACTGCGGGCTGTTCACCGTGGGGGTCTTGCCGTCGGCGCCGACGAAGCTGCCGCCGTAGGCGTTGATCACCTCGGCCGCGTTCACGGTCAGGCCCTCGTAGGGCGCGAACTGACCCGCGTAGCAGCCGATGTTCTGCTGGCGCGCGATCGGGCACTGGGCCAGCAGCTCGTTCCAAGTCTTGGGCGGGTTCGGCACCAGGTCCTTGCGGTAGAACAGCAGGCCGCCGTTGGTGTTGCGGGGAGCGGCGTAGAGCGTGTTGTTGTAGGTGGCGCTGGCGACCGGCGGGGAAAGCAGCGCGCTGGTGTCGATGGCGAAGGAGTCCTTCAGCGGCTGGATCCAGCCCTTGGCGGCGAACTCGGCGGTCCACGGCACGTCCAGGGCGACCACGTCGTAGTTGGACTGCTTGGAACGCATGTGCTCGACCAGGTCGTCGTACTGCTGCGAGGCGTCGTTCGACTGCTCCTTGAACGTCACCTGCTCGTCCGGGTGCGCGGCGTTCCAGCGCTCGATCAGCTGCTTGACCGCGCCGGTCTCGGTGGTGTCCTTGCCCTCGACGTAGGTGATCGGGCCGCGACCGGTGAGGTTCTGGCTGATCGGGCTGCCGCTGCTGTCGCTGGAGCAGGCGCTGGTGAACGTCGCGGTCAGCAGCCCGATCGAGGCGAGGGCCACCGCGGCCCGCGGTACGAGCGACGAACGTAGGAACGTCACCTTCTTCACAGCCATCGCAAACACTCCAGGATCGTTCGTGAGCGGCAGCACACCCTGCCGGTGCACAAGGCAAGATACATGGTGTCGATCCGGCGTGCGGGACAGTGGCTGGAAGTCGCCCACTAGGCTGGGGCGCGATGTCTTCGCCGAACGCGGTTCCCGATCGGATGCTCACACGCATCGGCGGGTTGCTGCGCAAGGCCGAGTCCACGGACAACGAACACGAGGCCGAGGCGTTTCTCGCCGCCGCTCAGCGGCTGGCCACGAAGTCGTCCATCGACCTCGCCGTGGCGCGGGCGCACATCGCCGGCCGCGAGCGCAGGCCGACGCCGGTGCAGCGGATCATTCCGATCGGCGAGCCCGGCAAACGCGGGTTGCGCACTTACGTCCAGCTGTTCGTCGCGATCGCGGCGGCGAACGACGTGCGCTGTGACGTCGCCAGGACTTCGACGCAGGTCTACGCCTACGGGTTCGACTCCGACATCGATACCTGCGAGGCGCTCTACGCCAGCCTGCTCGTGCAGATGGTGCGCGCGTCCGACCAGTACATCAAGTCGGGCGCCTACCGGTCGGCCACCGTCGAGAAGATCGTGGTGGAGAAGCGGTGGGGTCGGCAGGTGCGGCGCCGGGTGCAGGCGCCGGTCGCGGGTGTGACGGCGCGGCTGAATTTCCAGATGGCGTTCGCCGCGCGGATCGGGCGGCGGCTGTCGGAGGTGAAGGCGGAGGTCGAAGCCGAGGTGTTGCCGCCGGACGCCGATTCGGCCGGGACGGCGCTGGCGTTGCGGAACAAGGAGATCGAGCTCACAGACTTCTACTCGAAGACGTCGGAGGCGCGCGGAACCTGGCGCGGTCCCCAGGCGTCGACGGGGCATTCGGCGGCGGCGCGGGCGGCGGGGGATCGCGCGGGCCGGGCCGCACGCATCGGCACCTCGCCCGAACTGCCCGCGGCCCGCGGGAAGCTGACCTCCTCCGAGGGCGGTTGACCAGCGTGAACATCACGGCATGCCCGGGGCGAGCGTCTGCCGGGGTTCGGTCGGCGCTACTCGGCGACCAACCGATGCCCACCGCCGGATCGGCCGCGCGGCGATGACCGTGCGCGACAGCCAGCGTGCCAAGGTCTACGACGCCGAGCAGTTGGTACGCGGGGTGTTCGATCGCGCGGACGAGCACGGTGCGCGCACCGTCGAACTCTATGGTTCGCAACTCACCTTGCCGATCGAGCGCCGCTTCGCCTCGGTGGAATCCGTGCAGAGTTATACGGACAAGGTGCTTGCGCTCAATTGGGTACGGGCGGGCTGGAAACGGGCCGCCGTGGCCGTGCGCGTTCGCGCACGCGCCGGAACAACGGCCGCGCATTACGAGGCGGCCGGGAACGTCCTTGCGGTTCCACTGCACACCGGCGGCACCGCCTGGGCGCTGCGGGAACTGGTGATCCTGCACGAACTGGCACATCACCTGGAGTCCGCGCCGGGCTCCGTGGCCGCGCACGGCCCGGAATTCTGCGACCGCTATGTGGAATTGGTCGACGGCGTCGTCGGCCCGGAAGCGGCATTGCTGCTGCGTACCACGATGCTGGGTTGCGGCGTGCGGATCGGCTGAGCCCGCCCTGTGAACAGCGAGCCGCCGTCGGCTGGGTCGGTCGCGCTCGCCGCGAGGTGTGACCGGATTCGTGACTCGTGCCGTTACGCGGACGGGATCAGCGCACTGACGCGCGCCAAGCGATCCTGCCACCATGCGGTGCGGTCGGCGTCGGGGTGGCGATGGCTTTCCATCAGTTCCGGTTCCGGCTCGGGTGGGGTGCGCAGGACCGGGAGGTAGCCGTCCACCGCACGCAGGGATCCGCGCGTCACGTCGCCGGTTAGCAGGCTCAATGTGCCCAAGCCGCAAGCGAATTCGAGTTCCGGGAGTGCGCCGGCCAGCGCCAGCTGCGCGGCGAGGCCGACGCTGGTCTCCAGGGCGGAGGAGACCACGCACGGCAGCCCGGCCGCCTCGGCCACTTGCAGGGCGCGGCGGACTCCGCCGAGCGGCGTGCATTTCAGGACGGCGATATCGGCGGCCCCGGCGACCGCGACCCGCATCGGGTCCTCGGCGCGGCGGATGGATTCGTCGGCGGCGATGCGCACATCCACGCGGCGGCGCACCGCGGCGAGTTCCTCGATCGTCCGGCACGGCTGTTCCACGTATTCCAGCCCACCCGCGGCCTTGTCGATCCGCTGGATGTGCCGCACCGCGGTGTCCACGTCCCAGACCGCGTTGGCGTCGACCCGGATCGCGCCGTTCGGGCCGAGCGCGTCGCGCACCGCTTCCACCCTGGCCAGATCCTCGGCGAGCGATTCCGGGTGGTCGGCGACCTTCACCTTGGCGGTGCGGCAGCCGGAGCGCGCCACGATCGCGTGCGCCTGTTGCGGGTCGACGGTGGGCACGGTGCAATTGATCGGAATGCGATCACGCACCGGCTCGGGCCAGCCCGTCGTCACCTGCTCCATGGCGGTGGCCAGCCACGCGGCTGCCTCCCGGTCGTCATATTCGGGAAACGGACAGAACTCTCCCCAGCCGAGCGGCCCGTGGATCAGCATGCCCTCGCGCACCGTGATGCCACGGAAACGGGTGCGCATCGGAATGGCGTAGACGACGTTCTGCGCTGCGGAGTCGCTCATCGCCGACCAGCTTATTCGGCCGCGGCGGCCGATCGGGGGATTGCGCATGTGGACTCGAGTAGTTTCCCGGAGTCGGCGGGGCGCGCGAGACGGGATCGTCGGCGTCATGATCCACACCGGCACCCCGCAGCCTCGGCCGTACGGCGCGCCTCCATCGCCGCCGGTAGGGCAGCGGCCGGTGCGAACCTGGGACGTGGTGCTCGCCGTCGTGCTGTACTGCGTCGCGGTGGTCCTCGGCTTGGCCGCCGCTTATTTCACCGTCTTCTTCGCCTTCGCCGCCGACCCGTGCGGTCAGGACAACTGCCGCACCGATTACCTCGGCTGGGCGTTCGTGGTGTCGTGGGGCGGGACGGCGCTCGCGATCGTCGGCGTGACCGCGATCCTCATCCTTGCCGCGGTCAAGCGCTGGTACCTGTGGTACTGGCCGGTGCTGGCGATGGTGCTGATCGTCGGGTCGTTCGCCGGTGGCGTCGCGCTCGCGTCCCAGGTCTACACCGGCGCTCGAGATGCCGTGCGGCCGTGCACCGGTCATGCTGAAGCAATGGCGTGGCACATCCGGCGGCGAACTGCTGATGCCCTGCGCGTGACACTGGGTTCGCTGATCGCCCTCGGATTCGGCTGGCTGATGGCCGCTTTCGTCCCGCTGTACGACGTGCTGACGCGCGACGGGCGCGACGGCCGCGGTGTCGAGTACCTGCCGTGGGCGCAGGTGGTCGCCTGGGCGGGCATCGTGGCGTCGGTGCTCGCGGCGGTCGTCTCGGCCCTGGAGAAAGTGCGCGACCGGAAGCCGATCGCCTGGACGCCGCTGATCGCGGTGCCGTTGATCCTCGAATCCTGGCTGGTCGGCTTCCTGATCGCGGTGGTACTCGTCTCCTGGTAGGAGGCTGTGTTTGTTCGGCCGCGACTTCGTCGCGAACGGAACAGGCTCGGTCTCGCTTCGCTCGAAAGACGTTGTTCGGTGCCCTGGGCGCGTTGGCGCTGCACGCTCACCCGGGCGTTCGACGCATGGTGGACCGGCCGGTCACAACCTTTCGACGATGGTGGCGTTGGCCAAACCGCCTGCCTCGCACATGGTTTGCAGGCCGTAGCGGGCGCCGCGGTCCTGCATGGCGTGGACGAGTGTGGTCATCAGGCGTGCGCCGGACGCGCCGAGCGGGTGTCCGATCGCGATCGCGCCGCCGTTGACGTTGACCTTCGCCAGGTCCGCCCCGGTGTCGTGCGCCCAGGCCAGGACCACCGGCGAGAACGCCTCGTTGATCTCGATCAGGTCGATGTCGGACAGCTGCAAACCGGCCCGCCGCAACACTTTCCTGGTCGCCGGGATCACCGCGGTGAGCATCAGCAGCGGGTCGTCACCGGCCACCGCGAAGCTGTGCAACCGGGCGAGCGGCCGCAACCCGAGTTCCTTCGCGCGCTCGCTGGTCATGATGAGCACCGCCGCGCTGCCGTCGCTGACCTGGCTCGCGGTCGCAGCGGTGATCTCCCAGCCGATCTGCGGGAAGCGGGCGGCCATGGCCGGGTCGTAATAGGCGGGACGGAGTGCGGCCAGCGTCTCCAGCGTGCTGCCGACGCGGATGCCCTCGTCGGCGGTGAGCCCGTTGATCGGCGCGAGTTCCCGCGCGAACAGTCCGTTCTTGGTGGCCAGCGCCGCCTTCTCGTGGCTGGCGAGCGCGAACTCGTCCAGCTGACTGCGGGTGAGTCCCCACTTCGCCGCGATCAGTTCCGCGCTGATGCCCTGCGGCACCAGGCCTTCGGGGTACCGCTCGGCGAAGCCGACGCCGGAGATGTCGTCCGAACCGACCAGATTGGCGCCCATGGGAATCCGGCCCATCGACTCCACGCCCGCGGCGACCACGATGTCGTAGGCGCCCGCGATCACGCCTTGCGCGGCGAAGTGGATCGCCTGCTGGCTGCTGCCGCACTGCCGGTCGACGGTGGTCGCCGGGACGGATTCGGGGTATCCGGCGGCCAGCGCGGCCCGCCGCGTCATATTCGCGCCCTGCTCGCCGAACTGGGTGACGACGCCGCCGATCACATCGTCGATGAGTACGGGATCGATGCCGCTGCGGTTCACCACCTCGCGCAGGCTGTGGGCCAGCAGATCAACCGCATTGACGTCGTGCAGTGCGCCGTTCGGCTTCCCTTTGCCGATCGGCGTGCGTACCGCTTCGACGATCACCGCGTCTCTCATGGGTG
>NZ_BAFR01000218.1 GCF_000308435.1 Nocardia araoensis NBRC 100135 | reverse complement strand
GCGCAGCCGCCTTCGGCCATCACGGTGTGCGCCTTGCCGAACAGCGACTTGCACACCACCGCGACGGACAGGCCGTGCTCCCTGGCTTCGATGACCGCCCGCAGTCCG
Organism: Nocardia araoensis NBRC 100135; assembly: GCF_000308435.1. GTDB lineage: Bacteria > Actinomycetota > Actinomycetes > Mycobacteriales > Mycobacteriaceae > Nocardia > Nocardia araoensis. The sequence continues at coordinate 74,152 of NZ_BAFR01000218.1, read as the reverse complement.
GCGCCGCCCGCTCCGATCACGACGACGTCGTAGTTGTGCCGTTCCACTTCTGCCATGCAGAGAAACTCCTCGATGAGGCGGTCAGTCGATGAACCGCAGGTCCGAAATCGTTTGGCTGGCAACCAACATGACGTAGAAGTCGGTCAGCACGAGCGTGCCGAGGGTGGTCCAGGCCAGTGCCATGTGCCGGGTGTTCAGTTTGGAGACCTGGGTCCAGAACCAGTAGCGCACCGGATGCGCGGAGAAGTTCTTGAGCCGTCCGCCCGCGATATGCCTGCACGAGTGGCACGACAGCGTGTAGGCCCACAGCAGGATCACGTTGACCAGCAGCACGATATTGCCGACGCCGAAACCGAATCCGCCGGTCTTGCCGTGGAAGGCGACGATGGCGTCGTAGGTGTTGATCAGCGAAACCACCACGGCCACATAGAAGAAGTAGCGGTGCGCGTTCTGGACGATCAGCGGCAGCCTGGTCTCGCCGGTGTACTTGGCGTGCGGCTCGGCAACGGCGCAGGCGGGCGGGGAGAACCACACCGACCGGTAGTAGGCCTTGCGGTAGTAGTAGCAGGTCAGGCGGAAGCCGAGCAGGAAGGGCAGCACCACGAAGCCGAGCGGCAGGATCGCGGGTAGATCGCCGAAGGGGGTGCCGAAGTGGCTGGAGCCCTCGACGCAGGAAGTGCTCAGGCACGGTGAGTAGAACGGGGTCAGGTAGTGGTAGTCCGGAACCCAATATGCCGTGCGCACATACGATCTGATCGTCGCGTAGATGACGAACGCGGCGAGCCCGAGCACCGTGACGAGTGGGGGGATCCACCATCGGTCGGTGCGCAACGTGCGATCCGAGATTCGGGCCCTTGTTCTGCTGAATACGCCGGTGCCCGCTTCGGGGGCGGCGGTCGGTGCGGCACTCACAGGTGGATGCCTCGCTGATCTTGTGTGCGGGTGGTCATCGTTACCTCCGCAATCGAATGTGATGCTGAGCACCATACGACACGCGCGCTATTGATCGAGCGGGGTCTCGACAAACCCGCCCCGCCGTCAACTGTATGATTTGCGCCACATCGGGGAGGCCTCACGTTCCCCTGCATCGAGTTACGGGCCAACCGGACTTTTCGAAGTCGGCGGGAGTGAAACGAGTTTCGAGCAGGCGAAACGCGAGTGCCCGGAATTGCCTCTTCAACTGTTGTGCGAAGGCGAAGAATCGCGCATTCGGCGCGGTAACCAGCGAGATCGTTTCAGGTGGAAGCCCCGCCGGTGCGCGGGGTGCGACTCGACTGCCGCGCTCGGATCGAGGCGGACGGTACCTCCATCACGCCCGGTATTCGGCCGGTGCCTGCGCACCATGACGAGTCGCCGCACGAACTGTCATGCGGAGGGCCGGTGCGGGTCCGGCAGGCCATCGCGCTCGGTGCGGTCACGGCGCCGTCGTGCTCTGCGCGATCGCCCGGTCGCCGATGCGCGGCGGGAACTCGGTCACATGGAGGCCCGCCGACTCGGCGGGCATGCGGCAACGCGATGGGCGGCTCGCGCCGCCCACCCGGGGACTACGTCGTCCGCGGACGGGAGTGGAAGCCCAACCCCTCGTCCTGTGCGCCCATCCACGCGGCCTCGTCGGACTTGCTGTCCGGCACGTAGATGACGTCCTGCGCTCGGTGCCGCACCTCGGGCGGCGGTGACTGCTCGAGCTCGTCGGCGTCGATGACGAGGCGCTCGAGGTCGTTCTCCAACCGCCGCACCGTGCTGGCGTCGCCGTACTGGGTGCGGAGTACGCCGATGGATTGCCGGAGCTGGCCGACCGCGTAGCGTAGTTCCGCGAATTCGCTGCGAGTCATCAATACCTCCTGAATTCCCTGGCGGACATGCGAACTCGGTGCCGAGATGCGCGGTTGCCCGTTTGCCTTGGACCGCGCTGCACCGAGCCGTGTGACCCACCACACAACGTGATCTACAACACAGTACCGAAAGAATTCGATCCTGGCTCGTGCGAGGTCGAAATCTGATGGTTGCCGATCGATAGCTGAAGGTCAGCCCGCGGCGGCGTACCCGGCCTCCGAGCGCGCCGCGGCGAATGCCCGCTCGGCGAGTCCGACGATGGACGAAGCGACCTCTTCGGCCCGTTCGAGCAGCACGCTGTGCCCGGCGCCTTCCAGCCGGATCAGTTCGGAACCGGCCAGCTGAGAGGCCAGTGCCACCGAGTGCGCGAAGGGGAAGATGAGGTCCGCCGAGCCCGCCAGCACCAGTGTGGGGATGGCGCCGAGGCGATGCAGGGTCGCCGTCTCGTCGAAGGTGATCAGCGAGTGCAGGAACCCGGCCATGGTCAGTAGCGGGGTGTCGTTCAGCATCGCGGTGGCCAGCGCGGCCATCCGCGGGTTCGCCTTCTTGGTGCCGAATTCGGCCTCGCGGAGGATCGGCGTGAACAGGCGACGGGTCAGCTGCCTGGACGCCTGCAGCATCCGCGGGGCGTGTGTGACGGCCGCTTGCAGCGAGTTCACTGCCCGTCGGTTCAGCAGGCGCGCCAGCCCGACCTCGGTGATTCCGGCAGCCGCGCCCGCGAGCAATCCGACGCCTGCGACCCGCGTGCCGACGGCCTCCGGGTAGAGCCGGGCGTGGGCGAGCACGACCATCGCGCCCATCGAGTGGCCGATCAGGAGCACCGGACCGGCCGGCGCGACCGTCCGCAATACGGCGTCCAGGTCGTGACCGAGCTGCTCGATGGTGTAGGTCGACGGATGCGCCACCCCGGATTCGCCGTGGCCGCGGTGGTCGTAGAACACCATCCTGGTGTCGTCTCCCCACTGCCGCAGCAGGTGCTCGCGCATGGAGGTCCAGGATTCGGCGCGCAGGCAGTGGCCGTGCACGAAGACGACGGTCGCGACGGCGTCGTCGGCGCCGAACACGCGCACCGCGAGCGGAACACCGTCTCCGGCCGACACCGTGACGCGATGGCCGTCGTGATCGGCGGCGCGGCGGGCGATGGTCATCGACATGGCACCCTCCTGTGGGCGGGGCGCATGTTCGGCGCCTCTTGCCCAGTTGTCGGACTGGATTTCCGCGCCGTTAACCGGCCACACCCGCCGTTACGCACACGTTGTCCAACCGAGGCTGCCGGTCGATCAGGCTGTCGCCTCCGTATGTACAGGAAAATCTACGAAACGATTGGCCGAAGACTAGATTCCTTTAGATTGCCTTGATCGCGGTTCGGCCGACCCCACTCGCGCGGCCTGCGAGGAAAATCTGCGGTTCTCTAGGAGAATCCCAAGATCGGCGAATAGTTCGCGAGCGACCGCCCGCCGCACGCTGGCCGGGCGTGCGGCGGGTCCGCTGCCGCTCAGGCCTCCGCGCGAGTCCGCGTGGACGGCAGGAACGGACGCAGCAGGTTCTCCTCGGTGGACGGGCCCATCTGCCACTCCGCGATCCATGGGCCGGTGCCCTCGCTGGGGTCGAGCACGCCCTCCTCCAGCCATTCGTAGCGGCCGTCGAGCACACCTCGGGTCAGGGTGCGGTCGTCATCGTCGGTGTTCTCCCACAGCGCGTCGAACAACTCACGCACGCGCAGCCGCGACTGCCTACAGAAGGTGTCCGCCAGCTCTTCGGCCGCCTTTCCCTCCGGCGCGCCCGCGGCGCGCAACGCGTGGGCCCGCACGCAGGCAGCCGACATCGCGAACAGCTCGGCGCCGATGTCGACGATCCGGCCGAGGAAGTTCTGCCGGTACTCCAGGCCCGCTTGCCAGCGGCCCATCGCGTACATCAGCGACCTGGCCTGCTTGCGCGCACTGCGCTCGACGAATCGCAAATGCCTGGCCAGCACCCCGAATTCGGTGTACGCCGCGGGTACCGTACCCGCTCCGACCGCGAGCTGCGGGAACCACTTGGCGTAGAACCCCGTCGCGCCGACCGCGGCCTTCGCCTTGTCTTTGAACTCGGCCTTGCGGTCGACCAGCGCGCCCGCGGCCGCCATGTGCGCGTCGGCCATCTCCCTGGCGATCAACAGCCGCATGATCTCGCTGGAGCCTTCGAAGATGCGGTTGATCCGCAGATCGCGCACCAACTGTTCGGCGGGGACGGCCCGTTCGCCCCGCGCGGCCAGTGAAGCCGCCGTCTCGTAGCCGCGGCCACCGCGGATCTGCACGAGCTCGTCGGCGATCCGGCAGCTCATCTCGCTGGCCCACAGTTTGGCCAGCGCCGCTTCGATCCGGATGTCGTTGCGGCCCTCGTCGGACATGGTGGCCGACAGATCGAGCGCCGCCTCCAGCGCGAACGTGGTCGCCGCGATGAACGCGATCTTCTGGCCGACGGCCGCGTGCTCGCCGACCGGCCTGCCCCACTGCACCCGCTGGGTGCTCCACTCCCGCGCGATCTTCAACGACCACTTGGCGGCGGCGGTGCACAACGCGGGGATGGCGAGCCTGCCCGCGTTCAGGGTGGTGAGCGCGATCTTGAGGCCGTCGCCCTCGCGGCCGATCAAGTTGCGCTTGGGTACCCGGACGTTGTGCATCCGGGTCAGGCCGTTCTCGATGCCGCGCAAGCCCATGAACGAGTTGCGCCGCTCCACGGTGATGCCCGGTGAGTCGGCTTCGACCACGAACGCCGAGATGCCGCCGCGGTGCCCCTCGCTCTTGGGCACGCGCGCCATCACCACCAGCAGCTCGGCGACCACGCCGTTGGTCGTCCACAGCTTCACGCCGTTGAGCACGTAGGCCTCGCCGTCTTCGGTCGGCGTCGCGGTGCTGGCCATCCTGGCCGGGTCGGAGCCCACATCGGGCTCGGTGAGCAGGAACGCGCTCACCGCCCCGGCCGCGCAGCGGGGCAGGAATTCGGCTTTCTGCTCGTCGGTGCCCGCCAGTTTGAGCGGTTCCGGCACTCCGATGGACTGATGCGCGGAGAGCAGGACGCCGAGGCTCGGGTGCGTCGAGCCGACCAGCATCAGCGCTCGGTTGTAGCCGTACTGGGAAAGCCCCTGGCCGCCATACGATTGTGGGATCTTCAAGCCGAAGCAACCGACTTCGGCCAAGCCCTTGACGTACTCGTCCGGGATCCGGCTCTCCGCTTCGATCACCGACCCGTCCATGGACTCGCACAGCGTCCGGAGCCGGGACAGGAACGCCTCGGTGCGCTCGGTCTCTTCGGGGCCGGGCTGTGGATACGGATGGATCAGATCGAGCCGGAACCGTCCCAGGAACATCTCCTTGGCGAAGGACGGCTTGGCCCAGCTCGTTTCGCGGGACTCCTCGACCAGTGCGCGGGCCTGTTCTTCGGTGGCGTCGACTTTCGCGGCTGTCGCCATGATGTCCTCCCTCGGACGTGATCAGGATCACATCCGAGTGTAGGAGGGTTTGTTACTCATCGGTAGGCCTGCTGGTCGAGAGAAATCTACGAATATCTATTGATCTTGAAAGAGAAGCGAATAGTCGGCAACCGCCGCGTGCGGGGCTCAGACCGAGCGCAGATAGCGGCCGAAGTGCGGCACCGTGAATCCGATCGTGCCGCGCTCGGCCGAATAGATGAGACCTTTCTTGATCAGGCCGTCGCGGGCGGGCGACAGCGAAGCCGGCTTGCGGCCGAGTTCGTTGGCCACCGCGGCGGTCGCCACCGGGCCGTCGTCACCGGAGAGGTCCGCCATGGCGCGCATGTATTCGCGTTCCGCGGGTGTAGCCCGCTCGTAACGGGAGCCGAAGAATCCGACCGCCAGTTCCTCCTCGGCGGCGGGCGAGGCCACCTCGACATCCTCGGCCGTGATCGGACTCTCCGGCGCCTGATCCCACGCGGCCTTGCCGTACGCCTGCACGAAATACGGGTAGCCATCGGCCTTGCTGTACAGCGCGTCCAACGCCTCGTCGGTGAACTTCACGTCTTCACGCTGGGCGGGCGCGATCAGCGCTTGGTCGGCCGATTCCCGGTCCAAGCGGTCGATGCGGTGATAGCTGAATAGTCGCTCCGAATAGCTCTTCGAGGCGGACAGTACGGCGGGCAGGTGTGGCAGGCCCGCGCCGACCACGATCAGCGGCGCGGCGTCCTGGCTCAGCTCGTGGCACGCGCCGCAGATCGCGGAGATGTCGGCGGGCCCGAGATCCTGCATCTCGTCGATGAAGATCGCGATGCCGACGCCGATGTCACCGGCCAGCGCCGCCGCCTCGACCAGCAGTTCCACCAGGTCGATCTCGATGTCACCGGAATCGGCCCTGCCGCTCACCGCCGGTACGTCGATGCCGGGTTGCCAGCGTTCCCGCATGCCCTTGTCCGCGGTGGCTCGCAGCGCGAAAGCCTTGAGGATGCCGAGGAAGTCGTCCACTCGTTCCGGATTGCGGTGCGCCGTGGCGATCGCCCGCGCCGCCATGTGCAGCGCCGAGGACAGCGGGCGGCGCAGTTCCTGGTCCGGGCGCGCCTCGATCTTGCCGGTGCCCCAGCCGCGCGATATCGCGGCCGAGCGAAGCTGGTTGAGCAGCACCGTCTTTCCGACGCCGCGCAGGCCGGTGAGCATGACGCTGCGTTCCGGCCGACCACGCGCGACGCGTTCGAGCACGATGTCGAAAGCCGTGAGTTGCTTGTCGCGCCCGGCCAATTCGGGCGGGCGCTGTCCCGCCCCGGGGGCATACGGATTCCGCACGGGGTCCATGCCCCGACACCGTAGCGCGTTTCGTCGGGATAATCTGGGTACGTCTACGGCGTGTTCTAGAAAGCCCTAGCGTTTCGTAGGGCACTATTGCTCTCGCCGCCGGTTCGCCAGGCTGGTGGCGGTTCGCCAGAATGGTCGCGCGGCACGCAGCGCGGGAACGGAGGGGCATGTCCGACGAACCACCTCTCGCCGGCCTCGCCGAAGTCGTCGGGTCCTGGAACGTTCCGGCGGGCGCCACGGTGGCCGAACGCATCCGGTCCAACATCCTCGTCGCGATCGAACGCGGCTACGACGATCCCCAATTGGTCGCCGATCTCGCGGTGGGCCCGCTGGTCATGGCGCTCGGCAAGCTGGAGGTCGAGCTGGCGGAAGCGCGCCGCAGGATCGACGAGCTCGAGCGCGCGGTGCACGGGACGCGGCGCTGAGCCGAGTGGTGGACAGGCCCGGCGTTCTCCGTTCGGTGACCTCGCGACCGCTCGGTGAGATCGGTTCGTGACCTTTCCCGGCGGCCGTTTCCCACCGATCGAAGCGGCGTTCCCGCTGTGATCGAAAAGATGCAGCTCTGTGCGCTGGACAACATCGCGTCGGCACCGTAATCTCTTCGTGACTTAGTGGAACCAGTCGCTTCGTAAGAGAAACGGCGCCACTAGTTACCGCCTTAACGGCTGTCGGGGCCAACTGGTCTCGGCTGCTGTGCCGGGGACCCACAGGTTCGTCTGGGGTGAATCCTCGAGGCCGATTCCGGTCGCGAGGTAGGGCCGATCTCCCGGCCCGAACCCGTCAGCTAACCCGGTCGGCGGGAGAGCAGCAAGATCGGAGACGTAGCTCGGTGGGTAAACACAGCTTGCAACGGGATTCTCGGGTTCCGAATTCCGTCAAGGGTGCGATTGTCATGGGTGCGGTGGCCGCGACCGGCGCCATGCCCGCGATTCCGGCCATGGCCGCGACCATCAACGTTCCCGGTGTCGGCAATTTCGACGTTCCGCAGGAGTGGGAACAGCCGGTCCAGCAGCTCAATCAGCAGATCCAGCAGGCGCTCGCGGCCGTTCCCGCCGCCCCCGCCCAGGCGCCGCAAGAGGTCGCTCCCCAGGCGCCCAACTTCGCGCCCATGCTGCCGGGCCTGTTCGGTCAGCAGCAGAACAACTCCCCGGGCGACATCGCCCTCGACGCCGCCAAGAGCAAGGTCGGCGCCCAGTACTCCTGGGGCGCGGCGGGTCCCCGTTCCTTCGACTGCTCCGGCCTCGTCCAGTGGGCGTTCCGCCAGGCGGGTGTCGAGCTGCCCCGCACCAGCTTCGAGCAGTCGCACGTCGGCGCTCCGGTCGCCTACAACGAGCTGAAGCCGGGTGACATCGTCATCACCAACGGCGGCGGTCACGTCGGCATCTACGCAGGTGACAACAAGCTGCTCAACGCGGTGCAGACGGGTACGCCGGTGTCCTACACGCCGCTGCGCCCCGACATGGTGGTCACCGCACGCCGTATCGTCTAACGAGTGGCCCGCGCCGAATCCGGCATCCAGAGCACCGCGACCCAGGCCCGCGTCGATTCGTGGACCTGGGCGGTGCGCCTGTTCAAGACCAGATCGGCCGCCGCCGAGGCATGTCGTGGCGGGCACGTTCGGGTGAACGGCGCTACGGCCAAGCCCGCGCAGCCGGTGCGTCCCGGTGACGAGGTGCGCGTCCGCGTCGGCGGTATCGAGCGCATTGTCATCGTGGAGCGGATCGTCACCAAGCGCGTCGGCGCCCCGTTCGCCGCGCAATGCCTGATCGATCGCAGTCCGCCCCCTCCCCCGCGCGAAATCCTGGCGAGTATGCCCCGCCGCGACCGCGGCGCGGGACGGCCGACCAAGCGTGAGCGCCGCGAGACCGATCGGCTCATGGGTCGAGACGAGCACTGAGCGAAAGCCGGCGACCCCCGGTCAGATCATGGCCACCGGACCGAGGTGGCCCGCCAGATAACGCGCCCTGCACTCGCCGCGGCGGAGCTTTCCGCTGCTGGTCTTGGGAATTCGTCCTGGCTCCACGAGCAGTACCGCACGGGGCATCACCTCGTGGGTCGACGCGACCGCGGTGCGGATGCGCCGGGCCATGGCGAACAGGTCGATCGGCTCCCGGCCCTCGACCGTGCCGAGTTCGGCGACCACGACCAGGTCTTCGCGCAACCCGTCGTCGTGCCCGAACGCCGTCACGTGACCGGGCCGGACCTCGGGGGCGCATGTTTGTACCGTCGCCTCGATGTCGGCGGGATAGTGATTGCGTCCGTCCACCACGATGACGTCTTTGCGGCGGCCTGCGATGTAGAGCTGGCCCTCGTACCGGAACCCGAGATCGCCGGTGCGCAGCCAGCGGGCGGCGCTTCCCGGCAGAGTGGCGCCGAATATCTCCGCCGTGGCATCCGGCCGGCCGAAATATCCGTCGCACACATTGTCTCCGGCCGCCCAGATCTCGCCGACGCGTCCGGCGGGCAGCACGGTCCCGGTCTCCGGATCGACGATCCGCAGTTGCTGTCCGGCCGGTGCGCCGCAGCCGACCAGCGGCACGCCATCCGAAGATCCCGCCGCATCTTCGGGCAGCGCGACCGCGCGTCCTTCCGACAGTGCGGCCCGGTCGAAACGGTGCCATACCGGGTTCTCGCGCTGGTCGCAGACGGTGACCGTGAGGGTGGCCTCGGCCAGGCCGAAGCCAGGGGTGTGCGCGTGATGGCGGAAACCGTAAGGGGCGAAGGTCGCGGTGAACTCCTCGAGTGCGTCGGCGCGGACCGGCTCCGAGCCGTTGAGCACGAGGTCCAATCCGGACAGGTCCAGCCCGGCCCGCTCGGCGGGGACGGTGCCGGACACCGCGAGTTTCAGTCCGAAATTGGGGCATCCCGTGGTGCCGGCGCGGTAGTCGGCGATCGCGCGCAGCCAGCGGATGGGGCGCTTCACGAACTCCGCCGGGGCCAGCGTGATGCCGTGCACGCCCAGGAACAGCGGCAGCGAAAGGCCGAGGATCAGACCCATGTCGTGAAAGAACGGCAGCCAGGTCACGATCGGCCGATCGTCCGCGACCGACACGGCATGCCCGAGTTGCGTCAACGCCGTGGCGATATTCTCGTGGGTGACCCGTACGCCGGCGGGAGACTTCGTCGATCCGGAGGTGTACTGGAGATAGGCCAGCTCGTCGCGCACCGGATCGATGACCGCTGAATCCGTGACCGGCCGAGTGCCGGGCGCGACGAACCGCGTCGCCAGTGATCCCGCCATCGGATCGGCCGCGTTCGCCGTCGCCATCGCGATGTGCGCGGCCGAATCCTGTTCGGGCCGTGATGGATTCGCAGGCAAGGTGAGTGCGCGGCCCAGGGCGGCGCCCAGCATCGGCGCAGTGATCTCGTCGTGCGCGGAGAGCAGGCTGAGCGTGGGCCGGGCATCGGCAAGGACGGCGTGCAGGCGGCCGCGGTTGCGTGCGCCCGCGGCCGGGAACAGCGGCACCGCGACCCGATTGCTGTACAGGCAGGCGAGAAAAGCCACCGCGTAATCGATGCCGTGCGCGCAGAGGATGCCCACCCGGTCGCCGGGCGCGCTTTCCTGCCGCAGTCGTGCGGCCAGCGCGCCCGCCGCGGCATGCAGGCGCGCGTAGGTCAGCGTGACGGGCTTGCGCTCCTGGAGGCGGAACCGCAGTTCGGTGAAAGCGGGCTCGTCCGGCCGGGTGGCGGCCCACGCGGCCACCGATGTCGCGAGACCATTCCCCGCCGGGTGGTCGCCGTGGCTCACGTGGGGTCTCCGGTGCTCGCGGTGACCCGGTCCAGCAGGGCGGCGCCGAGGGCGGTGATGGTGGGGTGCTTGAACAACTCGGCGGTCGCGATGCGGACACGCAGTCGCGATTCCAGGTTTCGTCGCATTTCGATCGCGAGCAGCGAGCTGAGCCCGAGGTCGTTGAAGTCGGCCGCGGGGTCGATGCGCTCGGCGGGCAGATCGAGCGTGCTCGCCAGGACCCGGCGGATCGTCGTGGTCAGCGGTTCGACGGGCTCGGGCGGGCGCTCGCTCGTCGTGACCGGGCTGGACGCGGGGCCGGAACGAGCCACGGGCACGAGCAGGTTCGTCAAGCGCATCGCGATCGGGGAAGTATCGGCCGTCGGCGTATGCTCCAGCGCCAGTAAGTAAGGGCCGTCATAGCGCAGGACCTGGGACAGTACGGCGCTTCCTCCTGGCAAGTCGAACGCGCCGATGCCCGCTCGCCGCAGGTGGTTCGCGCCGCCTGCCGCAGCGGCGAGGCCGGCATCCCAGAGGCCCCAGCCGATGCTGAGGATCCGTCGGCCCGGATCACGCTGTGCGAGCGCGTCCATCGCCGCGTTGGCGGCGGCGTACGCGGCCTGCCCCGGCGCACCGAGGGCACCGGTGGCCGAGGAGAACAGCAGCACGAAGTCGGTGTCGTCGGTCGCGGTGAGTTCGATCAGATTGCCCGCCGCGGTGGATTTGGGCAGGAACGTCCTGGCCAGCTGGCCCGCGGTGACCGCGTCGAACCCGGCGTCCTCCAGCACGCCCGCCGCGTGCACGACGCCGCGGATCACCGAGTCGGAGGCTCGGATGTCGCTGAGCGCGTTGGCCAGGTCGTCGCGGTCGGCGGCATCGCAGCGCACCACGACGATGCGGTCCTCCAAGCCGTCGAGCAGCGCGGGTACCGGGCGCGGCGCCCGGGTCAGCACCACCACGTCGCGCGCGCCCGCATCGAGCAACCAGCGCACGGCGACCGAGCCGAGCGTGCCCAGCCCGCCGGTGACGACGTATGTTCCGCTCGCGTCGACGCCGACGGCGGGCACGGCACGCGGGCGCGCCGGCGGGAAGCGCCGCACGGCGATCTCGCCCGCCGACAGGCGCAGTTCGTCCGGAACCGCGCTGTCGGTGGTCGTCACCAGACGAGTGAGCAGCGGCAGGTTCCTGGGATCGAGATCGGCCCAGACCAGGCGCACCGGGCGACCCGTCTCCAGTTGGAGCGAACGCACCAGCCCGGCGATGGCCGCTGCGACGACCGAAGCCGCCACGGCGGGCTCGTCGGGCCGCGGAAGCGCGCGGTTCTCCCGCGGCAGCACGACCGTCACGGTGGCGGTGGTGTCGTGCGCGCAGATCAGTTGCAGCAGTTCGAGCACACGACCGGAGGCAGCCGCGGGGTTCTTGCCCTCGCTCATGCCGGAACCGGTGGGCCAGATGGCGACTACGGCGTGGCCGCTCCGCCCGGCCAGTACCGCGCCGACGAGCGGGCTCGCGTCGTCCGGCTCCCGCGCGATCCGTTCGGTCGGCAGTTCGGCGTCCAGCGCGCGAGCGAGCCGGACGGCGAGGTCGGAGGCGCCGACCACCACCGCGCGCCGCACGCGGGTCTCGGATGCGTCGCCGAGCCCGAGCGAACCGGGATCACGCGACTCCCAGGCCTCCTGGCGGAAAAGAGCGTTGCGCGTCTCGTGTTCGGCAGGCGCCGCGCGAAGGGCGACGAGCCCCTCCTCGTCGGCGGGGTCGGCGTAGCGAATGTGCACACCGCAGAGGGCCAGACAGGGCACGCCGTGCTGATCGGTCGCGATGACGTCGCCGATCAGTCCGGTGTCGGCGCGCTCGCGGACCAATGCGTGTACCTCGAGTACGTGGCGATTCGGTTCGTGTGACAGCCAGGCCGAGTCGATGCCGATCGGCAGCGGTATCGACGTCGCGGGCAATTCGTCGAACGCCGCAGCGGCGAGCACGTGCAGGCAGCCGTCCAGCGTTGCGGTGCGATGCAATTCGGCGGCGTCGAACAGGCCGAGCGCCCGTCCGGTGCCCGCGGCGACGCCGCGCAGCGTGCGGAACCGGGGACCGTACTCCAGCCGCCTGCGGCGCAATTCCTGGTAGAAGACGCCGGTGGTGATGACGCGCATGTGATGCCTGGCGGCCCGATTTGCGTCGACCACCCGCATCCATGCGACGATATCCGCGGGTGTGGGGTCACCGGCGGGCCGGGCCGAAGCCAGCGTTCCGGTGCCCGTGACCTCCGCCCGTACGCTTTCCTCCGTTCCCGGCCCGCGATAGACGACCTCGGGCAGGGCGCTCGGATCGGTCCTCTCGTGCACGGCGAAGTCGGCCAGGGTGGCCGTACCCGCGGTGTCCCTGGCGACGTGCAGCAGCCTCCGCAGCCAGAAGACGGCGGGCACGATGTTGTCGCCTTGCACCACATGATGCGCCAGATCCTCGGCGGCGAAGGCGGATTCGGGGACGTGCGCGCTCGCGGGCCCGGCCACCAGCAGCGGGAATTTCCGCTTGCGCCACCGCCGCGGCGCGGGCGTGCCGTAGGGGCCGAGCGCGGACCAGTCGACCGGCCGCCCCTCCAGGTACAGCCCGGCCACGCCGGTGAGGAAGCCGCGGGCCTCGTCGTCGCGCAGCGCCACGGCATGCGTGCCGTCGCGGAAGTCCGGGTACTCCCGCACCGCCGTGAGCAATACCGGATGCGGCCCGATCTCCACCACGGTGGCGATGCCGTCTTCGGCCGCGTGCTCCAGTGCGGCCGCCAGTTCCACCGTGCCCGCGGCATTCTCCGCCCAGTAGTCGCGGTCCATGGCGGCGGTGGTGAGTTTCGCGCCGCGCCGCGCCGTCGAATACACCGGCAGGCGCGGCGTCAGCGGGGTGATCTCGGTCAACGCCGTGACGAAAGGCGCGAGCACGGTGGTGACCTGCGGGCTGTGTGCGGCGAAGTCGACCGCGAGCCTGCGCGCGAACATGTTGCGGCGGTTCGCGCGCCGCACCAGCGTGTCGATGTAGCGCGGTGTGCCGGACACGACCACCGACCTCGGGCCGTTGATCGCGGCCACGGCCACTTCGGACCGCATCGGCTCCACGAGTTTGGCCGCTTCGTCCGGGGCCGCCTCCAGCACCGCCATCGCGCCGCGCCCGTCCAGATGCGCCAGCGTCGCGCTGCGGAGCACCACCACGCGCGCCGCGTCCGCGAGGGTCAGCGCACCGCTCACCGCCGCCGCCGCGACCTCGCCGAGACTGTGGCCCGCCACCGCGTCGGGACGGATCCCCCAGGCCGCCAGCAATTTCACCAGTGCCACCTGGAACGCGAACAACGCGGGCTGCACCAGATCGGTGGTCTGCGCCTCGCCCGCGGAGGTGAAACCGTGACGCGGCGTCCAGACCCGCGGTCCGCCCGCCGTCACGATCGCGTCGGTCGCCTCGGCGAGTGCGGCGGCGAAGACCGGATACCGCGCCGCCAGCGCGCGGCCCATCTTCGGATGCTGGCCGCCTTGACCGGAGAACAGGAACAACAGCCCGCCGCGGCGGCGGTTCGTCACGGGTCCCAGCGCCGCGTCGGTGTCGCCGCGGCCGAGCGTGCGCAGCCGGTGCACCGCGTCGGCGGGATCGTGCGCCAGGATCGCGGCACGGGTCGGCTCGGGCAGCGCTCGGGCCGCCGCGGCGGCCGATTCGGGCAAAGACGCCCGATCCACTTCGTCGGCCAGTCGCAACGCGCGCTCGCGCAGTTCCTCGTCGTCGCGTGCGGTGAGCGGCAGCAGTATCGGGAAGTGCGCGTCGAGTTCGGGCCGCGGCTGCGCGACGCCGCGGAGCACGAGGTGCGCGATCGTGCCGCCGAATCCGAACGAGCTGACGCCGGCCACGCGCTCCGGCGCGGCGACCCGGCTCCAGTCCACCGGCTCGGTGGGCACGCGCAGGCCGCGCTCGGCCAAGTGCAGCAGTGGATGCTCGGTGTGCACGTTGATGGTCGGGGCGATCACCCCGTTGTGGATGGACAGGGCGGTCTTCACCATCCCGGTGATTCCGGCGGCGGCCTCCAGGTGCCCGATATTGGACTTCACCGAACCGATCCAGATCGGATCGTCCGCGCCGTCGCCGAGCGCGGCGGCGAGCGCGCCGACCTCCACCGCGTCGCCCAGAGGCGTTCCGGTGCCGTGACATTCGATGTAGCCCGCGCTGCTCGGCGTGCGCCCGGCCCGCGACCACGCGGCGCGCAACGTGTCCTGCTGCGCGCGGCCGTTCGGCGCGTACAGGCCGTTCGAGCGCCCGTCGGATCCGACGGCGGTTCCGACGATCTCCGCGTACACCCGGTTTCCCTCGCGTACCGCGTCCGCGCTGCGTTGCAGCACCACCACGGCGCAGCCGTCGCCGCGGGTGTAGCCGTCCGCGGTGACGTCGAACGGCGTCGATCGTCCACCGGGCGACAGGAAGCCGCCCTCGGCCAAGTAGTTCGACGTGTGTTCCAGCAACACGAGATTGACGCCGCCCACGATGGCGAACGGGACGGCGCCGTCGGCGAGCAGCCGGACCGCGAGGTCCACCGCGGCGAGCGAGGACGAGCAGGCGCTGTCGAGTACCAGGCTCGGGCCGTGCAGGTCGAGCACGTACGACAACCGATTGGCGATGATGCTGAGCGCCGACCCGGTCACCGCGTAGGGGGCGTCGTGCCCCGCCCGGCCGAGCACCGCGATGCCGTGGTCGTACCCCGACGCGCCGAAGACGACGGCCGCGCCGGAACCCAGCGTGCGATAGCCGATCCCGGCGTCGTCGATCGCCTCGACCGCGACTTCCAGCGCGAGCCGCTGCTGCGGATCCATCACCGCGGCCTCGCGGTCGGAGATGGCGAACCAGTCGTTGTCGAAGGACTCGACATCCGCCAGGTACCCGCCGCGCCGCGAGCCCAGCCGCCCCGCGGGCGGGGTGGACGTGGCGTCTCCGCCCGCGAGCAACAGCTGCCAGAACTCGGCGACGCTCGCCGCTCCCGGCAGGCGGCAGCCGATGCCGATGATGGAGACGGGGGGATGCGAGCCGACGGGATCAGTAGCCGCGCTGCTCATCGCATCGCGAGATACTCGACAAGCTGTTCGATGTCCGGATGGTCGTAGATCGCGGTGAGCGGAACTTCGACTCCCATGGCGTCCTCGAGGTGGGCGGTCAGCCTCGCGAGCTGAGTGGAACCGAGGCCGAGATCGGTAAAGGGTGAGTTGGTCGACACCGAGGCGGCGTCGACGCCTAGTAGATCCGCTACGGCAAGGACGGCGGCGCAAGTGAGCGCGGTGCGTCGGCTATTGCCGAGCGAACCGTCGTGTTCCGGTGCACCACTGTGCCCGTCCGGAAGACCGGGCCGCATCGCGTCCTCCCTCCCCGTCTCCCCGGCTGCTGTTACCGCCCGAGAACGGTACCCCCGCGATTATGCCGCAGAAACCGCCCGGAGCAACGTCGCATATCCGCTGCCAGCCCAGCTCTTTCGCGAACCGGCGGTGATCACATACCGTGGCACCGTGACCGAACCGGACAGCGGTGCCGCCACCCGTGCCGAGCGCACGCCGACTCTGCCCACCCTGCTGCGCTGCTGCGCCGCGCTTGCGGCCACGCCGGGCCGGTTGTTGCGGCCGCGTCGCCCCGATGCCGCCCTGCTGGCGAACCTCGAAGCGCTGCCGCCGCCGCCCGCGAGCGCCGCGGTCCGCCTGACCGTGCTCACCCAGGCCACCATGTCCGCGCCCACCACCATCGTGGCCGAGGGCGTGCGCAGCCTGCGGGAGATGCGGCTGTCGATGGCGGCGTTCCTGGTCGAGCATCCGAAGGCGCGCTTCCTGGTCGATCCCGCCCTGTGCGCGGGCGTGCACGATCGCGTGCTGCCCGAACTGCCGTTTCCGGTTCCGCTGCTCGTCGCGCCGGACAAGCCGGTGCTCGGGCTGTCCGACGCGCTCGCCGCGCACGACATCGCGGGCGCGGACATCGATTTCGTGGTGCCGACCCACCTGCACTGGGATCATGTCTCCGGCCTGCTGGAGCTGCCCGCCTCGGTGGAGATCCGGTTGCCCGCGGTCGAGTACGAGTGGGCGCTGGGCGGTCCGCACGCACCGGCCGGTGTGGCGCGCGGTCCGCTGCGTGGGCGCAGTTTCGACCGCTTCGAGCTGGACGGACCGCCGGTGCTGACCTTCCCGCGCAGCAAAGACCTCTTCGGCGACGGCTCCGTGCTGCTGGTCGATCTCGCGGGCCACACGCCGGGCAGCATCGGCGTGCTGCTCGCGGTGGACGACGGCAGCCGCGTACTTTTCGCGGGCGACGCCGTCTGGAGCAAGTTGCAGGTGGAGCTGCTGCGGGAGAAGGCGCCGATGCCCGGCAAGCTGTTCGACGCCGACCGGGACGCCGCCTTCACCACGATCCACCGCCTGCACGCGCTGCCCGACGGCATCGAACTCGTCGCGAGCCACGACTACGCGGCCGTCACCGCCCGCGCGGCCAAGTAGCCCGGATCAGCCGACCACGACGGTTTCGGCCAGCCGGGCCGTGATCAGCTGCTCGGCCTCGGTGACCATCCGGCCGATCAACTCGGCGCAGGTCGGGATGTCGTGGATGAGGCCCTGGCACAGTCCGACCGACCAGATGCCCGCGTCCAGATCGCCTTCCTCGAACACCCGGCGGCCGCGCGCGCCCGCCACCAGATCCCGCACGTCGTCGAAGGTGCCGCCGGCCTTCTCGATCTCGACGACCTTGCGGCTGATCTCGTTGTCCGCAACCCGCGCCGTATTGCGCATGGTGCGGAAGATGAGCTGGGTGTCGCGCTCGGAGTTCGCGACGATCTTCTCCTTGACCTTCTGATCGATCGAGGACTCTCGCGTGCACAGGAACCGGGTGCCCATGTTGACGCCGTCCGCGCCGAGGGCCAGCGCGGCGACCAAGCCGCGCGCGTCGGCGATGCCGCCGGAGGCGATCATCGGGATGCTGAGTTCGCGTGCCGCGGCCGGGATGAGAACCAGGCCAGGAACGTCGTCCTCACCGGGATGGCCCGCGCATTCGAAGCCGTCGATGCTCACCCCGTCGACGCCGATCCGCTCGGCCTTCAGCGCATGCCGCACGCTGGTGCACTTGTGCAGCACCTTGATGCCCGCGTCCTTGTAGTAGGGCAGGAAGGGCTCCGGGTTGCTGCCCGCCGTTTCGACGATCTCGACGCCGCTGTCGATGATCGCCTGCACGTATTCCGCGTACGGCGGCGGGTTGATCGACGGCAGGATGGTGACGTTCACGCCGAACGGCTTGTCGGTGAGCTCCCTGGTGCGCGCGATCTCGCGGCGCAGGTCGTCCGGGGTCGGCTGGGTCAGGGCCGTGATGAAGCCGAGCCCGCCCGCGTTGGCGACGGCGGCGACGAGCTCGGCCCGCCCGACCCACATCATGCCGCCCTGCACGATCGGGTGCTCCACCCCGAACTTCTCGGTGAACCTGGTCCGCAGCATTGCGCTTCTCCTGTATCTCGCGCGGGCGTGCCGGTTCGCCCGTTGGGGTCGATGGTGACACGAGAATCGCCCTGCCTTCAACTCACAAGTGAGCCGAGGTTCGCATGTTCGACGATCTTCTTCGATCCCGTTTCCGCAGTCGCTCAGGTCGGTGCGAGATCAAATAGCCAGCTAGAAGACTTCCGAGCGGCCAAGGGGGCTGACCGGGACTGATTAACCCGGATTCATTCCGCAATCTCTTGCCGGGCATTTAAGTTAGTTGCTATTCTGCACGCGATTCAGCCCGTCGCCGCCGTCGGACAACCCGGCGGGCCGATGGCGGTCCGAGAGGAGTTCGTGGCAATGACCACCGGGGCAGCAGCGCTCGACGAGCCGATCAGGTCGCGGCGCAATCACTGGAACAACCAGATCGCCGTGCACGCGCAGATGCGCCCGGACGCGGTCGCGATCCGGTTCCGCGGCGTGGACACGACCTGGCGGCAGTTGCACGAGCGCTCGCTGAAGTTCGCCGACGGACTGGCGCGGCGGGGCGTCGGCTTCGGCGACCGGGTGTTGATCCTGGCGCTGAACTACCCGGAATACCTCGAGGCCGTGTTCGGCATCAACGCGCTGGGCGCGATCGCGGTCCCGGTCAACTTCCGGCTCACGCCGCCGGAGGTCGCCTACATCGTCGGTGACAGCGGAGCCAAGGCGGTCGTCACCGACACCGTGCTGCAGCCGCTGGCCGCCGCCGTGCGGGCGCAGGCGCCGGCCCTGGAGACCCTCGTCGTGATCGGCGGCGCGTCGGCCGACGGCGCGGTTGGCTACGACGACCTGATCGCCGAAACAGGCGAGCCGCACACCCCGCTCGACATCCCCGAGGACACCCCCAGCCTCATCATGTACACCTCGGGCACCACCGGCAGCCCGAAGGGCGCGGTCCTGACCTACGCGAACATGAACGCTCAGGCGCTGACCTGCATCCGGGCGCTGGCGCTTGAACCGGACTCGATCGGACTGTGCACCTCGCCCCTGTTCCACATCGCCGGCCTCGGCAGCCTCGCACCGGCCTTCATGCTCGGCTCGAAGACGGTGCTGCATCCGCTCGGCGCCTTCGACGCCGGTGAGTTCCTGGACGCGCTGGAGGCCGAGCAGGCGACCTCTGCGTTCTGCGTGCCCGCGCAGTGGCAGCTGGTGTGCGACCACCCGACGGTGAAGGATCGCAAGCTCGCGCTGGAGGTACTCAGCTGGGGCGCCGCGCCCGCCTCCGACACCGTGCTGCGCGCGATGGCCGAGTGCTTCCCGAATTCCTTCAACGTCGCGGTGTTCGGGCAGACGGAGATGTCGCCGATCACCTGCGTGCTGGAAGGCAAGGACGCCATCCGCAAGCTCGGCTCGGTCGGCAAGGTGATCCCCACCATCCAGGCGCGCATCGTCGACGACGAGATGAACGACGTCGCGCCCGGCGAGGTGGGCGAGATCGTCTATCGCGGCCCGACGCTCATGCAGGGCTACTGGAACAAGCCGGAGGCCACCGCTGAGGCGTTCGCGGGCGGCTGGTTCCACTCCGGCGACCTGGTCCGCCAGGACGAAGAGGGCTTCATCTACGTGGTAGACCGCAAGAAGGACATGATCATCTCCGGCGGCGAGAACATCTACTGCGCCGAGGTGGAGAACGTCCTGTTCGCGCACCCGAAGATCCGGGAGGCCGCGGTGGTGGGTCGCGCTCACGAGAAGTGGGGCGAGGTGCCGGTCGCGGTGGTCGCCCTGCACAACGCGGACGACGAATTGACCTTGGAAGAGCTGGAACCGTTCCTCAACGAGAACCTGGCGCGCTACAAGCACCCCAAGGAGCTGGTGCTGCTGCCCGAGCTGCCGCGCAACGCGAGCGGCAAGGTGGTCAAAGTCCAGTTGCGCAAGGATTATTCGTCCTGAGCGCACGGTGCGTTCGGTTTCACGTGAATCGGACAATGCACGCGCGCGTGGATGCGTAAGGTCGTCGCATGGCGATCCGACGCATCCGCGCCGCCGTGCTGGCGCTGCACTGGCAAGTGAATGTCATTCGGCCGGAGGGCTTCTTCGGTCCCATGCTGGCCGAACCGGTGGCAGCTTCGGGCGTGGTGGCGCGGGCGACCGAGTTCCACGCCGCGGCACTCGCGGCACGACTGCCGGTGGTCTTCACCCGGTTCACCATTCCGCTCGGCGAGGGGGAGCTGGTGCGCAACACCGGATTCATGCGTTCGGTCGGCGCGGCGCAGACCGAGTTCCGGCCGGATGCACCAGGCGCCGCGCTCATTCCGGAGATGGCGGCACAGCCGACGGAAGTCTTCGACAACCAGAAACTCTCCGGCCTGGCGGGCAGCAAGCTGCCGGAGTGGTTGGCCGATCAAGGGATCGAGACGCTCTTCCTCACGGGCGTCGCCACCAATCTGACCGTCGAGCAGACCGCACGGCACGGCACGGATCTCGGTTTCACCGTGCACCCGGTAGCCGACTGCGTGGCCGCCGCCATTCAGGAAGCGCACGAGGCCGCGCTGGCCAACCTCGAACTCGTCACGGCGGGCAGCGTGCGCGCCGCGGATGCGCTGGAACTGATCAGCGGCTGACCGCCCTTCGCCGGAGAATCGCCAACGCACCGGCCGGCTCGGAGAGTCAGTCGCGCGCCCGTCCGGTCAACCCGGGACCGATCAAGCGGATCACCTGCTGGTACGCCGCTTCGGCCGAGAGCGGTGGATGTCCTTCGGCGATCGCGCCGAGCAGGCCGACGACGCCCCAGGACAGGAAGGTCACGGTGGTCGCGAACTCGTCCTCCGGCATCGTCAGCCGGGCGCGCAGCCGCTCGGCCAGGATCTGCGCGACCATCACCCGCGTGGTGCGCAGCAGCACGGTGCCGCTCTTGCGGCCGAGCAGGGCGCGGTAGATCTCGGGGTGACCGGCGGCCAGCTCGAACAGCGTGCGCACCGGCGCGAGCGGTTCGGCAGCGTGAGCCTCCGTCTCCGCCGCGGCCATGGCCGCGCGCAGGTAGTCGGTGCTACTGCGCAGCAGCAGATCGTCTTTGTCCCGGTAGTGCGCGTAGAACGTCGACCGCCCGACGTCCGCCCGATCCAGGATGTCGCGGACGGTGATCCGGTCGTAGACGCCTTCGACCATGAGCTCGATCAGCGCCCGGTGCAGCGCTGCCCTGGTGCGCCGGACCCGGCGATCGGCGTTGTCCTGTTCTTCCGGCACGGTGCCTCCCGGACAAATGTCTCGTACGCGTCCGGTTACGGACGGTTTCCGTGACATTGATCCTGGTCGGCTCGGCCATGTGAGCAGATGCTGAACTCATGTCCGGAAACGAACACCAGTCTGCCACCAATTCGCACAGCGAGGTCGGCGTGCTGCTCACCCAGCCGCGCCGTTACCGAGCCATCAAAGCCGCGCTGCTGCTCGGCCGGGGAAATCGTCTGAACGCCCGGCTCGCCGGGCTGGCCGAGCCGGGTTCCGGCGCCGAGGTCGTCGATATCGGATGTGGTCCCGGCGACCTCGCTCGCGTGCTGGCCCGCCGCGCCGCCCGGGTCACCGGCGTCGACCCCTCGCCGCAGATGATCGACTACGCGACGGCGCGCTCACGTGACCTGCCCAACTGCCGGTTCGAAATCGGTACGGCCCAGGCGCTCCCGTTCCCTGACGCCTCTGCCGATCTGGTGACCTCGACGTTCGCGATGCATCACATCCCCGCTGCGCACCGTGCCGACGCCATCGCACAGATGTTCCGAGTGCTGCGTCCCGGCGGCAGGCTGCTGCTCGCCGACACCCTGCCGACCGATCCGGTGCTCTCCACCGTGGTACGAGTCATGGCGCGGTTCGCCGCGCACCGCACGCACGATGCCGGTCACGACCACGGTGATCCACTGGCGGGCATTGATATCCGCCGATATCGAGACGACCTGCGTGCACAGGGATTCGGAGACGTCGAGTTCGTCGTCGTGCGTCCCGCGACCGCTGTCCTACTGGCGACCAAGCCGTGAAGGGCGCGGCAGTCGCCTAGATCAGGTCCTTCTTCGCCAGCCAGCGCATGGCGCCCCAGCCGCAGAACACCGGAAGCCAGCAGGTGAGCACGCGGTAGAGCAGCACCGAGGGCACCGCGATGCTCGCGGGCAGGCCGAAGGCGGCCAGACCACCGATCAACGCCGCCTCCACCGCGCCGACACCGCCAGGGGTCGGCGCGGCGGCGGCCAGGGTGCCGCCGATCATGGTGACGATCGTGACGGTGATGAAGGTGGTGCCGCCGCCGAACGCCTGCACGCTGGACCACAGCGCCCCCGCCATGCCGATGGTGAGCGCGGCGCATCCGCCGATGATCACCGCGGACCGTCTGGGATCACGAGCCAGTGTGGCGAGTTCGCCGACGACTTCCTGCAACTGCGGCCGCACCGCGTTGTTCAGCCAGCGGCGCAGTTTCGGCACGAACATGAACGCGCCGACGATTCCGACGCCGACGCCGGCCAGGAGATACAGCACCGTGGCAGCCGGGACGAAATGCGACAGGTCCGCCGAGGTGCCCGCGAGGATGCTGAACGCGAGCAGCAGGCCGACATGGGTGATCACCTGCACCGCCTGTTGCAGCGCCACCGCGGCCGTGGCGCGCACCGTGCCGATGCCGGACTTCTGCAGGAACCGCACGCTCAACGCGAGTCCGCCGACGCCCGCGGGCGTGGTGGTGGCCGCGAACGTATTGGCGACCTGCATGATGAGCAGATTCCGGATGTTCACCGCGCCGAACGCGCAGGCCCACAGCGCCGCCGCCGCGCCGACGTAGGTCAGGGCCGAGACCAGCAGCCCGAGCAGCGCCCACCACCAGTTCGCCGTGCGCAGCTGAGTGAAGAAGGTGGGCACGGCGCTGATGAACGGGTAGGCGACGTACACCAGCCCGCCCAGTAGCACCAGTTGGATGATCTGGTTGCGGGAGAACCGGGTGATCTGCTCGGCTTCGATCCGGTCCTGCCCCGTCTGTTTGCGCACTTCGTCGCGGGCGTCCGACAGTGCGGCCTTCCATTCCGGGACCGCTTTGCGGATGCCGGTCGGTATGGCGGACTTGGCCAGCCTGCTCGCCGCGGCGAGCACCCGCGCTTCGCCCAGCGTGTCGATCGCCGCGCGCACCGCGGGCTCTTTGCCGAACGTCGCGGTGGTCGTCACCAGCAGCTGGGCGATGTCGGATTGCAGTTGCGCGTCCGACGCTCCGTACTCGGCGTTGCCGAAGCCGCCGAACAGTGTGACGCCGTCGGCGACGCGGATGTCGATCGGCCGCAGGTCGCCGTGCGAGATCTGCTTCTGCTGCAAGGTGTTCAGCGCTTGCCACACGCCGGGCAGCACTTCGGGCGGCTGCTCGGTGATCGCCGTGCCGCAGGGCCTGGTGCGCGCGTACAACATCCAGCCACGCGACAGCGCGGCGACCGCGACGGGCGTACAGCTGGCGAGCCCCAGGTCGGCGACGGCGATCGCCATGAGCGCGCGATGCTCGACCGCGCGGTGCATGGAACCGTGCATGGCCGCGGTTTCGCTGGACCGGAAGGTCAGCCAGCGCCACAGCTGGCGCAGCGCGCCGAAGCTGCGCTGGTTCTTGCCGAACATCTCGACGACGAGTTCGCGTTCCGGCCCTTCGATGGCGGCGGCGAGCACCAACGGCCCGCGGCCCGCGGGATGCATCACGGTGAATCCGGTGACCGTGTGCCCGCGTTTGGCGAGCACCCGGACGGCCGCGTCGAGCGGGACCTCCAGCGCGGGCGTGCCCACGACGAGCACGATCACCGCGCCCACCAGCCAGCCGACCGCCAACCCGAACATGGCCCGCGCGGGCACCACGGTGCTGACCACGAGGTGGATCGGCGCGAACGCCAGCAGCAGGAACCACAACCAGCGCCGCGGCCGGGTGGGCAGCCACGGGCTGGCCACGGTCAGCATCGCGGCGATCATCGCGATCCAGCGCGGATCATCGAGGAACTGGGACAGGAAGGTGTCCAACCGATCCGGCACCTGTAGATGCCATTTCGGCGCGGAGAGACCGGTGCCGGTGATGGACAACAGCAATCCCGCTACGGCCCCCGCCGCGGCGTAGCCGGCCAGCAGCTTCCACTGCCTGCCGATGATCAGCTCGATCAGGATCGCGAACGGCAGCGCGAGAATCGCCATGCCGTAGACCAGATAGACCAGGTTCGACTGGTCGGGATTGAGGAAACCGACGATATTGGAGACCGAGCGTTCCAGCGCCAGCCATTCCGGGCGGGTGATCAGCGAGGCCGCGATCACGACCGCTACCCACAGCGTTGCGAGGACGACCCGGACGATGTCGCTGGTGCGCCGGATCAGAGGCTGTAGCAGGCTGCCCGTGACCGGGATCTCCCGCCCGTCCACTCGCATGCTGGTCCGCCTCTCCGGGTATTCAGGCCGTACTGGTTGGGTGGCGCGGAAGCTGCTCCCCTTCTGGGCGTACCCGGTGAGTCACCCATGTGCGTACGAAATCGGTTGTTGCGTTCGCTGCACGATACCGGCCGGGGTACACGTCTAGGCTCGCGGAACCCAGCCGCCGGCTCCGGTCCACGGCGCCGTGTGCCACACGTCACTCCTCGCCGAGGTTGATCCTCACATTAGTGTCAAGTTCGAGCATGAGGGCATGGACAACGAACTCTTCGAGTACAGCCCGATCGTCGATCGTCCGCCGCTGCGGTGGCCCGGAGGCGCCAGGGTGGCGTTCTATGTCGGGCTCAATGTCGAGCACTATCAGGTTGACCGGCCGTCGACGAGCATTTTTCCCGGCACTGCCGGGCTGGCACCGGACCCGCTGAACTACGGCTGGCGCGACTACGGACCGCGGGTGGGCATCTGGCGGATCATCGAGGTGCTCGACCGGCACGGCATCCGGGCCAGCGCGCTGCTGAATTCGGATGTCGTCGAGCACAATCCCCAGATCGTGGCGGCGGGGGTGCGACGGAACTGGGCGTGGCTCGCGCACGGGAAGAACAACTCGATCTTCCAGCCGGACGTGCCGGCGGACGAGGAGCGCGCCTACCTCGCCGACGTGGTCGCGACCATCGAACGCGCGACCGGACGCAGGCCGCGCGGCTGGATGGGACCTGCCCTCACCGAGTCCTTCCGCACCCCGTCGCTGCTGGCCGAACTCGGCCTCGGCTACGTCCTCGACTGGACCAACGACGACCAGCCCTATCCCCTGTCGGTACCCGGCCTGCTCAGTGTCCCTTACTCGGTGGAACTCAACGACAACACGCTGTTCCTCGGCAAAGCGACCAGCGGACCGGACTTCGTGCGGATCGTGCGCGATCAGCTCGACCAGCTCTACGCCGAATCGGCCGACAGCGGGCGGGTCATGGCGCTGGCCCTGCACCCGTTCGTGATCGGGCAGGCGTTCCGGATCAAATACCTGGACGAAGCGCTCGAGTACGTCGCGGGCCACCCGGGTGTGTGGCTGACCACCAGCGACGAGATCGCCGAGCACTACTCGAGCGCGCCCGCACTTGCCGAACCCGCGCGCGCCGAAGACGATCGGGTCACCTAATCCGATCTGCGAGAGGCAGCGATGGCAGCGCAGGAACAGACACAGAACCAGGACCTCACCGGAAAGACGGTGGTGGTGACCGGCGCGAGCTCGGGCATCGGCGCCGCGGCGGCGCTGCGGCTCGCGGCTCGCGGCGCTGCCGTCGCCGTCGTCGGCCGATCCCCGGAGCGGACCGCCGAGGTGGCGGCGAAGGTGGGCGCGCAGCCGTTCGTCGCCGACTTCGCCCGGCTCGACGACGTGCGCAAGCTGGCCGAACAACTGCTCGACCGGTATCCGACGATCGACGTGCTGGCGAACAACGCGGGCGGGGCGTGGCCCAAGCGGACGGTCACCGACGACGGCAACGAACTCACCTTTCAGGTCAATCACCTGTCTCCGTTCCTGCTGACCAATTTGCTGCTGGAGCGCCTGACCCAGTCGCGAGCCAGGGTGGTGAACACCGCGAGCACGACCTACCGAATGGCGAAGCTGAACCTGGACACGGCCAACGCGGCGACGGGCCCGTTCAACCAGCTCGGCGCGTACGGCGCGTCCAAGCTGGCGAACATCTTGTTCACCAGGGAGCTGGCCCGCCGCACCGAGGGCACCGGCATCACCACCGCGGCCTTCCACCCCGGTGTGGTCGCAACGCACGTCTACGACAACGCGCCGCTCGGCCTCGGCTGGTTCGTCCGGTCTCCGCTGGCGCGCCCGTTCTTCATCCGGCCGGACAAAGGCGCCGAGCCGCTGGTGCACCTCGCCACCACCGCCGACGGCGCGGCGATCAACGGCCAGTACTTCCATCGTTTCGTCCTGGAGCCGCCGCGCAACAAGCAGGCGTTGGACGCCGATCTCGCGCGCAGGCTCTGGTCGCTGTCCGAGCAGGCCACCGGGCTCGCGCCGCGCGAGTAGTCAGCCGGTCACGGTGCGGCGAGCCGTAGCGAGGATCCGTCCATTCGCTCCGGCTCGACTCCCACCCCGTACACCCCACCGGACACCGCGCTCGCGTCCAGCTCGACGATCGCCCGCGCGACTTGTTCGGTGGGGACCAGCACCGGAAAGGTGGTCGGGGCGATGGCGTTCGCGCGCACACCGAACTCGGCGAACTCGGCGGCGATATTGCGGGTCAGTTGGTTGAGCGCGGCTTTCGACGCGGAGTACAGCGTCTGTCCTGGGTAGACCTCCGAGCCGGAAATGCTCGAGACGTTGACGATGTTGCGATTGCGCGCACGATTCTCCGGGCCCGTGTGCATCCAGCATCGTTGCGCCAGCCGCGCCGATAGTCGCAGTGGCACCGCGACGTTCAGCGCGAAGTGCGGATCGAAGTCGTCCAGCGCGGCGTCGCCGTCGATGATGCCGCCAGGGTGTAGCCGGATGTGCGCCGCGTTGTTCACCAGCAGGTCGACTCCGCCGAACCGGGCCAGCGCCAGGTCGACCACCCGTTCCACTTCGCCCGGCTGGGTGAGATCGGACCGCACCACGAACAGGCGGGAAGCGTTCTCCGGCACGGCCGCGTCCGGCGCCAGCGGATCGACGTACCACTCCAGCTGTGACGGCACCGCGGGTGTGCGGGTGCGGCATACGGCGACGATGTCGTAGTCGCGGTAGTAGGCCTGGCAGAAGGCGTCGCCCAGCGTGCCGCTCGCGCCGGTGAACAGACAGACGCGGCGTTCACCAGTGGACAATCTTGTCTCCTCCCCAGCGCCCTTCGGCGTCCGCCTTGGCGCGATGCACCCACATCACCACGCTGTTGCGGTCTTTGACGTTGTTGCCCGCGAACGTGTGCCAGGTGCGCGGAGTGACCTCGAACAGCAGCAGCGAATTGTCCAGCGGCGGCACGAGGGTCACCGACGGGAGCGCGGCTCCGTCGGCGACGTGGTCGTACAGCGCGGTCTCGCCGCCGTCGCCCGGCTGCCACCCCGGATTGCCCACGTAGAACAGCACCGCGACGGCGCGCACGGTCTCGCGGGCGACGATGCCGGGCGCGCGTGCACCGGTCTTGGTGTGGACGGTGGCGTCGGGCAGTCGCACTTCGCCGGGACCGGGCGGCGGGCCAGGGAACCAGGCCGGGTTGAGGTCGTTGTGCGGCCAGCCGAACGGGCTGCCCGGCCCGTGGTGGTGCACCGATCCTTCGACGTCGCCGGTCGCGTCGACGCCCCAGAGCCGGGCGACCAAGTCGTGCCACTCACGCGAGGTGAACACCGCGAGCGGACCGTCGCGCAGGTCGGCCAGCCGAATCCCGTCGGCGCTGTAGCCGTCGGCGACCGGGACGAACAGGTCGGGACGTTCCTTGCGAACCCGCTCCAGTTGCTCGGCCAGTCGCTGATAGAACTCGGGAACGAACACGTCGCGGGCGTACACGTGCGGAAAGGGTCTGCTGCGCCGGATCCAGCGTCGATGGGCGAACAACTCTGCGAACCACTGCGGAACCGGCGGTGTCGCGAGTTCCGGCTCGGTTGTCACCATTAGTCCCTCCCGGTCGAACCTCCGTGATCATATTGCCCGTACCCGGAACGCGCGGGCCGGTCTCGGCCCTGGGAGGATCACGCGGGTGAGGCGTGATCTGCGTGTGTGTTTCGTCGGGGATTCGTTCGTCGCAGGTGTCGGCGACCCGGGTTTTCTGGGGTGGGCGGGCAGGCTCGTGTCCGCGGCGCATGCGGAAGGGATCCCCCTGACCGCCTACAACCTCGGGGTACGCAGACAGACCTCGGCCGATATCGTGCGGCGCTTCCGGGCCGAATGCACACCCCGGCTGCCGGAGGGCGTGGACGCGCGGGTCGTCCTGTCGTTCGGCGTCAACGACGCCATGCACGAGAACGGCGGTCCGCGGGTGGCACCCGAGCAGTCGGTCGCCAACCTCGGCGAGCTGCTCGCGCAGGCGGCCGCGCGGGAATGGCCGGTGCTGATGGTCGCTCCGCCGCCGATCGCCGACGACGAGCACAATGCCCGCACCGCCGCGCTGGACGAGCGATTCGCGCAGGTCTGTGCCGCTTCGGAGGTGCCGTACGTGCGCGTGCACCAGCCGCTGCGCGAGAACGCGGTGTGGGCCGCCGAGGTACGCGCGGGCGACGGTGCGCACCCCGGCGCGGCGGGCTACGAAGAGATCGCCGCGCTCATCGATCCGCAGTGGCGGGCGTGGCTGTCGCAAGAATAGGCCACCTGTCCCAGACAATTGTGGCGAACTGCTGAATCGAGGACCTCCTACGCGGCGGAGCGCCGAATACGCCTGCGTCTCAGAGTAACCGGAACTATCCGATCGGCATGTTCCGCTTACCGGCCTCGGCTCGCCTTCTCCGCGCGTCGGCCAGGTCCACCGCCGGCGCAGCGGCCTCCGACGCTTCGTCCGGGACGAACGCTTCGCTCAATTCCGGTACCCATCGCACGATTTCGTCGCGGTACGGTCCTTCGGCCTCCAGCTGGCCGAGCACGCCGACCAGGGTGAGGAACGAGCGGGCGAACGGCGTGAAGTAGGCGGGCATGGTCATCTGCCGCACCACATTGGTCAATCGAGGGTTGGTGGTGCGCAACACTTGTCGGCGCAACCAGCGGGTGGTCAGGCGGTAGGTCTCGTGCCGTAAGGGCTCACCGCACGGTGTGATCGCGGCGTAGAGCGCATCGCTGTCGAGGGCCTGTCCGTTCTCCACGAAACCGTGCCTGCGCGTGGCGTCCGCCAGATCGCCAGGGCCGCCGCGGAATATCGCTTTGCAGCAGTCGAGCGTCAGTTCGCCGAAACCCGCGGGCGGCCACGCGCAGCACGCGCCGAAATCCATGACGCCGAGCCGGCCGTCCGGCAGCACGCGGAAGTTGCCCGGATGCGGATCGGCGTACAGCAAACCGTGGCGAGCCCAGCCGGAGGTCACGAAGCGGACCATGAGCATGCCCACCCGGTCCCGCTCGGCCTGCGTGCCGGAGGCCACGATGCGCGGTACGGGCGTGCCGTCGATCCATTCACTGATCAGCACGTCGCCTTGCTGTGCAACCACATTCGGCACATGGAAGTCCCGATCACCGGCATAAGCCGCGGCGAAGGCGCGCTGATGATCGGCTTCCGCCGCATAATCGAGCTCTCCGGCGACCGACGCGCAGATCGCTTCGGTCACCGACTCGACGTCCGCGCCCGGCAGGAAAACAGCGGCGAGATAGGAGATCCGGCGCAGATGGTCCAGATCGCGCGCCACCGCCTGCCTGCCGCCGGGATACATCACCTTGACCGCGACCGGTCTGCCGTCGTGCCAGATCGCGCGGTGCACCTGCCCGAGCGAGGCGGCGGCGGCGCGTCGATCGTCGAATTCGCGGAAGTACGAACGCCATTGCGCGCCCATACTTTCGGCCATGGCGGCGTGGACGGTGTGCGGCAGCATCGCGGGCGCCGCGTCTTGCAGCCTGCTGAGTGCGATCCGGTACGGCTCGGCCAACTCCCGCGGCAGCGCAAGCTCGTAGATGGCCAGCAGTTGCCCCAGCTTCGCGGCACAGCCCTTCAGCTCACCGAGCACTTCGAAGATGTGCTGCGCGGTGCGGAGCTGAATGTCGCGATTGACTTCTTCGGCCGATCTGCCGAGTGCCCGCTTGCCGAGACCCGCGGCCTGCCGTCCGGCGAACGCCATCGGCAGCGCGGCGAACTTGGCGCCGCGAACAGCGCCGTGAACAGGCGGTTTACCATGGGCGCGCGACGCGAAGAGCCGGGATCGCTTGCCCGCGGTCCCCGGCTCGGGGCGCTCTCCGATGGGCCGGATGGTCATGACTCACCTCACAGTCGCGGGCCCAAGTGTGACATACGTGCAGTACCCGACAGTAGGGCTTAGACTGTCTGGGACGTATTCGAAAGTAGTCGAAAGGTGACTTCGATGGGATCCCAGACGGTGGTCGCCGACGTTGCCGACGAGCTGGCGCGCCGGGTTGCCGCGGGGGAATATCAGCCGGGGGATCTCATGCCGTCGGTGCGTCAGGTCGCCGAGGAATTCGAGATGAACCGCGCGACCGCGCAGCTGACACTGGGCAGGCTGGAGTCGTACGGTTTCGTCGAAGCCCGGCGCGGCAAGGGATTCACGATCCGTGACGTCCGGGAGGCGGGCGGGGTGGACGTGTACCGCCAGCTGTTCCGATTCTCGATTCCCATGCCGGACATCGCGATGGAGATGTTCCGCGACATCGTCGACGTCGAGCGCAATCTCGTGCTGGAGGCGCTGCTCGCCTACACCGGTGGCGAACATCGGATCGATTCGGCCGAACTGAAATCCACCATCGACGAACTCGAATCCCTGGCGCGTCAGCAGGTTCCGGACTTGCGGCAGATGCTGGCGCTGGAGGTCGCGCTGGTGCGCGGGCTGCTGACCGCGCTCGGGCTGCCCATGCAGCGCGCGATCTTGAACTCGATCGGTGAGACGGTGCTCGAGGTGCCGGAGGCGATCGAGGCGTACTTCGCGGGCGCGCCGGATCTGCACGTCCTGGTCTGGCGGGCGCTGGCCGCGGTGTGGGACTCCGGGTCGGGGCCGAGCGAGGCTCAGCTGGCGCTGTTCGAGGATCTTTTCGGCATGTACCACGAGAAGGTCATCGCGCGCTTCGGGGAATTGGTGGTCGGCGTGGCGGAAAGCGCAGACGAGAACCAGGCCGCCACCGCCTAGCTGTTTCGTACACCGCACACTCCGTCTGGGACGATTTTCCCGACC
The DNA here is from genome assembly GCF_000308435.1 of Nocardia araoensis NBRC 100135. GTDB lineage: Bacteria > Actinomycetota > Actinomycetes > Mycobacteriales > Mycobacteriaceae > Nocardia > Nocardia araoensis. Next base: position 43,161 of record NZ_BAFR01000218.1, on the reverse strand, counting down.
TCGCGCATCCGCCCCGCTCATCGCGTCGAAATCGACGCGACCGCCTGGTTCTGCGAGTTCTTCTGTCCCAGACGATATCCGGGCGAATGGGATGAATTGGTCCCGACTCCGCAAGGGTGGTCGGACTGCCGGGAGCGATGACGAACGAGACGAAACCGTCTCCCCGGCCAGGACTTTCAGGGGCGTGAGTCCTTCTGTGCCGATCGAGTTCGGCCCGGGGTCGCACCGGCGTGAGGGTGGCCGCCTCGACGCCGGTGCGATCTCCCGGACTCGTCCGGACGGATGCCGCGCGGCCCCACCGCGCGGCAGCATCGTCTCGAATCGGTGCCCGGACTCAGGCCCCGCCGTTGAGCTTGTTGAGGCGCTCGCACGCCTCGACGTACTCCTGGATCAGGCGGTTGACCACGTCCGCGGAACGCTCGACCCGGTTCATCATGCCGACGATCTGGCCGACGGGGTTGAAGTTGACGTCCTTGGCGGCCTCCGGATAGCGGTGTCCGCGCTTCACGCCCTCCAGCGCGACCATCATCTGCAGCGGCATCGGCAGCGGGTCGGGCGTATCGGCCCGCTCCCACGCCTCGGTCCAGTCGTTGCGCAGCATGCGGGCGGGTTTGCCGGTCCATGCGCGCGAACGCACGGTGTCGTGGCTGGTGGCGTCGATGTAGGTCTGCATCTGGGCGGGCGGCACGTTGGCTTCCTCGACGGTGAGCCAGACCGAGCCGGTCCACGCGCCCGCGGCGCCCATCGCCATCGCGGCCGCCACCTGCCTGCCGTTGCCGATGCCGCCCGCGGCCAGCACCGGCAGGTCGCCGACGGCATCGATGACTTGCGGCCACAGCACCATCGATGACACCTCGCCGCAATGGCCGCCGCCCTCGGTGCCCTGGCAGACCACGAAGTCGAGGCCGGCGCGTTTGTGGTTGAGCGCGTGCTTGACCGAACCGCAGAGCGCGCCGATCAAACGGCCGGAATCCTGCACCTGCTTGATCACGTCCTCCGGCGGGGTGCCGAGGGCGTTGGCGACCAGCTTCGCCTTCGGATGCCGGAGAATCACCTCCACCTGCGGTCCCGCGGTGGTCGCGGTCCAGCCGAGCAGCTGGTTGTGGTGCTCGCCTTCGGGCAGCTTGGGCACGCCGTGGTCGGCGAGGATCTTCTCGGCGAAGTCGCGGTGGCCCTGGGGAACCAGTTCGGCCAGCTTGGCTTCGAGTTCCTCCGGGCTCAATCCATCGATGCCCTTGCCCTCGTACTTGGACGGAATCACCAGATCGACGCCGTATACGCCCTGCACGTGCTCGTCCAGCCAGGTCAGCTCGACCTCGAGCTGCTCGGCGGTGAAGCCGACGGCGCCGAGCACGCCGAGCCCGCCCGCGTTGCTGACCGCGGCCGCCACGTCGCGGCAGTGGGTGAAGGCGAAGATGGGGAATTCGATCCCGAGCCGTTCGCAGATTTCGGTACGCATGGCGTGCTGGTCTCCCTAACTGCTCCGCCGCGAACGGCGCGGCGCAGATGTACTAGAACGAGTTACATAAGTGCTGCTCGGTTCGGCCCGGTCGCCGCACGTCGAGTCCACCGCGAGCCGCTGATATCGCCATGAAGCGGCTGCGGCGTCCCCGACTGGCCGATGCACCATGCCTCGACAGTAACACGTTCTAGTTTTCTGGGGAATGCGCGGTCGCGGTCAGCCGGTGGCGCGCTCCAGTTCGGCCAGCGACTCCGCCAAGTGATCGAGCAGTCGCGGCAATTGCGGCACACTGCGGCGGCAGCCGACCAGGCCGAAGTCGAGATTGCCCGCGTTGGAGGTGAGCGTGATGTTCACCGCTTGGCCGTCGAACGGGATGGACAGCGGATAGCTCGCGTCGAGACGCGCTCCGTTCCAATACATCGGCTCGCGCGGCCCCGGCACGTTCGAGATGACGATGTTGAAGGTGGGATTGGTCCACGGGATCAGCGCGGGCACGAGATTGAGGGCCAGCGGGCTGAGCATCAGCGCCGACAGCGCCATCGTCTGGTTGCACGACAGCGTGCGGTACATGTCCTTGCCGTCGCGCATCGACGCGGCGACCACCTGGAGGCGTTCCAGCGGATCGGCGATGTCGGTGCCGAGGTTGCACAGCACCGCGCCGACCTTCACCCCGTTGGTCTCGTCGTCGTCCTCGGCGCGCAGCGACATGGGCACCATCGCGATCAACGGCTTGTCCGGCAGAGCATTTCGTTCCAGCAGGTACCGTCGCAGCGCGCCCGCCGACATGGTGAGTATCACGTCGTTGAGCGTCGAGCCGGTCGCCTTCTTCACTTGCTGCAACCGCTCCAACGGCCAGGACCGCACCACCGCACGGCGCGCGCCGCCGATCGGGACGTTGAACATGGTGCGCGGGGCCGCGAACGGCAGGGTCAGCTGTTGGCGTGCCAGCGCGGTGCGCGCCGCACGCAGCATCGATGCGCCGGACGTCGCGGCGGACAGCAGGTTTCGTGCCGCACCACCCGCACCGGATGGCGTCCGGCGCCTGCCCCGAGGCAGGTGCCACGGCACGCGCGTGGCGCTGGAGGACGGATCGCCGGTCAGCGTGCGGCGCAGGAGGCGCTGGGCGGAAACGCCGTCGATCAACGCGTGATGCATCTTCGAATACAGCGCGAACCTGCCGTCGGCGAGGCCCTCGATCAGATGGAACTCCCACAGCGGGCGGTGCCGGTCGAGCAGACTGCTGTGCAGCCCGGAGGCCAGCTCCACGAGCTGGTCCATCCGTCCCGGTCCGGGCACGGCCAGCCGCCGCACGTGATAGTCGAGTTCCACGTCCTCGGCATACGTCCACGCCATCTGTGGGGATCCGAAGATCGTCGCGGGATGTTTGCGAAAGGCCGGATCGACGTCGGTACTGCGTAACAGCTTGTCGTGCACCTGCGCGGCGAAGTCCGCTCCGGCGTCCTCCGGCGGCTCGAACAGTTGCAGCGCTCCCACGTGCATCGGCTGTTCCCGGGATTCGGCGAGCAAGAAGACGGCATCGACCGGCGCGATGAATTCCATGATGAGTCGCCCCCTGACGACATGGTGAAGATGTTCGGAGTTCGAATCGACCACGTTGTCGGCGGGCCCGCGCAGCCATGAAACCGCCGCGACACGACAAACCTACCCGGGCGCGACGGACCGCGTTCGGTGAATCACCGAACCTTCGAGGCCAGTAGGTAGGCCTGCCCGAACCGCTCCTCCGGCTCCGGCTCGCGCACCATGCGACCGATCATGGTGAACCCGGCGTCGCCGAGCAGGCGCGCGAGACGTTTCGGCGCCCACCGGTAGGCGCGAGTCACCTTGTGGTCGAAGGCTTCCACCGCATCCGGCTGGTCGGCCGTTTGGAAAGCCAGCAACACGTGCCCTTTGTCTGCGAGTACCCGATGGAACTCGCTCAACACGTGCGGCACGCGATCCGGCGGAAGATGAATCAACGAGTACCACGCCACTACACCGCCGAGCGCCTCGTCGCCTATGGGTAGCTGTTCGACGGAACCCTGGGTGAAAAGCAGCTGTGGATGTTCCACGCGGGCCAGCTCCACCATGCGCGGCGAGAGATCGACGCCGAACACCTGAGCCCCCAACGACGCGAGATGGCCGGTGATCCGCCCCGGCCCGCAGCCGAGATCGGCGATCGGACCGGAACCGTTGGCGGCCACCGATTCCACGAACGCGCCGAGCATCGCCCGATCGAGCACCGCGCCGGCGAGGTGGTGCCGGAAGAGCTCGGTGTAGAGCTCGGCGACGTCGTCGTAGGCGGCGCGGGTGACGGCGACGTCGGGGTGGTCGTCTGCGAAGTCTGCGGTCGAATTCAGCACCCCGAGCAGCGTATTACCTACTCCCCCGGATCGAATGCCCGGGCGACGGCGAGACTGTGGAAGGGATTCGCCGCAACAAACTCTTCGACCACCGCTCGAGTGGCGGACACGGTGACCGACACGAGAGGTCCTCTCGAAACGACGCCACCCGTTCGAGCGGTGCGTACCCGATACTCGGCGGACCCGCGCCCCGTGGCGATTACGTCTCGGGTAATGGGACGGCCGCCTCCGGCGTCGCGGGCGCGGCCAAGTCCGTCCGCGCCTCGTCGCGCCCGCGCGCGGTACCGAGCACCGAACCCAGGATCACCAGCGGGAACCCGATCGCCATGCCCGCGGTCAGCGGCTCGCCGAGCGCCGTGACGCCGAGCAGGATCGCCACCGCGGGGTTGATATAGGTGATCACGGTCGCACGGGCCGGGCCGACCTCGGCGATCAGCGCGAAGAAGAACAGGAACGCTACCGCCGTGCAGATCACCGCGAGGCCGAGCACCGACCAGGCCGCGTCGGCGGTAACGCGCGCGGGCCACCGCCAACCCGCGAACGGCGCGTAGATCGTCGCCGCCAGCAGCAGCGATGCGGTCACCACACCGAGCGGGGGCAGATCGGCCAGCGCGCGATCGATGACGATCGGACCGACCGCGTAACCGACCGTCGTCAGCCCGATCGCGGCGATCGCCGCCGGATTCCCCAGGTCGACGTCCAAGCCGACGAGCGCGGCGACACCGCCGAACCCGACGAGCAGGCCGAGCACCCGGCGCGCGTCGAACCGGTCGTGGCCGAGCACGGTCACGATCACCACCGCGATCAGCGGCACCGCCGCGATCAGCAGGCCGACGGTCGAGCTGTGCAGCGTGGTCTCGGCGTACCCGATCAGCAACCACGGCCCGGTGATCTCCACCAGGGTGTACAGCAGCAGCGGCCGCCACCGCCGGAACACCGGCGTGAGCGCGTTCGCGTAGAACGCGACCGGCAGGAGCAGCAGTCCGCCGATCAGTGTGCGGCCGAAGGCGACCACGATCGGGTCGAGATCCGCCACCGCGACGCGGATCATCGCGTACGGCACGCCCCAGATCACGCCCATTGCCGAGAAGAGCGCCCACCCGCGGCGGGTCATCGCACGACCGCCGTGCGCGGACGAACGGTATTCGACTCGGTGACGGGGATTGGCAACATGCTCCGCTCGCTTTCGACCACCGGGAGCTTATCGAGGTGATCCGATCATCCGACACATCCAGTTCCCGGCTCCGGCAAGGGTTCATGTCCCGTTCGTCCTATTTGAGCGAATGATGCGCGAGTGCAACGGTGTTCGGGCTAGTCTTCGCCCGGAGCGAAGGAAAGGCATCATCGTGGTCGACGTGATCCGCCGGCTTGCCCCGAGCGAGGAGATGTTCGCCGCGGGCGAGGTCTTCATCGGTTACGTGGCACGGGTATCCGGGCGGTTGGACCTGCCCGCGTTGACGACCGCCTTCGAGGCCGTCGCCAGGGCGCATCCGATCCTGCGCGCCCGCATCGAGTTGTCCGCGGACGGCGGTCGCGTCTTCACCGCGACGGATGCCGCACCGCCGATCTTCGTCGCCGACGGCAACCCCGAATCCCCTCTCGCCGCAGGAAAATTCGACCAGCGCACAGGCGTCTGCGGGCTGTGCGTGGTGCGCGACGGCGATACCGCGAGCGTCACCCTCGTGATCCATCACAGCATCGCGGACGCGTTCCACGCGTTCGTCATCGTCACCGAATTCTGGACCGGGTATCGGGACGCGGTCGGCGCGGGTACGCCCGAGCCGCCGGCGCACGGATTCCCCGAACCGGTCGAGCAGCTGCTCGCGGCGCGAGGCATCGAGAAGATGGCGCTGCCCGGCGCCGCGCCCGCAGCCGCCGCGCCGCAGGCCCCGCCGCCGCGCGACGACGACTACCCGGCGCTGCGCACCACTCGATGCCTGCTCACCCGGGAGGAGACCGCGGCCCTGGTCGCCCTCGGACATCGCGAGAACGTCACGGTGCACGGTCTGGTGTCGGCGGCGCTGTTGCGCACCGAAGCCGAGATCCGCGAGCTACCGCTCACCGGACTGCTCTACCTGTACTCCGTCGACCTGCGGACCAGGGTGAGTCCGGAGATCGACGCCACCGAAGGGACGAACGTCCTTGGCTTCGCCAACTACCTCTCCCCCGCATCCGACGTGACGCTGGTGGAATCGGCCCGCGGCATCAGCGAGGCGCTGCATGCGGGCCTGGCCGCGGGCATCGTGCAGCGCACGCCGCTGAGCATCCCCGACATGGCGGCGGCGCCGCGACCGGCCTTGCCCGGCGTGGTCATCGCGACCAACTGGGGCACCATCCCGCCGCTACCCGAGCAGGACGAGTTGCGCATCGACGACTTCCACTCCACCATGCTCGCGAAGCCTGACCTGACCGGCCGCCGTCCACAGCAACCGGGCGGCGGCACCTGCGTCATCAGCACTTTCGCCGGGCGACTGAGTGTGGAGATCCATCATCCCGAGGAATTCACGCAACTCCAGCGGCATCGCGTCGAAGTGCTGGCCCGCAACCTCCGCGCCGTGCACTACTGACGACTCCGCGGCCGACACGGCCACTGGGTCAACGGCCAGACCATTCGCGCCAACGGCGGCTTGCTCTGAGCGAAGACACCGCAGGCCGCGATCACGCCTCGCGGCGGTGATCGCGGCCTGCGGGTCGGTCAGTTCGACGCTTTCGCGGTCGCGGTGGTGGTCGGCGCCGCGGACGTCGTCGTCGTGGTCGAGGGGGTGGTGGTCGATTCGGTGGTGGTCGGCTTGGTCGTCTCGACCGGCGCCGCGACCGCGGACGGAGCGGGCGGCGTGGTGGCCACCGGCGCCGCGGTGGTGCTCGAGGTCGGCGCCGCCGTCGTCGGCCGGTTCGTGGTGCCGGTCGTCGTGGGAGCGGCGCTGGTCGGCTGCGGCGACGTGGTCGAACCCTTGGCGGGTTCGGTCGTCGGAGCCGCCGAGCTGGTCTCCACCGCCTTGTACACGGCGGCCAGGTCCGCCTCCTGCGGCTTGGACGAGGGGTCGACCTGCTTACCGGCCTGCGCCTGCTTCGCCAGATGGGTGAGCCAGGCGGCCGCGTACTCCGCCGAGGTCATCGGCTTGCCCGCGGCGGGGTCGGCGTCGTCCCAGTAGTCGAAGTGGTGACCGGTGTGGTTGGGCCCGAGGGTGAGGTTGTACGGGTCGCTCAGGACGACCGGAATCGTGTTCTGGTTCGTCACGATGAGCCCGACGATCTCGTTGAGCACCTTCTGCGGCAGGTAGGCCAGCGGGGACATGTCGTTCGTGGAAATCGAGTCCGCCTGCGCGGGCGCGTTCTTCTCACCCGGCTTGTACGCCGGATCCGACACCCGCAGCAGTACCTGCAGGAAGGTCTCGTCGCTCCGCATCCAGTTCGGCTGCGACTGGATGTCCGCGAACGCCGCCATCGCGATCCGGCCGAGGACCACAGCGACGTCCTGCCCGGTCGCGGGGGTGAGCCCGTCGCGCTCGAGCGCGTCGACGTTCAGCTGCCTGCCGACATTGACGACCAACTGCAGCAAGGAGATGTTCTGCGGCGCCGCGCAGGTGAGATCGCCGTCGGAGCAGAACGACGCGATCTTGCCGTTCAGCGCGCCGAAGTCACCGCTGGTGCCGCGCACCGCGCCCTGCCCGGGAACCGGGTTCGCGCCGCTCTGATATTGCTGGTCGAAGCCGTCCGGGTTGCTGAACGGATCCTTCGATCCGGGGAACGGCCCGTCGCCCGCCGAGCGGCCCGCGTCGGCCAGGATGACGACACCGACGACGTCGTCCGGATCCACGATCCCGTACGCGCCGTCCTGGCCGGGTTCCTGATGGCCGATCTGCATCGCGACGCGGCGAACGACGTCGGCGCCCTCGCTGTAGCCGACGATCGAGAACTTGGTGTCGGGGCAGGCCTGGGCGATCTCCCGCATCACCCGTTCGGTGTTCGCGACACCGGCGTTGACGGCGTCCTCGTACGTGGACATATTCGCCGGATAGGCGATGTAGACCGCGGCGTACGCGTCCGGATCGACGTCATCGGCCGGTGCGTTGACGACCGGATCGACCCACTCACTGCTGTGGTCACCCGACAGCGCGGCGGGCAGTGGGTTGCCATTGGCGTCCACCAGCATCCTGGTGGTCCCCTCCACCGGAGTGTCGTTGCGACCGGCCACCGAGATGGTGACCATGTCGCGGCATTCCGTGACCGACGTCGTGAGCTGCGTATCCCTGGTTTCCGGCGTCGACGTCAGCGCCAACGAGGTGGCGACGATCGCCGCCACGCCTAGAACCGCCGGAGCGGCGACCGCCGAAGCGATACGATGCCGCGCGAAGAACTCGCGAAGAGCCATGTCCTGATTTCCATTCCATACACCGACAAAGTGGACGGACAAGCCCCCCGACGGGCCATACGTCACCGAGGACGTCGCGGTAGGACCCCGGAGCGTTACTTGATGCCGAATGGAAGGGTTCGAACCAGGAAGCGTCTCCTCGCCCCGCACCGCGCGTCAGAGGGCCGGCCAGTGATGTCGGCCACTGCCACCGACTTCGGTGGAGTCCGGTTCGGTCATAAAGTTCGCTTGGTCGGCGCCACATGGGATGACAATCCCTTGCTGTGACGTGCGACACATACTGGTGCGCGCCGTACGGGCGGCGGCATAACGGGTTCGCGGCAGTGGCCGACAGCGGCTAACTTCGAGCCATGTCGGCCGGTGTGCGTGAGGTTGAGCTTTTCGAGAACTCCAGGGCGCGATTGGAGGCGATCGCGTACCGTCTGCTCGGCTCGGCGAGCGATGCCGAGGACGCGGTCCAGGATACGTTCCTGCGCTGGCACGCCGCCGATCACGAATTCGTCGAGACGCCCGAAGCGTGGCTGACGAAGGTGCTCACCAACATCTGCCTCAACCAGCTCACATCGGCACGGGTGCGGCGCGTGGCGTATGTGGGCCAGTGGCTGCCCGAGCCGATCTTCGCCGGGGACCGTATGTCCGGCCCGGCCGACACCGTCGAGCAGCGCGAATCGGTGTCGATCGCGATGCTCACCCTGATGGAACGGCTCTCGGCCAAGGAACGCGTCGTGTACGTGCTACGCGAGGCATTCGGCTACCCACACGGCGAGATCGCCGAAATGCTGGATCTCACCGAATCCAACTGCGCTCAGATCTACCGGCGCGCGAAACAGCATATGGCCAGCGACCGGACCCGCGTGGAAGTCGATGAGGCCGCCGCCCGCAAGATCGTCGAAGAGTTCCTCGCCGCCGCGCTCAGCGGCAACACCGATTCGCTGGTGCGGATGCTGACCGACGATACGATCAGCGCGGGTGACGGTGGCGGCGTGGTCTTCTCGCTGCCGGAGCCGATCACGGGCGCGCTGCGGGTCGCGAGATTCCTGCGCCGCCTGTTCGAACCCACTGCGGAGAAGTGGGCGATGATCGGCGGTCGTGCCGACCTGTTCGCCGCGGTGGTCAACGGCGTGCCCGCACTGGTGATCGTGGTCGGCGATCGGGTCGTCGGCGTCATCACCCTGGAGGTGACCACCGACGGCATCGCGGCGGTTCACACCCAGGCCAACCCGAGCAAGCTCGAGCGCGCCACGCGCCACTGGGCCGCATCCGAGCACGCTGAGCCACTCTTCGAAGGCTGGTGAGCTAGATCACAGTCCACTCCTGTCAGGTTTCGCGCCGCTGTCCGGTTCAGGAAGCGAACACCACCCAGACAGGAGTGAGACTATGACCCACCGCATCGTCGTTCTCGGCGCCGGATACGCCGGAGCCAACGCCGCCGGTCGCCTCGCCAAGCGGCTGCACCCCCACGATGTCGAGATCACCCTCGTCAACGCCGATCCGGAATTCGTCGAGCGGGTCCGCATGCACCAGCTTGCGGCAGGTCAGGAACTGAAGAGCCGCGTGCTGACCGACGTCTTCGCGGACACGGGCGTGCGGGTGCGGCTGGCGCGGGTGACCGCGGTCGACGCCGACCGCAAGACGGTCGAGATCGTCGCCGCCGACGGTTCTCGCGAGATCGCCTACGACACTCTCGTGTACGCCCTCGGCAGCGCAGCCGCCGACCAGGGTGTGCCCGGTGTGGGCGAGCACGCCTACGACATCGCGAGCAAGCAGTCCGCGCTGCGGGTGCGCGAGCGACTGGCGAGCCTGGGCGCGGGTGCGACCGTACTGATCGTCGGCGGTGGCCTCACCAGCATCGAAGCCGCCACCGAGATCGCCGAAGCCCGGCCGGATCTCCAGGTCGCCCTCGTTGCTCGCGGCGGCCTCGGCGACTGGCTCGGCGACAAGGCACAACAGCACCTGCGCAAGGCCTTCGACCGGCTCGGCATCAGTGTGTACGAGAACACCGAGATCACCCGCGTCCAGCCGGCCGGCGCGGTCACCGCCGACGACCGCACGATCCCGGCCCAAATGACCATATGGACAGCCGGTTTCGCCGTGCACCCGATCGCAGCGGCCACTACCCTGCAAGTGTCGGCGACCGGGCAGATCGTCGTCGACGAGACGATGCGGTCGGTCTCACACCCCGACGTCTACGCCGTCGGCGACGCCGCGTTCGCCCCTGGGGCGAACGGCGATCCGCTGCGCATGTCCTGCGCCTCGGGAGTCCCTACGGCCTACCAGGCCGCCGACGCCATCGCCGCACGGCTGACCGGCCGTAAGCTCCCCCGCAATTCGATCGGCTACACCGCCCAGTGCATCAGCCTGGGCCGCCGCGACGCCATCGTGCAGTGGGTCACCCCCGACGATCAGCCCAAGCCCTCCGCTCTCACCGGTCAGGCGGCGGCGCGAGTCAAGGAGTTCATCTGCAAGAGCGCGGCCTGGAGTATCTCGCACCCGACAGCGATGCTCCCGTCCCGTCGCCGCCACATCACCACAGCCGAGTACGCCCCTACCGCGTGACGCCGCGCCCGCTGCGGGCCGTGCCGGACGATCCCGACACGGCCCGCCCTACTTCCCGGACTCAGCCGCGCGCCATGTCCACGAACCGCGACAAATGCAATTGGTGGGCAACGGTGATCGTCGCGGTGGGGCCGTTACGGTGTTTGCCGAGAATCAGATCGGCCTCACCGCCGCGCGGGTCGTCGCGCTCGAAAGCATCGGGACGATGCAGCAGGATGACCATATCCGCATCCTGCTCGAGAGAATTGTGAGCGGAAATGCCCTGCGCGACGAAATTGTGCGTGCCCGGCACGGTGCCGTCGTAGACGTCCTGCTCACCAACGCTCGCAATTTCGACGATCGTATCCCAGAAGACATCGTTGGTGGCGAACATTTCGATCTCCGCGTCTTCCAGCACAGCTGCCACCCGCGCCAGCCGGGATCGACTGGTCGAATGCCTCCACATCGCCGAACCGCAGAAACGGGAGCCCATCGCCGCCGAGAATTCGCGGTGGGTCATGCTTTTGGCGGAAAGGAGAGTGCGAACCTTCGACCAGACCTCGCGAGGGACCGTGTCTACGTTGGTGTTGCGTGCAATCGGCTCCAACTCGGCCAGGGCCGTCCGCGCGGACTGCCCACGCGCGCCGTGCACTCCGATGTCACGCAGGAAGATGGTCTGATTTTCCGCGCCGTCGATGGTGAGATGCCAGCAATCGCGGTAGCCCGCCTTCGAAACTCTCTTGATACGGCCGTGCACACCCAGGCGAAGCAGTAGTTGGACTACATCATCGATCAGGCGGCGGCTCGTGGACGCGTAGTAGATCCTCGCCTGACGTCCCTTCACATCCCAGCGCACAGAGCCATCCGTTGCCCAGAGATGATGCAGGAACAACGCGATCTGATCATTGGGAAGCGCGAAGACGCGCTTGGGTACGAACTTCTCATAGCTGCGCAGACCGAACAAGCCGAGTTCATCCAGCCACGCGGCAATCGGATTGCGTTTGCCGTGCGTAAGTCGGTTCGGAGCGCGCAGCCGAAGCGTGGTGACCCTCGCTGCCGCATAGTCGTCACGAGCGACGGTGACGCCGAAATGCGTCGCCGCTTCGGTGACCGCCGCCAGATTCTCCTCATCGACGCTGGCATAGCGCAGCGGCTGCCGCTTCACGCACGAGCCATCGCCGATCATATGGGCGAGCAGGATCACCTCGGCATCGGGCATCCGCGACGTGTGCACCGGTTCCGGTACCCGACGAGGAGTGGCGAGCCGGTCGCCGACCGTCAGCTTGTCGAGTGGAATCCAGCCATCCAAGGTCAAGAAAGGATGGTTCCCCGTCGCTTCCACTTCGCGGCCGGATGCCAGGCGCAGACGGAACACTTCTTTGCGCCCGCTGGGAAACACCTTCACCATCGGCCGCGCAACCATCCGCATCCGTTCATCGAGCGACCACACCAACGGCTGCTCCCCACTCGACAGCAAGTCGCCGAGCGTGGTTTCGTCGCCGGTATCGGCGCGGAGGATACGGGTGCCGGCAGGCATGCAGCCCGATTCGCGGAGATCGGACACCATGGGACGCTTGTCGGTTCGCTGTTCGGGACCGCGGTTGAGCTGGCTGATCGCCACCACCGGCACTTCGAGTTCTTTGGCCAGCAGTTTCAAATTACGGGAGAAGTCCGAGACTTCCTGCTGACGGGATTCCACCTTTTTGCCGGACGTCATCAGCTGGAGGTAATCCACGACCACGAGTTTCAAATCGTGGCGCTGCTTGAGACGCCGCGCTTTGGCGCGGATCTCCATCATCGTCAGGTTGGGCGAATCGTCCACGAACAGCGGCGCCTCGCTGATCTCACTCATCCGCCGGGCCAGCTTGGTCCAGTCGTCGTCGCTCATCCGCCCGGACCGCATATCGCCGAGCTTGATCTTCGCCTCCGCCGACAACAACCGCATGACGATCTCGGTGCGACTCATCTCCAACGAGAAGATGACGCTCGCCAAGCCATGCTTGATCGAGCAACTGCGCATGAAATCCATTCCCAGGGTGGAATTGTGCGTAGGGATCATCGAGCGTCCGGCCAGGTACAAGTGGTCAGCGTTATCCACTTCGACGCAGCGCACCGGCACGCTGTCGATCCGGCGAACGTCGACGATGAATCGCGAGTTCGATCGCACGCTGCTGCGGCTCGCGCGCCGCTCCTTCTGCAGTACGGCCTTCCGGTACAGGCCGAACACCTCGTCGTCGGTGGCGAACGTCAGGGTATACGCGGTGGACGATTCTTCGGAACGGCCCGCGACTCGTTTGGTCGAGAGCTGGCATCGGTAACCGAGGCTGACGATCAGTTCATGTACGTCGCGGACGAGCCTGGCGTTCGTAGCGCAAAACTGTACGGAGCCGCCGCCGGTCACGGTGCCGTCGGTATCCAGCAAACCCGCAAGGAGGGAACGGCGCTGCCATTCGGATGCCCGCAAGTAGTCGATGGGAATGTGCTTGTCACCGAGGACACCGAGCGTTCGAAGACGCGCCTGTACGCTCCCGACCGTGTTCCGGCATTCCTGGCACAGGCGCAGACCGATCGAACGCTCGCCACAATTCGGGCAGCGAGGCGGAGGCACGGGAGCCGAATGGAACCGTGCCTTTCCGCCGCAAGACCGCCCGCAGGTGCGGACCTCGCTGGTGAAAGGAACGAATTCCTTCCCACACACGACGCACTGGCGTGCGGTGATCGGCTCGTCGGCAGGCAAACGCAGCTGATAACGCAGTCGAGCCGAACGCGACGGCACGGCAACGATCCCCTCCGCTTCGATGCGCGCGATGATCTCCGGATCGGCGCAGGTGAGCTGCGCGGCGGCGGAAGTCCCGTCGCCCAGCCAAGCACCCAGCGTGTAGGGCGGCACGGTCAAGGCGCGCTCAGGCAGCTGTAGCGGATCGGTGTTGACGACCGAGTGGTTCAGTCTGCGATCTGCGGTGTCGCACCGCAGCGTTCTCGCGATCTCGGCGGTCGTGCGCACCTCGGCAGCTGCCCGGTTCGACCGGCGAGACGCCCTCGTTTCCGTGAGCCATTGATGTTGTTCATCCGCGACGAGCACGGAGCCGTCGGAGAACTCCACTTCGTAGCAGGGACGTCCGAGCAGAACTTCGGTCGCCGCTACGACGCGGGTCGGACGACCTTCCGCGTCCAGCAATTCGTCCCCGACCTGGACATCACCCATGGTGGTCCATCCAGTGGGTGTCGGAAGCGGAGTGTCCAGGGCCAGCGCCTTACCCACACCGGGCCTGGCGGCGACGATGATCATCTGACCCGGGTGCAGACCATTGGTGATCTCGTCGAGTTCGGTGAAACCGGTGGGGACGCCGAGGGATATGCCGCCGCGGCTGGCGATGGAGTCGATCTCGTCCATCGTCGGCTGGAGCAATTCTTCGAGGGGGAGGAAGTCTTCGCTGGTGCGGCGTTCGGTGACCTCGTAGACCTCGGCTTGGGCGCGGTCGACGACCTCGGCGACGTCCTGGCCGTCGGCGCCCGCGTAGCCGTACTGGACGATGCGGGTGCCCGCCTCGACCAAGCGGCGCAAAATGGCCTTCTCGGCGACGATTTCGGCGTAATAGCCGGCGTTGGCCGCGGTCGGCACGGTCTGGGTGAGCGTGACCAGATAGGGGGCGCCGCCGATGCGCTTGAGCTCGCCGCGGCGGTCCAGGCCCGCGGCGACGGTCACCGGGTCGGCGGGTTCGCCGCGCCCGTAGAGGTCCAGGATGGTGTCGTAGATGGCCTGGTGGGCGGGGCGGTAGAAATCGCCGGGCCGAATTACCTCGACGACGTCGGCGATGGCGTCCTTGCTCAACAGCATGCCGCCGAGCACCGATTGCTCGGCCGCCATATCGTGCGGAGGCTGGCGGCCGAAGTCTTCGCCGGGAGGTTCGGGCGGGAAGTCCGTGTGCCCGCGGTCATCGGTGGTTGTCACCAGACTCGACCGTCCTCTCTACCCCACGACCGGGATGCACCCTGTCGACTCGTTTTACTCCCGGGCACCGACACCTTCGTGAAAGCCGTTGACCAGGGCTCCAGCTACCGCTGCGGCACCGGTCCGTGCGCGCGCTCGGGAGCGGTCCGCGCGCAGCGATGCGACGAACCTAGGCGACCCGCTGTGTATGCACCAAACCGCGCTGTGCACACAACTGTGGATAACTTGGGGAGAGTTCACCCAACCGTGTGCACCCCCTGTGTACAACTTGGGGAAAACCCAGGTCGACAAGGTCGAATACGCAGATAGACATGGACTTCCGCGTTCTTCCAGGTGTGGATTAATGAAGTACCGGCGTGTCGGCCAAGTTGAACAGCCGGGCGTGTTGGGTTAACAGCACATGAGCTACGTATGACCTGAATCACATTGTGGACGGTCGGTTCGATCAGTAATCCACAGGCTGGATAAACAAGGCGTCAGTGGGTGTGCTCCGGCGCCCAGATTGTCCCGAATGACACTTTGCATCATTCAGCAAATAATTAGTTACTAAGAGGCGCGCGGCAACAGGGCACGACCGAGGACCACTCCCGTGAACAGACGGGAGTGGTCCTCGACGCAGTGCCTGGAATCAGGCGGCGGTGACCGTGAGGTCGAACTTCGCCGCCACGTCCGGGTGCAGATGCACCACGATCGCGTGCTTGCCGGTCGTCTTGATGTGCGCCTTCGGCAGCTCGATGCTGCGCTTGTCGACGACGGGGCCACCCGCCGCCTTGACGGCCGCCGCGACGTCCGACTGGGTCACCGAGCCGAACAGCTTGCCGGTGCCCGCGGTCTTCACCGCCAGCGAGACCGACTCCAGGCCCTCGATGGCCTGCTTCAGCTCGTTGGCGTGGTCCAGGTCGCGGACCCGGCGGGCTTCCTGCGCCCGGCGAATGCCCTCGACCTGCTTCTGCGCGCCACGGCTGGCCACGATCGCCAGGCCGCGCGGCAGCAGGTAGTTGCGGCCGTATCCGTCCTTGACCTCAACGGTGTCGCCGGGAGCACCGAGGTTGTCCACATCAGCGGTAAGAATCAACTTCATTGGCGTGCCTCCCTTTCTCAGCGAGCCGTCGACACGTAAGGCAGCAGCGCGACCTCACGCGAGTTCTTGACCGCAACCGCGATATCGCGCTGGTGCTGCACGCAGTTGCCGGTGACGCGGCGGGCGCGGATCTTGCCGCGGTCGCTGACGTACTTGCGCAGCAACGCCGTGTCCTTGTAATCGATCGTGACGGTTCCGGTCTTGCTCTCCTTGCAGAACGAGCAAGCCTTCTTCTTCAGCACCTTTTCGCGCGCGGGCGCTTTAGGCATGGTCTTGTACTCCGTAATCAGTGATGGCCCGAATTCGTGCGGGCCGTTGTGGCCGTTCTCAGAACGGCGGTTCGTCATCCATGCGGCTGTTGCCCCCGAAGGAGCCTGCCGCGGGCGCACTGCCCCACGGGTCGTCCTCGGCACCGCCGGAACGCCCACCGCCACCACCGGAGGAGGCGTAGCCGCCACCGCCGCCGGACCCGGACCCGAAGCCGCCGCCACCGCTGCCGCGGCTGGTCTTGTTGACCTTCGCAGTGGCGTAGCGCAGCGAGGGACCGACCTCGTCGACCTCGAGCTCGACGACCGTGCGCTTCTCACCCTCGCGGGTTTCGTAGGAGCGCTGCTTGAGCCGTCCGCTCACGATGACACGGGAACCCCTGGTCAGGCTTTCGGCGACATTCTCCGCGGCCTCGCGCCAGATATTGCAGCGCAGGAACAGCGCTTCGCCGTCTTTCCATTCGTTCGAATTACGGTCGAACACACGGGGAGTCGACGCGACGGTGAAATTCGCCACCGCCTGTCCCGCCGGTGTGAATCGAAGCTCCGGGTCGGCCGTCAGATTTCCGATGACGGTGATGACCGTGTCGCCTGCCATGTGGTTCCTCCTGCTCGGTGTGCAGTCCGCGTCTCGCTGTTGCGCTAGAGCCTAGGCACAGGCTCCGACGCAAACGAGGGTTGCCGGACTACTTGTCGTGGCGCAGAACCTTGGTGCGCAGCACCGACTCGTTCAGGCCGAGCTGGCGGTCGAGCTCGCTCACGGTGGCGGGCTCGGCGGTCAGATCGACCACGGCGTAGATGCCCTCGGCGTGCTTGGCGATCTCGTAGGCGAGCCGGCGACGGCCCCAGATGTCGACCTTGTCGATCTTGCCGCCCTCGGTGCGAACGACACTGAGCAGGTTGTCCAGCGACGGACCAACAGTGCGCTCGTCCAGGCTCGGATCGAGGATGACCATCACTTCGTAATGACGCACGGACCAATCACCTCCTGTGGACTAGGAAACGGCCACGGACGGTCCGTGGCAGGAGGGTCGTTGCGTCAGCAACCCGAACAGGCTACATGAGCGGCGTCTGAGCACTGAAATCGCCCCGACGAGCCGCCCCGGCGCGCTCGGCGTTCGCATCGGTAGGAAGGGGAATGGCGGCACGGCCAGGACCGTCCGCTTAGGGTGGATCCATGTCGACCGGACTCGTCGCCAGCGACCTGCCCGCGGGTGGCGTGCGACGCCGTGCGGCGTTCGCCGTGGTGGTGGTACTGCTCTGCGGTGTCGTGCTCGCGCTGGCGTACGCGAACAAGGCGCGCTGCGCGGGTGCGCCGTTCGACCGGGACGGGCGCAGCACGGTCTTCGATGTGATCAAGGATTCCGACGTCTGCTATTCGGACATCCAATTCCTCTGGCTCGGCAGGGACATCAACGAGCACGTCTTTCCCTATGTGACGGGGGGCATCACCGACGACGGGGCGTTGGTCGGGGGCGCGGTGGAATATCCGGTGCTCAGCGGCGTGCTGATGTGGCTCGGCGCGGTCGGCGCGCACAACGACGCCGATTTCCTGCGGTACTCGGCGCTGCTGCTGGCGCCCTTCGCGCTGCTGACCGCGTGGATGCTGGCCCGCTTGGCCGGGCGCGCGGCCTTGCTGTGGGCGGCCGGACCGCCGCTGGTGCTCTACGCCTTCCACAACTGGGAGCTTCCGGTGGTGTGCACGGCGGTGGCGGCCGTCTATGTGATGGCGGCGCTCACCCGCTACTCCCTGCGTACCAGGGGCATCCTGGCCGCGGTGCTGCTCGGGCTCGGGTTCTGCCTCAAGCTCTATCCGGGAATCTTCGTGTTGCCCTTGCTGGCGTACGTGCTGACCGGCGGTGGCGAGCGCGACGCGGAAGGCGGCGATCGCAGACCGGATGTCCGTGGCGCTCTGCTCACCGCGGCCGCGGCGATCGCCACCGTGGTCGTGGTGAACCTGCCGTTCGCGGTGGTGGGCTACGAGGGCTGGCGCGCGTCCATCACCTTCCAGCAATTGCGGCAGGCCGATATCACCACGAATTCGATCTGGTACTGGGGACTTCGGCCGCTGTTCGGCGCCGACGCGCGCAGCGAGGCGGCGTTCCAGCAGGCGGTCTCGGTCGCCTCCCCCTTGCTGGTGCTCGCGGCATTCGCGCTGGCCATGTGGCTCGGCTGGCGGCGCTATGCGACGACCGGCGTGTTCCCATGGGTCGGTGTGAGCGGTGCGATGCTGTGTGGATTCCTGTTGTTCCACAAGGTGCATTCCCCGCAGTACACCCTTTGGCTGGTGCCGTTCCTGGTTCTGCTCGAGATCCCCTGGTGGCTGATCGGTAGCTATCTCGTCGCCGACGCGGCGATCGGGATCGGGGTGTTCCGGTACTTCTACTCGATGGGTACCGGTACCTCGGTCGAGCTGATGGAGCGCATCGTCCAATTCGGTGTGTGGGGGCGCGCGAGCCTGCTGATCGTGTTCTTCTTCGTATTCCTGTGGGCGGCGCCGCGCGGAAGTCGTTCGATGCCGCCGCGTGTGTCGCAATCCGACCCCCGCAAGCTGGTCCCGGCCGTTTAGGACCCACCGTGCCGGGCCCGGAAGGCGGCGTTTTTGGCGCGGTTGCCGCACAGGGTCATGTCGCACCAACGGCGTGATCCGCCGCGGGAAGTGTCCACGTAGAGCCGCGTGCATGCGGCGCGCCCGCATTCTTTGACGAGCGCCCCGCCGCCGATCAGTTCGATCGCGGATCGAGCGATGGCGGTCAAGACCGCGTCGGCGTCGCCGGAGCGGACGACCATACCGTCGCCGCGCAGGCTGATCGAGGGCGGGGTGCCCCCGGCGAACTCGTTGACCGTCACTCGGTCGTCGTCGTCGAAGGCTTTTCCGCTGGCGGTGGCCAGTGCCATGCGGTAGGCCGCCTCGCGCAGGCGCACCGCCCGCTCGAGGGTGTCCGCGTCGCTGGACGGGGGGCTCTCGAGCAGGCCGGCGGCGACGATCCAGTCGTCCAGGATCGCGGGGCTGGTGAGGACGTCTTCGAACGTGGTCGAGCGCGCCTTGACGGTGCCGGCGAAATCCAAGGCGAGGTTGCCGCTCACGAAGGTGAACACCAGCTCATGGTAACCGCCTTGACAGGTTAGTGGGCTGGATGCCACCGTGATAACCACCCAAGGTGGTTAGTCGAGGAGGGTCCCGTGCAGAGCCGATTCGCGATGGTGGCCGCGCAGCCGCTGTTCGTCGTGTTGTGGAGCAGTGCGTTCATCGCCGGTGTGATCGGGGTCGGCGCCGCGCCGCCGCTATTGGTGCTGTTCGTGCGCTTCGCTGTCGCGGGAGTGCTGCTCACGGCCTACGCTCTGATCGCGCGGGTCACCTGGCCGCGGGGCGGCCGACTGCGTCACGTGCTCGTCGCCGGGTTGCTCATGCAGATGGTCCAGTTCGGCGCGTTCTACACGGCGATGGCAGAACATGTCTCGGCGGCGGTGATCGCGCTGGTGCAGGGCTTGAATCCGGTGGTCATCGCGTTGTGCGCCGGACTGATCGGCGAAGTCGTCACGATGCGGCAGTGGTTCGGCTTCGGCATCGGCGGCGTCGGAGTAGCGCTCGCCGTGTTCGACCAATCCCACTTCTCCCTGGTCGGACTGCTGCTGTGCGTGGCGGGACTTCTCGGGCTGAGCATCGGCACCGTGTATCAGAAGCGGTTCACGCCCGCCGTCGATCCGAGGGCCGCCACGGCGCTGCACGTGGCGGTCAGCGCGCCGATCGCCGGGGCGCTGACCTGGCTGTCGGGCCAAGTGCACGTGTCGGACGCGGGCCGGTTCGCCGGGTCGCTCGTCTGGATGGTGCTGGTGAACTCCATGGCCGCGTTCCTGCTGCTCAACGCCATGCTGCGCCGATGGGACGCGACCAGGGTCGGCAAGTTGTTCTTCGCGACCCCCGCCGTGACCGCGATCCTGGCCTGGCTGCTGATCGATCAGCCGTTGCGGCCGTTGACGGTCGCGGGCCTGGCCATCGGCCTGGTGGGCTTGGTGTTCGCGGCTCGCAAGCCGACGACGTCGTCGGCGGGCGTCGCGCGAGAGCCGGTGCCCGTGCCGCGTTGACCTACTTGCGCCCGGCCTGCCACTGCATGCCCCACTGGTATGCCTGGTCGAGTTCGCGCTGGGCGCCGTTGACGTAGTGCACTTCCCGGTGCACGGTGATCCCGGCGCCCTGGTTCTGCAACAGGGCGATGGCGCAGGAACGAGCGCCGTCCACCGGAGAATCGAGGCGCACCTCGATCTGCGGACCGGCTGTGGGGTAGAGCGTCACCACGCCGTCGGCGGCGGCCCAGTTCGGTACGCCCTCGTAGATGAACGCGAAGATCAGGATGCGCCGGAACAACTCGGGCCGGGCGAGGTCGATGTGCAAGTTCTCGCCAGCGGCGGCCGAACCGCTGCGATCGTCGCCGTCGAGCCGGATGTAGGGCTCGGCCTCCAGCGTGCCGAAGTTGTTGCCGATCGCCTGCACGACACCCTTGGCGCCATTGGACAGTTCGTAGAGGCAGCCGAGGTCCAGATCGATGGGCTTGGAGCGGCGGAAGAATCCCCTGGGTCCGCTCGACCAGTTCAGGTTGACCCGCATGGTGCCCTGCTGCTCACCCGGCTTGGTCAGATTGATGCTCGGTGTCGCCTTCGACAGGGTCACCCTGGACAGGTTGACGCCGCCGGGGTTGTCGTTGATCGCCATGGCGCGATCCCCCCTCCGTGCAAACGAGAACGGCAGCGGCCATCCCTCGGGATGGGGCCGCTGCCGCAACGGGTCTTCGGCTGCTTGCCGGGAATCAGCCTACCGGCGTCGGTTCCCGTTCGCTGTCCAGTTCCTCTTCGTCCGCTCGGCCGTTGCGGACGATGCTGGTGACGAACGCCGCGCCGATGAACGCGACGCCGACCAGGCCGGTGACGACCTCGTTGATGTGCACGCCGATGGAGACCAGCAGGATCGCCGCGAGCGCGCCGATCGCCCAGTGCGCGCCGTGCTCCAGGTAGACGTATTCCGACAGCGTGCCCTTGCGGACCAGGTACACCGTGATCGACCGGACGAACATGGCGCCGATCAGGCCGAGGCCGAGCGCGATGATGATCGGGTCGGAGGTGATGGCGAACGCGCCGATCACGCCGTCGAAGGAGAACGACGCGTCGAGCACCTCCAGGTAGAGGAACAGGAAGAAGCCCGCCTTACCGGTGGCCTTGACCAGCTCCGACGGCCCTTCGCTCTGCTCCTCGGTGTGGAACATGGAGCCGAGCCCGTCCACCGCGATGTAAGTGATCATGCCGAGCAGACCCGCGACCAGCACGGTCGATCGGTCCGCCTCGTCGGCGATGAACTCCGCGGTGAGGATCAGGCCCGTGCCCGCGACCACGACGGAGAGCATGTCCAGCTTGCCCGCCTTGGCCAGCGGCCGCTCCAGCCAGCTCAGCCAGGTGATCTCGCGTTCCTCGAAGATGAAGTTGAGGAACAGCAGGGCCAGGAACATGCCGCCGAACGCCGCGATCTGCGGATGCGCGTCGGTGAGCAATTTCTCGTAGCTGGGGCTGCCGTCGGGGAAGGTCAGGGCGCCGTCCGGGGGCGGGTTGAGAGCCAGGTCGAAGGCCCGCACCGGGTCCAGCCCCGCGGTGATCCACACGATCGCCAGCGGGAAGACCAGCCGCATGCCGAACACGGCGATCAGCACGCCGACGGTGAGGAAGATCCGCTGCCAGAACGCGCTCATCCGTTCCAGGACGGTGGCGTTGATCACGGCGTTGTCGAACGAGAGCGACACCTCGAGGATGCCGAGGATCGCGGCGAGCGCGAGGGCGGTCGGTCCGCCGTACACGACCGCGACGACGAGCGAGACCACCGTGACGACGAGGGACATGCCGAATATGCGCAGGACCACGCTGGGACCTTTCGTGAGTGAAAAACGAGGCGGCGACGGTTGCTACCAGCGTGGCTGCTGGATCGCCGGTTGTCCAACGTTGCTCCCAGGGCGCCGGCATGCCTGGTCGCACGACGAGGGGGCCCGTCGCCGGGCCCCCTGTGAGCAGCGAAGTGCTCCTTAGACGTTCACGCCGTAGTCACGGGCGATGCCCGCCAGGCCGGAGGCGTAGCCCTGGCCGATCGCGCGGAACTTCCACTCCGCGCCGTTGCGGTACAGCTCGCCGAAGACCATGGCGGTCTCGGTCGAGGCGTCCTCGGTGAGGTCGTAGCGCGCCAGCTCCTCGCCGTTGCTGCGGTCCACGACGCGGATGTAGGCGTTGCGGACCTGGCCGAAGGACTGCGAACGGGAGTCGGCGTCGTAGATCGAGACCGGGAAGAAGATGCTCTCGATCGTGGGCGGGGTGTTCGCCAGGTCGACGTTGATGACCTCGTCGTCGCCCTCACCCTCGCCGGTCCGGTTGTCGCCCGCGTGCTCGATCGAGCCCTCGGGGGAACGCAGGTTGTTGAAGAAGACGAAGTGCTGGTCGGACAGGACCTTCTTGTCCGCGCCCGTCGCGATCGCGCTGGCGTCGAGGTCGAAGTCGGTGCCGGTGGTGGTCCGCACATCCCACCCCAGGCCGACCGAGACAGCAGTGAGGTTAGGCGCCGCCTTGGTCAGCGAGACATTGCCGCCCTTGGACAAACTGACACCCATGCGGGATTCCCTTTCAATAGTCCGTCATTGGTTCCCAGCATGTCCGAATCGCCGGGGACGCCATCGACAGTAGTAGGTTTCCGCGAACTTGCGTAGGAACCCGCGTAACCCCCGGCGAACAGGAAGATCTCCTACCATCGGGGCGTGGCAGGCCGGATGCGTGGATGGTTCCGTTCGTCGGGAAACGACGAGTGGATCGAACATGCCCGCGCGACGCTGGCGACGGCGTTCCTCGACATGGACCGGCGCCAGAGCGCGGCCGAGGCGGCGGTGGACGCCGCCGATCAGATCTTTCCGGAACGACGCACGGGCGCGCGCTGGGAACCGGTGCGGCACAGGTGCTATGGCGCCGCGGAAGTCTATCTGACGCTGAGCGAGGAACTCGAGGCCGCGCAGCAGGGCGGCCCGCAGGTGCCGCAGGGTCGGGAACGCGTCGACGCCGCGGTGCGGCAACTGACCGACGCGGCGCGCGCGGTCGACGAGTTCTATCGCGGCGACCAGAGCAAGCTGGAAGAGGCGGTGGCCGTACTCGGCGCGGTGCCGCGGTTGGTTCAGCAGGTGAAGGTCGACGCGGCCGGTGTGCGCGGCCGGGCGGCCGAATCGGAGTTCGCGGACTATCCCTCGGTGCGCAGGCACGCGGCGGCGGTCGATGAGGCGCTGGTCACACTGGAGGCGGCGGGTTCGGGCGCGGCCTCGGGCGCTGTGCGGGAAGCCGCGAACCGCCTGCAGGCGGCCACCAAGGAGCTTGCGGAAGCTTTGGCGCAAGCGCCATCTCGGGCCGCGGCGGCGAACACCGCGATATCGTCGGTGACAACCCGCATTGCCGCCGCCCGGACCAGGGCCGAAGGCGTTCCACAGGCGTTCTCGGCGCTGCTGCGCGAGTTCAATGCTGCGAGTTCGGCCGATCTGGCTAACAATGAGCGGGAAAGTCAGCGAGCCATCGAGGCCGCGGACGCGGCCCTGGGCAGGGCGCGTGCGGCGGCGGCAGAGAACAATCCGGAGTTTGCACTTGATCTGACCACATCCGCGCGCGGGTTCCTCACCGAGGCCGAGCAGCGAGTCGACGCCGTCACCAAGCGGCTCGCCCTGCTGCGTGCGATTCGGTCCGACCCGCAAGAACAGGCCAAGGCCGTACGATTCCGGCTGCGGGACGCGCAGATGCTCGCGGTGAGCCGCGGGCTCGTCGCCGAATGGGGCTCGGTGCTCGACGCGCAAGCGGCACGAATCGACCGAATCAGCGAAACACTGTCGGGGCGCCACCCCGACTACTGGGCCTATGTGACGGAACTGGATGCCGTCACCGAATTCATAGCCGGGGTAGTGGATCGAATGAGAAAACAAGCAGGACCACGACGAGAATGAGGATGGGGCAACGATGACCGCAGGCATCGCCGTCCAGCAGGAGGTTTCCCTGCGGAAGCGAATGCCGCTGCGCCACTTCCGGCAGTTGCACGGCCCAGAGGCGAGGCGTCTTTTCCACCGGCAGCCCGAACCGTTCGGCGACGACAACACCGACCGCGAATTACTCGCGATCGGTCTCGGCGCGACGCTGTACGCGCCCGCGACCAGGCCCGATCTCGCGTTGACGATCGGCAGGCGGGCCGGGCGCGGCGTGTGTTCGATGGTGATCGACCTCGAGGACGCCGTGGCCGATCACGAGGTGGAATACGCCAAGCGACAGACCGTCGCCACGCTGGATCTGCTGGCGGGCAGCCACGACGCGAATCCGCTGCTGTTCGTGCGGGTGCGCGACGCGGACACGATCACCGAGATCGTCGAGCAACTCGGGCCGGGCGCGAAGGTGCTGACCGGGTTCGTGTTCCCCAAGTTCGACAGCGTGACCGGCCCGAAATACCTCAACGCGCTGAACGTGGCGGCCCAGCGGGTGGACCGGCCGCTGTACGGGATGCCGGTGCTGGAGTCGCCGGGTTTGGTGCACCGGGAGACCCGCGATTACGAGCTCACCCAGATCGCGGCGCTGCTGGCCGCGCACCGGGACCGGGTGCTGGCGGTGCGGGTCGGCGCGACCGACATGTGCTCGACCTTCGGCATCCGGCGCGACCGCGACCTGACCATCTATGACGTACGCGTGGTCGCCGACGTCATCGCCGACATCGTGAACTACCTGGGGCGCGCGGACGGAACCGGTTTCGTCATCACGGGGCCGGTGTGGGAATACTTCGCCGATCACGAACGGATGTTCCGGCCATTGCTGCGGACCGCGCCGTTCGAGGAATCCGACGCGGTGCCGTTCCGCCAGTACCTGGTCAGCCGTGATCTGGACGGCTTGCTGCGGGAGATCACGCTGGATCGGGCCAACGGCATCCAGGGCAAGACCGTGATCCATCCGTCCCACGTCGCGGCCGTGCACGCGCTGTCGGTGGTGACGCACGAGGAGTACTCGGACGCGCTGGACATCCTGCGCGACGACGTCGGCGGCGTGGCGGCCTCCGGCTACCGGAACAAGATGAACGAGATGCGGCCGCATCGCAGCTGGGCGCGGCAGACTCTGTTGCGCGCGCGGGTGTTCGGGGTGGCGAACAAGGGAGTGTCGTTCGTGGATCTGCTGACGGCGTTGGTCACCGTATGAGCCGGAGCGCGACCGATCTCGGCGACAACGAAACACCCTGGGCAACAAGAGTTCTCGGTATCGGACTACATCACGATGCGGTGCGCGATCGGGACCGGCTGCGCACGGCGCGGCTGCCCATCACGACCCTGGTGCAGCCGGGGGTGCGTCACAACAATCGGCGCAGGGCGCACCTGCTGGTCTCCACCGTGCTCGGCAAGCACCTGCCGACCGATCCGCGGGTGGTGCTCGGCGCGGGCGATCACCTGGGCGATCTGGTCCGCGCGGTACTCGGTGAGCGCGAAGCTGTCGTGCTCGGTTTCGCCGAAACGGCAACCGGTCTCGGCCACTGCGTGGCGGCGCGAATCGGTGCGAGTTGCTACCTGCATTCGACTCGGCGCGCGGTGCCGCACGCGCCGACGCTCGCCGGATTCGAGGAGGGTCACTCGCACGCCACCTCGCACCTGCTGCAACCGGCGCCTGCCGACATCTTCGTCAACGATCTGCCGCTGGTGCTGGTGGACGACGAGATCTCCACCGGCGCCACCGCGATCGACGCGGTGCGGGCGCTGCACGCCTTCGCGCCGCGCGCGCACTATGTGCTCGCGTCGCTGGTCGATCTGCGCACCGATGCCGACCGGGCCGAATTCGACGCCACCGCAGCCGAACTCGGGGCACGCATCGACACGGTGTGTCTGGCCACCGGCCGCGCGTCGCTGCCCGACGGGCTGGTGGACGCGGTCGGCGCCCTTCCCGAACCGCGGCTGAACCCGACCGCGGGGCACAGCGGTTCGTTCGGGCGCGTCGAACTCCCCTGGCCGAGCGCCGTGCCGGAGGGCGGCAGGCACGGCATCCTCGCCTCCGATACCGAGGCCTTCGAGGCCGCGCTGCTGGACGCGGGCCGGGTGCTCACCGCTCGGCTCGATGCGGATTTCCCGGGTCGGCCCGTCATCGTGCTGGGGCACGAGGAGTTGATGTACCTGCCCCTGCGGTTGGCGGCGCTGCTCGCCGAGTCGGGAACGCCCACGCGTTACCAGACCACCACGCGATCGCCCGCGTACGTGCTCGACGAGCCGGGGTACCCGTTGCGGCGGGGGTTCCGGTTCGTCGCGCCCGAGCCGGGGGATACCGCGCCGCGTTACCTGTACAACGCGCAGTGGCCCGCGACCTCGCTGGACCTGTTCGAGGCCGACCTGGCGGGGCTGGTCGCCGATCCGGCGCGCCGCGCTGCCGCCGTGACGATCACCGACGACGGTGTCGACAGCGGCGGGGAGGGCGACGGCCCGGCCGCCGATCCGGTGCTCGTCGTCGTGGTCGACTCGCCCGCCGACACGGTGGAGTTGACCGCCGCGCACGGGCTGATCGATGTGCTGACCGCTTCCGGGGCCGACGTGCTGCTCGCGGTGCTGCCGGAGGCGGACCCGCGGCGGCTGCACGCCGAACGCGCGGAGTCGAACGGGAGCCGGGTATGACGAGTACCAGGGTGGGCGCGCTACCCATGCCGCTGCACGGACCGGAGTTCGGCTCCTACGCGGCCGACGAGGTCTCCTGGCTGCTGAAGGACCTGTCGGAAGTCGACCTGGAGGCCGACATCGCCGAGCGCGAACGGCGCATCCAGGCCGGGAAAGCGCACTACGCGGAGTCGCTGCCGATCGAGTATCAGCCCGACGCGTCGTACCGCGCGCTGTTCGACGAGGTGCTCGCGGCCAGCGCCGAGCGGCTCGCGCTGGCCGTGGCCACCGTGTCGGAGCTGGTCGTCGCCGAACGCGGCGAGGACATCGTCCTGGTGTCGCTGGCGCGTGCGGGCACGCCGGTCGGCATTCTGATGCGCCGTTGGCTGCTTGCGCGGCGCCCCGGCCTGGAGGTGCCGCACTACGCGGTGTCGATCGTGCGGGATCGCGGGATCGACGCGGTGGCGCTGGACTACCTGGCCGAGCATCACGATCCGTCCTCGGTCGTCTTCCTGGACGGATGGACCGGCAAAGGCGCGATCACCCGTGAGCTGACCGAAGCGCTGGACGCCTATCGCGCGGCCGGCGGTCCGCGGTTCGACGACGAATTGGCGGTGCTGGCCGATCCGGGGCACTGCGTGCGCACCTACGGCACCCGCGACGACTTCCTGATCGCGTCGGCCTGCTTGAATTCGACTGTCTCCGGCTTGGTTTCACGCACGGTCCTGAACGACACGCTGATCGGGCCCGGCGATTTCCACGGCGCCAAGTTCTACCGCGAACTGGCCGGTGACGATGTGTCCGGGCGTCTGCTGGACACCGTGAGCGGCGCCTTCGCCGCGGTCCGCGATCGGGTGCCCGCCGAGGTGGCCGCCATCCGCGCGAGCGACCGGACGCCCACCTGGACCGGTTGGGCGTCGGTGGAGCAGGTGCGGGAGCGATACGGCATCACCAGCGTGAACTTCGTGAAGCCGGGTGTCGGCGAGACCACGCGGGTGCTGCTGCGGCGCGTCCCGTGGCGGGTGCTGGTGCGGGAGCCCGACGCGCCGGAGCACGCGCACATCCGGATGCTCGCCGCGGCCAGGGGTGTTCCCGTCGAAGTCGTCGCCGACCTGGCATATTCGTGCATGGGACTGATCAAGGACGTGCAGCAGTGAACCTATCCGCGCCGACCCACCGAAGACGTGCGCTGATCGCGACCGACCTGGACCGGACGATGATCTACTCGCGTAACGCCTTCAGCACCACCGCCGACGTGCCGACGGTCTGCGTGGAGCATCTGGAAGGGGCGCCGCTGTCGTTCATGACCACCACCGCGGCGCTGCGGATGCAGACCCTGACCGAACCCGCCGCCGTCGTTCCCACCACCACCCGCACCATCAAACAGTTCGACCGCATCCGCCTGCCCGGAGCGCCGTGGCGCTACGCGATCACCAGCAACGGCGGGAACATCCTGGTCGACGGCGTGCCCGATCTGAGCTGGCGCATCGGCATCGACGCCCAGGTTCGCGCGGGGGGCGCCACCCTGTCCGAGGTGAGCAAGGAACTGCACACCCGCATCGATGACTCGTGGGTCACCAAGTTCCGCGTGGCCGATCATCTGTTCTGCTACCTGGTGGTGAAGCCCAAGGACGTTCCCGAGGGGTTCTTGGCGGAGTGGGACGACTGGTGCCGTCCGCGCGGCTGGTCCGCGTCCCAGCAGGGCCGCAAGATCTACACCATGCCGCAGGCCGTCTGCAAGAGCCGCGCGGTGGACGAGGTGCGCAAGCGTCTCTGGGAAAGCGGCGAACTCGCCGACGACGCCCGAACTCTCGCGGCAGGCGACGGCGCCCTCGACGCCGAAATGCTGCGCGCGGCGGACTCCGCCATCCGCCCCCGCCACGGCGAACTCGAACAACTCAACTGGACCCACCCCAACCTCACCGTCACCAGAGCCACCGGCATCCTCGCGGGCGAGGAAATCATCAACTGGTTCATCAAGGCAGCCCCGACGCCTTCCGCGTAGCGAGCACGGCATCCGTGTACTGCTCGGTGGTGAGATCGCCGTCCGCGATGCCGAGCTGTCGGAGCGTGGTCCGTACGACCTCCATCGCTTCCGCCAGCTCCGATTCGGGCACGATGGTCTCCAGCTCGATGAACGTGCCGTCCAGTTCGGGGACGGTCACCAGCGTGGCCAGCAGCTCGCGTCCTTCAGACACGAATCTATAATTGATGCAATGCTTTTCGAAGCCGACCAGGACTTTCAGATCGAGACCGCGTAGCAAGGAGTCGATCACCGAAGGGTCGCCCACCTCGGTCTCGTATTCCGGCTTCGATCCACTGGCCGTGTCGATCGTGGGTTCCTTGTAGGTCAGCAGGGATCGCCGACCATTGTCCGTAGTGATTGTCCGCAACCGCAGTTCACGGCCCTCGGAAGACAATCGGTCGTCCGCCAGGTCATAGTAGGTGTCCTGATATTTCGAGCGCTGACCTGCGCTCCGCGCCGCCAGTGCAGCTTTCACCGACTCGACGTCACGGACTCGAGCCTTGAGTTCCGCCTCGATCATGTGACCGATCCTCCCTCGATCGTCCGGGCTTGGAGCCACATCTGCTCGAACTGCCGTAGGAATCCGGCATGCAGGACTCCGTTGGTGGCCGCCGTGAGCTTGTACATCCCTGAGCGATGTCCCTCGGCGGACGCGCCGAAAGCAGACAGATACAAAGTCTGGTCGAAAACCAGCATCCGCCAGGTCGGCAGCGAGTCGTAGACAGCGACTTGCAGTTCGACAAAGGGATGCCCGTGAAACTCGGATATCCGTGCCAGGGCGAGCTCGATGCCCGCAGCGAAAGACTGTCTCGATTCGCCGATTTCTGCTGCGCGGATACCTGTGGCCTTCGAATTCGGATCCAAGAGCAGAGCTCGAACAGCGACGCTTTCGGTCCGTTGCAGCAGTGGGCCACGCAGCAAAGACTCGTTCAGCGCGAGCAGCCCCAGACCGCGTACAGCCAACAGGTCGATTCGATCTGCGCTCACCGCTTGTCGGCGCAGTTCGGCATCGGCCTCCGACTGGACGGTGAATGCTTGCGCGATCTCGGCGTGGCCGGTGAGTGTATGCGCGTGACGTGGAGCGAGGCCGAACAAGACGCGCGCGTGGTCCGGCATCAAGATGCCATCCGCGATCCGCTCGAACACGTCGAAGCGTGTGACAGTTCTTCTGCTGTTGATGATCTCGTTGACTCGGCCTTGGCCCAGCCCTACCGCCGCTGCGATGCGTGCTTGGCTCGCTCCGGTGTACCGCTGAACTGAGCGGAGTAGCGCCGACACATCGCGTCGCCGCAAGAGCGCGCCCACTTCGGGCTTGTGCCAAACCGCCGCAGGGACCTCGATTCCCCCGTACTTGGTCTCCATTGCGCCGAGCTTATATCTCACGATGAGATACCCGCTGCGTTATCGAGCGAAGGGCATCGCCGGAGCCAGAATCTCTCCGTAATCGCCGCTCTGCCTGCAGTTATGGCGAGTTGGCGGCAACTATCGAGTCCGTCGAGAGGTTGTGTGTAATGCCCGCCGATCTCGTTACCACGAGTGTCGTTGTCGTCGCAGTCCTGTTCGTGCTGTGGATTGTTTGGTTCGTGCTGCCGTGGCTCATCGATCGCGAGGACGAAACCGATGAATCGGTCGATGCGTACGACATCATCCACCGCGTCGAGCAGGAGACGGATCGATGAGCATCTCGCTCGCCGACGCCGAGCAGTGGCGCAGGATGCACCGAAACTGCGCGATGGATGGTTCCTTCCGATCGCTGGAGCAAGCGCGGTTCGTGGCGAATGTCCACTGCGGTCACGGCCCCGGCTGCAAGCAGTACCTGTCCGCCGCGGCCTACAGCTTTGGATTGTCGGAGGATTAGCCGTGGGCAGGCAGGGGAGGAACGAGCAAGACGGTCCTGCCGCCTGGATGGAGCACGCCGATGGCACGTGGTCGGTCGTAGACGAGTACGGATTCGTCGGCGAGCCTTTCGTAGTCATAGACGGGAAGGCATTCCCGATCGATCCGACCAGCGAATAGGCGTGCCCGCCCTTCGGCTGATCGGGATGGGTTGCCTACTTACACAGCGCTGGAGGTCGGGTCGAAGGTGGATTTGAAATCCGGGCATTCGACCAGCGGGTCGTGGGTGCAGGTGGCGGCGTGGCGGAGGCTGTCGCGCATGCGGATGAGGCGGGTTATGTCCTCGTCGAGTTGGCTTGCTTTTTCCGCCATGCGGGCGCGAAGTTCCGCGTCGGAGGGGGTGGCGCGGAGGAAGCGGGCGATTTCGGCGAGGGTGAAACCGGCGCCTCGGGCGCAGGAGATGAGGGCCAGGCGGTTCAGGATGTCGGGGTGGTAGGTGCGGCGCAGGCCGTTGCGGCCGGTCGCGGCGATGAGACCGCGTTTCTCGTAGAAACGCAGGGCGGAGGGGGCGAGGCCGGTTTGTTCGCCGACCTCGGCGATATCGAGCAGGACGTCGGTCATCTCGTCTCCTTGACTTGAACCGCGCTTCAAGTCACAGACTAGCTCGTATGACAATCCATCACCTCAATTGCGGATCGGTTCGGCAGATCGAAGCCACCTACGACGGGCCCGCGCCCGCTCATGCGGTGAATCACTGCCTGCTGGTGGAGACGGCATCCGACGGTCTGGTCCTGATCGAGACGGGCATCGGGCTGGACGACGTGCGCGACCCGGCGGGCACCCTCGGGGCGGAATGGGTGGCGATGGCCCAGCCCGTCCTCGCCGAGGACGAGACCGCGATCCGGCAGGTCGAGCAGCTCGGCTACGACCCCGCCGACGTCCGGCACATCATCCTCACTCACCTCGACGTGGACCATTGCGGCGGACTGCCCGACTTCCCGGATGCGCGGGTGCACGTGCTCGCCGACGAACTGGCGGCGGCGCAGGCGGAAGCGCCCAGTTTCCGCTACCGCTCCGCACACTGGGCGCACGAGCCGAACTGGGTGACCTATCCGTCGGAACCGACCGCGAAGTGGTTCGGTTTCAACGCGATCCAACCGAAGGACCTGTCCGATGACTTCCAATTGATTCCGCTGGGCGGGCACACCGCAGGCCACACCGGTATCGCTGTGCGCGATGGCGACCGTTGGCTGCTGCATTGCGGTGACGCGTACTACTACCACCGCGAACTCGACCTGGCACCGCAGCCGCACCCGGTGCTCGATATCGTGCAGACCAGTTCCGAGGTCCACCACGACCTGCGGCTGGGCACCCAGGCGCGGCTGCGCGAACTACACCGCGATCACGGCGACGAGGTCACTCTGATCAGCGCCCACGACCCGTGGGAATTCCAACGCGCGAGCTGACCCCTCACCGGCGCTGCCAGCACTGCGCCCGGTCGCCGAGATTCCACCAGGAGACGTAGTCGGGGTCCTGGTCGAGCAGGGTCCATCCGGCCTCGAGCGTGTCGAAGAACGCGCTGTCGGCCGTGCGCCCGCCGCGTGCTTCGCCGATGTAGATCAGCAACGAGCCGCCCGCCTCCTGGTAGGCGGCGAGAAGGGTGGAGGCCATCGGGTTCTCCCAGCCGGGCGGCCAGCAGAGGAACAGCGCGTGGTCGGCGTGCGCGGCGACCAGATCGGCCGTGGAAGACGGTGGCGTGGCGGTGGGGTGCCAGGTCGCGGTCTGCCCCGGCGCGGCGGGAAAGGCCGTGTTGGTCGCTCGGTCCGGCGGGTGGGAGTCGAAAGCGCTGATGGACAGGCCGATTCGGGTGAGTTGATGCGCCCAGTATCCGCGCCCGGAGCCGACCTCCAGCACCGGCCTGCCCTGGGCGACGTCCGCTACCCAGCGCAGTGTGGCAGGCGAGGGAATTGCGTAGGCGTAAGCGGCTTGCAGCACGATCTGCGCATACGCCAAGCGCGCACTGCCTTTCGGGTTCCCGCCGTTCACCTCGGCGCGATTGGCGCGTTCCGTCGGCCCCGGCGACACCGCGGCAGCGACGATGTCCCAATACGGATTCGTGCTGGCACCGCCGGTCATGTAGTGCAGTAGGTGTAGGTCGAATGTGGCGTCGGCGATGTCGTCACCGGTGCCGGGCAACCGGCCCGCGGTGGACCAGTAGTCCGCGACCCGCGGATACGCTGTCGCGAAGGAGGATTCGTCTTGGACCAGGTGCGTCAGCGCCGTGCGACGCTGCGGCGAAAGCGCCAAGTCAGCCATCTTTCGATTCTCCGCTGACCGTCACCGGCCCTGGGGGACATCAAGACGAGTTCACCGAGCTGTCGCGAAACCTTCGCTCTCCGTCCGTGATACGCCCATGCGCCTGTTCTACTCTGACGCGGTTCGCGCGCCTCGGCTCACCCGCCGTCGCGCATGGACACCAGTCCGCCGAGTGTGCCGAGGTAGGCCGCTCTATCGGGGCCGAGTGCGATTCCGGCGTAGTTGTTGTTGAAGCCGAGGCCGGTGCCGGAGAGCTGTTTCCACACCGTTGCGCCGGTGCGGTAGTCGAGGGCGGTCCAGTACCAGGGATCGCTCGGGTCGGCGCTCTTCGTGTAGGTGTAGATCAGACCGGTGGCCAGAGACAGCTTCGGCACCACCGTCGGCGCGGCTTCGACCGAGTTCCCGTCGGGCAGGACGGTGGGTGTGGTGCCGGTTCCGTCGTCCACTTGGCCCGGCTTGCGCTGGTTGCTGAACGGTATCCGGATCCCCTCGGCCGCGAATCCCCCACGCGAGTGATTGCGCGGCACGGCCGCAACCGGTTTTCGCGGTGCGACCAGGGGCGGCCGATCGGACCACCGCCGTGGGTCAGTACTGCTGGTGCCCGGCCAGCTGCTGCGCGATGAGCCCTTGCAATCGTTGCAGGCCGCCGACGGTGATGCCGCTCTGAATCTGTCCCTCGATGGTGCGCACCAGCATGGAGTCGCTGAGCACCTTCTCGCTGGACTGGATCAGCACGGTCCCCGCACCGGTGAAATCGAACTGGCGCTCCTCACCGGAGTTCACGCCGAAGCGCGCCGCACCCGCGGCCAGGAAACCCGAGATCCAGCGTTCGTCGTAGTGGTGGCTCGGGGACGGGCAATCCGCCCAGCCGACCAGCGATTCCGGATCGACGCGCAGCGGCGGCTCGGCGAACATCACCGGCCCGTTGGACGAAGCGAGGAACTTGCCGGTGCCGATCAAGGTGAGGAAACCGGGCACGATGGACTGGTTGAGCGACAGGCCCGGCTCGAAGGCCAGCAGGTTCGCCGCCCGGATGGTCAGGTTGCCGTTGTCCTCGAGATCGTAGGAATTGATGTCGTAGCCGCGGTCGCCGATGATCAGCTTGCCGTGCCCCTCCGCGACGACGTAGTCGCCGGTGAACAGCGGCGCCGAGAACTGCTGGGACACCATGTGCAGCAGGCCGCCCTGCAACCCGTGGCTGAGCGCCTGGAATCGGATGTCGCCGTAGTAGGCGATCATCGCGCCCTTGCGCATGAACCAGGGCTTGGTCAGGTCGATGCAGTAGGCGTAGTTGTTTCCCGGGATGTTGTCGCTCTCACCGAGATTCATGGGGTTGAGGATCTGGGACATGTTCACAACTTCTCTTCGGAGGCCTGCACGTAGACGACGCCCTGCCCGACGCAATGCAACTGCATCGCCTCGCCGGAACCGCGCCCGACGGCGTCGCGCCAGCTCAGCGCCGCCTTGAGCTCGGTCTGCACATTGCCGTAGGCGGCGACGAAGGCCTGCGGATCGACCACGATGGGGTTCGGGCCGCCCACTTGCAGTTCCAGGAACCCGCCGTGCGCGAGCAGCACCGCGGCGCCGTGCCCGGACAACTGGGTGGTGAACATGCCCTGCCCGGTCAACGCGCCCGAAGCGGCGCCGCGCAGCGCGCCCATCAGGCCGCCACCGCCTCCGCCGCCCGAACTCATCACGGACACCACCGAACTCTGCAGTCCGGCCGTGTTGGCGAGCAGCCGCGAAGCCTCGACGCGCAGCGTCGCACCCGGCTGCATCTGCACCACGTGCACCTCCAGGCCGGCGAATCCGTAATGGACCTCGCCATTGCCCTGCGCGAGCATGGTGCGCTCGTGCTCGCCCGCCATCGCCCGGCCCGCGATACCCATCAGCCCGCCCATGCCGCCCATCCCTTGCGCCCCCGGAATCTGGTGCGGGGCAAAGGAGACATCGCCGGTATAGAACAGCATCGCGCCGCTGCGAGCGACCACACCGCCCGCCATCCCGACGTCGACCTTGACGACTTTGCCGTTGACCTTCTCGAACATCCGCCTCTACCGTTCCGCCGGTTGGATCAACACCACGCCGTGGCCGTCCCAGCGCAGCGAGAACGCCTCGCCCGCGTCCTGACCGACGAAACTGCGCCAGGAAACGTCGGTGACGAAGGACTGGTTGAGGTTTCCGCGCGCCGCGACGAACGCGTCCGGATCCACGATCAACGGATACTGCGGGGAAACCTCCAGGTGGATGAGCGGCCCACCGGCCGAGAGCAGCGCGACCTGACCCTGGCCGGAGACGGTCGTGGTGAACAGGCCCTGCCCGGTGGAGGCGCCGCGCAACCCGGCGAAACGCACATCGGTGCGCAGATTTCCGGCGAACGCGAGCAGTTGCTGCGATTCCACTTGCAGCGTCTCGTTGTTCAAGTTCACGACGGTGACGTGCTGTCCGTTGACCGCGAAGAACACCCGTCCGTGACCGGCGCACTCCATCAGCGAGAGCTTCTCGCCGGTGGCCCGGCGCTTCAACCCGGCGAGCACGCCGTCGCCCCCGCCGAAGCCCGCCGCCTTGAACTGCACGTTCCCCTCGTAGGCGATCATCGAACCGGAGATCGCGCGGAGACTGGTGCCGGCCAGATGGGCCTCGATCACCTTCTTCGATTGCTCGAACAGTTGCGCCATGGAATGTTTGCCTGCTGTCTCGATCGGGAACACGGTGTGATCGCCGTACTCCATCTGCGTGCCGTCACCCTAACCGATGGTTTCCTGGGTGTCGGAGCAGCGCGGCCGTTCGATTCCAGCGGGGCGCAGCGCGTTTCTCGTAGAGTGTCAGGCGAACGCACCGACAAGCGAAGGGTCGAACTTGTCCGCAACACTCGCCAAGGGCCAGAACGGTCCGCTGGCCGCCAACGACGTGGTGATCTCCGTCCAGCTCACGGCGCCGGCGGATCTGTCGGCGCTCCTGGTCACGGAGCGGGGCAAGGTCCGTTCCGATGCCGATTTCGTCTTCTTCAACCAGCCCAGCGGCCCCGGTGTCAATCTGCAGCCCGCGCCCACGGGCCAGCCCGCGTCGCTGGCGGTGTCGCTGAACGCGGTGCCCGCCGACATCGACCAGATCCGTGCCGTGATCACGCTCGACGACGCGAACAGCAATTTCGGCATGTTCCCCGCCCCGACCGCGATCGTGTCGGACGCGGCAGGTAACCGGTTGTACGAGTATCGAATCGACGGGCTGAACACCGAGTCGATCGTGATCGCGCTCGAGCTGTACCGCCGCCAGGGCGCGTGGAAGGTCCGTGCGGTCGGGCAGGGCTACGCGGGTGGTTTCGCCGCGCTGGTCACCGATCACGGTGTGACGGTCGATGATGCTCCCGCCCAGCCCGCGCAAGCTCCGCAGGCACCGCCGCCTCCGCAGCAGCCGGTTCAGCAGCCGCCGAACTACCCGCCGCCGACCACCCCGGCGTACCCGACTCAGCAGCAGGCGCCGCAGTATGCGCCGACCGGCGGTTATCCGCCGCCCGGACCCGGTTACCCGCCGCCGCCCGGCCCGGGCCAGCCGCCGCAGGGCGGACCCGGTTACCCGCCCCCGGGCCCGGGATATCCGCCGCCGCCCGCCCCCGGTTACCCGCCGGCCGGCCAGCCGCAACCGCCGCAGCAGCCCGCCGAGGTCAGCCTGAGCAAGGACCGCCCGGTCAGCCTGGTGAAGGGCCAGCGGGTCACGCTGCGCAAGGAAGGCGCCGCGCTGACCTTCGTGAAGATGGGTCTCGGCTGGGATCCGGTGCGCAGCCGCGGCATGTTCGGCAACCGCACGGTCGACATCGACCTGGACGCGTCGGTCATCATGTTCGCCGACATGAACCCGGTGGACGTCGCCTACTACGGACAGCTGACCTCCAAAGACGGTTCCATCCGTCATCAGGGCGACAACCTCACCGGCGAGGGCGAGGGCGACGACGAGGTGATCCTGGTCGACCTGACCCGGGTCCCCGCGCACATCACCACGCTGCTGTTCATCGTGACCTCCTACAAGGGCCACACCTTCGAGCAGGTGCAGAACGCGTTCTGCCGCTTGGTCGACGGGACGAACAACGGCGAGCTGGCCAGGTACACCCTCGCCGGTGGCATGCCGTTCACCGCGATGGCGATGTCCAAGCTGTACCGGGTGGGCAACGACTGGAAACTGCAGGCGCTCGGCGAGGGCTTCCAGGCCAAGCATCCGGGCGAGGCGGTGCCGCAACTCGGCCGGTTCCTCGTCAACGGTTGACCGGGGCGGGACAGCAGGGCGGACACGGTGATTCAACTGCAGGCCGGTCAGAACATTCCGTTGACCGGTGAGGTCGTTCGTTTCAGCGCGAAAGCCGAGGCTGCCCTCGACGTCTCCGCGCTGGTGGTCGCCGAGAACCTGAAGGTGTTCTCCAGCGACGATTTCGTCTTCTACAACCAGCCCGCGACGGCGGGGGTCGCCTTGGCGGCCGACGGGGTCACCATCACGCTCACCGAGGTCCGTGCGGACGCGAAGGCCGTACTGCTGGTGGTCAGCGCCGACCCGGCGGCCCCCGCGCGGGCCGACGGGCTCGGGACGGTCACCGCCACCCTGTCCGAGAACGACAGCGCGATCGCGCAATTCGCGATCACCCCGTCGTCCGGCGAGACCGCGCTGATCTGCCTGGAGCTGTACCGGCGCGGTCCGGCCTGGAAACTGCGGGCGGTGGGCCAGGGCTACGCGGGCGGGCTGGCCGTGCTGCTCACCGCGCACGGCGTCGAGGTCGACGGTGCGGCGCCGGAGGAGCAGGCCGCCCAACCCGGCACGCACACCATGGCCGGTCCGCTGGCGGGTGACGCGCAGATCGCCGCCGCCGGAGCGCCGCTGGAAGTCGGTCACGGCCTGGAACGGCTGTGGATGGTGTTCGAGGACGCCGCGCGGTCGGCGGCCGCCTTGGTATCGGCGCGGGAGTACGCGGCCAAGCGATTGGATCACGAACTGTCGCTGGCGGTCTCCGATCCCGCGACCAGGAACACTCCGGCGGCCGAGCAGGCGCGTCGCGCCGCGCAGCAACGGCACGACGAACTCGTCGATACCGCCGAGCGCAACCATCAGCGCGACGCCGAACAGCTGATGGGCGAACTCGCCGAGGCCGACCGGGTGCTGCCGCCCGCGCTGGCGTCCTGGGACTCGCCCGCATGGGACAAGCCGTCCGCGCCGAGCGACGGTATCCGGCTCGGGGAGCTGTACGCGCTCGACCGGGGACCGCTGCGCATTCCGTACTGCGTTCCGGTGCCGCTGAATCGGCCGCTGTGGATCGAAGCCGAGTCCACGCGTGCGGTCGCGCCCGTCGTTGGCGCGTTGCTGGCACGACTGCTCGCCACGGCGCCGCAGCGGCGGACCCTGGTCGACATCATCGACCTCACCGACGCGTTCGGCGGCTTCACCGGCCTGCTCGCTCCTGTGCTGAACGGCCCGCCGATCACCGACCACGCCGATATCTCGGCGCGGCTGCAAGCGCTGGTGGACGCGGCCGATCTGGCCGAATTGGCTTACGCCAGCGGCGCTTTCACACCACTCGAGGAGCATCGGGTCCTGTTGGCCGCGGACTTCCCGCACGGCTACCAGAGTTCGGACGCACAGCGCATCGGCGCGCTGATCACGCGCGGCGAGCTGATCGGACTGTCCATCGTGATCGTCGGCGCGAACGAATCCGATTCGGCCGACACCACCGTGGCGATGCTGTCGCAGTCGTGCCGCCACCTGCCCACCGTCGGCGGCACGCCGCTGTTCGATCCGTGGACCGGCAGCGCGTGGCAACTCGACCTGGACCTGTTGCCGCAGGAACCGGAACGGCAGGCACGCTTCCTGCGCACGAAGTGAAGCCCTGAACCGGCGGCCGGAATCAGGCCGCTGCGACCGCCGTTCGCGGCCGCAGCGGCTCCGGCAGCCAGGGCAACAGCGGATCCGGCACGCGATCGACGACGCCGCCGACGGGGTCGTCGACGAAATCGCGACGCACCAAGTCCTCCTCCGTGCGGTAGATCTGGCGCACGATCAGGGCGCATAGCCCCACCACCGCCAAGTCGCGCAGCGCGACGGTGCCGGTGAACCATTGTTCGGGCAAACCTTTGCGGTCCAAGCCGAGGTAATAGAACATTCGCGGCACCCAGACCAGCGCGTCGATGGTCATCCAGGTCAGCAGGATGCGCCGGTGCGGCAGCGCCAGGACGGCGAGCGGCACCAACCACAGCGAATACTGCGGACTCCACACCTTGTTCGTCAGCAGGAACGCCGCGACCACGAGGAAGCACAGTTGCGCCAGCCGCGGCCGTCGCGGCGCGGTGAGACCGATGTAGGCGATCACCGCGCAGGCCGCGACGAACGCCAGCAGCGAGACGGCGTTCAGGATCGTTGGCTGCTCCCCGTACTTCAGCACGCCGTCGAAGCCGGGCCAGCCGGTGAACGAGGAGATCACGTTGTAGATCGAGTCCGGGTCGGCGTGCCGGGTGGTGTTGAGCCGGAAGAATTCCTGCCAGCCGTTCGGGAACAGCACGGCGATCGGCAGGTTCACCGCCAGCCATGTGGTCAGTGCGGCGCACACCGTGACGGACGCTGCGCCGATCGGACGGGCGCTGAGGAACTCGATGCGGTAGGGCGTCTCTCGCACCCACGCCACGAAGGTCGGCCAGCTGTCGATGTCGCGCATCCGCAGGCCGAGGTGTGTGCGCAGCGTGCGTTGCATCGTCTCGGTGCGCAGGCACAGCACGAGGATGGGCCCCAGCAGCAACAGGGGATACAGTTTGGCCGCGCCGCCCAGGCCGAGCAGCACTCCCGCCAGCACGGGTTTGCGCCGGGCCCAGGCGAGCAGGCCGGTCGCGGCGAAGGCTGTCGCGAGCGCGTCGAAATTGGTGAACGCGTGCACGATCACCAACGGCGAACAGGCGATCAGCGCGGCGTCCCAGATCCGGCGACCGGACAGCAACGCCGATGCCCAGACGGTGATCAGCCAGGCCATCGCGAGACCGAACGCGACGACGTTGAAGTAGATCACCACCTGTAGCGCGCCGGGCAGCGGCGAAGCGTCCCAACTCTTCGCGATCCGCATCGAAAAGTATTGGTACAGGCCGGAGAGCACGGGATATTCCATGTACCGTGTCTCGCGCCCGCCGTCGGGAGTCTGTTCGGTCCACTGCTTCTTGTATGGGAAGGCGCCTTCGTTCAGTCGTTCCGCCCCGTAGAGCGGCACGGTGTCCGAGTAGCACATCGCCACGTACTGGCGGCTGTTGTTCCAATCGAGCGTCGGACCGTCCGCGCCTGCGGTCTGCTGGATGCAGCCCGCCTTGCCGAACCAGCCGAATGCCAGGAACACCACGGCGAACGCCATCAGCACCCGCATGGGCGTCCAGAACCGCACCCGTCCGATCAGGGCATGATCGCCGACCGGCCCGCCGATCACCGTCGACAATTGCGCGGTGAGGGAATCGTTGCGACTCGGCCGGTCCCGCGCGTCCGCCGATCGCAGGTCAGAAGCGAGCGGAGCAGGAGCGGCGTAGTACGCCCCACCGGGCGCCATCTGGTCCGACAGCGGTGCCCTCCCATTCCTCCGTGGCTCCACCAGCTGCTGATCGGTCACGAAACCCGAGGCTACCCGGAGTGCGGCCCGCGGTCGGGATCGAGTCGGCTTCGGTCTTCCCCGCGTTGCCTTCCGCGCAGCGCGCGCCGACCTCTCGATTCGGCGCAAGTACGACAAAGGCCGGGACCGAACCTGTCGCGGTCGGCCCCGGCCTTCGTGATAGCGAACTACCGGCCCCGTGTCGGCGCGGTTCCGTTCGTGCCTTCGTTGTTGTTGGAGTTGCCGTTGTTGCCAGGTCTCGGTGAGCCCGTAGCCGTCGGTGCGGAACCGTCGGACGGTGCGACCGGCTGGCCGGGCAGCGGTCCGGAGTCCGGTTCCCGCTGCTGCTGCGGGCGCTGCTGCTGCGGCGCGGGTTGGACGCCGGGCACCGGGATCGTGATGCCGGGCAGGATCTCCACCTGGGTCGGCGCGACCACCACCGGCGGCAGCAGCGGGGAGTCGACGGTGGACGGCGGTGTGTAGGGCGCCGACCATTCGGGGACGCCGGCCTGGCCCTTGATCGGGGCGGGCTTCGGGAATGTCTCGTTACGGGTGCCCGAGAGCGCGCCGTCCATGGTCGCCTTCCAGATGTCGGAAGGCAGACCCGAACCGTAGATCATGCCGCCGCTGTAGTTGCGCAGCGGCGAGTTGTCGACGCTGCCGACCCACACCGCCGTGGACAGCGACGGGGTGTAGCCGACCATCCAGGCATCCTTGTTCTCACCGGTGTCGCCGAGCTGCGCGGTACCGGTCTTGGACGCCGATTCCCGCCCGTTGGCCAGCCCGTGGTTGCGGGAGTAGCCGGCGATCGGCTTCATCGCGGCGGTGACGTTGTCGGCGACAGCGGCGGAGACGCGCTGCTCACCGGCCACCTCGCCACGGTCGAGCAGGACCTGACCGTCGGCGGTCACGACCTTTGTCACGAAGTGCGGTGCGTGGTAGACGCCGGAGGCGGCAAGCGTCGCGTACATCGAGGCCATGTCGAGCGGCCGCGCCTGGTATTGGCCGAGCACGATGCCGTTGTTGGGCCCGGAGCCGTCCGACTCGGTGAGCGTCTTGCCGACTCCCGCGATGGTCTCCGGCATGCCGAGCTTGTACGCCATGTCGGCGATCTTGCGCGGGCCGTTCTGCATGTCCAGCTCCATCCGGTAGAAGCTGGTGTTCAGTGACCGTTTCAGCGCCTCGGCGATGGTGCACGTGCCGCACTGCTCGCCTTCGACATTGGAGATCTTGATGCCGTTCACGGTCAGCGGCGAGCTGTCGTACATCTGCGACAGCGGGATGCCCAGCTCGAGGTTGGCCGCGAGGCCGATCACCTTGAACGACGAACCCGTCTGCAGTCCGGCGTTGGCGAAGTCGTAACCCTGGCCGTCGCTGCCGCCGTAGTAGGCGCGCACGGCGCCGGTGTGCGGATCGATCGAGACCACCGCGGTACGCAGTTGCTCCGGCTCACCCTGCATCTTCGAGGTGGCCGCCTCGACGGCCGCCTGCTGGGCCTTCGGGTCGATCGTGGTGGTGATCTGCAGACCCGCGGTGTTCAGCTGCTGCTCGCTGATGCCCGCCGCGCCGAGTTCCTTGAGCACCTGCGTCTTGATCAGGCCCTCGGGGCCGGAGTCCTGCGCCTTGTCCCGGGTCGACGCGAGGGAGACGACCTGCGGGTACTGCAGGCCCTGTCGCTCGGCCGCGCTCAGGCTGCCGCCGGAGACCATGCCGTCGAGCACGTAGTTCCAGCGGGTCTTCGCGCCCTCGGGGTTCTTCTCGGGGTCCAGGCTGGACGGCAGCTGGATCGTGGCGGCGAGCACCGCGCCCTCGGCGACGGTCAGTTCCTGCACCGGCTTGCCGAAGTACGCCTTGGCCGCCGCGTCGATGCCGTACGCGCCGCGACCGAAGTAGATGGTGTTCAGGTACGCGGCGAGGATCTCGTCCTTGCTCCACTGCCGCGCCATCTTGGCGGAGATGACCAGCTCGTGCATCTTGCGGGTCAGCGAGTGTTCGTCACCGACCAGCGCGTTCTTGACGTACTGCTGGGTGATCGTCGAGCCACCGCCCGCGCTCTCCTTGCCGAGGACGTTGTCCCTGGCCGCGCGCGCGAAGCCGGAGATCGAGAAGCCGGGGTTGGTGTAGAAGTCGCGGTCCTCGGCGGCCATCACCGCGTTGCGCACGTGCGGCGGGATCTGGTCGATGGTGACCTCGGTCCGGTTGCCTTCCGGCGGAACGACTTTGCTGAGCACCGTGGTGCCGTCGGAGGCGAGGATGGTCGCCACCTGGTTGGTCTTCAGGTCGCCCGGCTGCGGCACCGACACCGTGGTGTACGCGGCCAGGAAGATGCCACTGGGCAACAGGATGGCCAACGCGATCAGGACGTAGAGGGTGCGGCGCACGATCCTCCAAGGGAACTTCTTCTGCTGCGCGGGCTGGCGCCTTCCCGGCCCGTCGGAGCCGCCGCTGCCGCCACGGCGCGGCGGCGGACCGCCGGGCGGACTGCCCGCGGCCTGCCTGCGTTCGCCGGTGGTCGGCCCGCTACCCGGTGCGCGACGTCCGTCGCGGTCCACCGCCGGACGTGCACCGGTGACCGGACGCGGGCCGGTGGCGGGGCCGCGCCGGTTGCGGTCGTTCACCGCCTCGCTCGGGGAACCCGGCCGCTGGATCCGCTGGGTCGACTGAGGAGCGGGAGCGGCGCCATTGGGCGCGCCGCGGTTCGGC
>NZ_BAFR01000219.1 GCF_000308435.1 Nocardia araoensis NBRC 100135 | reverse complement strand
GTTCGCTCGCGCCGCGCGGTACGCCGGGGGGCGGTGTTGGGACCGCAGGACGCGGTGGCGCAAGCGATCTCGATCGCCAAGTCCGGAGCCACGCGCGCCGCCGACGGCTCCGGCGAGGTCGCGGTGCGCGCCGCGAGTATCTGCGTCCACGGCGATTCGCCCGCGGCGGTGGAGATGGCCCGGCACATCCGCACCGCGCTGGACGAAGTCGGCGTGCCGGTGGAGCCGTTCGGCTGAGGCCGCCCGATGAAGACGACGGGCGCGGTGACGCACGCGCAGCGGCAGGCGGCCGAGAAAGCGATCCGGCCTGCCGGCGATCGGGCGCTGCTGATCACTCCGCAGCGGCGAGACATGGTGACGGAGCTCGTCACCGCACTGCGGGATCGCCCGATACCCGGCGTGCAGGATCTGCTTCCGGCCGCGGAAACCGTCCTGCTGACCCTCGATTCCCCGCGCGTCGCGGAAGCGGTCCACCGGTCGCTGACCACGCTTTTGGTCACCCTGGACGCAGACCGATCCGCCGCTGTTTCCCGTGGAACATCGGCGGAAAACGCCTTCCGCGCCGAACCGTTATCGATCCCCGTGCGCTACGACGGCGCAGACCTCGACGATGTGGCCAGGATGCTGGGGATCACGACCGCGGAAGTGATCGCCGCGCACACCGGGACGGTGTGGCGATGTGCTTTCGTCGGATTCGCGCCGGGCTTCGG
Organism: Nocardia araoensis NBRC 100135; assembly: GCF_000308435.1. Taxonomy (GTDB): domain Bacteria; phylum Actinomycetota; class Actinomycetes; order Mycobacteriales; family Mycobacteriaceae; genus Nocardia; species Nocardia araoensis. The sequence continues at coordinate 58,558 of NZ_BAFR01000219.1, read as the reverse complement.
CTACCTGGAATCGCCCGACGAGCGGTTGTCCGTTCCGCGTAGAGCGCAGGCGCGCACATCGATTCCGGCGGGCGCCGTCGCGCTGGCCGGTGGGTACAGCGCGGTGTATCCGCGGAGCACGCCCGGCGGGTGGCAGCTGATCGGCAGCACCGACCTCAGGATGTGGGATGTCGAGCGCGACCCGCCCGCGCTGATCCGCGCGGGCGCCACCGTTCGATTCCTCGACGTGAGCGACGGCCGATGATCGTCGTCGATGCCGTCGGTCCACTGGCGACCATCCAGGATCTCGGGCGGCCGGGCTGGTTCGATTCCGGGGTCGGTCCCGCGGGGGCCGCGGACCGCGGATCGCTGCGGCTGGCCAATCGATTGGTCGGCAACCCGGAGGGGCATGCGGCCGTCGAGGTGCTGCTCGGAGGCCTCGCGCTGCACGCGGAAGAGCACGTCATGCTGGCGGTGACGGGCGCACCGGCCCCCGCCACGGTCGACGGCAGACCCGTGGGTCACGCGAGTGTGCTGGAACTGGAACCCGGACAGGCGCTGCGGCTGGGCTACGCGTCCGTCGGGTTGCGCAGCTATGTCGCGGTGCGCGGCGGCATCGACGTGCCGGAGACGCTCGGTTCCCGAAGCCGCGACACCATGTCGGGCTTGGGGCCGGAGCCGCTGCGGAAGGGTGATCGGCTCCCGGTCGGGTCTTCGCCGCACACGATCCCGGTCGTGGACTTCGCCCCGGTCGCCGAGTTACCCGCGGACGTCGTCACCGTGCGCGTCGTGCTCGGCCCGCGCGACGATTGGTTCTCCGACGCCACGTCCTTGTTCGCGGGTGAGTGGCGGATCTCCCCCGACACCGACCGGATCGGCGCACGCTTGGAACGCCACACCGGCCCGCCGCTGACCAGGAAGGTCGCTCGGGAACTGCCGACCGAAGGCATGGCGCTCGGCTCGATCCAGGTGCCGCCGAGCGGACAGCCGGTCGTCTTCCTGGCCGATCACCCGGTGACGGGCGGGTATCCGGTGATCGCGGTGGTGGTCGACGCCGACGTCGACGCCATCGCGCAGACGCGTCCCGGTCAGCCTGTGCGGTTCGTGCGGGCGGGCTGACTCCGGTTCGGCTCCAGCCGGGCATGCATGAGATACACGTTGTAGCTGTCCCACGCCGAGAGCATGAAGTACAGATCCTCCCCGGTCGACCACGGATGGATGAACCCGCCGTAGGACTTCGGGTAATCGGCGGTGGACACCAGCGGGATCGCGTCCGTCCACGCGCCTTGCGGGCTTGCCGCGGTTCGCAGCACGATCGCGCCCCGCGCGGAATCGAGGTAGACCATCTGCCACTGCTCGGTCTCCCGGTCGTAGCGCACCGAGAGCTCACTGGCGATGCCGAGCACCAGCGGGGTGGCCTCGTTCTCGGCGGCGGGCGCCCAGGTGCCGCCGACCCAATATTGATAGGCGGACTTGTTCAGCACCTGGTACTTCGGCACGCGCGCCAGCGCGATCGTGCCGATGCGTCCGTTGGGGGTGCCGAACATGTAGACGTAGTCACCCTGCGGCACCATCGCCGCGACCTGGAACTTGCCGAGCCCGAACAGGTTCTCCCACTTGGCGTGCTGGTCTTTCTTCCAGGTGCGCCCGCGGTCGTCGGAATAGGCGAGGCCGCCGTAATTGGTCCACCACAGACCCGGTATGCGGCTCCATCTGTTCACCGACATGTAGCTGAGGTACTGCCGGTTCCCGATGGCGAACCCGGAGGTCGGGATGGTGGTGGTCTCCCAGTTCTTGATCTTGCGGCTGCCCAGGATCTCGGCGGCGTGGCAGCGGCTGTCCTGCGCGAAGGTGTCCAACGTCAGGCCGTCGGACAGCTCGCGGTCGGTGCTGAAACCGATGACGTTGCTGCGCCAGTCCTGGTCGTCGTTGCCCGCGCCACCGACGCCCCAGCCCTTGCCGAAGGTGTCGCCGAAAACTACGGCGACTTCGCCGGGTTCGGTCTCCCACATCAGGCCGAGATCGGTTCCGTCGACCTGCCAGCGCATGTCGGTGCGGTTCTGCGAGCCGTGCCCGGTCACCTGCCCGACCAGCCGTACCGAGTCGACGGTCGGCGCGGCCACCGGAGCCGCGAGTGGGCCGGGTTCGGCCGGATGCACCACCTGTGGCGGAGCGGGCTGCGGCTCCTCGCCTGGGCCACCCGGCACCGGGACCGGAATCGGCTCGGTCTCCGGTTTGAACTCGATGCGCGGCAGTTTGACCGGCGAGCCGGAACCGGAGGCAGACCCGGAGCCGTCGCTCGAGCCGGATCCGTTGCCCGAACCGGGTCCCGAAGAGGAGCCGGAGGAACCGGTTCCCTCGTCGGTGCCGGTCTCGGGCGTCGGACTGGGATCGGGATCGGGCGCGGGAGGCGCTGGGTGGTCCCGGATATCCGGGCACGGGTTGTCACAGGGGTTCTCCGGCAGCGGGTCCGGGACGATCCGCGTGTTGTCGTGCGGTGGGTCGGGGACCGGCACCGGAGTGAGTTCGGGAATCGGGACGGGAATGTCGATCTGCGGCGGCAGCGGTGGCGGCGGAGGCTGCGCCGGATCGGGCTCGCGGTTGAGCGGGTCGAAACCGACCTCGCCGCAATTGTTGACCGGCGGCGGTGCCCACGGAAACGGCGCGGCCTGCGCGGCGGGAGTCGGTATGGCGAGGGCGCCGACGAGCAGTGCGCCGAACAACGCGGGTGCACAAGGCGATTTGCTTCCGGATGCGCGCATCAGGTCGGCCCGGCCGCGCGCGTCAGGCGATCGGATGTCCGCTGGCGGACCGGGTCTTCCACGCGCTCAGCAGTTCTCGTACCGCATCGGGGTTGTGCACCGGAGAACCCATGTCGTGTTGACTCCTGTCGGTCGGCTGCTGACGTGCCAACTTACCGGAACAACCGCCGGAAACGGCGACGGCGAATCGAAAAGCCCCGCGTGATGGAACCGGCGCCGGGCCGCGTGCGTCCAAGGACATATGAACGAGATCGAGTACGTGTTCGGTACCGGTGACGGAACCGTGCACGTCTGGACCACCGAGGCCGACCTGGAACTCGGCGGCACGGGCACGGCCGACGCGGTGCGGCTGGACTTCGACGGGGACGGCATCGCCGACGACGCGCTGTGGGACTCGGCCGGCTCGGGCCGGGCCGACATCGCCGCGCTGGATCTCGACGACGACGGCGTGCTCGACCACTTCTTCACCGATCCCACCGGGCTCGGCACGTGGAACCATCAGATCACCGGCCTGCCCGGCGATACGGCGAGCGAGCCGCTGGAGTGGACCGTGCGCACGGAAGCGGAGGCGCAGGATCGTCTGCTCGGCGCAGCACGATTACCGGATTCCCGGCAGGATTCCGATGGTTCGGAGACCGGCGCGTTGCCCGAGCACCTCGCACACTGGCTGAACCGCGACCGGCGCGACCCCGGCGACGATCCGTCGCTCAGCTGACCGCGCGGCGGCGCGTGTTGCATGCGATGGAAACGATTCCCGCGGCGTAGAGGGCGGCCCCGGCCAGCACCACGATCGCCGATCGGCCGTCGTCCGGAACGACCAGGGCCGCGATCACGATCGCCAGCACGAACGCGAGATTGAACACCGTGTCCTGCAGCGCGAACACCTGGCCGCGTCGGGCGTCGTCGATGTCGATCTGCATGGTCGCGTCACCGGTCAACTTGATCGTCTGCCCGGCGAGTCCCAGCAGGAACGCACCGATCAAGAGCAGTTCGTGCGCACGCTCCACCGCGGCGTCCGACTCGGCGAACCCGATCGGCGTGACCAGCGTCAGTTGCACCAGCATCGCGGTGATCAGACCGGCGACCACGGTGCGCGCCCGTCCCAGCCGGGGAATGAGCAGCGGCGCGACGAGGGCGGCCACCAGCATGCCCGAGGCGGTGGCGGCGATCGTGACGCCGAAACCGACGAGGCCTCCGCTGAGTCCGGAGCCGTCCACCGGGGTCTGGCGCAGCACCAGCACCATGATCAGCGTATTCGTGCCGAAGACGATCCGATGGGTGCCGATGCCCAGCATGGCCGTCGTGACCGCTTTCGATTCCCACACCGCCGTGGCCCCGGTGCGCAGACCGGTGGCGATCGCGTGCACGGTGTTCTCGTCCTGTGCCGCGCCGGGCGCTGGGCCGAGCACGCGCGGCCGGAATCCCGCCGCCAGCGCCGCGCCGAGCAGCGAGCCGACACCGCTGATCGCCACCGCGACGGCCGAGGCGAAATCTCCCGCCCCGATCAGCCCGATCACACCCACCGCGACGGCCGCACCCGCACCCGCGCACCCGGAGGCGACCGTGGCCAGCACCGAGTTCATCGGCACCAGCCACGCCTGCGCCAGCACCCGCGGCAGCGCGGCCGAGACGCCGGCCATGACGAATCTGCTGACGCCCACCACCGCCAAGGCCAGCAACAGCAGCGGTGTCTCGCCGACCCCCGCCAGCAGCCCTCCGCTGACCAGCGCGATCAGCACCGCGCGCAGCACGTTGGCCACCAGCAGCACGGAGCGCCGGTCCCAGCGATCCAGCAGCGCGCCCGCATACGGTCCGATCAGCGAATACGGCAGCAGCAGCACCGCGAAGCCCGCCGCGATGGCCAGCGGATCGGTCTGCCGCTCGGGGTTGAACAGGATCGCGCCCGACAACGCCGCTTGGAACATCCCGTCGCCGAATTGCCCGGCGAAACGCACCACTGCCAGCCGCGACACGCCCGGGCTCTGCCGAAGTGTTGCGAGCAGCCCACCCGGCCGTTGCTCCGCGGGAGTGCGGCCTTCGGCGTGACCAGTCGACACGTTCGCGAGCGTACTGTGTTCGCCGACCGGGCCGCACGCTCGCGCGTCGGCGCCTGCAGCTCTTCAGACCCGGTCGACCAGCGTGCTCACCGTCGCACGCATGTCCGGCGCCATCGGCAGCTCGTCGAGCGTGCCCGCGTCGATCCAGGCGAACGCGTCGTGCTCGCCCGGCGCGAGGGCGACGTCGCCCGGCTCCGCCTCCACGACGAAGCTGTATTTCCGCACTTTCGACTTGGTCCGGGTGGCGTAATCGAATCCACCGAGGAAGTCGACGACCGCGCGCATCCGCAGCCCCGTTTCCTCCAGCAATTCCCGTTCGACGCACTCGGCGAATGTCTCCCCCGATTCGACGCCGCCGCCGGGCAGTTCGTACATACCGCCGTGATAGTCGTCGGCGACGCGGCGCACCACCAGAAGCCTGCCCTCGCGGAACACGGCGACGCCCACCACGAAATGCGCGATGCCATCGCGCCGTGCTTCGCTGCGGAGTTGCTGTTCGATCCGGGCGAGGTCATCGAGGTCCAGCACGTCGCTACCTCCGGTTGTCTTTGTGGCGCTTGGCAATCGGGGCCGGCCCGGGATATCCGACCAGGTGGTCCGACGTTTCGACGTACCGGTTGGTTCTGCTCGCCTCCCGTTCACCTTCCGGTCGCTCGCGTAAAATGCCGAGTGCGGCACAATTTACTAGGAATGCGGAGTACCGCGGCGGAAGTGCTCCTACCCTGAATGGCGATCGGTGCACGGTCCCGAGAGGAGGACCATGATGTCCACACTCACGACACCACACATCGATGTCCACCGTGGCGGTGACCGCATGAAGACGCGGGTCTCCTGGCTGGATTCGAAGCATTCGTTCTCCTTCGGGGAGCATTACGATCCCGACAACACCCACCACGGCTTGCTGCTGGTCAACAACGAGGACATCGTCTCGCCCGGGCAGGGATTCGATACCCACCCGCATCGGGATATGGAGATCGTCACCTGGGTGCTCGGCGGCAGCCTGGTGCATCAGGATTCCCTGGGCCACAGCGGTGTCATCTATCCCGGGCTGGCCCAGCGCATGAGCGCGGGCACCGGCATCCTGCACTCGGAGAAGAACGACTCGTGGCGCTTGGACGGCCGCATTCCCGAACACGAGCAGCCGGTGCACTTCGTGCAGATGTGGGTCGTGCCAGACGAGCCGGGGCTGACCCCCGGCTACGAGCAGCTCGAGATCGACGACGCGCTCGCGGGAGGCGATCTGGTCACGGTCGCCTCGGGCCTGCCCCGCTACCGCGATCGCACCGCGATCGCCATCAACAGCAGCCATTCGGCGCTGCACGTGGCGCGCATGGCGAGCGCGGAGCCGGGCGCCGAGCAGGTGATCGAGCTACCCGACGCGCCGTACCTGCATTTGTTCGTAGCGCGCGGCGAGGTGGACATGGAGGGCGTCGGCCCGCTGTATGAGGGGGACGCGGTGCGTTTGACCAGGTCGGGCGGCCAACGGGTGGTGGCGCGGCAGCCTTCGGAAGTTCTGGTTTGGGAGATGCACGCGCGGCTCGGCGCCCAGTAGCCGGTTGGCATTAACATCCGTCCGCGGGATGCGCGATCAGTAGGCGACCGCCGCGCACCCCGGACCACCTCGTCCGGACCGAGCATCGCGAGGCACCGACGGAGAGGAAGTCCATGTCGCAATATCCGCCCCCGCCGCCCGGCCAGTACCCGCCGCCGGGGCAGTATCCACAGCCGCCGGGCGGCCAGTACCCCGGTCAGCCCGCCTACTGGCAGGAATCACCGAAGGGCCGCGGCCTGGCGATCACCGCGCTGGTGCTCGGCATCCTCGCGTTGCTGTTCTTCTGGACGATCATCGGCGGCTATGTCTGCGGCATCTTCGCGGTCATCCTGGGCATCGTCGCCGTATTCAAGGCCCGCGCCGGCACCGCGGGGGGTATGGGCATGGCGATCACCGGTATCGTCCTCGGCGCGCTCGGCATCGTGGGCGCCGTGCTGCTCACCGTCGTGGGTTACAGCTTCTTCGTCAACTCGGGCGGCAAGGACTTCGTGGACTGCGTGAACAAAGCGAACAACGATCAGTCCAAGATCGAGCAGTGCGAGCGCGAGTGGAATCAGAAGCTGCAGGACAAGTACAGCGTCACCCTCACTCCGCCGCCCGCGCCGACGCCCCGGTAGCCGCGGCGCACGCCCGGGTCGTGGCGATCACCTCGGCGAAGTCGCGACGAAAGTCGCGGTCGGGCGCCACGATCCAGGTGCGGTAGCCGCCGTGCTCGTCGGCTGGTGACGGCAGCACGATGTGGCTGCCGGGCAGTGCGATCGACGCGCAGATCCGGAACAGGTCGGCGAACAGCCCGGTGTCCAGGTACGAGTTGTCGGTCGGGCCGGTCAGGAAGGTCCAGCGGTGCGCGCGCGGATGCGCGATGACCGGGCCGGGCCGGACCTCGGGTCCGTCGGCGAGCCGCTCGAGCACCCGACGGCCGAACTCCGCGGGCATCACAACCGCTCCGACCGAGCCGACTTCCAACATGATGCGACCAAGGATCGGGTCCACGAGTCCGTACAGCCCGTGGTCGTCGCGATAGCGACGGCAGCGAGCGAACGCGTCCTGGATCGACGGGAAGTCGGTGGACGCGAGATGCCTGCCCGATTCGATGCGCGATGTACCCATGACGAACAACCTCGCCTCGCAGTGGTGGGACGCGTGCTCGGAAGAATCGATCGCTGTCTCGACCCTAGTCCGGGGCAAGTCGCTTGACAATAGTCACCGTACCGCGCGTCGGAGTGGGCGTAGCATGCCCACACATGGCACCCGTCTCGCCTACCGTTGCCCGCTGGGAGTTGGTGCTTCGGCTGCGTGAACTGCGGGAACAGCGTGGTTTCGACTCCGCGGGCTTCGCGCGGCGGGTGGGCTTCACGCCGGCCAACTGGTCACACGTGGAGAAGGGCAGGCGGGTGCTCACCACCAAGACCATCGGCCCGGTGCTCGAACTGCTCGACGTGGAGGCCGAGGAGCGCGTGGAATTGCTGGCCTTGCTGGAGGCCAGCAAGCAGCGCGGCTGGTGGGCGAAGTCCTCGGCGTTGATCGGACCCGAGCTGCAACGGCTGTACGGCATGGAATACGGCGCGCAGAGCATCCGCAGCTATGACAGCCTCGTCGTACCGGGGTTGTTGCAGACCGAGGACTACGCGCGCGCGCTGATCAGCGCCGATGTGATGATCCGGCCCGTCCAGGTCGAGCAGCTGGTGGCGATTCGGATGCGGCGCCAGGAGCGGTTGCGCGGTGCGGATCCGGTGGAACTGACCGCGGTCTTCGGAGAGGGCACGCTGTTGCAACAGACCGGAGGTCCGGACGTGCTGCGCGGGCAGTTGGAGTATCTGGCCGAGCTGATCGAGGAACTGGACACCGTCGAGGTCCGCGTGATCCCGTTCGCCGCGACCGCGGGCGCGGTGCTCGGCGGATCCAGTTTCCACCTCATCGACTTCGCCGGCGAGCAGCTGCCGACCTTCGGCTGGGTGGAGAGCGCGGTGTTCGGCGGGGCGGTCGAGGACCCGGATCTGGTCCGCGATCTACGCTTCGCCTACCTGCGCGGGGTGGACCAATCGCTTTCGCGAGTGGAGTCATTAGCCCTGATCAGGCGCTATTCCCGCGTGTAAAATCCTGCCCATGGCCATCACCGCACGGCCGGCACGCACCGGCTGGTTCACATCGACCAGATCGAACAATGGCAACCAATGCGTCGAGGTTCGGTTCGATGATGATGCGGTGCTCATCCGTGACAGCAAATATCGCCGCGATCCGGCAAACCGCCCCGCCGAAGAGCCCGTCATCACCGTCACAGCAGCCGAATGGAGCGCGTTCCTCGACGCGGTACGCACCCGCGGGCGATCGAATGGCGAACTGTGCGCGCACCCTGCCGCCGACGGTCACACCGCACTACGCCACGGCGGCGTAACCCTCGTCTACACGCCGGAGGAGTGGAATGCCTTCCTGCTCGGCGCGCACGACGGCGAATTCGATCGGATCGTCTTGCCTGCTTGATCTCCCCGAAGCGGTCGCACGCCGCGCTTGCTCGTCTCGTTCCGTACCGGCTGCATGGGTACGGCGCGGATGAGACGATCGCACCGAAACGGCGTCCGCGTGGCCTGCTCCGCGCCGCCGTCCTGGACGTGAAACCCGACCCTGGGAAAGTCGCGAGAAATTTCGACGGCGGATGTCGAGAACGTCGTGACGGCTCCGTCCCAGGATCGAGCGACCAACCGGGGTCGCGATCCGAAGGGAGAATGTCATGGCCAAGTACCTGCTCCTCAAGCACTACCGAGGCGCCCCGGCGGCCGTCAACGATGTACCGATGGACCAGTGGACGCCCGCCGAGATCGAGGCGCACATCAAGTACATGAACGACTTCGCTGCTCGCCTGGAAGGCACCGGCGAGTTCGTCGACGGCCAAGCGCTGGCACCGGAGGGCGCATGGGTCCGCTATGACGGCGAGGGCAAGCCCCCGGTGACCGACGGCCCGTTCGCGGAGACCAAGGACCTGATCGCGGGCTGGATGATCATCGACGTCGACTCCTACGAGCGCGCCGTCGAGCTGGCAGGCGAGTTGTCCGCGGCGCCGGGCGCGGGCGGCAAGCCCATCCACGAGTGGCTCGAGGTGCGGCCGTTCCTGACCGCCGCGCCGACTGTCATCGAGTGATGGACGCCGGCGCGGTGGACGAGGCTCGATTGCGGGATCTGATCCCGGGTGTCCTGGCGGCCCTCGTCCATCGCGGGGCGGACTTCGCGACCGCGGAGGACGCCGTGCAGGAAGCATTGGTCCGTGCCGTCGAGACGTGGCCGGGCCGACGCCCCGACGACGCCAAAGGCTGGCTGATCACCACGGCGTGGCGGTGCTTCGTCGATCTCGCCCGATCCGACCTCGCGCGGCGCCGCCGCGAACTCCGGGTCTGCGACGAGCCGCCACCGGGACCGACCGCCTCCGTGGACGAAACGCTGCAGCTCTACTTCCTGTGCGCGCACCCGAGCCTCACCCCCGCGTCGGCCGTCGCGCTGACGCTGCGGGCCGTCGGCGGCCTCACCACGCGCCAGATCGCGCAGGCGTACCTGGTGCCCGAAGCGACGATGGCCCAGCGGATCAGCCGGGCCAAACGCACCGTCAGCGGTGTCCGTCTGGATCGTCCCGGCGATCTGCGCACCGTGTCGCGGGTGCTGTACCTGGTGTTCAACGAGGGGTACAGCGGCGACGTGGATCTCGCCGCGGAGGCGATCCGGCTGGCCAGGCAGCTGGTCGCGACCACAGGAGACCCGGAGGTCGCGGGACTGCTCGCCCTGTTCCTCCTGCACCACGCGAGACGCCAGGCCCGCACGCGCGCCGACGGCAGTCTCGTGCCACTGGCCGAACAGGACCGTGGGCTGTGGCGGCGCGACCTGATCGCCGAGGGCGTGGCCGTGCTCCAAGCCGCGCTGGCCCGCGACCGGCTGGGGGAGTTCCAGGCGCAGGCCGCCATCGCGGCCTTGCACGCCGACGCGCAGACCGCCGACGAGACCGACTGGGTGCAGATCGTCGAGTGGTACGACGAACTGGTCCTGCTCACCGACAGCCCCATCGTGCGGCTCAATCGCGCCGTCGCCGTCGGTGCGGCCGACGGACCGCGGGCCGGGCTCGCCGCGCTCGCCGAACTCGACCCGGCGCTCCCCCGGTACACCGCCTCGTCCGCGTATCTCCATGAGCAGGCGGGTGACGTCGCCACGGCGGCGCGGCTCTACGTGGAGGCCGCGGCGCAGGCGCACAACGTCGCCGAGCGCAACCACCTCACGCTCCGGGCGGCCACCCTCCGCCACCGTCTCTCGGCCGAAGGTGGCTGATCGGCCGCACGGTCTCGCCGGCATCGGATGCGGCGACTACTGGACAGGAAAGACGGATGGGACTTGTCGCCCACGGCAGACGCACGCGCTTTGTCGGCATACTGGACATCGTGACTTCCGAACCGACCCGTCCTTCCGGCATCGATCTGTCCTACCTCGACGAGGGCGTGCGGGTACAGGACGACTTGTTCGCGCACGTCAACGGCAAATGGCTGGCAGACCACCAGATCCCCGCCGACCGGGCCGTGGACGGCGCCTTCCGCGCGCTGTACGACCAGGCGGAGCTGGACGTTCAGGCAATCATCCAGAATGCCGCCGCCGCCGACGCCGAACCGGGTAGCGAGGCGCGCAAGATCGGTGACCTGTACTCCAGCTTCATGGACACCGACGCGGTGGGCGCCGCCGGGCTCGCCCCGATCGCCGCCGAACTCGCGGCGATCGCCGAGGTCGGCGACAAGGGGACTTTCGCGGCCCTGCTCGGCCGGTTGCAGCGCACCGGCGTCGGGGGCGCCGTCGCCGTTTTCGTCGACACCGACGACAAGGACTCCAACCGCTATCTGGCGCACGCCACCCAGTCCGGCATCGGCCTGCCCGACGAGTCGTACTACCGGCAGGACGAGTTCGCCGAGATCCGCGCGAAGTACATCGCGCACATCGACCGCATGTTCGCCTTGGCCGCCGCGGACCCGCAGGTCGCCGGACTGCTGCCGGACGGACTCGACACCGTCGGCGCGCGCGTCTTCGAGCTGGAGCGGAAACTGGCCGCAGGCCACTGGGACGTGGTGCGCCGCAGGGACGCCGAACTTCGCTACAATCTGACCACCTTCGACGCGCTGGCGGCGGACAACCCCGAATTCGACTGGGCCGCGTGGACGGCCGCGCTCGCCGAAGGCGTGGACGCGGCAGGGCCCGAGCTGTTCGCCGAGGTGGTGGTCCGCCAGCCCGACTACCTGCGCACGTTCGCGCGGCTGTGGGCCGACGAGCCGCTCGCGGACTGGCAGGCGTGGGCGGCTTGGCGGGTGCTCCGCGCGCGTGCGCCGTATCTGACCGACGCGGTGGTCGAGGAGAACTTCGACTTCTACGGCCGCACGCTCACCGGCGCTGAGGAGAACCGGGAGCGCTGGAAGCGCGGCGTCTCGCTGGTGCAAGACCTGCTCGGCGAGGCGGTCGGAAAACTCTACGTGGCCGAACATTTCCCGCCGGAAGCCAAGGCGCGCATGGTCGAGCTGGTGGCGAACCTGCAGGAGGCCTACCGCCGCAATATCGCCGAACTGGAGTGGATGGGCCAGGGCACCCGGGTCGCCGCGCTGGCGAAGCTGGAGAAGTTCACCCCCAAGATCGGCTACCCGGACAAGTGGCGCGACTACTCGGCCCTGGTGATCGACCCGGCCGATCTGGTCGGCAACTACCGCAGGGGCTACGCGGCCGAACACGATCGGGATCTGAACAAACTCGGCGGCCCGGTCGACCGGGACGAGTGGTTCATGACCCCGCAGACGGTGAACGCCTACTACAACCCGGGCATGAACGAGATCGTCTTCCCGGCCGCCATCCTGCAACCGCCGTTCTTCGACATGAACGCCGACGACGCGGCCAACTACGGTGGCATCGGCGCGGTGATCGGCCACGAGATCGGGCACGGTTTCGACGATCAGGGCGCGAAGTACGACGGCGACGGCAACATGGTGGACTGGTGGACCGACGAGGACCGCGCCGAATTCGCCAAGCGGACTACGGCTCTGATCGAGCAGTACGACGTGCTCTCCCCCAAGGATCTGCCGGACGAGCACACGGTGAACGGCCAGTTCACCATCGGTGAGAACATCGGCGACCTCGGCGGCCTGTCCATCGCGCTGGAGGCATACAAGATCTCGCTCGGCGGCGCTGCCGCCCCGGAGATCGACGGGCTCACCGGACTGCAACGAGTGTTCTACGGCTGGGCGCAGGTGTGGCGCACGAAAGCCCGTGCGGAGGAGGCGATCCGCCGTCTCGCCACCGACCCGCACTCGCCGCCGGAGTTCCGCTGCAATGCGGTCGTGCGCAATATCGACAGCTTCCACGAGGCGTTCGAAGTCGAGCCGGGCGACGCGCTGTACCTGGAACCGGCTGAGCGCGTGAAGATCTGGTAGGCCCCGAGCCGAGGCGGTCCGGGTGACCGCCTCGGTGGCGCGGCGGTCAGCGCAGGCGTTCTTCCGTGCCCGCGTCGAAGAAGAACACGTCCTCGGCTCTGGGCCGCAGGTACAACCGGTCGCCGAGCCGCACCTGGAAGCGGCGGTCGACGCGCGCGACCACCTTCCCGGAGCGGCTGCTCCAGTCCTCGGCGATGCCGTGGCTGTAGACGAACGACTCCGCGCCGAGTTCTTCCAGCAGTTCGGCGTCGACCGCCAGGCCGTCGGCGGGTTCGGCGGTGACCTCCCACGACTCGGGCCGGATCCCGACCACCACCCGGTCGCGGGATTTCGCGCCGGGCGGCAGCGGAATGCGTAGGTCGCCGAGTACCGCCGCACCGTCGCGCACCGGCGCTTCCAACAGGTTCATGCCCGGCGAGCCGATGAATCCCGCGACGAAGGTGTTCACCGGATCGTCGTAGAGCACGCGCGGTGCGGCGATCTGTTGCAGCTTGCCTTCGCGCAGCACCGCTACCCGATCACCCATGGTCATCGCCTCGACCTGGTCGTGGGTGACGTACACCGTGGTGGTGCCGAGCCGTTTCTGCAGTGCCGCGATCTGCGAGCGTGTACTCACCCGCAGTTTCGCGTCCAGGTTGGACAGCGGCTCGTCCATGCAGAACACCTGGGGACGCCGGACGATGGCCCGCCCCATGGCGACTCGCTGCCGCTGCCCGCCGGACAACCGGGCGGGCTTGCGGTCGAGCAAGTGCTCGAGTTCGAGCATCTTCGCCGCTTCGTGGACGCGCACCAGCGTGTCGGCCTTGTTCATGCCCGCGTTGCGCAGGGCGAAGCCCATGTTCTGCGCGACGGTCATGTTGGGATACAGCGCGTAGCTCTGGAACACCATGGCCACGTCCCGTGCCCGCGGCGGTAATCCGGTGACATCCTTGCCGCCGATCAGGATGCGCCCCTGCGCGACGGATTCCAGACCCGCGAGCATGCGCAGGCTGGTCGACTTGCCGCATCCCGACGGACCGACGAGCACGACGAACTCACCGTCGGCGATGTCCAGTTCGAGCTGGTCGACGGCAGGCGCGTGCGCGCCGGGATACCGGTGCGTGACGCCTTCGAACTGCACGGTGGCCATGCTTGTCGGTCTCCTCGGGACGGGCGCTACTTCGGCAGCTTCGGTGTGATCTGCCGATCGATGATCGCTTGCAACTGGGTGGTCACGTTCGCGAACGTGGCGGCTACGTCGGCGTTCTGCAGACCGATCTGCTCCAAGCCGGTGCCGATGATCTGGTCGCCGCCCGGCACGAACACCCGGGCGTAGTCCTGGGACCTGGTCGACGGAAGCTGATCGATCGCGACCTTCGAGTTCGGGTTCTTCGCGAGGAAGTCCTGCTCGCTCGGATCGTTCACGGCCGACTTGCGCACCGGCATGTAGCCCGTTCCCTGCGAGAAGTACGCGGTGTTCTGCGCGTTCGTGACGAACTCGATGAACTTCAGCGCGTTCACCTTTCGCTCGTCGGAGATGCGCGCCGGAATCGCCAGGCCCGCGCCGCCGGTGGTGACGCCGGGTCCGTTCGGATGCGGGAGGAAGGCGGTGCCGAAGGTCAGCTTGCCCTCGGCGTTCTTCTGGATGCCCCGCAGGTCGCCGGTCGAGGCGATGGTCGAAGCGATCACGCCGGTGCCGAAGTCCACCGCGATCTGCGGCTTGATGCCCGCGTACTTCTTGGCGTTGATCATGTTGCGCAGGAACGTGCCCGCCGCGATGGTGCCCGGGTCGTTGAACTTCAGCGTCCACTTGTCCGAGTACGCGCCGCCGAAGGTCCAGTTCGGGCCCTGGAAGGTCCAGGCGAGGTAGTTCTTGGCGTCACCCCAGCCGTGCGCGAGCTTGCCCTCGCCGACGACTTCCTGCAGTTTCGGTCCCCACTCGTCGAACTCCTGCCAGCTCTGCGGGCCGCGGTCGGGCAGGCCGGCCCGGTTCCACACGTCCTTGTTGTAGTAGAACAGCGGGGTCGAGCGGGCGTAGGGCAGCGCGTAGTGCTTGCCGTTGAACAGGTAATCGGCGACCAGCGAGTCGACGTAGTCGTCCAGGCGCACGCCCGCGTCCGCGAAGTGGCCGTCGAGCGGTTCGATGGTGCCGTTCAGCGCGTAGTTGAACCACCAGACGTCGGAGAGCACCACGATGTCCGGCAGATCTCCGCCCGACAGCGCCGCGTTGAACTTCTGCGACACCTCCTCGTAGTTCTTGCCCGCGTCGACCAGGTTCACCGTCAGGTCGGGGTACTTCTCCTGGAAGCGACGGATGAGCTCGGTCTCGAGCTCTTTCGATGTGCCCGGGTGGTTGGACCAGAAGGTCAGGGTCTTGGCGTCGCCGGACTGCTTGCCGCCGCCTCCGGTGCCCGCGCACGCGGTCAACGCCGCACCTGCCGTGAGCGCTCCGGTCAGCCCGAGGAATCCGCGCCGGGTCAGCGCCGGGAACTGTGCAGTGGACACGTGGTTTCTCCTTGATCGGTTAACCCTTGACCGCACCGGAGGTGAGGCCTTTGATCATGTGGCGTTGCAGCACCAGAAAGACCACGAGGATCGGCAGCATGGTCAGCAGAGTTCCCGCCATGACCGGTCCCCAGTTGGTGACGCTCGGGTTCTCGGTGTTCTGCAGCAAGGTCAGGCCGACCGGCAGGGTCGCGACCGTCGTGTCGTCGGCCATCAGGAAGGGCCACAGATACTCGTTCCACTCGTTGACCAGCGTCACCACCGCGAAGGCGACCATGGTCGGTCCGGACATCGGCAGCACCACCCGGGTGAGCAGCCGCCACCAGTTGGCACCGTCCATTCGCGCCGCCTCGATCACTTCCGAGGGCAGTGAGAGGAAGTGATTGCGCATGAGAAAGGTGCCGAAGGCGACACCGCAGAGCGGAACGATGATGCCCTGGAACGTATTCCGCCAACCGAGCTGAGCGATCAGCGCGTAGTTGGAGATCACGGTGATCTGGTTGGGCACCATCAGCGCCGCGATGATCACCAGAAACACCACCGTTTTGCCCGGAAAGCGCAGGAACACCAGGCCGTAGGCGCTGAATACGCCGAGCACGAACTTCACCGCTGAGACGATGCCGGTGACGATCAGCGAATTGCGCAGGAAGGTCCAGAACGGCAGCGTCGTGGTGGCCTCCCGGTAGTTCTCCGGGTGCCAGCTGTGTGGCCAGTACACGGCGGGCTGCACGTAGATGTCCGGCCGGGCTTTGAACGAGGTGATGAAGATCCAGAACAGCGGGACACCCACGATGATCAGCACGCAGGCCATCGCGCCGTAGCCGAGCAGCGTCACCGCCCGCTGTCTGCGCCGGTAGGAAAGCGTCTGCACGCCGGTGTCTTTCACTGCTGTCCTCGATCCATGACGCGCACCTGTACCAGCGTCACCACGAGCAGCACCAGGAACATGATGGTGGCCACGGTCGCGCCGTAGCCGGCCCGGAAATTGCGGAAGGACTCCTGGTAGACCTGGTAGACCATGGTCGTCGTGCCGGTGCCGAGCGGTCCGCCGCGGGTCATCACATTGATGATGTCGAAGACCTGCAACGAATTCAGCAGCACCGTGATGGACAGGAAGAAGGTGGTCGGCCGCAACTGCGGCAGCAAGACCTTGGTGAACGTCGTCCAGCGGCTCGCGCCGTCGATCTGCGCGGCTTCCATCAGGTCGGTCCGGATGCCTTGCAGGGCGGCCAGATAGATGACGAAGGTGTAGCCGAGGTTCTTCCAGACGTAGGTCACCGTCACCATGAACAGCGCCCACCGCGGGTTCTGGTAGAAGTCCGGCACCTCGTGCACGCCGAGCCGGTGCAGCGCGTCCTGGATCAGGCCGAAGCTGGGATCGAAGATGAACTGGAAGGCCACGCCGATGGCGGCGCCGGAGATGACGAACGGCGCGAAGATCGCCGAGCGGACCATATTGCGGCCGAACAGCTTCCGATCCAGCAGCAGCGCCAGCGCCAGTCCGAGCGCCATGCTGCCCGCCACCGCGGCGAGGGTGAAGACCACGGTGTTGCCGACGACGTCCCAGGAGTCCGGCCTGCTCCACCATTCGCGGTAGTTGTCGAAACCGACGAAGGTGGCGACCGGATCGGAGATGTTCCAGTCGAACAGCGACAGCCGGATGTTGTCGATCAGCGGCCGGTAGACGAACAGCGCCAGCAGCGCGAGATTCGGCAGCACCAAGACCAGGAACAGGGCGTAGTCCGGCCAAGGACGGTGGCGCAGACCGCGTCCCGGTGGCTGCGGCAGTACTCGCTCCGGCCTGGTACGCACGGCGGTGACTTTACGGACCGGCGCAAACAGCCGGTTACGATCGCCCGCCGACGCGCTGAACTTCTCGCGCACGGGCCAAGTAGAGCAAAAGCCGAACACTACGATCGGCTACTTCGAGCAATTGATCGTAATGTTCGGCTTCGCGCCGCTGCGGGGTTACCGCGACTTAATTCCAGTCCCCCAGGCCGTCACTCGCGCTGAGCGTGCCGCCCTGGGTGTTCTCCACGATGACGGGGTCGCCGCGGCGCGCGTTCTCGAAGAACCACTTGGCGTCCTCCGTGCTGACGTTCAGGCAGCCGTGGCTGGCGTTGGAGACGCCCTGCTGAGCGACCGACCACGGCGCGGCGTGCACGAAGATGCCGCTGTTGGAGATGCGGGTCGCGTACTCGACCTCGAGCTTGTAGCCCTCGGGGTCGGTGACCGGAACGCCGTAGGTCGACGAATCCATGGTCATCTTGCGCAGCTGCTCGCCGACGATGTAGGTGCCGTTCGGCGTCTCGTGCTTGGGCTTGCCCATCGACGTGGGCATCTCCTTCACCACCTCGCCGTTGCGGGTGATGGTGATGGTGTGGGTGTTGTCGTCCGCGGTGGTCACGAAGGCGTCGCCGATGCGGAAGGAGCTGGTGGTGCCGCCCGCCTGCACCTGCACGTCGGTGTTGTCCGGCCAGAACTCGTCCGGCCGCCAGCGCACCTGCTTGTCGCCGCGCCAGTAGAAGTGTCCCGGCGCGGCCTTGGAGGAGGTGATCTTGATGGCCTTCTCGGCGGCGGCGTGGTCGGTCACCGGTTCCTTGAAGGTGATGATGATCGGCTGCGCGACACCCACGACCTCGCCGTCGGCGATGTTGATCGAGGGCGGGGCGAAGTTCGCCTGCGGCTCGGGTTCGGTGGCGGCGGCGGCCGAGCCGGTGCCGATCCCCGGGATCGGTTCGGCCTGGGCAGGCGCGACGAGCAGAACACCGGCTGCCGCGATCGCGGCGGACAGCAGGACGCCCTCGCGCATCCGGCGGGCTAGCCGCGCTCCCTTGCGCGGAGCAGGCAACGACCCGGTGTGCAAAGCGGCATGCATAGGTTTCTCGTCCATTCCATCTCTCGCGCGCACGCGTACGCACGCGTAGCGAGATATTTCATTTCAGCGCGGAGCCAGAAGAACGCCCCACTGGTATCGAGGGCCCGACCCGTCGTCCATTCCTACCGCCCCGGCGCGCTCCTGAGCCACCTGCGTTTCAGAGTGATGCGTCAACCCTGCTGGTTGTGGTGTGAGTCACAAAGACTTGGATCGGGTATCGAAGCGGGCAAACGTGCCGGTCACGACGGATCGGGCGATCGCGGGCCGGAGTCGCGGGGTACCTGAAAGTTGGTTCACGGCAAACGTATTAGTGACGAAGCTCACTGACGACGTCGAACGAAATCGGACGATGCGGACCCGTCGCGATATTGTGCGGCACCGAGAGGGGGACGCTTCCGCGCGCATACCGCGGCGTGAGCCGCAGGCGTACCCGGCTCAGGATGGTGGCCAGCGCGATCCGCAACTCGTAGTCCGCGAGGGCCGCGCCGACGCAGCGCCGATGGCCGCCGCCGAACGGCGCGAACTCGAAGGGCCGGTAGCGGCGCTGGGTGAAGCGGGCCGGGTCGAAGCGGCCCGGGTCGGTCCAGACTTCGGGATCGGAGTGCAGCAATGGGACCGCTATCCCCATGGTCCGGCCCGGTGCGAGCGCGACGCCGCGCAGCGCGAACGGCTCGGTCAGCCGGCGCAGGATGATCGGCACCGGCGGGTGCAGACGCAGCGTTTCCAGGCAGACGGCGTCGAGGTAGGGCAGTGCGGCCAGCTCCGCCGGGTCGGCCTCCTGACCCGCGTCGCACAGCTCCCGGCGCAGGCGGGCCAGCGCCCGCGGGGCGCGGTGCAGCCGGAACAACGCCCAGACCAGGGTGGTCGCTGTGGTCTCGTGCCCGGCCACCAGCAAGGTGCGTATCTGCTCGCACAGCTCGTCGTCGGCGTCGTCGGGATAAGCGGACAGCAACATGTCGAGCACGTCGGTGTGCGGCTCGGCGGGATGCCCGCGGCGATGTGCGATGTCGGCGCGGATCAACCGATCCAGTCGCTCCCGCGCGGCGCGGAACCGGTCCCACGGGCCGTGCTGTCCGCGGCGCAGCACGGGCAACAGGAGCAACGGCCCGGAGAACGCCGTGATGAAGTCCGTCACCGCGGCGGTGTACTCCGCTTGCCGCCGCGCGTCGCGTGCACCGAACACCACCGTCGCGATCACCCGGAGCGTGAGGGCGCGCGCCGCCGCTCGCGCATCGATGCGCGCGCCAGCCGCCCATTTTTGACCGCTCTCCCCGGCCAGCTCCCGCACGGTGGCCTCCTGGATCAGCGCGCCGTACTCCCGTATCCGGGCACCGTGGAAGGCGGGTGTGAGCAGCGCGCGGTCGCGGCGATGGCGCTCGCCCGAAGCCAGGATCAGCGACGCGGCGCCGACCATCGGTTCGATCGGATTCGGACGCGGCGGCTCGGAGAACGCCACCGGCGAGCGGAACAGCTCGCGTGCGCCGGCGGCCGTCCCGGTGAACAGCACCGCACCGAAGCCGGGAAATCGAACGTAGAACGGGTCACCCTCCCGCGCCCGGCGCCAGCGGAAGTACCGATCGAAATCACCGCCCGCGGCCAAGGCGTGCAATACGGTCGCGCGCGGCACACGCGGTCCGGCGCGGCGGGCACCCGCCTCGGTTCGTAGCATGCGCACATCCATACCGAGGAACACGAGGCCGCGGCCGGAGCGGTTCGACGCTAGCCAGCGGCCTGCTTGTGCTTGCGCACCGTGGCCTGCGCCGTCGCCGCCAGCCGCGCGAGCCTGGCGTCGCCGAGCGCGGTCACCATGCTGCCGAGCCCGTTGGTGATGAACGCGATCGACATGCGGAGATCCGGATCGGCGTACGCGCCGGACCCGCCGACGCCGTAGTGTCCGAACGCGTGCCGGGGCTGCTGCTTGGACATCAGCACCGGGCGGTGATAGCCGAGCGTGAAGTGAATCGGCACACCGAGTACGTAGTCACGGCTGTGGGTGGGCTGCGCCTGGCTGATCGTCTCGATGGTCCGCGGTTCCAGCAACCGCACGATTTGCTCGGGGCCGACACCGTGCACCTTCCGGTCCGAGTGGGCCGCGTACACCACGCCGCCATTGGCCAGGGCGCCGTACATCCGCGCCAGTGCGCGCGCGGAGAACACGCCGTTCCAGCCCGGCATCACCGAGTCGTGCACCCGTGGGTCGCGGACCAGCTCGTCGAAACTCTCCGGCATGCCCGCCTCGGCGAGGCCGCGCACCGGTCCTACCCAGGACAGCACGGAGGAGGCGGTGTTCCAGCGGATGCCAGGCGGGCCGAGGTGGCGGTAGATCTTGGCGATCCGGTGGCGCTCGGATTCCGGGACGCGGAACCAGTACTCGTCCATGCCCAGCGGCTCGGCGATCTCGGTGCGCAGCACCTCGGTGAACGGTGCGCCCGTCGCCCGCTGCACGAGTTCGGCGACCAGCCAGCCGAAGGTGATCGCGTGATAGCCGGAGGTGCGGATGCGCCGGGGGTCGGGCGGGCTCTCGGCCAGCGCACGGACCACGGCGTCGTAGTGCAGGATGCCCTCGCGGCCGGGAACCAGGCCGCGCACCCGGTGCAGACCGGCGCGGTGGCAGAGCACGTCACGAACGGTGATGTCGTCCTTGCCGTGCGCGGCGAACTCCGGCCAGTACTCGGCCATCGGGACGTCGTAGTCGATCAGACCCCGTTCGGCCAAGCGGTGGACGACGGTGGAGGCCACGCCCTTGCCGGTGGAGAAGGTCAGCGCGACGGTGTCGCCGTTCCAGCGCCGCTCCTTGTCCGCCCAGCCTGCCCAGATGTCGACCACGGGCTTGCCGTCGAGGTAGACCGCGAGCGCCCCGCCGCCGCGGGCCGGCTGAGCGAACAGGCCGAAGAACTGATCTGCCAGCCGGATGAAATGCGGATCGACCAGCATTTCGTGCGGTGCCGCCAGCTTTCCGCCTGCCGAGTCGGCGGGCTCGAAGTCGTCCGCCGCCATTGCCGAAACCATGGGGTCACCTCCTGACCGCCGTTAGCCGGGCTGGTCAACCAGGGTAACCCGTTCAATGGGTCTGCCAGAGCCCAAAAGGCGTAGCGAGGCACGCGTCGCCGCTGTCGGCGTTCCACGCGAAGGCCGCCGCGCCCAGGCAGACGACCGTCTGTTCGGCGGTCGTCACCCCCGCTCGCGACCCTTCCAGCGCGATCGAGATCGCGAACGTCCGTACCGCCGGGTCCGTGGTCGAGGTCATGGCGACGGCGTCCGGCCCGAAGCCGACCGCCACGGGAACCCCACCCGCGCCTTCGCTCGCGCCGACACCTCCCGCCGCGCCGATGCCGATGGCCGTCGCGCCCGAGGTCGCGTTGGCGTAACCGACCCCGTCGATCCCGGTGGCGCCCGCCCTGCCGTAGCTATCGGTCGCCGCGCGGCAGGCTGTCGCCCCATCGATCAGGGTGATATCGGTCCCGTGTTCGGATCGGCAGTACACATCGGCGGCGGCCGCCATACCCGGAGCGACGAGGGAGCCTCCCATCGCTGCGGTCGAGCACACGATCGCGCTGATCAGCTTCACCGGGGACTCCTCTCACACCAGAAATCCCACCATACCCAGAGCTGTTGACGGCGGTTCGTTTCCGGCTCCGGCTCGACGCGCGCTCGGTCGATGGTGTATTCATGGCGTGGTATTTCAAGCGCAGCCATGGCAACTTCGGATTTCGGGGGCGTGAGTTCGCCGGCGTTACAGCTCGGGAGGACTGTACGTGTCTCGTCAACTGACCTGGGGGCGTCTCGCCTTCGCCGGACTGGCCATCGCGGCCGGATTGTCGCTGGTCGGCTGCACTTCCACGATCAACGGCACCGCCCAGCCTGCCGTGGACGGGACGATCGACGCGGTATCGGTGACCAACACGCCGAAGCCGTCCTCGGGCAGGCCGACGACGAGCGCCAGCAAGCCGACGACGAGCAAGCCGAGCGGGAGCACCGATTTCGACGCGAGCATCGGCGACTGCGTGAAGCTCGGCGGCACCACCACCAACGCCACCATCGAGAAGGCGTCGTGCGGCAGCCGCGAGTCGAACTACAAGGTGATCGACAAGAAGGCGAAGAGCTCGCAGTGCAGCAGCGACGCCGACAACTACTACGCCGAGACCATCAACGGCATCGAGCAGGGTGCGCTGTGCCTGGACATCGACTGGGTGGTCGGCGGCTGCATGGACGTCGGCGGCGACGACCCCAAGCGCATCGACTGCACCGGTTCGTCGCCGGTGAAGGGCGTCAAGGTGGTCAAGCGCGTGGACAGCGCCGATGACGTGAACGTCTGCGGCAGCGGCACCGGATACGTCTACGACAAGCGCCGTTTCGTCATCTGCGTCCAGGAACTCTGACCCGGACTTCCCAACGCCTGCCTGCCGCTAGGTTGGGGTAGGTGGACACCACCGAGCTACCGCGGCTGCGGTCCGGCACCGGGCGCTGGATTCTGCTGGCCACCATCCTCGGCTCGTCGGTCGCTTCGCTCGACGCGACGGTCGTGAACATCGCCCTGCCGCGGATCGGGGAATCACTGGACACGGACGTCGCCGGGCTGCAGTGGACGTTGAACGGTTACACCCTGACCCTCGCCTCGTTCATCCTGCTCGGCGGCTCGCTCGGCGACAAGCTCGGCCGCCGCCGGGTCTTCGTCTGGGGCACCATCGGTTTCGCGCTCACGTCGGTGCTGTGCGGTGTCGCGACGTCGATCGGACTGCTGATCGCCGCCCGGATCCTGCAGGGCGTCGCGGGCGCGATGCTCACGCCGGGCAGCCTGGCGCTGATCTCCTCGTCCATCGATCGCCGCGATCAGGGCGCGGCGATCGGTCTGTGGTCCGGCTTCGGCGGTGTGGCCGGCGCGCTCGGGCCGTTCCTCGGCGGCTGGCTCATCGAGATCGCGGGCTGGCGGTCGATCTTCTTCCTCAACGTTCCGCTGACCCTCGTCGTCGTGCTGGTCGCGTTGCGGCATGTGCCCGAGAGCCGGGACCCCGACGCCGCTCCCGAACTCGACGTGCCCGGCGCACTGGTGGTGGCGCTGGCGCTCGGCGCGCTGACTCTCGGACTGATCGACAAGATGCCCGTACTCATCGTGGCAGGCGTCGTGCTGCTGGCGGCGTTCGTCGTGATCGAACTGCGCAGCGACCACCCGTTGGTGCCGCCCTCGCTGTTCGGCTCGCGGGTGTTCACCGCGGCGAATCTCGTGACGCTCGCGGTCTACGCCGCGCTCGGTGGCGTGTTCTTCCTGTTGGTGCTGGAACTGCAACTGGTGGCGGGGTACTCGCCGCTGATGTCCGGCGTCGCGACCGTGCCGATCACGCTGATCATGCTGGCGCTGTCGGCTCCCGCCGGACGCTGGGCGCAGCGGCACGGGCCGCGCATTCCGATGACCGCCGGGCCGCTGCTGGCGGCGGCCGGTCTGGTGCTGTTGCTGCGCATCGGGCCCGACACCACATACTTCACCGATGTGCTGCCCGGCGTCCTCGTCTTCGGGTTGGGACTCGCGGCGCTGGTCGCCCCGCTCACCGGTGCGGTGCTCGGCGCGGTGCCCGCGAGCGAGGCGGGCATCGCCTCGGGCGTGAACAATGCCGTCGCGCGCACCGCGCAGCTGCTCGCCGTGGCCGCGCTGCCCGGGCTCGCGGGCATCTCGGGCGCGCTGGGTGATCCGGCCGCCTTCGACAGCGGCTTCGCCACCGCGATGTGGCTGTGTGCGGGCCTGCTGGTGACCGGCGCGGTGCTCGCCGCCGTCTTGCTGCGCCCCGTGCGGCGCGCACCGACGCTCGACAGCGTCGACTGCATGCCACAGTGCGCGGTCGCGGGGCCGGCGGTGGCGCCCAGCGAAAAGTGAGCGGCCCGAACGGATCGCTCCGTCCGGGCCGCCTCGTGGGAGTCGTTCGCGATCAGATCGGGACGTAACCCGCGCCGACGCCGCCGCGCGCGTTGATATCGGCCATGACCGCGCTCATGTTGGTCCCGACCTCAGGACCGAAGCATGCGATGGCCAGGTAGGCGTTCACCATGCCGACCAGCGTCGTACCGACGACGACCGGCGCACCGGAGTCGCCTTCCACCACGCACATCTGGCTCCAGGTCTCGACGTTCGTCCGGAAGACGTCACCCCAGGCGAGACCGCAGGTGTTGCCGGTGGTGCGCCCTTCCTTGCAGACGATCTGCGGGAAGCTGGCCGGTGCGCCGATTCCGGTGATGGTGACGTTGCCGACCCGGTTCACCGGGGTGATCTTGCCCGGATCGAACTGGATGACGGCGTAGTCGAGATCGTGGTTGGAGTAGGCGAAACGGCCGATCACGCCCGAGCCGCGATCGGCTTCGGCGTAGACCTGTGCCCCCGGGTCGCCGCAGTGGCCTGCGGTCAGGCCGACCAGACGTCCCGCGTTGTCGTGGCCGACAGTCGTGACCGTGCACTCGAACTGGTTGTCGATGATGATGCCGGATCCACCGCCCAACACCGGCGGGCCCGGGTCGGCGTTAGCGGCCCCTGTGCCCGTGCCGAGCAGCGCCGCGCCCAGGGCGACGGCGAAGGCGGCGTTGGCCACCTTGGCGAGTTTGCTGAACATGTCCCTCCAGACGTCGGAAGCCCGCACGATATCAATCTGTCGCACCCATCGTGTCAGTAATCGGTCTCGGGCGCGTCACCACTACCGGGTTGTCCCCGCTGCTCCGCGCTTCAATCCTATTTCATACAACTGTGACCAAGTGTATCTTTCGAGCCTAATAGCGATTAGCTATCGCAATTGTGAAAAGGACGTGGACGTTAGTGACTCGGTGATAGTAAGGAGGCGTCGCGTTGGTCTCCGGAAACAAATCTGATTTTCGATGAGAATTATCCAAAGTAATTCGCCGAATCGCCGGATGCGACCCGTCATTCACGCAGTTCGGCTGTAGGTTGTGCCAGAGCTGGGCCGCTCACCTTTGGGGTCGTTCCCAATGTTCCGCGCCTTAACCATTGCTTTTCGGCGACGGTGAGGAACATCTATGACTGCGATCACAAGTGGATGGTGTGTTCTGCACTACTCCGTAGTAAGGTGCGTCAAGCAAACGAGTCGTCGGGGCAGCCAACCGGCGTCGAGGAGGATTAGCCAGTGCAGTCGACCGAGAGTCCACCATCAGGGTCACGGTTCAGTGGTGCGGTCGATTGGACGAGATCTTACTGGCAAGATCATCCGAAGCGTTCGCTGGAGACCTTCGGCAGGCAGATCACGATGGGCTTCGCCGCCGTCGCCGAACTGTTCGTCTCGATATTCCGCAGGCGCTTTCCCTTCGCCGAGTTCGTCCGCCAGTGCGCGTTCATGGCCAGCGTCTCCGCGGCGCCCACCCTGCTGGTCGCCATCCCGATCGGCGTCATCGTCTCCATCCAGGTCGGCTCGGTCGCAGGCCAGGTCGGCGCCACCTCGTTCATCGGCGCGGCCAACGGCCTCGGCATCATCCAGCAGGGCGCCCCGCTGGTCACCTCGCTGATGATCGCGGGCGCCGTCGGCTCCGCGGTCTGCGCCGATCTCGGCTCGCGCACCATCCGCGAGGAGATCGACGCCATGAAGGTGATGGGCGTCGACCCGATGCGCAGGCTGGTCGCTCCGCGCCTCGGCGCCGCCATGCTGGTGAGTGTGCTGCTGTGCGGCTTCGTCGTCTTCGTCGGCTTCCTGACCGGCTATATCTTCAATATCTTCGCGCAGAACGGCACGCCGGGTTCCTACGTCGGCACCTTCTCCTCGTTCGCCGTGACCACCGATCTTCTTGTCGCGCTGATGAAATCGCTGATTTTCGGTCTGCTGGCGGCGATCATCGCCTGCGACACCGGATTGAACACCCGGGGCGGCCCCGGCGGTGTCGCGAACTCGGTGAATTCCGCCGTGGTGAGCTCCGCCATCATGCTGTTCGGGGTGAACCTCATCATCACCCAGGTTTACAACGCACTCTTCCCGTCACAGGTGGTCTGAGCCGGTGTCATCAACCTATGTACCGCCGCTGCTGCGGCCTCTCCAGGCATTCCGGAAATCCGCGCAGGCTCCGGTAGATCTGCTCGCCAGGCTCGGCCACCAGGTGTTCTTCCTGTTGCGCTCGATCGGCTCGATTCCGCTGGCGCTGAAGCACTACCCCAAGGAAGTGTGGCGCCTGCTTTCGGACGTCACCTGGGGCAACGGCAATCTCGTCGTCGGCGGCGGCACCATCGGCGTCGTCGTCATTCTGAGCGCGTTCGGCGGCATGACCGTCGGCATCCAGGGCTACAACTCGCTGAACCTGCTCGGCCTGAGTCCGATCACCGGTGCGATCTCGGCGTTCGCCACTACTCGCGAACTCGGCCCGCTGCTGGCCACGCTGGCCTTCGCCGCTCAGGCGGGCTGCCGCTTCACCGCGCAGCTCGGCGCCATGCGCATCTCCGAGGAGATCGACGCGCTGGAGTCCATCGCCATCCGGCCGCTGCCGTATCTGATCAGCACCAGGATGTTCGCGGCGATGGTCGCCATCATCCCGCTCTACTGCCTCGGCCTCACGATGGCCTACGTCTCCTGCTCGCTGACCGTGCAGCTGATCGGCGGCACCGCCACCGGCACCTACCAGCACTACTTCTATCAGTTCCTCGTTCCGACCGACGTCATCTACTCGCTGATCAAGGCGATCCTGTTCGTCGCGATCACCACGTTCATCCAGTGCTACTACGGCTTCTTCGCCTCCGGTGGCCCCGAGGGCGTCGGTGTGGCCGCGGGCCGCGCGATCAAGATGTGCATCATCGCGGTCGTGTTCGCGAACCTGTTCATGACATTGGCGATCTGGGGCGTCAACCCCGGCATCCGGATCTCGGGGTAGACACCAGATGATCATTGATCCCAGTGGGCGCGGACCCACGATGCGGCAGCTGCTCATCGCAGGCGTGTGCGGTCTGGTCGTGTTCGCGTTGGTGCTCGGCTTCCTGATGCTGCGCTACAAGGGCTACTTCCAGGAGAAGGTCAACGTCACCGCGAACCTGACCACCACGGGTGACGGTCTGCCCGAGCAGGCCGACGTCAAGTTCCGCGGCGTGCTCGTCGGCGCGGTGAAGACCGTCGACGTCGCGGCCAAGGGCGAGCTGCAGAAGGTCCGGATCGAGATGAAGCCGGAGTTCGCCGGTGACATCCCGGCCAACGTGACCGCTCGCGTGGTGCCGAGCAACCTGTTCGCCGTCACCTCCGTCGAACTCGTCTTCAACGGTCCCGCCGACCAGTACCTGCACGAGGGCTCGGTCATCGAGGAAGACCGCAGCAAGGGCACCATCGCGCTGCAGGACACGCTCACCACGGTGCGCAACATCCTCGACAAGATCGATCCGGTGCAGTTCGGCCGGGTGCTCGGCACCCTGTCCCAGGCGCTGGACGGCAGCGGCCGGATGCCCGGCTCCACCGTCGAGCGGCTCGACCGCTGGCTGCTGGCCGTCGACGAGTCGATTCCCGATCTCGGTGTGCTGCTGGGCGACTTCTCCGCCTCGTTCAACGCGCTCAACCAGTCCGCGCCCGAGCTGGTCGACGTGCTCGGCAGCTCGGTGCAGACCGCGCGCACCATCGCCGACCGGCGCAGCGAGCTGGTCTCGCTGATCACCGGCACCAGCGGAACCATCGACACGGTGAACGACCTGTTCGCCCGTAACCCGAACGTGGGCATCGAGGTAACCGCGGGGACCAACGACATGTTCGGCGCCCTCGCCGCCGACCCCGACGCGATCACCAGGAGCCTGCTGAACCTCAGCGAGACCATGCGCCGGATGGACACCACGTTCACCTGGGGTCCGCAGAAGCAGCAGGTCTGGGACGCGGGCATCACGCTGACCCCGTACCGGCCCTACACCGTGGCCGACTGCCCGCGCTACGGCCAGCTGGTCGGACCGAGCTGCTACACCGCTCCCGCCGTGGCCGATGTCGGCGAGCTGCCGGAGCAGCTGAAGCCGCGCGCGCTCGCCTCGGCCGCCGGGCTTCCCCCGGTGGTGCCGATGCCCGGTCTGCCGCTGATCCCCGGCGTCACCACACCGGACCCGAACCGCGCCACCGCGGCAGCCCCGACCGGCGGCGCTCCCGCTCCGTTCGCGGGCACCCCGCTCGAGGGCCTGTTCCCGATGCTGCCGCCGGGCCTGCTCCCGCCGGCCGCGGCCCCCGCGCCCGCGGCTCCGGCCGCCGCGCCCGAGGGCACCCCGTCGGCGGCGCCGATCGCCTACCGGGGTGACGCCGCGATCACCGCGCTGCTCGGCCGCCAGCCGACCACCGCCGAATACCTGCTGCTGAGCACGATCCTGAAGGGCGGAACCATGCAGGTGTCCGACAACGGTGCCGGACGATGAGCATTCGCAAACCGCTGATCGGATTCGGCATCTTCGCCATCGTGTCGATCCTGGTGACGGTGGTGGTGTGGAACACGCTTGCGCGCATCGTCAGCGGCGACACCTACACCTATTCCGCCACGTTCTCCGATGTGCTCGGCCTGCACGAGGGCGACGACGTCCGCATGGCGGGCGTGCGGGTGGGCAAGGTCGAGAAGATCGAGCTGGGCCGCGACGCGCATCTGAAGAAGTCGGTCGCCAAGGTCACCTTCGTGGTGCAGCGCGACCAGACGATCTACAACGACACCAAAGCGCTGGTCCGCTACCAGAACCTGATCGGTCAGCGGTACGTGGCGCTGGCCCCCGGCAAGGGGTCGAATCCGGCTCCGCTGAAGAACAACGGTTCCATCCCGATCGATCGCACCGAGCCGTCGTTCGACATTTCGGGTCTGCTGAACGGGTTCCAGCCGCTGTTCCAGGTGTTGCAGCCCGAGCAGGTCAACCGGCTCTCGGAGACCTTCATCCAGGCTTTGCAGGGCGACGGCGTCTCGCTGAGCGCGTTCATCGTCCAGGCCGCCCAGCTGGCCACCGACTTCCAGCGCAGGGACGCGATCCTGTCCGATGTGATCACCAACCTGTCGGGCGTGATGTCGGGGTTGGCGAAACGAGGTGATGAATTGGAGACCCTGGTGACCCAGACCCGGGCCTTGATCGGCGGGCTGTACGACCAAGGACAGTCATTGCTCGCCTCGACCGAGCAGATCGCGAGCGCCACCACGTCGGTGGTCGGCATGCTCGACCGGATCCAGCCGAGCCTGCGCAACGCGCAGAACTCCACCAGCGCGGCGCTGAAGCTGTTGCTGGACAACGGCGCCAAGCTGGATCAAGCCGCGATCGACCTGCCGAACGTCCTGTCGGCGGCGGGCAGGCACACCTCGGAGGGCGGTTACGCCAACGCCTACCTGTGCGGCCTGGACGTGTCGCTCTACGGCGTCCTGTTCCCCCGCGGTCTGTTCTCCCAGATCGGTGGCACCTCGCACTCGGCGGTGTGCCGCCCATGATGACGAAGCTCAGGTCCAGGTTCGACAGCAACCGGTACTTCTGGTTGGGCATCATCGGCGGCGCCCTCATCGTGGTGCTGCTGCTGGTGTCCAGCGTCTACAAGCTCATCGGCGTCGGCGAGCAGTCGATCAAGGCCGAGTTCGTGCAGGCCGCGGGCATCAGGGTCGGCGACAAGGTGAACATCGCCGGCGTCTCATCGGGGCGGGTGGTCGGCGCCGAGCTCGAGGGCAGTCACGTGCTGCTCACGCTGAGCGTCAGCGACGATGTGAAACTCGGCCCGGACGCGCGCGCCTCGATCAAGATGGCCACGCTGCTCGGCGCGAGGTACGTCGACCTCGAGCCGGGCGATGGCTCCGGGCTGAAGGGCAAGCGGATCCCGATGTCCAACACCTCGGTCCCGTACAACCTGGCCGACGTGGTGCAGGTCGGCACTCCGAAGTTCGAAGCGCTCGACACCAAGAAGCTGGCCGACTCGCTGAACCTGATCAACGAGCAGATGAACGGCTCGCCCCAGCTCACCGCCCAGGCGTTGGACAGCGTCGGCGCGCTGGCCAAGGTGATCGACAGCCGCAAGACCGAGGTGGACGCCCTGCTGAAGGACTTGGACCGGGTCACGCAGATCCTGGGCGACAACCGCAACAGCATCCTGCTGGTGATCACCCAGGGCGAGGCCATCGCCAATCGGGTGATGGAGCGCCAGGCGCTGCTGCGCCAGCTGCTGGACAACGTCGCGACGCTGACCAAGCAGTTGCAGGCGATCGGCGCGGAGAACAACGATCAGCTCGGCCCGACCATCCAGCAGCTGAACACCATGGCCGAGGGCCTGCAGAAGAACAAGGACAACCTGGATCGGATGCTGTCGATCATGCCGCCGACCCTGCGCTACCTGGCGAACTCCTGGGGCGGCAGCGGTCCGTACGGCGATGTCGGCCTGCCGTGGCTGTTCCCGGACAACTGGTTGTGCTTCGCCCAAGTTATCGAGGGGTGCCAGGGATGAAATTCCGCACGGGCTTTCCGCTGAGGACCGTCGCGAAGACGCTTCTGATCAGCGCCGCCGCACTGACGGTCGGCAGTTGCTCGTTGCTGCCGAGTTCGGTGAACGACGCGTTGGGCAACACCCTGCGGATCACCGCCGACTTCGACAACATCGCAGGCATCTACGAGGGCAATCCGATCACGGTGCTCGGGCTCGATGTGGGCAAGGTCGACAAGATCGTGCCCAAGGGCACGCTGGTCGAGGTGCACATGTCCATCGACAAGGACGTGAAGATCCCGAAAGACGCCATCGCCGCGATCGTCTCGCCGTCCATCGTCACCGACCGGCACGTCGAGCTCACTCCCGTCTACACCGGGGGCGCGACCTTGTCCGACGGCGATCATCTGCCCAAGGCCCGCACCAAGACGCCGGTCGAGTTGGACACGATGATCAAGACCATCGACCAGTTCGCCGCCGCGCTGAAGCCGGAGCCTGGTCAGGAGGGCCTCGGCCCGCTGTCGGGCCGGGTGCTGTATCCGATGCTCAACGGCAACGGCGAGAAGATCCGCGACACCCTCAACGCGCTGTCCAGCGCGCTGAAGGTCGGCGTGGACAACAAGGACGCGATCTCCAGCATCATCATCAAGCTGAACGACCTCACCACCATGCTGGCCGAGAACGACCAGTCGGTGCGCGATTTCAGCAACCGGGTGACCCAGATGACCGGCCTGCTCGCCGAGCAGGCACCTGGCTTGCAGGCCACGCTGGACCAGTTGCTCGCCTTCCTGCGGAACACGAGCACCACGCTGACGCAGTACCAGGACCAGTTGCAGGGCACCATGACCGGCCTGACCAACGTGACCCAGCAGCTGCGCGACAACGCCTACGGCCTCACCGAGGTCGCCGACCTGGCGCCGATGGTCATGCAGAACGTCGACAACATCATCAACCGTGAGCACCAGTACGTCCGGCTGCACGCGGTGATCGGCACCGCGCTGTCGGGTGAGATCGTCAGCCTGTTCTGCGAGCGCATCCAGATGAAGGCCGACGGCTGCCGCACCGGAAACATGCAGGACTTCGGGCCCGACTACGGGCTGACCGCCGCACTGCTCGGACTGACGAAATGACGTACCGAATGACGATCAAGGCACGCAGGGCGCTGGTCGCCGTCGCCGCGGTGGCCGGTGTGGCGGTCACCTCCGGCTGCGGGCTCACCGTGGAGAAGCTGCCGCTGCCGAAACCGGGCCAGGGCGGGGAGACCTACACGATCCACGCGGTCTTCGAGAACGCGCTGAATCTGCCCGACCAGGCGAAGGTGAAGATCGGTGGTTCGGACGTCGGCGTGGTCACCGACATCAAGACCAAGAACTTCCAGGCCATCGTGGATCTGACCATTCGCAAGGACATCGAGTTGCCCAAGGGCAGCACGGCGGAACTGCGTCAGGCCACCCCGCTGGGTGACGTGTTCGTGGCGGTGTCCAAGCCCAAGGTCGAGCCCGGTGCGGCAATGCTGCACGACGGCGACACGCTCACCATCGACAGCACCTCCGCGGGCGCGACCGTCGAGCAGTTGCTCATC
Source organism: Nocardia araoensis NBRC 100135 (assembly GCF_000308435.1). Lineage (GTDB taxonomy): Bacteria > Actinomycetota > Actinomycetes > Mycobacteriales > Mycobacteriaceae > Nocardia > Nocardia araoensis. The sequence goes on along the minus strand of NZ_BAFR01000219.1, from coordinate 26,477 downwards.
TCGGTCTCCATGCTGTTCAACGGCGGCGGCATCGCCAGCCTCTCCAAGCTCGGCTCGGAGCTGGACTCCATCGTCGGCGGCCGCGGCGACCAGCTCGCCCACCTGATCACCGAGATGACCGGCGTGGTCGGCAGTTTGAACGCCAACTCCGCGCGGGTGGACAGCGTGCTCGGCGAGTTCAGCACCTTGGCCGACACCATCGAGGGGCGGCGGTCGGAGCTCGGCGAGGTGGCCGACACGCTGCCGCAGATGATCGGCGCCATCGCCGAGAACAACCGGGCCCTCGGTGATCTGCTCACCAAGTTGTCCACCACCAGCGCCGCGCTGGGCGACTACGCGAATACCTCGACCGAGAACCTGAACGGGCTGCTGGACAACACCCGCCAGCTGATGGACGCCATCGCGAAGACCGGTGACGGCTTCGGCGTCCTGCTGGATCGGCTGCGCGTAATTCGGCCGAAGGTGGACGCGACCTTCCGCGGCAGCAGCTTCGCGGTGTACGCGACCGCGACCAACCTGGACATCAGCGCGCTCACCGATCCGCAGCACGGCAAGATCCAGGATCTCAACGACCTGCAGGACTTCGCGGGCAGCCTGATCCAGGTGCTGCAACTCGTGCAGAGTCGAGTGGGGGGTGGACAGCGATGACCTCCGTGCGCAAAGTTCTCGGCAGCAAGATCTTCCTGTCGAACCTGGGTCTGGTGCTCGTGCTGCTGGTCGGCGCCGCGTACCTGCTGGTGAACGTCATGCGGGTGAACCCGCTGCGGTCGGACTACACGGTCACGGTGAATCTGGACCGTTCCGGCGGTCTGCAGCCCGGCAACGACGTGACGTTGCGGGGCTGGCGAATCGGCAAGGTGACCTCGATCGAGCTGACCGATCGCGGCCAGGCCATCGCCGCCACCGCGCAGATCGAGTCGAAGTACAAGATCCCGGTGGACACCCAGATCGCGGTGCAGGCGCTGTCCGGCGCGGGCGAGCAGTACATCGACTTCCGGCCGAACGCCGAGCAGGGGCCGTACCTGCCCAACGGCGCGGTGATCAAGTTCGACCCCGACAAGATCCACACGCCGACGCCGGTGTGGTCGGTGCTGGACAACGCCAGCGCCCTGATCGCGCAGATCAACCCGGATCACTTCCAGGTCATCCTGAACGAGCTGGACATCGCGCTCAGCGGGGGTCCGGATCAGCTGCGCGGCCTGGTCAACGGCATCAGCTTGGCGATGGCAGGCCTGGATTCGCTGCTGCCGCAGACCACGAATCTGATCACCAACCTGCGCACCATCGCCAACACCACCTCCATGGCGCAGCCCGATCTGGCCACGCTGACGCACAACTCCGGAGTGCTGTTCGAGCAGTTCAACAACGCCAACGCGGAACTGCAGCGGGTGCTCGAGCAGGCGCCGGGCCAGCTCACCAGCCTGGGCGCGGTGGTGGACAAGACGGCCGATCCGATCACCAGTCTGGCGACCAACTTCCAGGCGATCACGAAGGCGGCGCAGCTGCGGCTGCCCGCACTGCGCGCGCTGTTCCCCTCGCTCGCACTCGGTGGCGAAGCGCTCGGCATCCCGGCGCACGACGGCGAGTTCCACGCGATGATCGACATCTGGCCGCGGCCGTTCTGCACCTACAACACTCCGAAGATCCGCAACGAGGTCGTGCAGGACGGCACGATCCCGAAGTGGAACTACTGTGAGAACCCGCCGGGTCAGCAGATCCGCGGCGCCGCCAACGCGCCCCGGCCCGATGTGCCGAACAACGGCGCGCACATGCCGCCGGGTGTGGATCCGAACGAGCGGACGCTGCCTCCGGTGCGGTGAGTCGTACCCGGCCCGGCGGTCATCCCGCCGGGCGGGCATACTCGCCGGTGGAACCCGTAAGGTTCGCTGCCGCGGGCCGCTGAAGCCAATCGGTGCGCACCGACGCGCGCCGGGAAAGTGCAGGTTTTATCGATGTCTACCGACGACGCCGAGACCGGCAAGGACGCCGAGACCACGGCCGCCGCCTCCGACAAGGACACCGCAGCGGTGACCGAGAAGTCGCAGGAAGCCGCTGGCGCGGCGAAGCCCGACCTGTCCAAGGCGGAGAAGGCAGACAAGGCCGGGAAATCCACCTCCCTTCCGCTGGTGGCCGCCTTCGTGGCCGGCGTGCTCGCGGTCGCGGCGATCACCGCGGTGGTCGTGTTCTTCTTGCAGGGCAAGGATCGCGGCGACAAGCTCGACGCGATCCGCGATTCGACCAACGCCGCGTGCAAGTTCGGCAAGGACGTCTCGGTCTACGACTACTCGAAGAACCTCGACGACTATTTCGCCACGGTGAAGGCGGGCTCGTCGGGCGAGTTCCTCAAGGAGTTCGACGACGCGACCAAGGCGCTGAAAGACGCCATGGTGCAGGCGCAGGTCAAGTCCTGGGTCGATGACGTGCAGTGCGGCTACCAGTCCGGCGACAAGACCTCGGCCAAGGTGCTGGTGACCCTCACGCAGTATCGGACCAACTTCACCCAGGCCAACCCCGAGCGGCAGTTCGTCGTGGTGATCGCCCAGTTGCAGAAGTCCGGCGACAAGTGGCTGGTCGAGAAGCTCGATTCGCCGATGTTGAAGGGCGCGGGCACCGGCCTTCCCGGCGCTCCCGCACCGGGCGGCGCTCCGGCGCCGGGGCAGCCCGCACCGTCTGGTCAGCCCGCACCGCAGCCGGGTAACTAGCCGAGCGCCTCCGGCGGTGGGCCGAGCCACCACCGCCGGAGGTCATTCGGGCAGCCTGCGCCGCTTCGGCGGGCGCGTCAGAACAGCGTCAGAGCCTGTGGCGCCGACGGCGCGGCCGCCTTCCCCGCGGCCTTGTCCTTCGGCGCTTCCGGCGCCGTCGGCGTTTCCTCCACAGTCACCGCGAGCATTTCCACGGTGTTCGCCTCGGCTACGGCCGCGGTGACCGCGGCCTGCCGAGCCGCTTCTCCGGCCAGTGCGTCGGCCTGCTCGTTGAAGTAGTTGCCGACATGCCCACGGACCCAGCGGAACCGGACCGGTCCCGGCCTGGTCGCGATGGCCCGATCGATCTGCCGGACGAGTTCGACGTTCTTCACCGCGCCACCGGTCGACGTGCGCCAGCCGTTGAGCCGCCACCCCGACACCCACTCCGAGGCGCATTTGATGGCGTAGAGCGAATCGCTCTCGATGAGAAGGGGTTCGGAGCCGGGGTGGGCGACGATCGCCTCCAGCACCGCGCGCAACTCCGCGACCTGGTTGGTCCCGGACGCGGCTCCCCCGCTCGCGGAGGAGCCCTGATGATTGACCCAAGCCCAGCCGATGGCGCCACCGGGATTGCGGAGGCAGGATCCGTCGGTGCTCACGATGATCATGGCTGGCACCCTACGCAATCCGACCGACAAGATCGGTACCGTGGAATTCCTCTATCTCCCTCCGCAACCGGGCCTCGGTACGCCGAAGCGCCGATTTGACCGCGGCGTCCACCAAGCCCCCGCTCAGGCGCCCGATCACACCGCCAAGTGGACTGTACTCCGCCTCGGAGGTCAGTACCGAGCGCCCGTAGCCGAGCGGGTCGAAGCGTAGCCGCAGCGTGCCGGAGAAACGCCCGCGCAGCGTATAACCGATCACCGCGTTGGGGCGGTATTCGGTGATCTCGCAGGTGGTGGTCGGTTGCCAGAGCACGAGACGGGTCGTGGTGGCGAAGACCGCGCCGAGTCCGCGATCCCGGTCGCCGGTCGGTACGAAGTCCGCGATCCCGAACATCCAATCCGGTACGAATAGATGGTTGTCCGTGTAGTTGAAGGCGACCTCGACGGGCGCTCCGACGTCACTCGCGTACTTGATGTGGCCCATAGGCCCTCCCTGTCCCACGACTGGCGTTAAAAGTACTACAGCACTCCTCTTTATTCGAGGGCTCTGCGCGATTTGGTGCGCCGAATCGCAAGATTGCGACCGAGTAGTTGCTTGGGAGAAGATCGCTGCGCCGCGTGCTCAGAGCTGGTCGACGATGTGCTCCGCGATCGGCATGGCCGAGGTCGCCGCAGGTGAGGGTGCGTTGAGCAGATGAATCGAGCGCTCGGTGCGCTCGAGCATGAAGTCGTGCACCAAGGTTCCGTCGCGCAACACCGCTTGCGCGCGAATTCCCGCCTCCCGGGGAAGCAGATCGGCGAGCGTCAGCTCCGGACAATAGCGGCGGCACTGCGCCAGGTATCCCCGCTTGAACAGCGAATTGCGCAGTTCCCGCAGTCCGGTTCGCACGTTGGCCTTGGCGACGCGGTGGAAACCGCTGAATCCGAGCACTTCTCGCGCGTCGCGCAGATCGATGTCGCCTTTGCGGTAGCCCTCCCTGGCGAGGCCGAGCACCGCGTTCGGGCCCACGGTGAGCGCTCCGTCGATCGTCGGGCTCAAATGCACGCCCAGGAAGGGCAATTCGGGATCGGGGATCGGATAGATCAAGGTGCTGACCAGCCCGTTGCGCTCCCGCGGCAGTTGGTAGTACTCACCGCGGAAGGGAACGATGCGAAAATCGGTGCGCAGACCGGCGGCTCGTGCCATCCGGTCGGCTTGCAGTCCCGCACAGACCACCAGGCGGCGAGCTGTCCAGGAACCGGCCGGTCCCGCGGCGGTCACCGCGTCCGAGGTTTCGGTGAGTGTGGTGATCTCGACACCCAGCACGAACTCACCACCCGCGCGGCGGACTTCCTCGGCCAGCGCTTCCGTCACCCGGGTGAAGTCGATGATGCCGGTGTCCGGGACGAACAGGGCGCCGGCGCCGGTCACGTGTGGTTCCCGCCGCGTGAGTTCCGCGGCGTCGATCAGCTCGACGGCCACGCCGTTGACGACGGAACGTTCGTGCAGCGCGAGCATGCGTCCGTACTCGGCGTCGTCGGTGGCGACCAGCAGTTTGCCGCAGACCCGGTACGGAATGCCCTGTGCCGCAGCGAAATCCTTGGTCCAGCGCGCACCCCGGCGACACAGCGTGGCCTTGAGGCTGTCCGGCGGATAGTAGATGCCGGAGTGGATGACGCCGCTGTTGTGCCCGGTTTGATGGACGGCCAGGCGCTCGGCCTTCTCCAACAGCACCAGGCTCGCACCGGGATGGCGCGCCAGGATCCGATGCGCGGTCGCGACGCCGACGATGCCGCCGCCGATGACGCAGAAGTCGTAGGCGCTCATGCCGAGCAGGGTAAGCGGTGGGTCACACCACGGCGGAATCCACCGCGTTCCGCGGGGGTGTGGGCGCGCGTCCGGCGGTTCCGGGGGCGGGGTGACGATCCAGGTGCAAGTCGTGCTCGCCCAGGCTCGGGTCGGAGAACGCCACGCGCACTTCGCCGCGTTGGGTATCGAGGTCGGTGCGCATCGTGGTCACGGTGCTCGCGGCCGGTTGCTCGGAGCGGAGCAGACCGGTGAGCATGGTCAAGGCGTTCGTGTCCACGGTGACCGAAACCGTGTCGGTTTCGACCTCGGTGACTTGCGCGCCGACGTAGGCGTCGCCGAGCCGGACTCTGCCTCCGAGCGGTGCGTGCGCAGGCGGTGTGGTAGGTGAATCGACCTGCGGCTCTATGGTTTCCGGTTCGTATACGCGCGGCGCGGAAATCGATGTCGGCAGGACGAAACTATTGCCGGTCAGCACGGGATAGAAGGCCGTGCCGCGTCCGTGGTCGGTCCGGTGCGGGGCGGCCGGGGGATCGGCGCGGCGATCGAGGTATCGGGGCGCTGCGCATCGGCGATCTGGTGGACGATATAGGCGCCGGCCGCGACGGTCAGGCTGAGACTGGCCGCACCGGCGAGCACGACGGCGGCATGCCGTGCGACCTGGACAGGTCGGTGCGCTGTCACGATGCGTTCCTTTCCCTGCGACGCTGCTCCCCACAGGCGATCAGCACCATGGAAAGCTGTACGCCCGCCCAGATTACCTGTGCCGCCGCAGGGTATACCGCATCGAAGAGATCAGGATCACAGCGAGCGCGCCGCCCGGACGAGCCGATGTCCCCGGCGTTCATGGCGTCGATGTTTCCGTGCACGCACGGGCGGGTAAATATTCGGGAGCGGGCGAGCGCCATTCTCGACTGCCATCTCGAGACACCCGGCCAACGGCGTCCGGCCGTCGACATGAACACGGCGCACCCAAGTGTGGCGCTCGCCCGCTCCGGGTCACACGAACTGGCCCGCTGTCCTTCCTTCGCCCGTCGGACCCGCGAAAGCCTGTGCGATAGTGAGCCATTCCGCGGCGTCCTCGCCGTGTGCCACGAGCGCCAGATCGTCCGGATGGCGGCGCTGGGTCACCAGCAGGCAGAAGTCGAGCGCCGGTCCGGTCACCCGCTGTTCGGCGTCCTCGGGGCCCCATGACCAGACGGTGCGATCCGGCGCGGTGAGCTCGACCCGGAATTCCGCTGCGGGCGGGGTCTTCCCGTGCACGGTGTAGGCGAAGTTCCTGGTGCGCACGCCGATGTGGGCCACGGTGCGCAGCCGAGCCGTAGGCGAGCGGTGCACGCCGAGAGCATCGGCCACATCCTGCCCGTGCGCCCAGGTCTCCATGATGCGCGCGGTGATCATCGACGCCGGGCTCATCGGCGGCCCGAACCACGGCAGTTTGACGCCCGCGGGCACGGCGCGCAGCGCGGCCGTGAGCGACGCGCGCCCACGCCGCCAGCGGTCGAGCAACTCGGCGGGCGGTTCGGTCGCGGCCTTCTCGGCGGCCTCGTCGACGAACGTGAGGGCGCGCGGTCCGGCCTCGGTCAGCAACTGCTGGAAGCGCGTCGCGTCCGCGGTGGCGATCGTCGCGATCTCGTCGGTCCAGGCCAGATGCCCGATCTGATGCGCGATGGTCCAGCCGGGCGCGGGTGTGGTGCGCGCCCATTCCTCGGGCGCCAGTGGGGCGACGAGTCGTTCCAGGTCCGCGCATTCGTCGGCGAAGTCGCCGAGCAGCGCCTCTAGGTCAGCCATCTGTTCCCCTGCCGGTCCCGGGCCCACCGCCTCGTGCGCCACCGTCGTCCAGCATCGCAGCGGGTCTAAAAAAAGGCAAGCATGCTTGTTTTATCTCGGCGGCAACGGGCCGGCTACCAGCCGAAAAGGGTCAGATGGGCTGCTCCCACGACGATGCCGAGGACCGCACCGTGCAGATACAGCAGCCAGGCGTCCTGCTCCACGGAGGCGTAGAACATCTCCATGAACTCCCCTGGCGTGAGCTCGCGCAACTTGCGCGCGGCGAACTCGTCGATGGTCTTGGCCTGCTCCCGGGTGAACTCCTCGTCCTCGACCAGGGTCGGCGCCAAGCCGACGGCGGCGCCCGCCGCGCCCACCGTGAGGTTGTCGAACTGTCGCCGTCCCAGCGCCGCGCGCACCAGCGTGGTGGTCGGCCCGAGCTGACGATGGATCTCGTCGGCGATCAAGCGCTCCAGCAACTGCCTGGTCTTGTCCCCGTTCGGGCCTTCCAGCAGTTCCTTGGACAGGTTCGGCAGCGTCAGCACCTGATAGGCCAGTATGTGCGCCAGATCGGTCGCCGCCTGCGGCTGCCGTTTCGCCAGCAGCGCTTGCTTCCACAGGTACTTGTACCTCGGTTGCGGGTCGCCCGGCTCGAACACCATCTTCACCGCGATGACGTTCACGATCACGCCGATCGCCGCCGAGGCGAGCAGGACGATCACCCAGCCGGGCACCCAGCCCAGCACCGGAATCTGCTGGTGCACGTGCAGGTACAGCGCCAGCAGCACGCCGAAGGGCGCGCCGAGCAGGCCGATGCGCACCATGAAGCGCAGCTCGGGCGCCGCGATGGTGGTGGTCAGGTCCTCGAGGATGGCCGGATTGTCCTGCAGGTAGCGGATCACGAAGCCCTTGATGCCGATCAACTGGTCGACGTTGTCGCCCAGCGACGCGAACGCGCGGCGCGACAGTGCGGGCAGTTCCCGATCCACCCGCTGGTAGATCAATTGCTTGGCGGCGCGCGGCACCGTACGCCACAGGTCCGCGTTCTCCCGGTACATCAGCTCGTCCACCAGCGGGCGCACCTGCTGCCGCGCCAGCACCGCGATGTAGTCGGCGATGCCGTCGAGATCGAGTTCGTGGATGAAGTCCTTGGGGCTGCCGATCCGCATCAGGGCCTTGTCCACGCAGATGCTGGCCATCTTCTCCGCGCGCGCCGGGATGAAGCCCTGGAATCCGAGGCGGCGGCCGTCGCCGGAGAAGGTCGGCAGCACTTGGACCCGGCGCGGGAAGTACGGATAGAGCACATGCAGGCCCGGGATGCGGATGCCGCGGAAGACGATCGGCCAGAACAGCATCAGCACGCCGGTCCAGTTGGTCAGCCATCCCGCGAGCGCGCTGAAGATCGGGAACGTGATCAGGTCGACCACGAATTTCGGCTGCCCGGTCACGCTCTCCCAGTCGATGAACACGCCAGCGGCGAGCGACGACATCGATGGGACTCCTCAAGCCGATCCGGCGGTACCGCCGGTATGAGATACCAAGGTCACAACGTTCTCATTGCCTTGGACGGGGTGTCAACGCGAAGCAGGGACCATCCAGGTCGCGACTTCGCCGTCAGCGAACGGACCGGTCGGGGCGGAACAAACCCATCCGCCCCGGGGTTGAGTAGGCATCGCTCAACTTTTGGAAGGGTCGAAGAACGTGACTACACCACAGAACCTGCCGGTGCTGTTCCTCACCGATCCGATCGTGCTGCCGGGCATGGTCGTGCCCATCGAACTGGACGAATCCGCGCAGGCCGCGATCGACGCCGCGCGCGCCGCAAAGACCGACGCCGTGCTGCTCGCGCCGCGACTGACCGAGGGCTACGCCACTTACGGTGTGGTCGCCACCATCGAACAGGTCGGCCGGATGCGCGGCGGCGCCCCTGCCGCCGTCCTCAAGGCCGAACGGCGCGCCAAGATCGGGCACGGGGTCACCGGTCCCGGCGCCGCGCTGTGGGTCGAGGCCGAGCCGGTCGAGACGCCCGCCGCCGACGGCCGCACCAAGGAACTGGCCGCCGAATACAAGAAGCTGGTCGTCTCGGTGCTGCAACGCCGCGAGGCCTGGCAGATCATCGACGCGGTCAATCAGCTGACCGACCCGTCGGCCATCGCCGACACCGCGGGCTACGCCCCGTACCTGACTTCCGATCAGAAGCGTGAACTGCTCGAGACCCCCGACGTGGCGGCGCGGCTGACCACCCTGATCGAGTGGACCAAAGCGCACATCGCCGAGGCCGAGATCAGCGAGAAGATCAGCGAAGACGTGCGCGAGGGCATGGAGAAGAGCCAGCGCGAATTCCTGCTGCGCCAGCAGCTCAACGCGATCCGCAAGGAACTCGGCGAGGACGAGCCGGACGGCGCGGACGACTACCGCACCCGCGTCGGGCAGGCCGACCTGCCCGACACCGTGCGGGAGGCGGCGCTGCGCGAGGTCGGCAGGCTGGAGCGGGCCAGCGATCAGAGCCCGGAATCCGGCTGGATCCGGACCTGGCTGGACACCGTGCTGGAGTTGCCGTGGACGGTGAAGACCACCGACAGCGCCGACGTCTCGGCCGCCCGCGCGGTGCTCGACGCCGACCACCACGGCTTGGAAGAGGTCAAGGACCGGATGGTCGAGTACCTGGCCGTCCGCGCACGCCGGGCCGCCCGCGGCCTGGAGGTCGTCGGCGGACGCGGGTCCGGCGCGGTGCTGGTGCTGGTCGGCCCGCCCGGCGTCGGCAAGACCTCGCTGGGCGAGTCCGTGGCGCGCGCTCTCGGCCGCAAGTTCGTCCGCGTGGCTTTGGGCGGCGTCCGCGACGAGGCCGAGATCCGCGGTCACCGCCGCACCTATGTCGGCGCCATGCCCGGCCGGATCGTGCGGGCCATGAAGGAGGCCGGTTCGATGAACCCGGTCGTCCTGCTGGACGAGATCGACAAGGTCGGCTCGGACTTCCGCGGCGACCCGGCGGCCGCCCTGCTCGAGGTGCTGGACCCGGCGCAGAACCACACGTTCCGCGACCACTACCTGGATCTGGATCTGGATCTGTCCGACGTGCTGTTCATCGCGACGGCGAACGTCATGGAGACCATCCCCGGCCCGCTGCTGGACCGGATGGAACTGATCACCGTCGACGGCTACACCGAGGACGACAAGGTGGCCATCGCGCGCGACTTCCTGGTGCCGCGGCAGCTGGAGCGCAGCGCGCTGACCGCCGAGGAGGTGGCGGTGAGCGAGGAAGCGCTGCGCGAGATCGCCGCCAACTACACCAGGGAGGCCGGCGTCAGGCAGATGGAGCGGCTGATCGCCAAAGCGCTGCGCAAGGCGGCCACGCGGTTGTCGGAGCGCGAAGCCGGATCGGGTTACGACCCGGAACTGGGTTACGAGGCGACGGTCGAACGTGACGCCGGAACTCTGACGATCGGTCTGGACGACTTGCAGGACTACCTGGGTCGTCCGCGGTTCACTCCCGACTCGGTGGAGCGCACGGCCGTTCCGGGTGTGGCCACCGGCCTCGCCGTGACCGGCGCGGGCGGCGACGTCCTCTACATCGAGGCGAACGCCGCCGAGGGCGAGCGCTCGCTGACGCTCACCGGCCAGCTCGGTGACGTCATGAAGGAGTCGGCACAGATCGCGCTGACCTACGTGCGCTCGCACCTGGAGGAGATCGGCATCGAGCCGTCGGTGCTCGATCGCAATATCCACATCCACTTCCCGGCGGGTGCGGTGCCGAAGGACGGGCCGTCCGCGGGCGTCACGATGGTCACCGCCCTGGTGTCGCTGGCGCTGGGTCGTCAGGTGCGATCGGACGTCGGCATGACCGGTGAGGTCACGCTGAACGGCCGGGTGCTGCCGATCGGCGGCGTGAAGCAGAAGCTGCTCGCCGCCCAGCGGGCCGGATTGAAGACGGTGTTCATCCCGGCGCGCAACGAGCCGGATCTGGATGACGTCCCGGCGGAAGTGCTGGCCGCGCTGGACGTCCGGCCGGTCGCCGACGTGGCCGACATCCTGGCCTACGCGATCGAGCCGGTCGCCGAGCCCGCCTTGGGGCCTGCCTTCGCGGCGACCGCCTGATAGGCGCGGTCGGACGTAGTCCGTCCTCGGCCCGCGCACGGCCGGAGCGAAGGCGGAGGTACGCCTGATAGGCGCGGTCGGACGTAGTCCGTCCTCGGCCCGCGCATGGCCGGAGCGAAGGCGGAGGTAAGTCTGACCACGGCGGAACGGGCCGGGCACGGAGCTATCCGAGCCCGGCCCTTCGCATGTCATCGAGCGGCGGAGCGCCGGAGGGACGTTGTACGGCCGTGGGCGGAAGCACCGGAGCGGCGCATCGCTCGCCGTGCCCGGTGTGGCCAGGTCCGGCCACCGTCGATGCACCTCACCTCGCCGCACCGGGCCCTCTGACCGTCAGGGCCTGCTATTCGTGCCGGTCAAGTCCGTTTCCGCCAGCCGGGTGGTGCCTTGGCCCACCGCGCACAGGACTGGTTCCCGGTCGGAGCTTTCCGCGTAGATCGCGCAGTGGGCAACCACTTGGCGGCGCGTCGCCCCGGTGACGGATGCCTCGATGCGCAACCGGTCGCCTGCGGCGGGGCGCAGGTAGGTGATGGTGACACCTCCGGTGAGGACGTTCGCGCCGAGAACCGTTCCGGCGGCGAAGGTGAGGGCGTTGTCGGCGGCATAGGCGAGCACGCCGCCGTGCACGTAGCCGAATTGCTGGGTCAGTTCGCGGCGCAGCGGGATGATCAGGGTCGCGGCGCCGTCGCCGAACGCGGTGATCTCGGTGCCGATCAGCGTGGCGAACGGCTGCGCGGCGAGTACCTTCTTGGCGCTGTCCAGGTCGAGGGTGCCGGCGGCGGTCACTCGGACAGCTCCCCTGCGGCTGCGGTGCGATCGGCGGCGAGCGCCAGCCAGGCGGCGTCGGCCAGCTCGCCCGCGACTTCGGCAGGGGCGATGCGCATGTCACCGCCCAGCCACTGCCGCGTGTATTCCTGCGCCGGACCCAGCCACAGCGCGTAGACCAGATCGATGGGGAGATCGCGCACCACCCCGTACCCCGCGTGGGTGCGCCACCACCGCGTCACGTCGGACATGAAGCGGCGATTGCTCTCGCTCTCGCGCACTCCTGGCGGCCGCGCGGAGGTGAGTACCGTTGCGCGGTATTGATTTTCGCTCACCCACCGCAGATGCTCGCGCACACCGGCGGTGACGCCTTCGCGCGCGTCGGCGCTGTCGCCGACCACCGCCCAGAAATGTTCCTGATAGTCCGCCAGCGCGTTGACCCACACCTGCCGGTACAGGTCGGCCTTGTCCGGGAAGTGGTGGTAGAGCGCACCGACGCTGGCGCCCGCCGCGTCCCGGATCTGGGTCAGCGTCGCGTCGAGCGCCCCGTGCTCGGCGAACTGGCGCTCGGCCGCCAGTAGCAACCGATCTCGAATCTTCATGTCCAGAATTTAGTTCTGTTTTTCGGGCCGCGCAATGTGCCGGTCGACCGGCGATCGCGCCGGAATTCCGGCCAGGTGTCGCACCCCTGCGGTAAGAACGGCATGTGGCCGGATGGCTGTTGCACGTCGATCTCGATCAGTTCCAGGCGGCGGTGGAATTCCGCCGTCATCCGGAGCTGCGCGGATTGCCGGTCATCGTCGGCGGCCACGGCGATCCCACCGAACCCCGCAAGGTGGTGACCTGCGCGTCCTATCCGGCGCGCGCGTTCGGCGTGCGGGCCGGGATGCCGCTGCGCAGCGCCCAGCGCAAGTGCCCCGACGGCGTGTTCCTTCCCTTGGACATGGCCGCCTACGAGGACGCCTCCGACGAGGTCATGGCCCTGCTGCGCACGTTCCCGGGACGGGTCGAGGTGTGGGGCTGGGACGAGGCGTTCCTCGCCGCCGACACCGACGACCCGGAAGCACTCGCGCGGCGGGTGCGCGACGCGATCGCCGGACTCGACCTGACCTGCTCGATCGGCATCGGGGACAACAAGCTCACCGCCAAGCTCGCGACCGGCTTCGCCAAGTCGGCGGGCAAGTCGTCGGCCGCACCCGCCGCCGATGCGGGCGCCGCCGCGGGCGTCTTCCGGCTCACCGCCGCGAACTGGACCGAGGTGATGGCTCATCGCCCGACCGACGCGCTGTGGGGCATCGGTAACCGCATCGCCGCCCGGCTCGCGGAACTCGGCATTCGAACAGTCGGCGAGCTGATGGCGGCGGACCGGCAGCGTCTGGCCGCCGAATTCGGGCCGAACACCGGTCCTTATCTCTGGGTGCTCGGCCACGGCAAAGGCGATACGGACGTCACCACCGAACCGCGAATCCCCGTCGGCCGCAGCAAATCCGAGACCTTCCCGCAGGACCTCACCGATCCCGGCGAGATCCGCGCCCAGGTCGCGCGGCTGGCCACCGAGGTCGCCGAGGAGATGGCCGCGGCGGGGCGGATCGGCACCCGCGTTTCGGTGACGGTACGCACGAACACCTTCTACACCCGCAGCAAGCAGGAAAAACTGCCCGAACCGACCATCGACGTCGCGCGCATCGCCGAGACCGCGCTGCGCGTCGTCGAACGATTCGACCTCGACCGCCCGGTTCGTCTGCTCGGCGTGCGGTTGGAACTCCTGCCGCAGTAGCTCCCGGACCCGACCGGACGCTCGTATGCTCGTCCGCATGGAGTTCTGGGCGATGGTGGCACACGAATCGGATAGCGGGATCGTCCTGACCCGGCAGCAGGCGGGCGAGGATTTCCTCGGGCCGGGTGACGTGACGATCAAAGTGCACTACTCGAGCGCGAACTACAAGGACGGTCTGGCGATCACCAAGGGCGGCGGTGTGGTGCGCAACTACCCGATCGTCCCCGGGATCGATCTCGTCGGCGAGGTGGTCGAGTCCGCCGACGACGATTTCGCCCCGGGGGACCAGGTGATCGCGCACGGATACGACATCGGCGTGGCGCACAACGGCGGCTTCGCCGAGTACGCCAGGGTGCCCGCCGAATGGGTGGTCAAGCTGGAGGGCCTGAGCATGCGCGACGCGGCCGCGCTCGGCACCGCCGGGTTCACCGCGGCCCTGAGCGTGCAGGCCCTGCTCGATCGCGGTGTCATGCCGGATGCGGGCCCCGTGCTGGTCACCGGCGCGACCGGCGGGGTCGGCAGCGTGAGTATCGATATCCTCTCCGGCCTCGGTTTCGAAGTCGTCGCTTCCACCGGCAAGACCGACGCGAACGATCTGCTCAGCGAGATCGGCGCGAACGAGGTGATCGGCAGGTTGCCGGAGGACCCGAGCGCCAAGCCGCGGCCGTTGACCAAGGCGCGGTGGGCGGCGGCCGTGGACAGCGTCGGCGGCGCGTCGCTGGCCTACGTGCTGAGCGCCATCGGCTACGGCGGCGTGGTCGCGGCCAGCGGGCTCACCGGCGGACCGGAACTGCCCACCACGGTGATGCCGTTCATCCTGCGCGGCGTCACGCTGGAGGGTATCGACTCGGTCAATCTTCCGATCGAGCGCCGCCGCGAAGTGTGGGCCCAGCTCGGCAAAGAGCTCCGCCCGCAGCATCTTTCGGAGCTGACGAACTACGCTCCCATCACCGATGTGGAGAAGGTGCTGCACTCCATCCGCGGCGGCGGCCACCGGGGGCGGACCGTTCTCGGCGTCATGGGCGAATTCTGATCTCTAGCGCTCGGGCGAATTCCCGCCGGATGCGTCAGGGACGTACCGAGACGACGAGGTCGTGAGATCGATCAGCGAAGCCCGGCTCGAGTCGTTCGAGCTGGGCTTCGCCGGTTCTCCCGGCCATGCGCCCGTGCCGCCGCTCTCCTGCCACGCGGCGATCGGACGAGATCCGGCGGATGCCTCGTTCGAACCCCGCCGCGCGGGGGAAGCCGTTGCCGCCGTAGCGAGCGCCGATCCGATACGGTTCTTCCGCATCCACCTACGTGCCCGCTCCGGCCGAGAGGCGAATTTCGTTGTCCACGAATCCGTTCTGGCGTTCGATATCGATAGTGGCGATGTCGGCACTGCTCGCCGCACCCGCGTACGGCCGAGCAGATCCGGCGGGCGACTCGCACCAAGACGGGCTGGACCGCTTCTATCATCAGCCGCTCGAGTGGAAGCCGTGCGGTGTGGAGAACCTGGACAAGGCCGGTGGCGAGTGTGCCGACGTCTCCGTGCCGCTGGACTACGGGCGGCCCGGCGGTCGCACCATCACGTTGGCGATATCCCGGGTGAAGGCGAGCGATCCGGCGCGACGACGCGGCATCCTGGTGTCGAATCCGGGCGGTCCCGGCGGGCAGGGTCTGGACAGTGTGGATCTGCTCGGTGACGTGCTCTCGCCGGAGGTGCTGGCGAGTTACGACCTGATCGGCATGGACCCGCGCGGAGTCGGCGAATCCACCTCGAGCCCGAGGTGCGGGTGGCCGGTCGGCGAGATGGTCCGCTCGGCGGGTCTGGATCCGCTGGGCTTCGTGCACGACACCGTTCAGTCCGCGGGCATGGCCGCGAGCTGCGTCGTTCGCGATCCGGAATTGGTGCGGCAGTTCACCACTCGCAACACGGCGCGGGACATGGACGTCGTCCGAGCCGTCCTGGGCGAGGAGAAGGTCAATTTCTACGGCCTCTCCTACGGCACGTACCTCGGCGCGGTGTTCACCCAGATGTTCCCCGAGCGCAGCGATCGGGTCGTGCTGGACAGCGCGATCGACCCGGACCGGTACTGGACGGGCCTGGTACAGGATTGGGGTCCGGCGGACGAGATCGCTTTGGACGACTGGGCAGTGTGGGCTGCCGCGCGTGACGACGAGTTCCGGCTCGGCGCGACGCCGCAACTGGTGCGCGCGAAGATCGAGGAGCTGGTCCGGATCGCCCACCGTCAGCCGATCGTCATCGACGGCTTCGCGATCGACGACCACTGGTTGCCGTTCATCCTGCACAGCTTGTTGTGGAACTTCCGGCTGAACGAACCGTTGGCCGCGACAGTGCGCGAGATCGCCGACGCCGCGGGCGGTCCGCCCACGACCTCGCGCACGCCGCGGCTGCGCGCCATCGTGGCGGCGCTGCGGGACAACGAGAACTCCGTCCTCGCGGAGATCGCCTGCGGCGATGTCAGCGCGCCCATCGATCCGCTCTGGTACTGGCGCAACATCGAGGAGAACCGCGCCACGCAACCGGTGTTCGGCGCGCTGGCGGGCAATATCCAACCGTGCGCCTTCTGGCCTCGTCCGGTCGAACCGCCGACCGTGGTGCGCAACGCGGTGCCCGTGCTCATCGTGCAGGCGACGGGCGATCCGCGCACTCCCTATGCGCACGGCCTCCGGCTGCACCAGTATCTGTCGCAGTCGCGAATGGTCACCTTGCAAGACGTGCGCATCCACATGACATTCCGGCCGGAGCTGAGCGGTTGCGTGAACAACGCGATCAACACCTACTTCGGCGCGGGAACCATGCCGGACGCCGACACCACCTGTACCGCGGACCGGACGGCGAGCTAGCCGGACGACGGCTCAGGCCGCGGCCGTGACAGGTTCCTCGGCGAACTGGGTGCGGTACAGCTCCGCGTAGCGACCGTCGGCGTTCAGCAGCTGCGGGTGCGTGCCGCGCTCCACGATCCGGCCCTCCTCCAGCACTAGGATCTGGTCGGCGGCGCGGATGGTGGACAGCCGGTGCGCGATCACCAGCGCCGTCCTGCCCTCCAGCGCTTCGGACAGCGCCTCCTGCACGGCGGCTTCCGAGGTCGAGTCGAGCGACGCGGTCGCCTCGTCCAGGATCACCACACGCGGTTGCTTGAGCAGCAGGCGCGCGATGGTCAGGCGCTGGCGCTCACCACCGGAGAGCCGGTAGCCGCGCTCGCCGACCACGGTCTCCAACCCGTCCGGCAGCGACGCGACCAGGTCGCGCAGCCGGGCGCGCTGGAGCGCGTCCCAGAGTTCGTCCTCGGTGGCCTCCGGCCGCGCGAGCAGCAGATTGGCCCTGATGGTGTCGTGGAACAGGTGCCCGTCCTGGGTGACCAGCCCGACCGTGTCGCGGATCGATCCGGTGGTCAGCTCGCGCACGTCCACGCCGTTCAACCGCACCGCGCCCGCGTCGACGTCGTAGAGACGGGAGACCAGCTGCGCGATGGTCGACTTACCCGCGCCCGACGAGCCGACCAGCGCGATCAGCTGACCGGGCTCGGCGCGCAGCGACACGTCGTGCAGCACCTCCACCCCGCCGCGGGTGTCCAGATTCGCCACGTCCTCCAGCGAGGCGAGCGAAACCTTGTCGGCCGACGGATAACCGAAGCTCACCGCGTCCAACTCCACCGCGACCGGACCCGAGGGAACCGGTTTCGCATCCGGCGCGTCCTCGATCAGCGGCTTCAGATCCAGCACTTCGAAGACGCGCTCGAAGCTCACCAGCGCGGCCATGATCTCCATCCGGGCGCTGGCCAGCGCGGTGAGCGGCGTGTAGAGCCTGGTCAGCAGCAGCGACAGCGACACGACCGCGCCCGCCTCCAGTTGCCCCCGCAGGGCGTACCAGCCGCCGAGCCCGTACACCAAGGCGATCGCCAGCGCGGACACCAGCGTGAGCGAGGTGACGAAGACCGTCTGCAGCATCGCGGTGCGCACGCCGATATTCCGCACCCGGCGGGCCCGCAGCGCGAACTCGTCGGACTCCTGCTCCGGACGGCCGAAGAGTTTGACCAGCGTCGCGCCCGGCGCGGAGAAGCGCTCGGTCATCTGGGTGCTCATCGCCGCGTTCAGCCGGGCCGCCTCCCGCTGCAAGTCCGCCAGCCGGTTGCCCATCCGGCGCGCCGGGATCACGAACACCGGAAGCAACACCAGCGCGAGCAATGTGATCTGCCAGGAAATGCTGATCATCACGCCGAGGGTGAGCACGAGGGTCACCAGATTGGCCACCACGCCGGACAAGGTGTCGCTGAACGCGCGCTGGGCGCCGATGACGTCGTTGTTCAAGCGGCTGACCAGCGCGCCGGTCCTGGTCCTTGTGAAGAAGGCGACGGGCATCTTCTGCACGTGGTCGAACACGGCGGTGCGCAGATCGAGAATGAGCCCCTCGCCGATCCGCGCCGACATCCACCGGATCGCCACCCCGAGTCCCGCGTCGAACACCGCGAGCACGCCGATCACCGCCGCGAGGACGACCACCACCCGTGGCGCCGCGCCGCCGACGATGTCGTCGACCACCCGGCCCGCCAGCACCGGAGTCGCCACGGCGAGGACCGCGGACACCACGCTGAACAGCAAGAACGCGGCGATCCGCCGCCGGTGCGGCGCGGCGAACCGGATGATGCGCCCGGCGGTGGCGAGGCGGAACGGCCGCTGTTCCTGCGGCGCGTTCGCCCGCCGGTACATCTGGCTCCACGCCACGGATTCGATGCTCACGTTGTTCTCCCTCTCGCTCCCCACCCATCCAAGACCTGGCCACCGACATTAAGACCTCAACAATGGTTGAGTTCAAGTCGATTCCGGCCCGGCGGCGTTTCCGCTCACGGCGAAACCGGCGGCAACCCAAACCCCTGACGCACTCCGGCTGGGATGAGCCACAAGAGGGCCGCGAACACCCAGCGCCGCAGGCGCTGGAAAAATGAATACCTATGGCGGCACTGCACGGCGGGATCGCGGGTGAGGTCGACACCTCCGAGCGGCGGCGGGCGGAGTACTCCTCGGACGCGTCGAACTATCGAGTTCTCCCGGCAGCGGTCGTCTTTCCCCGGACCGACGCGGACGTCGCGGTCACCTTGGAATTCGCCCGAGCCGAGGGTCTGCCGGTGACCGCGCGCGGCGCGGGAACATCGGTGGCGGGCAACGCGATCGGTCCTGGGCTGGTGCTCGACTTCAGCAGGCATATGAACCGGATCGTGGCGATCGATGCGGACGCGCGCGTGGCCACCGTGCAGCCGGGCGTGGTGCTGTCGGAGTTGCAGCGCGCGGCCCGTCCGCACGGCCTGCGCTTCGGCCCGGACCCTTCGACGCAGAATCGCTGCACGCTCGGCGGCATGATCGGCAACAACGCGTGCGGACCGCGCGCGGTCGCGTGGGGCCGCACCTCCGACACGGTGCGCGAACTGCGCATTCTGGACGGCACCGGGACCGAGAGGACTTTGGCCGCCGACCTGTCCGCGGTGCCGGGCCTCGCGGAATTCAGTCGGACGAATCTCGCGGTGCTGCGCACCGATCTCGGTCGCTTCGACCGCCAGGCATCCGGATACGGTCTGGAACATCTGCTGCCCGAGCGCGGCCCGTCGGCGGCGAAGGCGTTCGTCGGTAGCGAGGGCACCTGCGGCTTGCTGCTGGACGCGACCGTCGAACTGGTCGAGCTGCCCGCGGCCACCGTGCTCACCGTGCTCGGCTACCCGGACATCGCCACCGCGGCCGACGACGTCGCCGCCGTGCTGGCCTGCGCGCCGATCGCGGTGGAGGGCATCGACGCGCGGCTGGTCGACGTGGTCCGTGCGCACCGGGGAACGGTCCCCGACCTGCCGCGCGGCGGCGGTTGGCTGTTCGTGGAGACCGCGGGCGCGACCCAGGCCGACGCGCTGGCCGTCGCACAGCGGCTGTGCCGAACGGCGGGCGCGATGGACAGCAGGATCGTGACCGATCCGGGGACCGCCGCGGCGCTGTGGCGGATCCGGGCCGACGGCGCCGGATTGGCGGGCCGCACGCCCGACGGACAGCCGGCCTGGCCGGGGTGGGAGGACGCGGCCGTCCCACCCGCGCGGCTCGGCGCCTACCTGCGCGATTTCGCCGCCTTGACGCGCGAGCACGGCGTCGACGGGCTGCTGTACGGGCATATCGGCGACGGCTGTATCCACGTCCGGCTCGATCTTCCGATCGCCGACGCGCCGCAGCGCTTCCGCGCCTTCCTGTTCGACGCGGCGGAACTGGTCGTGCGGCACGGGGGTTCGCTGTCCGGCGAGCACGGCGACGGGCGGGCTCGCTCCGAATTGCTCTCGGCGATGTACTCCCCCGCGGTGCTCGACGTCTTCGCCGGGTACAAAGCCTTGTTCGACCCCGGTGACATCTTGAACCCGGGCGTGCTCGTCGCGCCGCGTCCGATCGACGCCGACCTGCGGCTGGCCGGACTCGGCGGCGTCGGCGCGGCGAAGGGCTATGCGCTGGAAGAAGACGACGGCGATATGGGCGTCGCGGTCCATCGCTGCGTCGGCGTCGGCAAATGCCGCGCCGACGGCGGTTTCATGTGCCCGTCCTACCAGGCCACCCGAGACGAGAAGGACAGCACGCGCGGACGGGCGAGGGTGCTGCAGGAGGTGGTGCGCGGCGCGCTGCCCTGGTCGTCGGAGGCCGTCGCCGAGTCGCTCGATCTGTGCCTGTCCTGCCGGGCGTGCCGGTCGGACTGCCCGGCGGGTGTGGACATGGCCACCTACAAGTCGGAGACGCTGTATCGCCGCTACCGCCACCGGCCGCGGCCGATCGACCACTACTCGCTGGGCTGGTTGCCTCGCTGGCTATCCGCGGCGAGTCGCATGCCGCGGGTGGTCAACGCGCTCGCGGGCCGGACCGCGCTGCGTCGAGCCGGGCTGCGGGCGGCGGGCATCGATCCGCGCCGCGACGTGCCGCGCCTGGCCCCGCGCACCTTCCGCCGCATCTGGCGCGATCTGGATCAAGGCGCCCGACTGGCGGAGTCCGTCTACGCACCCGAGGAGCGGGCGGTCACCGGTGGTTCCGGCGAGGTGATGCTGTGGATCGATACCTTCACCGACGCGTTCGACCCGGAGATCGCCTTGGCCGCGGCACGGCTGCTTGCCGCATTGGGCTACCGCGTCCGGATCCCGGAGCAACGCGTCTGCTGTGGTCTCACCTGGATCAGCACCGGGCAACTCGACGGCGCCCGCACGCGGTTGCGGGCCACCTTGACCGCGCTGCAGGAGCACGTCGACGCGGGCGGCGTGGTGGTGGGACTGGAACCGTCCTGCACCGCGGTCCTGCGCGCGGACCTGACGGAACTGTTGCCGGACGATCCCAGATCGGCCAGGACCGCCGCCGCCGTGCGTACCTTCGCCGAGTTCCTCGCCGAACAGCCGACCTGGCGGCCGCCGCAGCGAACCGGTCGGTCGGTGGTGGTCCAGCCGCATTGTCACCAGCACGCCGTTCTCGGATTCGATGCTGATCGCCGTTTATTGGCCAGCATGGGCGTGACGGTGACGGAAATCACCGGTTGCTGCGGTCTGGCGGGAAATTTCGGAATGCAGTCGGGCCATTACGACATTTCGGTCGCAGTGGCCGAGAACGGTGTACTTCCCGCACTGCGCGCCGCGGGCGAGGATGCGATCTTCCTCGCCGACGGCTTCTCCTGCCGCACTCAGGCCGCGGCCCTCTCCGGGCGGCGGGCGCGGCATATCGCGCAATTCCTATTGGGCGAGTGACGTTTTCCAGCGCCCGCCAGCCGGCCGGGCGGGCGCCGCGTGGTTCAGCTGCCGAACGGCAGGGTGCCCGGCGGAATCTGGTAGCCCGAGCTGCCCGCGGAAACTCCGCCCCAGGCGTTGAGCAACCAGTTGAGCAGATTCGTGATCATCAGAGAACCTCCATCATTGCTACAGCCAGCTATTTGCCGAACGAAAACGTTATCGCCGTGAATCTCGTGCCGTTACATCGGATTGCTAAACCATAATGTGCGATGGGCATGAAAAGTCTTATGGTGTGGCTCAGATAATAATCCGCGTCTCCGGGTGGAGGTGGGCGGGGCGCCGCGCGCCGCACGGGGCAGAATGTCTCCGGTGCGGAGCATGACGGTGGAGCCGGAAGCCAGCCGGACCGTGACCGCGGATCGGCCGATCGATCTGGCGTGCACGCTGGCTCCCCTCGGTCGCGGCACCGGCGATCCCTGCCACCGGGTGACCGGCGACGGCGCGCACTGGCACGCCTCCCGTATGCCGACCGGGCCGGTCACCTATCGCCTGGCCCAGTCCGGTCCGTTCGCCGTGCGGGCCTGCGCCTGGGGGCCGGGCGCGGCGGAATTCCTCGCCGGTCTCGAGCACATGCTCTGCCTGGACGAGGACGTCTCGGCGTTCCTCCCGGATCATCCGAAGCTCGTCGATGCCCACCGCCGCTTTCCCGGGCTGCGCATGCTGCGTACGGGTCTGGTGTTCGAAGCCCTGGTGCCGTCGGTGCTGGAACAGAAGGTGCACACCGTCTCCGCACGGGCCTCGTGGCGGAAACTGGTGCGGCAGTATGGTGCACCGGCGCCGGGCCCCGCGCCGGAGGGAATGCGGCTGCCGCCGGACGCGGACACCTGGCGGCGGATTCCCTCCTGGGCCTACCACCGGGCCAACGTCGGACCGCAACGCGCGCAGACCATCGTGCGTGCGGCCCGAATCGCCGAATCGCTGGAGCGCGCGGCACGGGTCGATCCGGTCGAGGCGGCACGAATGCTGCGCAGTGTCCCCGGTATCGGGGTGTGGACCGCCGCGGAGATCGCACAGCGAGTTTTCGGCGACGCGGACGCCTTGTCGGTCGGCGATTACCACCTGGCCGCCGCGGTCGGCTGGACCTTGCTCGGCCGTCCCATCGATGACGATGCGATGGTCGAATATCTGGAGCCGCTGCGGCCACACCGTTACCGCGCGATCCGTCTGCTCGAGATCAGTGGATACTTTCACAAGCCGAAGTTCGGCCCCCGCACCCAGCTGACCGACCACACCTGGCACTGAGTCACAGCTTGCACATCGGCCCCGTGCGCGCTCATTTTTCCGCAGTTTTGCCCACTCTTTATCAGTCGGTTCCGTCCGGAACAAAGCAAAACTAGAAGTAGCCGCGCCATACTCGGCCATCGTCGCATCGAGACCCGAGCGGCGGCGGCAGTCGTATCACCGAGGTATGGCGCGCACCTCATCGTCGAACCACACAACTGCAGGGGGTTGTCAGTGGAGCAGAGGCCACTTGGGGATACACCATGGTCCAGATGCCAGTTCTATCGGCGGGAATGTGATCTGCCCGCCGTTGTGGATCCGCCCGAACTCGGGCGGATCGTGATGCGCGCCGGGTCGGTGTGGGGCTTGACCATGCCGAGCAGCCTGGGACAGGCGGTCAAAGCGCACCTGCAGAGCAAGAACGTCCGGCTCGGCCCGATCCTGGCTCATCCGCGCTCGAACCGTTGGACCTTCCTGATCGCGCCGGATCTGCCGGAGAACGACACGCGCCTGTTCGCACAGCTGTTCCGGCTCAACGTTTCCGTCGCTCGCGCCGGGTCGACGATCGCTTTGCCGTCCCCGACGGCGGCGGTCGGCGGTATCCGCTCCTGGGTAGTCCCGCCGCGCAATAGGTTTCGCCCATCGGGCCGGGTGGTGGTCGCGGCCATCCGCGCGTGGGCGGAACCCGCGCCGCGCCGCCGCTGATCCGCATCGCTCGGATCGCGTGCCCGTCCGGTTTTCGTCGGTTGTTCGCCCGACAGCCTCGGTCGGCGGCGGTACTATCGGGCGCGCGTGCGTGCGTCCAGCGGTGGTGCTGGGTTTCTCGGTCCGTGCACACGTCTCCCACGGCAGATAGCGAAGGAGTTCGTTTCGTGAGCATTCAAGGCAACGCGAACATCGACCTGACCGGCGCCACGTGGCGAAAAGCCGGGGAGGGTTCGGGCAACGACAGTGTCGAAGTGGCGCTGCTCGCCGACGGACACGTGGGAATGCGCAACGGGAACGACCCCGAGGGGCCGGTGCTGATCTTCACGCCGGCCGAGTGGGCCGCCTTCACCGCCGGCGTGCAGGACGGTGAGTTCGACCGGCCACGATAGGGCACGGCCGCTTTCGAAGATCACGGAATGACACATATTCGGCAACGAAAAGACGTTTGCCGAGGCCGCGAACGGGTAGCCCATTACCTGTGGACCGAGGGCTCAAGAGCTCCCATTCCCGGTACCGGAAATTACGGCCGGGCGACTGGGTGGAATGGCTGATCGTCGCGCTGTTGTTCGCGGTGTCGGCGGTCGGGGTCTTCGTCCTCACCAGCTCACTGCTGTCGGCGCTGCTCGTCGGCCTGCTGGTGTGGATCGTGGCCCTCGGTGTCGTGGCCATACTGTAAGGGTGCGCCGACCGGCCGGGGATCGCCCCGGCCGGTTGTCCGGCGTCCTAGCGGCGGAACAGCTTGTTGCCCAACCAGACCAGCGGGTCGTACTTGCGGTCGGCCACCCGTTCCTTCATCGGGATCAACGCGTTGTCGGTGATCTTGATGTGTTCGGGGCAGACCTCGGTGCAGCATTTGGTGATGTTGCACAGACCGAGCCCGTGCTCGTCCTGGGCGAGCTCGGTCCGGTCGCCGACGTCCAGCGGATGCATCTCCAATTCGCTGATCCGCATCAAATAGCGCGGCCCGGCGAACGCTTTCTTGTTCTCCTCGTGGTCACGCACCACGTGACAGGTGTTCTGGCACAGGAAGCACTCGATGCACTTGCGGAACTCCTGTGAGCGTTCCACGTCGACCTGCTTCATCCGGTACTCGCCCGGTTTGAGATCGGCGGGCGGCGTGAAAGAGGGTATTTCTCGCGCCTTTTCGTAATTGAACGACACGTCCGTCACGAGGTCCTTGATCACGGGGAACGTGCGCATCGGCGTCACCGTGATCACTTCGTCCTGGGTGAAGGTGGACATCCGGGTCATGCACAGCAGCCGCGGCCGCCCGTTCACTTCGGCCGAGCACGAACCGCATTTGCCCGCCTTGCAGTTCCAGCGCACGGCCAGATCGGGCGCCTGGGTGGCCTGTAGCCGGTGGATGATGTCGAGTACGACCTCGCCCTCGTTCACCAGCACGGTGAAATCCTGCAGTTCTCCGCCGTCGAGATCGCCGCGCCATACGCGGAATTTGGCGTCGTAACCCATCGTTACGCCTCTCGCTCCGTCGAATGCCCGGCCGCGGCCGGGTGCCCGGCGAGTTCATCCGGGGTGTAGTACTTCTCGAGCTCGCCGAGATCGAAGAGGGCGAGCAGGTCCGGCCGCATCGGAATCTGATCCTTGCGTGTCACGGTGACGCCGGGGATCGGGTCGCCAGCCGTGCCCGGGTCCACCGCGCAGACCAGCAGTTTGTTCCGCCAGTCCGGGTCCATCGACGGGTGGTCGTCCCGGGTGTGCCCGCCGCGGCTCTCGGTCCGCAGCAGCGCCGCGTGCGCCACGCATTCGCTGACCAGCAGCATGTTCTGCAGGTCGAGCGCGAGATGCCAGCCGGGGTTGAACTGGCGGTGGCCCTCCACCGTCACCTGGCGGAACCGGGCACGCAGCTCGGCGAGCTTGTCGATCGCCTCGCGCACTTCGTGTTCCTTGCGGATGATGCCGACCAGATCGTTCATCGTCTGCTGCAAATCGGTGTGCAAGGTGTAGGGGTTTTCCCCTTTGCCGTCCGCGGGTGGATCGAACGGCGCCACGGCGGCCTGCGCGGCCTTCGAGACATCGTCCTCCGCGACCGACGGCCGCTCGCCGAGCTGTTCCACGTAAGCGGCGGCCCCGAGCCCGGCCCGGCGGCCGAATACCAGCAGGTCGGACAGCGAATTGCCGCCGAGACGGTTGGATCCGTGCATGCCGCCGGAACACTCGCCCGCGGCGAACAGGCCGGGCACCGTGGCCGCACCGGTATCCGGATCGACCTCGACCCCGCCCATCACATAGTGACAGGTGGGCCCGACCTCCATCGGCTCCTTGGTGATGTCCACGTCCGCCAGCTCTTTGAACTGATGGTGCATCGAAGGCAGCCGCCGCACGATCTCCTCGGCGGGCATCCGGGAAGCGATGTCGAGGTAGACGCCGCCGTGCTCGGTGCCGCGCCCGGCTTTGACCTCCTCGTTGATGGCGCGCGCGACCTCGTCGCGCGGCAGCAG
Source organism: Nocardia araoensis NBRC 100135 (assembly GCF_000308435.1). Lineage (GTDB taxonomy): Bacteria > Actinomycetota > Actinomycetes > Mycobacteriales > Mycobacteriaceae > Nocardia > Nocardia araoensis. The sequence continues at coordinate 763 of NZ_BAFR01000219.1, read as the reverse complement.
GTCCGGCGTGCGGCGCGCGGAGTCGTTGTCGCGCAGCCACTGGTCGGCCTCTTCCTCGGTCTCGGCGTACTGCCCCTTGAAGACCGGCGGAATGTAGTCGAACATGAACCGCTTGCCCTCGGTGTTCTTCAGCACCCCGCCGTCGCCGCGCACGCCCTCGGTGACCAGGATGCCCTTCACGCTGGGCGGCCAGACCATGCCGGTGGGGTGGAACTGCAGGAACTCCATGTTGATCAGCGTCGCGCCCGCGCGCAGCGCCAGCGCGTGCCCGTCGCCGGTGTACTCCCAGGAGTTCGAGGTCACCTTGTAGGACTTGCCGATGCCGCCGGTCGCCAGGACCACCGCGGGGGTCTCGAACAGGATGAAGCGGCCGGATTCGCGCCAGTAGCCGAACGCGCCGGAGATGCGGTCACCGTCCTTGAGCAATTCGGTGATGGTGCATTCGGCGAAGACTTTGATGCGCTTCTCGTAGTCACCGGTCTCGGCGAAATCCTCCTGTTGCAGCGAGACGATCTTCTGCTGCATGGTGCGGATGATCTCCAGGCCGGTCCGGTCGCCGACATGCGCGAGCCGCGGGTAGGTGTGGCCGCCGAAATTACGCTGGCTGATGCGGCCGTCCGCCGTCCGGTCGAACAGCGCTCCGTAGGTCTCCAGTTCCCAAACGCGATCGGGCGCTTCCTGGGCATGCAATTCCGCCATGCGCCAGTTGTTCAGGAACTTGCCGCCGCGCATCGTGTCCCGGAAATGGACCTGCCAATTGTCC
>NZ_BAFR01000220.1 GCF_000308435.1 Nocardia araoensis NBRC 100135 | reverse complement strand
CGGGACCGGGCGGAATCGGGCGAGGTTGGCCGGGGCCGGCCGCCGGAGGACCGGGATAGGGCCGCTGGTTCGGCACGGGGCCGGGTCGCGGCGGTGGCGGTACGGGTGGCCGCGGCTGGGCGGCGGGCGGTGGCGGCGGGGCCATGTGCTGACCGGGCCGCGGCTGCGGTGCTGCCGGAGGACGACTGATCTGCGGCACCCTCGGCGCCTGGCCGTCGTACGGACCGCCGTTCAGGCCCTGGTGCTCGGCATCGGCTGGAGCGGGGCTGCGTTCCCACGGCGCGACCGGCGCCCGGCGCACCGGTGGCCCGTCGAGCCGGTCGCTTGGTCGAGGGCGATGAGCCGATATGTCATCGTCGCTCATCATGCCTCCTGTACCAGCCGGGATTCCGCACCCCCATCGGTGCGGAGAGCCGCGGCTCGCCGCAATGGTTCGCCGTTTTCGGTGAACATCCTGTCAGTGGTCCCCGTCCGGATCCGACCGGCTCGGCAACACTGCGATTGTCCTCCACCGTGCCACATGACACCGCAGTACCCCACATCGATGCAGGTAGCAGCGGTTTACGCCGCGCCGTCGGAGCGGGATCCGTCACCGCGTCTCCTGGAGCTGCTCCTGCTCTTTCTCCTGCGCCCGCAGCACGCGAATGCGCGCACGCCGGTACCGGTTGACCCGGCGTCTGGTGCTCGGATCGAAACCCTCGTCGGCCGGATCGGGCTGCCCGCGGAACCGGCGCCACAAACGGCGGCCGGCCAGCAGGAGCAGCAGGAGTGCGGCGCATCCGGTAATTATCGCCAAGGCCTTGCCATAGGCATTCGAACGCACCGACACCTGCGTGGGATTGCCGAGCGCGACGCCCTCCGGCGTGGTGAGCGAGATCGGAATGACCAGGTTCCGGCTGTCGCTGACCTCCGTCGGGATCTGGAAGGACCGCGACCCGTTGGCCGGAAGCTGCTGCTCGCCGGGATCGGTGATCGTCGTCTCGGCCGGCGCCTCGATCCGGAACCTGACCCGGATGGCCACCGGCAGATCGTTGCGCGCGACCAGCAACAGGGGGCTCTGCTCGGACGCGAGCGTGTATACCCCGCCCGGCGGTAGCACGGTCACCGAGCGATAGAGCTTGTCCATCGTCCGGGTGTTCTGGTCGAGCCGCCGCTGGGCGAACGTGTCCGGCGGCGCGGCATCGCCCGCGCGCCGATCCGAGAGACTGAGCACGCGCAGCAGGTCGTCGCGCAGCGGCGTCAGGAAGTCGTGCGGCGTCGGTTCGGCCTCCGGCACGTCCACCAGCGCGCGCATCATCTCGGTGATCCGGCGGCTCTGCTCGCGTACCGGCGGCAGGAATCGGTCCGGCACCGCGTCCTGCGCCGCCTGCGGCAGATAGTCCAGCTGGAAGGGCTGCGGGTCCGGCGGCAGCGCCACCAGATCGTGGAATGGGCGCGCGGTGGCGAGGTTGCCGCGCAGCAGCTGGTCGACCTGGCGCAGCAACGCGGACGCCTCGTCCCGGTTCGCACCCCATTGCTGCGGCGGGACGAGCAACAGCGAGCGGGACGGGTTCGCCTCCGGGTGCAGCGCCTTCCACGAAATCGCCCCGAGAGCGTCCTGCAAGCGCGCAGCGCGCGAGTCGTTGGTCACGTCGTAGCGGACCCGGGACGGGGTGAACGGCGGGGTCGGCGGATTGGAACCCACCGCCGCGAGCGCGGTCGCGGACCAGATGTCGAACGTCACCGCGTGCAGTGCGGGGTCGGCGGCGGGCGCGGGCGCAGCACTCGCGGTGGGCGCCGGAGTGCCCGTGGCCTGCGGTGCCGGTGCCGGCGCGGCCGGCTGGCTCGCGGTGATATCGGGGAGCCGGACCACATCCGGGATCGCCGGGTCGGCGGTGGCTGGAGCGTCGTTCGTACCGGTTGTGGACCTGCCGGTTTCACTGCTCGACTGCGCCCAATCCACGCTGCCCTGCGGAACGGCCGCCGTCGCGGCGAGCACGGCGGTGCCGAAACCGTGACTGCGCAACAGTGCGCCGGCACCCTCGTCGATGCTGCCGGAATCCGGCAGGCCGACACCGCGTACCGACCGGGTGGACAGGATCGAATCGATGATCTCGGCCGGTTCGTTGATCGCGCGCGCGGACAGCGCCGGATCGTTGACCGCGGCCAGGGCGGTGAGATCCACCTGCGCGAACGGCAGCGCGACGGTGCACATCGACCCGGCCAGCGCGCGCAACCGCTCCAGCCAGGTCTGGGCCTGCTCGGCGCCCGCGCCCGCCCTGGTGGCGCCATCGGGGTCGGAGGGACTGGCCAGTACGCGATACCCCTTGGTCATCGCGCGCACCGTGAGCAGCAGGTCGGGGTCGACGGCGAGGCACACGGCCGAGGCCAGATCGGCGTTGCGGCCCGTGCTCGGGTTCAACGTCCCCTCCAGCGCGGCCAGCAATTGATCGAGACGGCCGCCCTTGCCGAGCGAGGCGGCCAGTTCGTCGTCGGTGAGTTCGACCTTGCCGTCCACGCTACCCGGACGACCCCCGACCTGCCGCGGCCGGTCGGCCAGCGGCCAGAGCAGCGTGGTCGCCACCGGAGCGTCGGTTGGCGCGGATACCGGTGGCGCCGCGTCGCCCGCGACGGGCGGCACGCCGAGCACCGGGAGCAGGAATCGCGCGTCGTCGAGCCTGGCCTGCGTGCCGTAGGCCGGTTCGCCGTTGACGTTCAGCAGCAGCGGGTAGACGCCCGGCTCCGTGATCCGCAGCGATGTGGCGCCGGTCTCGGAACGCAACGGGATGCTCAGCGTGAACTGTTTGCGCTGCCCCGGGTTCAGCCGCTGCGCGACATCCTCGAAGTCGCCGTTCACGTCGTAATTGACCTCGTCGAGACGCAAAGTGGCGCGCAACCCGACCGGCGCGGTGATCGCCGCCGCCCGCTGGACGCGGATGCTCACGTCGTCCACGACGCGGTCGCCGATATTGGTGACGGTGCCCGCGACCGTGAGCACCGAATCGCTGCCGGTGGTCACGGTGGTCGGCGTCACCGAATCGAGGGAGAGCTTCAGGAATTTGGGATTGGTCGAGGTTCCGGACCCGGTCGGTTGCGCTCCCGCCGCCGCGGAATCGAGCAGCGGCAGCGCCGTCACCGGGCCGAGGATGGTCAGGACCGCCACGAAGATCCGGAACAGTCCACGCGTCATCGCTTGCCGGTCTCCATCCGGTCGATCAGCTTGTTCGCCATCTCCGCCAGCCGCCGCTCATCGGCGTAGGCCAACCGAGAATCGAGTTCACTCAACGGAACCCAGGCGACCTGGGTCACTTCCACGTCGGCGTCGGACAGTTCGCCACCGACCGAACGCAGCAGATAATGATGCACCGTTTTGTGTACCCGCCGACCATCGGTCACGAACCAGTAATCGATGCTGCCGAGTTCGGCGACCACGACACCGTTGATGCCGGTCTCCTCGGCGACCTCGCGGATCGCGGTCTGCTCGGCGGTCTCACCTTCTTCGATATGTCCCTTCGGCAGCGACCACAGTAGCCGCCCGCGGCGATCGGTGCGTCCGATGAGTGCAGCGCTTCGTGCTTCCCGAGGACCGTCCAAGCCGTCTACGACCAGCCCACCCGCCGAAGTCTCCCGCACCGTGCGCATCCGCGGCTTGGCGGCATTGGCGGCCGAACCGCGGCGCCGAGGCTGGCGGCGTCGACTGTTCGCACGATCGGCCGGAGACACCTGGCAATCCTACTGTGTTGAATTTGCCGCGACTGCGTCGCGGCGTGTTCGCGGCCCCCTTATGGCTCGCGTCCGAGCGACCGCCGCTTGCTCCTTCGTCGCGGACGCGGCGGCCACTCGGACGCGAGCCGGGCCGCGAACGGAACAGGCTCGGTCTCGCTTCGCTCGAAAGTCGTGGTTGTGGTGCGCTGGGCGCGTAGGTGGGCTCGGCGCTGGGGTGGCTCAGCTGTCGGATCGGTCGGCGGGTGCGGCACGCGCTACGGCTCGGAGGCGGTGAGTGGGTTGCACTAGGACACGCGCGGCGGGCGGCTCGAGAGTGGTGGTGGTTTCGTGCGGATGTCGTGGGGTGCGCGGATGCCGCTGGCTGGGCTGATGTCGGTGTCCTTATATATCCGGTTGCTGCCGAAGCCTGGGTGGCGATAACCGGTGGCGTGGCTCGGTAAGCTGCTCATTCGTGGTTGCGCCGAAGTCCCAGGACGCTGTGCTGGATAGACGTACCCGATTGCTGGCCGCGGCCGCGGTGACGCTCGGGGGGTTGTCGGATGTGCTGACGCCGCTGGGTGAGATGTTCGCGGTGCGGGGGCACGAGTTGTACCTGGTGGGTGGAAGCGTGCGGGACGCGGTGCTCGGGCGCCTGGGGACCGACCTGGACTTCACCACCGACGCGCGGCCGGACGCGGTGCAGGACATCTTGCGCGGGTGGGCGGACCATCTGTGGGACACCGGCGGTCTGGCGTTCGGCACGGTCAGCGCGGCCAAGGATCGGCAGCAGCTGGAGATCACCACGTTCCGCGCCGACAGCTACGACCGGGTGTCCCGCAACCCGCAGGTGACCTTCGGCGACTCGCTCGAGGAAGACCTGGTCCGCCGCGACTTCACGGTGAACGCGATGGCCGTGAAGATCGGCGCGGACGGCGCGCTGGAGTTCGTCGACCCGCTCGACGGCATGACCGCCCTGCTCGACGGCGTGCTGGATACGCCCGCCGCGCCGGAGGATTCGTTCAACGACGATCCGTTGCGGATGCTGCGCGCCGCGCGGTTCGTCTCTCAGCTGGGGTTCGAGCTGCATCCCCGGGTGCGGGCCGCGATCACCGCGATGGCCGACCAGATCGACCGCATCACCGCCGAGCGGGTGCGGGTCGAGCTGGACAAGCTGATCGCCGGCGCACACCCGATCGACGGCATCAATGTCATGTGCGAGACCGGGCTGGCGCAGCGGGTGCTGCCCGAGGTGCCCGCGATGAAGCTGGAGATCGACGAACACCACCAGCACAAGGACGTCTACTGGCATTCCCTCACCGTGCTGGAGCAGGCCATCGACCAGGAGGAGGGCGGCCCCGACCTGGTGCTGCGCTGGGCCGCGCTACTGCACGACATCGGCAAGCCCGACACCAAGCGCAACGAGCCCGGCGGCGGCGTCAGCTTCCATCACCACGAGGTGGTCGGCGCCAAGATGGTGCGCAAGCGGATGCGTGCGCTGAAGTACCCGAAGCAGTTCACCGAGGACGTCGCCCGGCTGGTGTTCCTGCACCTGCGCTTCCACGGTTACGGCAAGGGCCAGTGGACCGACTCCGCGGTCCGCCGCTACGTCACCGACGCCGCCGAACTGCTCCCCCGCCTGCACAAACTGGTCCGCGCCGACTGCACCACCCGCAACAAGCGCAGGGCCGCCGCGCTGCGCGCCACCTACGACGAACTCGAGGCGCGGATCGAGCGGTTGCGCGAGCAGGAGGACCTGGCCAAGGTCCGCCCGGACCTGGACGGCAACGCGATCATGGAGCTGCTCGGCCTGCCTCCGGGACCCGAGGTCGGGCGCGCTTGGCGCCATCTCAAGGAACTGCGCTTGGACCACGGCCCGCTCAGTCGCGACGAAGCCGAGGCCGCGCTGCTCGAGTGGTGGAAGACGCAGGGCTGAGCAGGTCAGAAGACGATCAGGGTGGTGCCGGCCAGGATCGCGGAGCGCATCTGGGCGAGGTCGAAGGATCCGGCGATCTCCGGCAGTTCGACGCGGAAGCGGATCAGGTCGCTCTCCCGTTCGGCGCGCACGATCCGCGCGTTCTCGGGTAGGTGCTCGAGCGGCAGAGCGGGGACGTCGATCATGCGTCGCGGAATACGGACGCCGAGCCAGGTGACGCGGCGTACCGCGATGTCCAGCCGGTTGTTCGTCACCGTCGCGTCCACCAGGGCGGTGACCAGTCGCCTGCGGTGCCTGGCCCGGATCAGTCCGCTCGGATGCACGTCCAGGTCCCAGTCCAGCGGCTGGGTGTTCAGCCATCCGATCAGCGCCGCCGTGGTGACGGTGCCGATGAGATCGAGCCGGGCGGTGCGCACCTTGGTCGGCACGCCCGGAATCAGACGGACACCGTGCGCGATCACCGTCACGGACTCGATCGGGTGATCGTCCCAGCGCAGCCGGGACAGCACGGTCTTGGTCTGGAAGTGCGCACCGCGACGGCGCACCTTCAGCACCTGCAAGGTGGCGTGCAGGTCGTGACCGAGCAGGGTCGCGCTGACCTCCTGCCCGCCGAATCGGCTCAGGATGCCCTCGCTGAGCATGGTCATCAGCACGTCCGGCAGCAGCGCCGTGACGGTGCCCGCGCCGAGGTCGGCGACCGGATCCATCCAGGCCGTGCTGAGTGTGATCCACTGCTCCAGCCAGGATTGATCGAACAGGCGCTTTCCGAGATCGACGGCCCGCAGCGGCGACCAGGACTTCGGATCGAAATACGTGGCCATGATTGGAATGAGCGTACTTGGCGCGAGGCCCCGTATTCGTTCGCTGTGACCCAGGTCGCGCGGACCGGCCGTCTTGCCCGCGAGAACGCTCGAGCACGAGAATCGAAAGGCTGCCGGTCACACACCGCTGGGAGGACGCACATGGCGCTGGATCTGAACAGTGATCTCGGCGAGGGCTTCGGGCCGTGGACGATGGGTGACGACGCCGCCATGCTCGACATCGTCACCAGCGCGAACATCGCCTGCGGGTTCCACGCGGGCGACCCCGCGATCATGCGCAGGACCTGCGCGCTCGCGGTGCGGAAAGGCGTGCGGATCGGCGCCCACGTCGGTTATCGCGATCTGGCCGGTTTCGGTCGGCGTGCGATCGCCGTCGCGCCCGGTGAGCTGCGCGACGAGGTGCTGTATCAGATCGGCGGCCTCGACGCTTTCGCGAAGGCCGCCGGGGACCGGGTGCGCTACGTGAAACCGCATGGAGCCCTCTATCACTCGGCCGCGCGCGATCGGAAGCTGGCCGACGCGGTGCTGGCCGCGATGGTGGAGTACGACCCGCGCCTGGCCCTGCTCGGCCCGGCAGGCACCCAGTTGGAGTCGGCCGCGGAGGCCGCCGGGGTGCGTTTC
>NZ_BAFR01000221.1 GCF_000308435.1 Nocardia araoensis NBRC 100135 | reverse complement strand
ACCCTGACCGAACCCGGCGATGATCCACCCTCCGCGTGCAAGCCGCTCAAGGTCACCGATCTGAAGCAGACCGGCCGCGACCAAGTGGGCAAAGGCTTGCCGCCCGGGTCCCTGGACAAGGCCAGGGACTCGATGACCTACCTGTCCCAGCGCGAACTGCTGCCGCCGTGCCCGGTCAAGGAATCCGCGCCGCAGCCGGGGGTCGTCCCGTCACCGGCCGAGGCCGCGCCGCCCGCGCCCAACGGCGCTCAGCCCGCTCCGGCCCCCGCCGCGCCCGCACCCGCGCCGGAACAGGGCGACGCCAGGGGCACCGACATCAAGACGCCGACGAAGTCGGAGGCTCCGGCCCCGCCGTCGACCACGTCGCCCGCCCCCCAGACCGCGGGGGAGAACTGCCGGGTGACGGACTGATGTCCGCGCCGGCACCGCCGTCGGCTGGGGCTTTTCCCAGTCCCCCGGGCGGCTTCGCTCCCGCGCCACCACCGAGCACGAGACGCAACGTCGAACTTCTGCTGCTCGCGGCGGCGGCGGTGATCACCACCGTGTCCCTGTTCCTGGTCGAAGCCAGCCAGGAACAGTCGATCACCTTGGATATCGCCAAATACGGCTTGGCCTACCTGGCGTTGTTCGCGGTGGCGCACCTTGCCGTGCGACGGTTCGCTCCCTTCGCCGACCCGCTGCTGTTGCCGATCGTGGCGTTGCTCAACGGACTCGGTCTCGTGCTGATCCACCGGCTGGATCTGGCCGATCAGCAGACCGCCGCCTACAACTCGTGGGCGACCCCGTCCCCCGACGCCAATCAGCAGATCCTGTGGACCGCGCTGGGCACGCTCGTGTTCATCACACTGCTGATCGCATTGCGCGACTACCGCACCCTGGCCCGCTACAGCTACACCCTCGGCCTCATCGGTCTTGTCGCGCTCGCCATTCCGGCCCTGCTGCCCAGCGCGTTCTCCGAGACCAACGGCGCGAAGATCTGGATCCGCCTGCCCGGGTTCAGTGTCCAGCCGGGTGAGTTCGCGAAGATCCTGCTGATCATCTTCTTCGCCTCGGTGCTGGTGGCCAAGCGCGAGATCTTCACCGCCGCCGGGCGCCACGTGCTGGGCATGGAGTTCCCGCGCGGCCGCGACCTCGGTCCGATCCTGGCCGTCTGGGTCGTCTGCATCGGGGTGCTGGTGTTCGAGAAGGATCTCGGCACCTCGCTGCTGATCTTCAGCACGGTGCTCGTAATGCTCTACATCGCCACCGAACGGGTCGGCTGGCTGGTCATCGGCGGCGGACTGCTCGCGCTCGGATTCGTCTTCGCCTACCAACTGTTCGGCCACGTGCGGGTCCGGGTGGAGACCTGGCTGCACCCGTTCGACGACTACAACAACACCGGCTATCAGATCTCCCAGTCGCTGTTCGGCCTGGCCACCGGCGGTCTCGCCGGGACCGGCCTCGGCAGCGGCAGGCCGAACCAGGTGCCGTTCGCCAAGACCGACTTCATCATCACCACCATCGGCGAGGAACTCGGGCTGATCGGGCTCGCCGCGGTGCTGGTGCTGTTCCTGGTATTCGTGGTGCGCGGGCTGCGCACCGCCCTCGCGGTGCGCGACAGCTTCGGCAAGCTGCTCGCGGCCGGTCTGTCGTTCACCATCGCGATCCAGCTGTTCGTCGTGGTCGGAGGTGTGACCAAGCTGATTCCGCTGACCGGTCTCACCACCCCGTTCATGTCCTATGGCGGATCTTCGCTGCTGGCCAACTACGCATTGCTGGCGTTGCTGATCAAGATCTCCGACGCCGCCCGCGCACCCGCCCCGGTGCGCAAGAAGGAACCGGCGCCGATCGCCGACGTGCAGACCGAACTGCTGCGGCGCGATGGCGGACGACCGGAGGCGGGGCCGCTGACATGAACACTCCACTACGCCGAGTCGCGATCGCGGTGATGGTGATGGTCGTCGCGCTGCTGGCGAACGCCACCTACGTCCAGGTGATCAAAGCCGACGATCTGCGCTCCGATCCGCGCAATTCCCGGGTTCTGCTCGACGAGTACGCCCGTCAGCGCGGGCAGATCTCGGCCGGCGGCACCGTGCTGGCCAGTTCGGTCGCGACCGACGACCGCTACAAGTACCTGCGCACGTACCCGAGCGAGCCGCAGGCGTACGCGCCCGCGACCGGTTTCTACTCGATGCAGTACGGCAGCACCGGACTGGAACGGGCCGAGGACTCGGTGCTCAACGGCTCCGACAGTCAGCTGTTCGGCAGCCGCCTGGTCGACCTGATCTCCGGCCGGGACCCGCGCGGCGGCAACGTGCTCACCACGCTCAATCCATTGATGCAGCAGGTGGCCTACGACCAGATGACCAGCAAGGGCTACACCGGTTCGGTGGTGGCGATCGAGCCGAGCACCGGCAAGATCCTCACCATGGTCTCCACGCCCAGCTACGACCCGAACCTGCTGTCCGGGCACGACGGCGCGCGCGGCACCCAGGCGTGGGAAACCCTGAGCGCGGATCCGAAGCACCCCATGTTGAATCGCGCCATCTCGCAGACCTATCCGCCCGGGTCCACCTTCAAGGTCGTGGTCACCGCCGCCGCGCTGTCCAACGGCGTCGCGACTCCCGACGACCAGTTCACCGCCGCGCCGAACATCACGCTGCCCGGCACCAGCACCACGCTGGAGAACTACAACGGCTCCACCTGCGGTCCCAACCCGACCGCGTCACTGTTCGAGGCGTTCCGGCGCTCGTGCAACACCGCGTTCGCCGAACTCGGCGTCAAGGTGGGCTCCGCGAACCTCAAAGACGAGGCGGCCGCGTTCGGCGTCGGCCCGCACCGCGGAATCCCGATGCCGGTGGCGGAGAGCACCGTCGGCACCATTTCCGACGACGCCGCTCTGGCCCAGAGCAGCATCGGGCAGCGCGACGTGGCGTTGACCCCGCTGCAGAACGCGGTCGTCGCGGCGACCATCGCCAACGGCGGCGTCCGGATGGAGCCCTACCTGGTGGATCAGTTGCAGGGCCCGGATCTCAGCGAGCTGTCGAAGACCAAGCCGGTCTCGGTCGGCCAAGCCGTCAGCGCCGATGTAGCGTCGACCCTGACCAACCTGATGATCGCGTCGGAGGGCAACACCTCTGGAGGTAACCAGACCCCTTATCAGATCGCGTCCAAGACCGGCACCGCGGAGCACGGGAGCAACCCGCGCAACACGCCGCCGCATGCTTGGTACATCGCGTTCGCCCCCGCGCAGAACCCGAAGATCGCCATCGCGGTGATCGTGGAGAACGGTGGGGACCGGGCGCTTGCCGCGACCGGTGGTTCGGTCGCCGCGCCGGTGGCTCGCGCGGTTCTCGACGCCGGTCTTCGAGGGGGCTGAACGATATGGATGTGCGAGTGAAGGTACGGGGACCTCGATGCTGAACAACGGTGCGATGATCGCCGACCGGTACCGGCTGCAGCGACTGATCGCGACCGGCGGCATGGGCCAGGTCTGGGAAGCGCTGGACACCAGGTTGGACCGCAGGGTCGCGGTCAAGGTGTTGAAATCGGAGTTCTCGGCCGACCCGACGTTCCGGCACCGATTCCGCACCGAGGCGAAGACCACCGCCCAGCTGAATCACCCCGGTATCGCGGGCATCTACGACTACGGCGAGACGATCGACCCGCAGGGCAGCGAGATCGCGTACCTGGTCATGGAATTCGTCCAGGGCGAGCCGCTGAACACGGTGCTCAATCGCCTGGGGAGGCTGTCGGTCGCCCAGGGTCTCGACCTGCTCGAGCAGACCGGGCGCGCACTGGAGGTGGCGCACCGCGCGGGCGTGGTGCACCGCGACGTGAAGCCGGGCAACATCCTGGTCACTCCGACCGGGCAGGCGAAGATCACCGACTTCGGTATCGCCAAGGCGGTGGACGCCTCGCCGGTGACCAAGACCGGCATGGTGATGGGCACCGCACAGTACATCGCACCGGAACAGGCGGTCGGCGAGGACGCCACCGCGGCCAGCGACGTCTATTCGCTCGCCGTGGTCGGTTACGAAGTGCTGGCCGGACAGCGGCCGTTCACCGGCGACGGCGCACTCACCGTCGCGATGAAGCACGTGCGCGAGACGCCGCCCCCGATGCCGGCAGATCTGCCCGGCAACGTGCGCGAACTGATCGAGATCACGATGGAGAAGGACCCGGCGCGCCGCTACGCCAGTGGCGGCGAGTTCGCCGACGCGGTCGCCGCGGTGCGCGGGGGCCGCCGTCCACCGCCGCCGAGTGGCGCCCACCCCGCCGCGCCTCTGACCGGGGCCACGCGGGTGCTCCCGCCCGGCCCGACCGCCGTGATCCCCTCCACACCATCCGACTTCGACGGGGCGACGGTGCGCTACTCGACGCCCGCGGCGGGCGCGGTGGGCGCGGCGAATCGCGCGGGCACGATCGCGGCTCCGGCCACCGTGCTGAGCCGGGGCGCCGCGGGCGATCAACCGCCCGGCGGCGGCAAGGGATTCACCACGAGTCAGAAATGGCTGACCGGACTCGGCATCGGCGCCGTACTGCTCGCCGCGCTCACGGCTTACCTGCTCTTCGGTGGCGACACCAACCCGGATTCCACGCCATCGCCGACCGCGACGTTCGCGCCGAATCCGAAGCCGGCCCCGCCGGTGGCCACTACGACCACCCCCAAGGCCGTGCCCGCGCCGGTGGAAACCGAGACCTACGAACCGACCACCACCGAGCCGAAGACCACGACACCGGAGCCAACGACGACCACCGCGCCGCCCACCACCACGGCACCGAGCACGACGAAGCCGACGACCACCGCGCCCACGACTACCGCCACCCGCCCGCGAATCCCGACCCTCGACCTACCGTTCCCGGAGATTCCCGGTGCTCAGGGGCCTTCGGCCACCCGCCACGGATCCGCTACTCCTTCCCAAGGACTGCCATGACGACCCCGAAGAATCTCTCGTCTCGCTACGAGCTGGGCGAGATCATCGGGTTCGGCGGTATGTCCGAGGTGCACAAAGCCCGCGACATCCGGCTGAGCCGGGACGTGGCGATCAAGGTGCTGCGCGCGGACCTGGCCCGCGATCCCACGTTCTACCTGCGGTTCAAGCGCGAAGCGCAGAACGCCGCCGCGCTCAATCATCCGGCCATCGTCGCGGTCTACGACACCGGTGAGGCCGAGGTGGACGGCGGTCCGCTGCCGTACATCGTGATGGAGTACGTCGACGGCGACACGCTGCGCGACATCGTGCGCGGCAAGGGCCCGCTGCCGCCGCGCCGCGCGATGGAGATCATCGCGGACGTCTGCGCCGCCTTGGATTTCAGCCACAAGGCCGGGATCGTGCACCGCGACATGAAGCCGGCCAACATCATGATCAACCGGTCGGGCGCGGTGAAGGTGATGGACTTCGGCATCGCACGCGCCATCGCCGACAGCTCCAACCCGATGACGCAGACCGCGGCGGTGATCGGCACCGCGCAGTACCTCTCGCCGGAACAGGCGCGCGGGGAGACGGTGGACGCCCGCTCGGACGTCTACTCCGTCGGTTGCGTACTCTTCGAAATCCTCACCGGCGAGCCGCCTTTCACCGGCGACTCACCGGTCGCCGTCGCCTACCAGCACGTCCGGGAGGATCCGCGGCTGCCCTCGCACGTGCACCAGGGCGTTCCGCGCGAGCTGGACTCGGTCGTGCTCAAGGCGATGAGCAAGAATCCGGCCAACCGGTACCAGACCGCCGCGGAGATGCGCGCCGACCTGATCCGGGTGCTCGGCGGCCAGAAGCCGAGCGCGCCGATGGTGATGACCGACGAGGACCGCACCACCATGATGAGCGCGGACGAGCCCCCGCCGCGCAACTACCGCACCGTCGAGCGCCACGACGACACCGCCGAGCAGGATCCGGCCGAGCCGAACGGCCAGCGCCGGACCGCCTACATCGCGCTCGGCGCCGTCGCGGCCGTCGCCGTGGCTTTCGCTCTGTTCTGGGTGCTGCTCGGACCGGGCAGCAAACCGGACCAGGTAGCCGTTCCCGATCTGTCCAACAAGTCCTCGCAACAGGCTCAGGACGCGCTGCAGAAGCTCGGCTTCACGGTGGCGATCCAGCAGAAGCCCGACGGCAAGGTCGCCACGGGCAACGTCATCGCGACCCAGCCCCTCGGCGGCTCGCGGATCGACGAGGGAAGCACCGTCACGGTCCAGGTGTCCTCCGGGCCCGCACAGGTGCAGGTGCCGAAACTCACGGGCCTGACCCAGGAGCAGGCCGAGCAGGTGCTGAATTCCAAAGGCCTGCGGATCAACCCGAATGTCGAGCGCAAGCCGTCGAGCACCGCCGAGAAGGATCAGGTGATCGAGCAGAATCCGTCGCCGGGTTCGAAGGTCGACATCGACTGGGAAGTCGTCGTCACGATCGGCACCGGCCCGGAAGCGGTTCGCGTTCCCTATGTCGTCGGCCAGACCATCGACGTGGCTCAGCCGAACATCGAGGGCAACGGCTTCAAGGTCGTCGTCCAAGAGGTGCAGTCCTCGAAGCCGAAGGGCGAAGTGGTCGCCTCCAGCCCGGCCGGCGGCAGCAGCGCGGAGAAGGGCTCCACGGTCACCGTCCAGGTGTCCGCGGGCGATCTGAAGATGCCGTCGCTGGTGGGTCTCACCGTCTCGCAGGCGGTGGAGAAGCTGCGCGCGGAGGGCTGGACCGGCAGTACCAGCCAGATCAGCCAGTCGCCGCAGGGCACCTTCGACGCGGGCAATGTCGGACGTATCCTCAGCCAGCAACCGTCGGCGGGCAGTTCGATCCAGAAGAACAGCGCCATCCTGGTCGGTGTGGGGGTGCTCGGCCCGCCGTGATCGGCGGGGTCATCGGTATCCAGAAAACGAGACCATCCGGTGTGAATTGCGGGAGAATGATGCTGCTCCATCCCAATCAGCGCAGCTGAGGCACGAGGAGGTAGCTCATGACCACTGCCAGGGACATCATGAAACCGGGCGTTCAGTGGATTGCCAAGGACACGACAATCGAGCAGGCCGCGCGCACCATGGCCGAACTCAATGTCGGGTCACTCATCGTCTCCGACGACAACGAGCGGATGTGCGGCATCGTCACCGACCGCGACATCGTGGTGAAGTGCATCGCTCAGGGCAAGACCCCTAAGGACTGCCGGGTCGAGGAATTGTGCGAAGCGACGCCGCGGTGGGTCGATGCCAACGCCGACATCCAGGAAGTCCTCGATGAAATGGAGAGCAACCGGGTCAAGCGGATGCCGGTCATCGAGGACAAGCGGCTGGTCGGCATGATCAGCGAGGCGGACTTGGCCAGGCATCTGGACGACAACCAACTCGGCGAGTTCGTGACCGCCGTTTACGGGCGTCCTTAGAGTTCGAACCGGTGCGGAGGGCGGTACCCACGCCGCCCTCTGGATCGACCTCGCACTCCGGCGATATCACTGGGATTCCCGCCGGGCGATGCGTGCTCGAGAGAATGCGAGCGGAGTCCGGTCAGTCGCGTGAGCCGACCCCCGGCTGCGGAAGGTGCGTCACATCCGAGGCACGACTCCGGCGTCAGGCCGGGTCGCTCTTCGGCAGATACCGAAGCACGGCGACATCGCCGACTTGCGTCACGCCTGCCAGTCGCATCCTGCGGTGCGGCGCCCCCGGAAAAGCGGCCGGGTCGAGGAAACGCGGAGCCGCGACGTCACCCACCAGGATCGGGGCCACCGCGAGATGCAGCTCATCGGCCAGATCGGCGGCGAGGAACGCGGTATGGATGCGAGTGCCGCCCTCCACCATGAGACGGCCCACACCCCGTCGGCCCAGATCGTCCAACAGCGCGCCGAAGTCGAGTCCGGCGCCGAGATCGACCACCTCGGCCAGTCCGGCCAGCCGGGCGGTGAGTTTCGCCGAGCCCGCCGTGGTGGTGTAGACGAGCTTGTCGCCGCCGTGGTGCCAGAAACGCAGCTCGGGATCCAGCTCGCCGCTCGCCGAGACCGTCACCTTCAACGGATACTCCGGCTTGCCCGCGGCAAGGCGAGCCGTCCTGCGCTCGGCGCTGCCGACGAGCAGTCGCGGATTGTCGCTGCGCAACGTCTGCGCTCCGACGAGGATGGCGTCGGAGTCCGCGCGGACCTGATCGACCCGATCGAAGTCCGCCGCGTCGGACAAGTGCAGCCGCTCGGGGCTCGCGTCGTCGATGTACCCGTCGATGCTCACCGCGACCGAGAGCAGCACATGCGGACGGGTCACTGCAGCACCAGCGCGGCGACCTCCGCCTCCAGCGTCCGCACCAAGCCCTCGGCGGGACGCTCACCGCACACGCCGAGCCAGTTCGCCAGCATCCGGTGCCCACCCTGGGTGAGCACCGATTCCGGGTGGAACTGCACCCCGTGGATGGGCAAGGTGCGATGCCGCATGGCCATCACGATCCCGCTCTCGGTGCGGCCGAGCACCTCGATCTCCTCCGGCAAGGTCTCCTCGAGCACGGTGAGGGAGTGGTACCGCGTGGCGGTGAACGGGTCGGACAGACCCGCCAGCACGCCTGCGCCGATGTGGAAGACCTCACTCGTCTTCCCGTGCAGCAACTCGGGAGCCCTGGTGACGGTGGCGCCGAACGCCTCCCCGATCGCCTGGTGGCCGAGACACACGCCGAGCAGTGGCACGCTTTCTTCCGCGCACGCGCGCACCAACGGGATACTGGCGCCCGCACGGTCGGGAGTGCCGGGGCCGGGGCTGATCAGAATGCCGTCGAAGTCGCGGACCACCGCGCCGACGTCGGCCAGATTCGGATCGTCGTTGCGCCACACGACCGCATCGACACCCAGTTGGCCGAGGTACTGCACCAGGTTGAAGACGAAGCTGTCGTAATTGTCGACGACCAGAACACGCATGGCATCGAGATTACGTGCCCGCCCGGCACCGCGTCGCATCCATTACCTGTTGGGATAGCCTAGAGACCACGACCTGCACGCCGAATACGAGGACGTCATGCCCAAGTCGAAGGTCCGTAAGAAGACCGACTACACGATCAACCCCGCCAGCCGGACCCCGGTGAAGGTGAAGGCTGGGCCGTCTCCGGTCTGGTATGTCGCCATCATGCTCGGGTTCATGCTCGCCGGGCTGGCGTGGCTGCTCGTCTACTACCTGGCGGCCGAGCAGATCAGCTGGATGAACGACCTCAACGCCTGGAACTTCCTGATCGGCTTCGGCCTGATGGTGGTTGGCCTGATCATGACGATGCGCTGGCGCTGAGCGGCGACATCGAGCGGATTACAGACGTGTCATTCATGCACACCTGTGGATGAGCCTGTGGACAACTCGAGGAGCGATTGGGGAGTTCCGTGAGCCCGGAGTCCGCGGTCCCCGGCCCGCCGGACCCTGACGAGCCGATTCTGGCCTGGACCACCCCGACCCCCGCGCTCGTCGCGGTCGCCGCGGGCGGCGTCGCGCTGGCCGTCGCGGCGGTGATCACCACCGAGGCGGCGAGCCGCCTGCTCGTCGGCTTGGCAGCCGCCGGGCTGCTCGCCCTTGCCGCGCTCGGATTCCGGCAACGCCCGCGGCTGTCGGTGGTACCCGGCGCGCAACCACGCATGGTCGTCCGCACGCTGACGGGGCCGGACGAGTACACCCCGGAGCAGATCATTCGCGCCCGCGTGGTGAGCTACCGGCGTCTCGGGCGCAAGATGCCGATGTTGGAACTCGACGTCGAGCGCGACGGCGTGGACCGGCTCCTGATCTTCGGCCGCTGGGATCTGGGCGCCAATCCCCAGTTCGTCTATCAAGACCTGGTCGCAACCCTGCGGCTCACCCAGGACAAGACCCGCTGACGGCACCCCGGCCTCGACGTTCGGCGTGCCCGGCCGGGAATGTTTCACGTGAAGCGAATCCCGCTGTCAGGCAGTCGAAGTGATCGCGCCCACCGCCACCAGCCCCAGCGCCGCGAACGCCACGAGCGCCACCGCTACCCAGCCGACCGTCCGTGCCGCCTGCGGAGTGCGGACGCGCAGCCAACTCGGCAAGAACAGGATGCCGAGCGTCGCGAGGGTGCCGGCGGCCAAGCCGCCGAGATGCCCCCACAACGAGATACCGGGCAGCGAAAGACTGATGAACACGTTGATGCCGATGATGATGAGCATCTGATTCGGGTTCTGCCGCAATCGGAGCAGGATGATCGTGATCGCACCGAACAGGCCGTACACCGCGCCCGACGCACCCGCCGTAAGACTGTTCTGCGCCAGCAACATGACCCCGGCGGACCCGCCGAGCAGCGAGACCAGGTACACCGCCAGATAGCGCAGCCGACCGAGCACCAACTCGGCATCCCGGCCCGCCACGTACAGCGCGAACATGTTCAGCAGCAGATGGATCGGACCGTAGTGCAGGAATCCGGCGCCGAGCACCCGCCACCATTCGCCGTCCGCGACCGCAGGCGCGTACAGCACCCAGTCGAAGAACAGCGCCGAACCCAGCTGGTTGTCCATCAAACTCTTGGCCTGGGCCGCGGTGATCGCGTAGATCACCACGTTGACCGCGATCAGCGCATAGGTCACATAGGGCGCGGACACCCCGGGCGCCGCGGCGCCCGAGACCGTCCGCACCGGCGCGACGTCGCGCTGATCCGCGTGCAGGCAGTCGACGCAGTGCTGCCCGACGGCCGCGGGGCGCAGGCATTCCGCACAGGACGGCCGCCCGCACCGCGTGCAGGCCAGGCCGGTCGGGCGATTCGGATGGCGAACGCACGTGGGTGCGGGCGGCTGGGGATTCATAGTCTCATTCGATCGTGATCTTGGTGATGACGACGGGCTCCAGGGGTCGGTCGTTGCGATCGGTCCTGGTGGTCGCGATCGAGTCGACGACCTTCCGGGAATCCGGGTCCACCACTTCACCGAAGATCGTGTGCTTGCGGTTGAGGTGCGGCTGCGGCCGGACGGTGATGAAGAACTGGGAGCCGTTGGTGCCCGGCCCCGCGTTGGCCATCGCCAGCAGGTAGCCCCGGTCGAACCGCAGTTCGGGGTGGAACTCGTCGCCGAATTCGTAGCCGGGGCCGCCGCGACCGGTGCCGGTGGGATCGCCACCCTGAATCATGAAACCTGCCATCACGCGATGGAACAGGGCGCCGTCGTAGAACGGGCCGCTGCTGCCTCCGCTGGCGTTCGCGGTGGTGTACGGCGCCGAACCGTCGGCGAGATCTAGGAAATTGCGGACCGTCTTGGGCGCGTGGTTACCGAAAAGCGCGAGCTTGATATCGCCGTGATTCGTGTGCAGCGTTGCCACGGATGTCTGATTCGGTGAGGTCACGCCGCCCATCGTGCCACGGTCGGCGACATGGCCGCCGAACTGGGCCGGACCGTGCTGTGAGCTGGGCCTCCTGCGCGAATCGCCGGGCTGTGCCTAGAGTGGTCCCATGACCTCGGGGCGCCTGCATGTCTCTTCGCGTTCACGTAATCGGCTCCTGCTCGCCGCCGCCGTCGCGTTGGTGGGTGGCGTGGCCTATCTGGTTCGTACCCGGCGGCCGCAGCAGCCGGAACCCGCGCCCGCGCCGCCGCGCATCGGGTATTCCCGCAACGGCTCCGCGCCGACCCCGTTGGCGGAAGCCGGCGCGGAGACCGATCACTGACGCGAACGAACACACCGGATCAGCGACTGACCGTCTTCTTGTACTGACGCAGGGCCAGCGGCACGAACGCGACCAGGATCACCACCACCCAGGCGAGCGAGGTGATCACCGGGTGCTGCAACGACCAGGCATCCGGCGTCGGCGCGATCGGGCTGGTGTTGCCGAACAGTTCCCGCGTCGCCTGGGTCAGCGCGGACACCGGGTTCCACTCCGCGATCACGCGCAGGACGGTGGGCAGCTTCTCGCTGGGGACGAACGTGTTGGCGATGAACGTGAGCGGGAAGATCACCATGAAGCTGGCGTTGTTGAACACCTCCGGCGCCCGCACCAGCAGCCCCACCACGGCCATGATCCAGGACACGGCGTAGGCGAACAGCAGCAAGAGGATGTAGGCCAGCACCGCGTCGAGGAACGAACCGCGGATGCGCCAGCCGACGATCAGGCCGGTCAGCGACATGACCGTCAGGCTGACCACGTTGATCACCACATCGCTGATCGTGCGGCCGACCAGCACCGCCGACGAGGCCATCGGCAGGGAGCGGAATCGGTCGATGATGCCCTTCTGCATGTCCTCGGCCAGGCCCGCACCGGTGAAGGTCGCGCCGAACACGACGGTCTGCGCGAAGATGCCCGCGATGAGGAATTCGCGATACCCGCCGGAGAGGCCGGGCACGTCGATGGCCGCGCCGAAGACATAGGCGAACAGCAGCACGAACATGATCGGCGAGAGCGTGGAGAAGATCAGGACGTCGGGTACCCGCTTGATCTTGATGACGTTGCGTTTGGCGATGGTCACGCTGTCGCTGACCACTATGGACAGTCGCGCGCCCAGCGAGGGCCGGGCCAGGACCGGGGCCGTCGCGGTCATCGGATCGTTCCTTCCGTAGCTTCCAGTTCGTCGTTCGGCACGTCGCCGTCGGCGATCGCCGCAGCTTCGTGACCGGTGAGGGTGAGGAAGACGTCGTCCAGCGACGGGCGACGCAGACCGACATCGTGGATCTGCACACCGTGCTCGGCCAGCCGCCCGACCGCCTCCACCAGCGCCTGCGACCCGTCGGAGACCGGGACGACGATCCGGCGCAACCCCGGTTCGAGATGAATCTCCCCGTCGGCCAGGCTCTTCAGCGCGGCCTCGGCCGTCGCGAGATTGTCCGCGCGATCGACGGTCAGTTCGATGCGGTCGCCGCCGACCATGGTCTTGAGTTCGTCCGCGGTACCCTCGGCGATCACCTTGCCGTGGTCGATCACGGCGATCGAATCGGCGAGCCGATCCGCCTCCTCCATGTATTGCGTGGTGAGCAGCAACGTGGTGCCGCCCGCGACCAGTTCTTCGATGACGTCCCAAAGATCCAGGCGCGCACGCGGGTCGAGCCCGGTGGTCGGCTCGTCGAGGAACAGCACGGGCGGATTAGCGACCAACGCGCCCGCCAGGTCCAGGCGACGGCGCATACCGCCGGAGTAGCCCTTGACCGGCCGGTCCGCGGCGTCGGTGAGCCGGAATCGTTCGAGCAATTCGCGCGCGCGTTCCTTACTCCGCTGCACCCCCATGTGATAAAGACGTCCCACCATTTCCAAATTCTCGAAACCGGTGAGGTATTCGTCGACCGCGGCGTACTGCCCCGACGCGCCGATGCGGGAACGCAACGACTGCGGATCGCGCAGCACATCGATTCCCGCGACCGTCGCGTGCCCGGCGTCCGGCACCAGCAGGGTGGTGAGCACGCGGACGGTGGTGGTCTTGCCAGCGCCATTCGGTCCGAGCAGCGCGGTGACGGTGCCCTCCTGGACTCGCAGATCGAGTCCGTCGAGGGCGACCAGCTGGCCGTATCGTTTGACAAGACCCTCGGCGACTATTGCGTCGGGCATGATTCTCCTGAGATTGACGAGTTCGAGGTGACTGAGCGCGACGCCAGGAACTCCGGGCGCCGATCAATTCGCTGGATCGGATGACCGGCCGATACCCGAGACAGTATTGTCGCGGCCGCCGACGATTTCATCCGATTTGTTTTCGAAGGCAGGCCCGCCGCGGAAGGACGACTCGTGCGACGCAGGAAGGCCGCATTCCGATCCGGTCGGTGCTCGGGGGTACCGGATCGGAATGCGACCGGTTCGATGATCCCGCGTGCACGGGCGTCGGAGCGCGCGTAGCGAGCTACCCGAATCGCCGCCGACCCGTACTCGGACGGCGGAAATCCACATGCGCGCCGCCGCGACGAGCGGGGGCGCCGCGCGCGAACAGTCCAGTCGGTGAGCACGAACACATGTTCGCATCAGGGTACGACACATTCCGCCCTTCGGTGCGCGGCGCTACGCGCCCGGAAGGCCGACACGCCCGAACGTTCGCGAGAGTGTCGTCCATCGGCGACCGGTCGGCATGTTGCGCACAACGTGTCGGAGCAGCAGGTCATGCGGCTGAGTAGGTTTGGAAACGCTTGCTCGACAAAGGTTTTGGCAAATAATCGGCCAACCGTCAGCAGCGGCGCGGGCGACGGACCGGCCGGTGACAACTACCCCGCGGCATCCAGAAAGTAAGCCCACCCAAAAAACTTTGGAACGTGGCCGTCCCCACGCACACACAAACGCACATCATCGAGTAGCATCGTTCACGTCGGCCCCTCCCCCCGGGCCGACCCTACGCGGGCCTCGGCTAACTCCCCCCCTTCGCCGAGGCCCGCTCCCCATTTTCAGACCAGGTCAGACGCCTGTCTCCGTTTGGTCGTGGCCCGGTTCCACCGCCCGCCATGCGGCTGTGAGCCGCTGGTCGCGCACGCGCCCGGCGGTGGCGAGCAGTGGCCGGTCCCGCTCCCACCGCTGTCGTGTCACCGGGTCCGCGGACTGCCACAAAGGCTCGAGGTCGGCCAGCAGGTCGCCGAACGAATCGAAGACGCCGCCGAGGGCGATGTGCACCCCGGCAGCGCTCGGCGCATCGATGTCCAGGCCGCGCACGGCGGCCACCAGTGTCAACAGCCGTTGCCGACTCGCGCGCGGCCACGACGACACCCGAGCCACCCGTACCAGCCAGCCCAGCGTGGCGGCCAGCACATGGATGTCCTCGATCGTCCGGAACGGCTTGAGGTAGTCCAGATATCCGTCACCGGGAAGCACCAGCGCAGGCACGCCGGTCAGCACGACCGAGGCGTGCGGTACCTCGGGCGCGAACGACAGCGCGGGATGGTCGGTCAAACGCACGCCTGGTTCGCCGGACTCGATCATGCAGGCGCGCAATCGATTTCGTCCGTCCGCGGCCGTGCCGACACTGGCGATCACCACCAGGCGCCGCGCGTAGGAACCCATGGTCGCGAACGACTTCGTGCCGTCGAGCAACCAGACCCCGTCCCGTTCGGTGAGCGTGGTGCGGATCGCGGCGGGGTGGCCGCCGCCCTCCTCGGTGGCGCACATCGCGACCAGCTCGTCGTCCGGCAGGTCCGGAATCAGCGTCCGCAGCGCCTCCTGGTAGCCGGACAGGAAGGCGAACCCGAGCCGATCGGCTCCGAAACCGCCCGCGATCGCCACCTCCACCGGCTGCTCGAATCGGTTGGCCGCCACTCGATGGCGCGTCCACGCCGCGGCGACGTCGTCGAGCGGCGCGGCTGCCACCGGCTCGGTCAGCAGGAAGTCGAGCAGAGTATCCACCTCAGCACGGTAACCGAGCAGTGACTCGCTCGGGAGGCCACAGGTCCGCGTAGCCGACAGAATCCCACCGACCAGTGGTGAGCCGGCACTTCGGAGGCGCTGGGTATCCATGCGACAACAGAACCTGCCGAATTACCGGCGATCTGTGAGCAACCACCGGCGCTGCGTGGGCGGGTTCCATCGACGAGCCTGCTTGACTGAACTGTCGCCCGTACCGGAAGGAGTTCGACCTGTGCCGGAACTGGAAGAAAGCCGTAAGAAGGCACTATTCGACTCCGAAGCCCGATTGTCCTGGGTGCTGGCGGCGCTCGCCGGATTGATCGGTGCGGCAGCGTTCATGCATACGGCCGGCTATTTCGTCACCTTCATGACGGGCAATACCGAGCGGGCCGTCCTCGGCTACTTCCACGACGAACCGGACATGGCGTTTGCGGCGGCCGCATTGCTGACGTCGTTCCTGTCCGGTGTCGTGGTGGCCTCATGGTGCCGCAGACGCTACTGGTCCGGGCACCCGCACGGCCCCACTCTGCTCACCACTGTCTGCCTGGCACTGGCCTCGGTGGTCGACATACTCGAATACCAGACCTCCAGCAAGCCGATCGGCCTGCTGCCGATCTTGTTCGTCGCCTTCGGCGTCGGCGCGCTCAACACATCGTTCGTGCGCAACGGTGAGGTGTCGGTGCCGCTCAGCTACGTCACCGGAACGCTGGTCAAATTGGGCCAGGGCATCGAACGCCATCTCAGCGGTGGCGACTACGCGGACTGGCTCGGATACTTCCTGCTCTACACCGGTTTCTCGCTCGGCGCGCTGGTCGGCGGACTGCTGAGTCTGCTGGTCGCGGGCTGGGCCATGCTGATCACCGCGACCGTCGTGTGCCTGCTCGTCACCGGATTCACCTACCTGCATCTGGATCGGCACGGTCCCCTCACGCGGTAAGCCTGCGCCGGGCGTCTGCCCGGCTGCGCGACTACCGTGGCCGCGTGCAGAACATCGAAGACGAAGCCGCCGCCTTCGCCGAGCTCGTCACGCAACATCTGGCCGCGCTGGGCGAAACCGATATCGAATACGAGCCGGACGAGTTCGCGATACGAGTCGGCGATCTCTTTCTCGATCTGCACAACATCTTTCAGGAAACCCGTGAACTCGATCCCGCCGAGCGCGACGCCCGGGTCGAACAGCACTGCAACGCCCTGCGCGAGCTACGCGCCCCGGCACCGGATTGGCCTTCGGTGCGGTCCATGCTGCGCCCGATCCTGCGTCCCAACAGCTTCGGCGTAGGAGTCGAACCGGAGTCGCGGCCGATAGCGCGCCCCGCTTTTCCATTCGTGGACGAGATGGTCGCCATCGATATGCCCCACACCCGGTCGATCGTCACGCATGCGTCGTTGCGCGAGTGGGGCGTGAGTCCCGAGGAAGTGTTCACGGCCGCGCACGAGAACCTCGGTGCGGTGGCGGGTTTCACCGACATCGAGGAAGACGGCATCCTGCAATTCGTCGACGACGGCGACGGCTACTGCACATCGTGGCCGCTGCTCCCCGGCTGGCTCGCCGGTTCGGGCTTCGGAACCCGAGCACCCGTCGCCTTCATGCCCGATGTCGACACGCTCATCATCGCGACCGGTACGGACGATCTCGAGCCGATCTTCGAGGTGGTGGAAGAGCAGTACCGTGACGCGTCCCGGCCGATCTCGCCACAGGGGTACACCGTGGACGACAGTGGCGCGGTCATTCCGCTCGATCGTTCGCCCGAGCACCGTCATCTGCCCGTCGTGCAGCGCGCCCGGTGCGGATTGGCGGTCACCGAATACGACGCGCAGACTCGGATTCTCAACGAGATCGTGGAACGCGATCTGGAGTTCACGCCCTATGACCTCGAGCCCGCCTACGTCGGTTCGGTCATGTACGGCCACGGCGACAACGGTCCCTTCACGATCACCGTCTGGGGTGAGGGCGTCGAATACTTGCTCCCGGAGGCCGACTACGTCGCCTTCTGCCGTGACGACCGAGGTGAGCTGGAGCGACTTTTCGAGGTCCCGTTCGATGCTGTCGTGGGTCTGACCGGCCTCGTTCCGGTCCCGGATCTCTCGCCTCGCCGCTACGAGATCCGCCACTGGCCGGATGCCGAGACTCTGGCCGCACTGGAAGCGGCGGCGGTCTCGCCCTGACCGAGCACGGCCGGTGCGGCCGCACCACAGGAAATCAGAATCGGCGGGCGCCTGTCACCGGCATCGAGGAGAGGGGGGAAGTGGTCACGCCCGTGCCGTATGTCGATGCGTGGATGACTTTGCCGTCGCCCGCGTAGAGGGCGGAGTGGCTTCCGCCGTAGAACGACACCATGTCGCCGGGGCGCAGGTCGTCGAGCGGTACCGGTGTTCCGGCAGCGAGCTGGTCGTAACTGGTGCGCGGCAGTTCCACGCCGACCTGCTCGTAGGACCACTGGACCAGTCCGGAGCAATCGAAGGAGTCGGGGCCGACGGCGCCGTAGCTGTAATCGGAACCGAGTTTGGTTCGGGCCGCGTCGACTGCCATCTCACCGGCGGTCTTCTGCGGTATCACTGCCGCGGGCGGGGTGGGCGCACGGGGCAGAATCTGCGGGAGGTCGCCGAGGAAGGGCAGTTCGATCTCCGGAAGCACGCCGATCAGCGGGATCTCGATCCCCGGCACGATGGTCGGCATCGGCAGCTCGATCACGGGAACGTGCACAGAAAACGGGGATTCGATCGCCGGGCCGAGAGTGGCCGGCGCGATCTCGATCTGCGGAACCGAAGCGTCTGCGCTGTCTCGTATTTCCTGGATCCCTGCGGTCACCGGAGATTCGGTGACGGGAAGTATGGCGTTGTTTCGGAACAGTGTTTCGGGCGGGCCGGGAAGCGGAATATCGTCGGAAATCTCGAACGTCCCCACCCCCGGTATGGTCACCGGCTGGGCCGATGCCTCCCCTGCGTTGCACAACACGCCGATGAGTGCGGCCGCTCCGGTGGCGAGCGTCCAGAGGACGGCACGTCGCAGGTAGCGGAGATATCGGTCGTCGGTCGATGATGCCATGATGCGGTCCTCCGATGCTCATATCGCCGGCCTCCGGCGGAGCCATACGACGCCTCATGCCCGGCGCGACGGACTTCACCAAAGACCTCGAATTGATTCGAAAAACATCACGGTGCTTCGTCAGTCCAGCGGATCCGATCCGAGTGTTCACCTTTCGGCATAGCTTGCATCACGTAAAGCACAACACACCTTTATTTCCATAACGAAATAATAACTCGTTCCGGCGCATGGCCTCGAAATAAGAATTGCCTGTTCTCAATTCATTCCGTGGTACGCAATGGCCCCGCAGGGAAACGATCCCGCCGCGGGGCCATTGCCGGGTCCAGCTTTCACGCGGTGATCTGTTCTTCGATCTGCTCGGCGATCGTACGGAGCTTTGCCGCGAATTCGCGCGCTGCCCGCGGGTCGTCGCTGGATCCCTTGACCACGCGCTTGGTCAGTGCTGCCAGCCGGGATTCCATGGCGGTGAAGATGTCGGCCGCACGGTCGGTCGGGTCGCCCGGCAGTTCGCCGCGCAGCCACGCCTGCAGGCGCTCGACCACCACCTCTTCTTCGTAGCGTTCGGGCAGAAGGGCCACCGCTTGCCGGAGTTTTCCTGCGGTGACTTTCACGTCGGCGCCCGCCGCCACGGTGGTGTAGACGGTGACCGCCGCATCTTCCCCGTATTCGGCCACCACCGGCAACAGCTCACGGACCTGGCCCTCATTGATCGCGGGCGCGATCGGATACAGCCGCGCGGCGAGCGGCCAAGCGCGAATCAGCTTGTGCGCGTATGACCGCTGCATATCCCACCGCTGTTCCACGTAGTCGTCGAACGTCTCGTGGCTGTCGCGGTAGAGCCGGCCGTCCCGCACGATCTGCAGCGCACGCCCGGCCGCCCAGAATGCGATGCGCAGCGTGTCGATGGACGACTCGCACGCGGTCAACTGCGCCCGTTCCCGGTCGCTCAGCGGTCCTTCACCCGCATCCGGCACCGGCATGGTCAAGACATTCGAGCTCACGGCCGGCTTCGCCCGCCGCCATTCGGCATCGCGCAGAGGGGACACCGGTGGCGTGTGCTCGGCGCCGTCGGATAGCGGATTACCCCCGCCGATCGAACCCTTCCTGCGTTGTGGAGGCATCAGGCAGGCACCTCCATCAGGGCGCGATACGCGCTCAGCAGTTCGTCACCCACCTTGCGGTACTCTCCCAAATCCTCGATCGGATTCTCCGCGCCCTCCCCCACCTCCCCGTCGGCTGCCTCCCGGTACCATTTCCATGCGCTCAAATAGGAGTCGAATACGTCGTAGCCCGCACTTTCCAGATGCCCCCGCTGCGCCCGGTATTCGGTCGAGACATTGACGCCTTTTTTCATGATCACCGGGACTTTGGTCATCAGCACCCGAACCCGGATTTCCCGATCGGTGTCGGCCGCCGCCTCCTCGGCGGCCTTGAACGTACTCGGCACACGTTTGACCTCCGACGGACTCACACTGGTCAGCAGCAGGAGTTCGTCGCTCTCCGGAACAGCGGCCTTGAAGATGTCGGCCGACTCACCCCCGGCATCCACGATGATGACGTCGAAATCGGCGGCATTGTCGGTGATGCAGTCGCCCACATGCCTCGAGGGGAACGCGACCAGTTGGAACGGCACTTCGATGCCCCCCTTGACCAGCCGCCGGTACCACGAGTATCCGGTCTGGCTGAGCGGGTCGGCGTCGATCACCAGCACCCGCAGTTCGTGCACCGAAGCGAAGTAGCTCGCCAAGAAGAACGCTGATGTCGTTTTGCCGACACCGCCCTTGAGATTCCCCAGCGTGATGACCAGAGGTTCGGGCAAATCGAGTGGCGCAACAGAATTCGTCATAGACGTTCCTCCGAGGGTGAGGAGTGCATTACTGTGCTGGGCCAGTCTGGCACAGCGACGGCGAATATCGTCTGATTGCGGCGCCTCGTCCCGGCTGTGCCGCCGCCGCTCTGTGTCCAATTGGACACAAAAGACCGAGGACCGGTCTCGAATTCCATCGGCGCCGGTGCCGTTGCCGCAGCCCGCCGACAGCAGATCATCACCCCTGCGTAGGCACACATTTCGTCCACACGAACAATCCCGATGCCGACAGGGGACTTCCCATAATTGGGAATATCCTTCCGATCAAACCGACCGCTCGGACCGATGATTACCGCGAAGACTCTCGCGGTTCGATGATGAGGGACCCCGCCGAGAAGGGCAGTTTGTGTGATGCAGCCGCAACCGGTGACTATCCGGAGTGGTGATTGGTTCTTGTTGCTCGACCCCTGGTGGAAGCCGGCCGCCGAGTGGTCGGAGCCACCGACAGAGGCCGTGATCGGTGGCTGGATGATGGACGAGGACGGCAAAACCGGTCCGTTTCAACCGAATCCGGAATACCTTCCCATCGACGACGAGGCGCCGACCGACCCCACTGATGCGTTGCTGCACTCGATCGGCGAGGGCGAGCCGGTGGGCGACGTACTACTTGACCTGCTCCGTAACTCGGTGGTGGAGATCGTGTGCGACGACCAGGATCAGCCGCTCGTGGACACCGCGCCGGATGGCCTCCCGTGTGTTCTGGTGGCGACGGCCGAAGTCCAGAAGGTGGACGTGGGATCCGGCCACTGGTGGCCGGTACTGGGCAGCGAACTTCCTGATGTCATCCCCGTGGGAACCGACATTCTGCTCAACCCCGGGGGTCGGGCCCCGCTCCGTCTGTCCGCCGAGACATTGCGGAATGCCGACCGAAATCTATGAGTCCGTGTGTTACCAGTCTTCGCCAAGATGCTCGGGCGTCTGGACAACGCTGTCGGGAATGCGGCACGAGCGGTGGCGGGCCGCCTCACAGCCACCGGCACGCAGTTGCGCGGGGCGGCGGTGCGCTTGGAGCACGCCGACGCGGAAGGAGCGGTCCCGTTTCGGCGTTCCGATACGCAACCCGCGGCCCCGCGCCTGGTCGGCGGTGATCTTCGTTCGGGCCAGTTCGTACGCTTCCGGGCCGACGACGTCGTCAGCGTTCCCCTCATAGATTCGCAGGGGAAGGTCATCGGCGTGTCGTTTCCTTCGCGACGCGGGGATGTCTCGAGTAAGAAGCGGTGGGCACGCGCGAAACTCAGGTCGAGTGATCAAGTGCACTACGCCTTCTGGAGAGAGAATCCGGAGGCGAAGCAGCCCAAGTGGACGTTCGGCCGTCGGAGGACGGCGCCGTGGGCGGACACCGACCCGGTGTACGCGCACGCGCACGCGGACAGCCGAACGTTCCATGTTTCGGTCAAGACGGGCCGGTGGGGATCGAAACCGGTGCAAATCGATGGGCCGACCTACGCCAAGCTGCTGGCCGCGAACAAGCATCTGGCACAGGCGCTGGACGCGAGGCCGGGGCCGCTGGTGCTGCTCTCGTGCAGCCCGGCTCGGCCTGGCGGCTCCGCGGCCGCATCGATGTCCCGTCATCTGCACAGCGAGACGCAGATCGATCGTGACGTGTACGCCGCCACCGGCGACGTGATGACCCAGACCTGGCGTTCCCGGGAAGATGTTTCCAGTGTCGGTGTCGAGGTGGATTCCTCCGTTGGCGACACCGCTGAAACGCTATGGGAAGTACACCGGGCACCTCGGGGCGATTCGGTGCCCGACGGCGGTTGATAGCCCCCAGCGGTCCAGCCGGCCTTCGTGGTCGCCTCGGGTCACGAACGTTGCGTCAGTGGAGCCTAGGGGAATCGAACCCCTAACCCCTGCCTTGCAAAGGCAGTGCTCTGCCAATTGAGCTAAGGCCCCTCCCGGGATCAGCGGGTGGTCACCTCGTGCCACATGTCCGCGTCGCTGCGCTGGCGCAGCTTGGAGATGCCGAAGAGAACCAGGACCACGACACCGGCGGTGAGAAGAAGTTTCATGGTTTCCACACTACTGCGGTGCGCGGAGCCCGCCCAGAACCGCTGAGCTTCCTCCTTGATGAATTCGTCAAAACTGAGCACTGAGCTATCATCGTCTCGGCACCGACAGGGAGAGGAGCGGGCATGACGGATCGGACCGGGGCGGAACCCAACCGTCTGGAGCGCCGCAAGGCCCGTACCCGCGCAGCTCTCGTGGCCGCGGCCCAGTCGTTCATCGCGAGCGGAAAGTTGAACGCGCCCATCCTGGAGATCACCCAGACTGCCGACGTCGGCATGGGTTCGTTCTACAACCACTTCCAGAGCCGTGAGGACCTGTTCCAGGCGGCGGTGGAGGAAGCGCTCGAGAAGCACGGCGCCGTGCTCGACGCCCTTACCGAGGGTATGGACGACCCGGCCGAGGTCTTCGCACAAAGTTTCCGCTTGACCGGCCGCATGCACCGGAGAATCCCGACCCTGAGCAAGGTGCTGCTCAACAACGGCCTGACGCTCACCGCCTCCGAGAAAGGACTCGCGCCGCGTGCTCGGCGCGATATCGAGGCCGCCGCTCGTGCCGGCCGTTTCCGGACCCGTGACGCCGAACTGGCCATGACCATCGTGGCCGGGGCCGCTCTGTGCCTCGGCCAGTTGTTGCACGATCACCCGGACCGCGACGACGCCGCGGCCACCGATCAGGTCACCGAAGACCTGCTGCGGATGTTCGGCGTGTCCGACGACGAGGCGCGGCAGATCTGCGCCCTGCCCCTGCCTTCCCTCGACGAAGTGCTGCAGCGCGCCGCCTGACGCGTTCATTCGCGGCGTGACCCCGCTCCGCGGCTCACGACGGCCTCCTTGACGCGACAACCTGCCGTTTTGACCATGTCAACGGCGAGAAGGTACCGTTTTGCAGGCGTCTGTACGCACGGGGCCTTAGCTCAATTGGCAGAGCACTGCCTTTGCAAGGCAGGGGTTAGGGGTTCGATTCCCCTAGGCTCCACTCGAAGGCTCATGCTCATGAAGAGTGTGAGCCTTTTCCATTCCTTCGGGGCGCAACCGCCACGTCTCTCGCGGTGGGCTTCCCCCGGGCTCCAGTGGTCGCTGCACCGGTGCGGCGGACTGATCAGTTGTCCGGCGGGAACTGACCGTTCGCCTGCACAGTGGTGCCGGTCAGGGTGAACGTCACGACGCTCGGTCCGCCCTGCGGGCAGCACAGCGGGTCGGTCTTCTCCGGCCAGCGGTACTGCACCGACACGGTGTCGCGGGTCTTGCCCAGAACTGTCGTGTACGCGTACGGCCGCGCGCTCGCGGTCCCCAGGTACCTTCCGCCGGTGAAGAACAAGACATGCGTGCCGGGATGAATCCCCGGCCATTCCACCGTCATCCACGACAGCACCCCGGAACATCCCGCCGCTATCGGATCGTCGCTCGCCCCTTGGATCGTCCATGACCCGCCGCCGGGCGGCGCGGCCAATGTGGCGACCGAGGACGCAGCGAGCGCCGAGTTGGCGTCGAAACACAGGCCGTGGCCACTACCTTCCAGTGCCGACTGCGCGGTGGGAGACGCGGTCGCCGCAGCGGGTGGTTCGGGAGCCGTCGTGGCCCCCGGAGCCGGCTGTGGCGCTGCCCCAGGCTGTTCGCCGATCGCGGAGGTCTGCGTCCCCGCCGGACCTGCAGGTGCCGCGCTGGCCGTGTTCCCCGCCGACGTCGAGGCCCCGGCCGATATGCCCGAGTCGGTACTGCACGCGGCGGCACCGATCACGACAGTCGCCGCGATCGACACCACAGCCGATAGTTTGACGTTCATTGCGCACCCCTCGAAGCCCCTCGGGCGATTACGGTTCGGCATTCGTTCCCGCTCGGACGATCACCTGCGCGCAGCAACCGGCGCACGGCATCGCTGTGTCACGAATGTCGTTGTCCTCCAACTCTTGTCAGGGATGTCGGACCGATTGGCGTGGGTGTTACAGAGACCACCCGGTACAAGTCCACGGTCGTCGGCGACTCGAACGGCAACGCCGCATAACACCGCGGTAACGGCAGGCGCGGAACCGCCGATGGTATTGGCGGTACGCCTCGGCGGACCGAAACCCCAAGATAGAAAGGCGAATTCGCCATGACTCGAATCACTCGTCTCACCATCGGCGCGCTGTTGGCCGTGGCTGCGCTGTCCCCCGCCGCGGCCGCGCAGGCCGAGATTCCGCAGCCCACTCCGTCCATGTCCGCGGTGGCCGCCGGCGATAGCGGCTCGGCCAGCGGTTCGACAGGGCTCGTATGCACCATCATCAAACTGATGCTCATGAACCAGGGCCCCCAGTTCTGCCAGTAAGACCTCGAGGCCGCGTCCGAGAATTCACCGACTGACGAGTCGTATGGCGGAAGGCACCGGCGATTGCCGGACGACGGTGCCCTCCGGCGGCATCGCCCAGGCGACGTCCTCGAATATCGACACCATCCACGCCGGCCCGCCGAACGCATCGGCTCAGGCTGTACCGGCGGTCGGTGTCAGCCGCGGCATCCACCTCGCATCCGCCTGCCCCACTCGGCGAATCGCTACAGCCTGTGGTGCTTCATCAGCCAATCGGCGTAGACGTCGTTGCTCATCAGCGCCCAGATCCACGCGTGCTCGGATGCCTTCCGATCGTCGGAAGATGCACTGAGAAGTGGCCGCTGATGACGCGAGATCGGCTCGAGAACGAGATCGGCTCGAGAACAGGAACGGTGCCTGAACTGGCACCAAGGGAGTGGGCCTAGGAGGACTTGAACCTCCGACCTCTTCGTTATCAGCGAAGCGCTCTAACCGCCTGAGCTATAGGCCCGTAGTTTGCGTTGTTTGCGGTGAACAACGACGTGTAGAGACTACACAACACCTATCCACTGAACCAAAACGGCTGGTAGAAGCCTTAACGGGGGCGCACTCGCAGCGGCAGCCTTGTCCAGGGCCGCCGGTATGGGCAGTCCGTCACGCGCCACAAAAACGGCCGGTACTTCCCCGCTGGGGCGAGTACCGGCCGTTTTGGGGATGCCTGGGACTAGTCGGGGTCCGCCAGGGTGACCTGGATGCCGCCGACGAGGTCGCAGCACTGGTTGTAGATGAAGGTGCCGACGGTGCCGAGCGCGGTGAACAGCACGACGTTGATCAAGCCGATGACGCCCGCGTACCCGAACACGGTGCCCGCGTCGATCAGGCCCACCGAGCCGCTGTCCTGGGACACCATGTCGGTGAACGTGTTGTTCAGCCGCTCCCACACGCCCATGCCCTCGAGCACGATGTACAGCAGGCCCACCGCCAGCATCCACACGAAGAACATCGCCACGCTGATCACCAGCGAGATCTTCAGCGTCGACCAGGGATCGATGCGACGGATCTGCACGGTGGCCCGCAGCGGCTCACCGGAAGCGACCGCCGCGACCGCGACCGGAACCGCGGGCGAGACCGGCCCGGACTGCGGGCCCGGGGCCTCGGTCTGCGGCAGCGGATGCCGGATCTCGGACAGGTCCGGCATGTCCTTGATCAGCTCCGGCCGCGCGATGCTGCGGGTGGGGCCGTCGATGCCGACGGACTTCACCATCGCCGCTTCCTTGCGTGCCGCCTTGGCCGCCAGGTCGGCGGTGGTGCGGGCGTTGGACGTGCTGCCGCCGAGGCCCCCACCGCCCGAGGTCGGACGGCCGGTGACCGGGGCCTGCCCCGGGCGGTACAGGTTGGACTGCGGCTCCCGCTGCGGAAGCTGAGCCCACCCGTCCTGGTACGGCGACTGCTGACCGCCGTTGGTGGCGCCCACCGGCTGCTTGTCCTCGCCCTCGGGCGCGGACTGCGGGGCCTGGTTGGGGATCCGGGTCGTCTTCTGGTCGAAGCGATCGTGGCCGTCGCCTCCGGGCGCCTGGTCCGGCGCGCCCTGCTGCGGCGCGAAATCACCCTGCTTGTCGCGATTCTCGCGCGGCTGGTTGCCGCCGGGCTGGTTGGCCGGCTGTCCACCCGGATGCCCGCCCGACTGCGGTCCGTTCGGCTGGCCCTGGGGACCACCCGGCTGCGGCCCACCGGGATGGCCGCCACCAGGGTGACCGCCCGGCTGGCCGCCGCTCTGCTGGCCTTGACCGTTCTCGGCCGAGGCGACCGGCCGTGGGATCGGCCGCGGCGGGATCGGTGACGGCGCGATCCGCTCGGTCACACCGTTCGTCTGGTGCCGCTCGTCATTCGGCTGATTCGGAGTGGTCAATGGGAATCCTTAGATCCGTTCGTTGCCGCCGCTGTTGGGTTACTTCTCGGAGGAGCCGGTGTCGCCGCCACCGGAGACCTGATCGGGATCGGGCTCATCGGCATTGCGCGCGATCGCAAGCAAGGTATCGCCCTCGGCGAGGTTCATCAATCGCACGCCCTTGGTCTGTCGTCCAGCCTTACGAACCTGCTTAGCCGCCGTCCGGATGACGCCGCCCCCGGAGGTGATCGCGTACAACTCATCTTCGTCGTCGACGATGAGCGCCCCGACCAGGGTGCCACGTTTCGCGTCGAACTGGATGGTCAATACGCCTTTACCACCGCGGCCCTGCGCGGTGTACTCCTCGATCGCGGTCCGCTTCGCGTAGCCGCCGGACGTGGCGACCAGCAGATATGTGCCGGCGCGGACCACGTTGAGCGACAACAGCGCATCGCTGTCGTTGAACCGCATGCCCTGCACGCCGGAGGTGGCGCGCCCCATCGGACGCAACGCCTCGTCGGTGGCCGAGAACCGGATCGACTGGCCGAGCGCGGAGACCAGGAGCAGGTCGTCGTCGGCCGAGCAGAGCACGGCGCCGACCAGTTCGTCCTCGTCGCGCAGATTCACCGCGACGATGCCGCCGCTGCGGTTGGAGTCGAAGTCGGTCAGCTTCGACTTCTTCACCAGGCCGTTCTTCGTGGCGAGCACCAGATACGGCGCGTCGTCGTAGGACTTGATCTGGATGATCTGTGCGATCTTCTCGTCCGGCTGGAAGGCCAGCAGGTTGGCCACGTGCTGGCCGCGCGCGGTGCGGTTGGCCTCGGGCAGTTCGTAGGCCTTGGCACGGTAGACCCGGCCCTTGTTCGTGAAGAACAGCAGCCAGTCGTGCGTCGAGGTGATGAAGAAGTGCTTGACGATGTCGTCCTGCTTGAGACCCGCGCCCTGCACGCCCTTGCCGCCACGCTTCTGGCTGCGGTAGAGATCGGTCTTGGTGCGCTTGGCGTAGCCGGTCTCGGTGATCGTGACGACCACGTCTTCGCGAGCGATCAGATCCTCGTCGGCCACGTCACCGTCCGCGGAGACGATCTGGGTGCGCCGCTCGTCACCGTACTTCTCCACGATCTCGGCCAGCTCGTCGCGCACGATCGCGCGCTGCCGCTCCGGCTTGTCGAGGATGTCCTTGTAGTCGGCGATCTCGGCTTCGATCTTGGCCAGATCGTCGACGATCTTCTGCCGCTCCAGCGCCGAGAGCCGCCGCAGCTGCATGTCCAGGATCGCGGTCGCCTGGATCTCGTCGATGTCGAGCAGCTGCATCAGGCCGGTGCGCGCGGTGTCGGTGTTGGCCGAGCGACGGATCAGCGCGATGACCTCGTCGAGCGCGTCGAGCGCCTTGACCAGGCCGCGCAGGATATGGGCCCGTTCCTCGGCCTTGCGCAGCAAGTACCTGGTACGCCGGACGATGACGTCCAACTGGTGGTTGACGTAGAACCGGATCATCTGGTCCAGCCGCAGCGTGCGCGGCACG
Source organism: Nocardia araoensis NBRC 100135 (assembly GCF_000308435.1). Classification (GTDB taxonomy): domain Bacteria; phylum Actinomycetota; class Actinomycetes; order Mycobacteriales; family Mycobacteriaceae; genus Nocardia; species Nocardia araoensis. Next base: position 28,417 of record NZ_BAFR01000221.1, on the reverse strand, counting down.
CCGTCGACGATGGACAGCATGTTGGCGCCGAAGCTGGTCTGCAGCTGGGTGTGCTTGTACAGGTTGTTCAGCACGACCTTCGCGACGGCGTCACGCTTGACCGTCACCACGATGCGCAGACCGACACGGTCGGAGGACTCGTCGTGGATATCGGCGATCCCGGCGATCCTGCCGTCCTTGACCTGCTCGGCGATCGCGTTGATGAAGTTGTCGGTGTTGACCTGGTAGGGCAGCTCGGTGATGACGATCGTGGTGCGGCCGCGATTGTCCTCCTCGATCTCCACGACACCGCGCATCTTGATCGAGCCGCGGCCGGTGGTGTACGCGTCCTGGATGCCCTGGGTGCCGACGATCAGGCCCGCGGTCGGGAAGTCGGGGCCCTTGATCCGCTCCATGCACGCGGCGAGGGTGGCCTCCTCGTCGGCGTCGTGGTTGTCCAGCGCCCAGTAGATGGCCGCGGCGAGCTCGGTGAGGTTGTGCGGCGGGATGTTGGTCGCCATGCCGACCGCGATGCCGTTGCTGCCGTTCATCAGCATGTTCGGCACGCGGCTCGGCAGGACCACCGGTTCCTGCGTCTTGCCGTCGTAGTTGGGGATGAAATCGACCGTCTCGTGGTCGATCTCGCGCAGCATCTCCATGGCCAGCGGCGTGAGGCGGCACTCGGTGTACCGCATGGCGGCGGCGCCGTCGTTGCCGCGGCTGCCGAAATTGCCCTGGCCGTCCACCAGCGGGTAGCGCATGGCCCACGGCTGGGCCATGCGCACCAAGGTGTCGTAGATCGCCGAGTCGCCGTGCGGGTGGTAGTTACCCATCGTGTCCGAGACCGGGCGCGCGGACTTCACGTACCCGCGATCGGGCCGGTACCCGTTGTCGTACATGGCGTAGAGGATGCGGCGATGCACCGGCTTGAGGCCGTCGCGCACTTCGGGTAGCGCGCGGCCGACGATCACGCTCATCGCGTAATCGATGTAGCTGTTCTGCATCTCCAGCTGGATATCGACCGGTTCGACGCGGTCGCCCGTGCCCTCCGGCGGCAGGGTGATGTCGGTCATGAAGTCTCCTTAACGGGCTGACGTGCGAGAACTGCCGGGCGCCACCCCAGTCGGCGGCGGCGCGGGCGGAATCACACGTCGAGGAAGCGGACGTCCTTGGCGTTGCGGGTGATGAAGCTGCGGCGGGCCTCCACGTCCTCGCCCATCAGCACGCTGAACAACTCATCGGCCGCGGCCGCGTCGTCCAACGTCACTTGACGAAGCACCCGGACACTGGGATCCATGGTGGTCTCCCAGAGTTCCTTCGGATTCATCTCGCCCAGACCCTTGTAGCGCTGGATGCCGTCGTCCTTGTTGATCTTCTTGCCCGCGGCCAGACCGCGTTCCAGCAAGCCGTCGCGTTCCCGGTCGGAGTAGGCGAACTCCGGCTCGCTGCGCTGCCACTTCAACTTGTACAGCGGCGGCTGCGCCAGGTAGACGTGCCCGTGCTCGACCAGCGGGCGCATGAAACGGAACAGCAGGGTCAGCAGCAGCGTTGAGATGTGCTGGCCGTCGACATCGGCGTCGGCCATCAGCACGATCTTGTGATACCGCAGCTTGCTGATGTCGAACTCGTCGTGGATGCCGGTGCCGAACGCGGTGATGATCGACTGGACCTCGTTGTTCTTGAGGACCTTGTCGATGCGCGCCTTCTCGACATTGATGATCTTGCCGCGCAGCGGCAGGATCGCCTGGTACATCGAGTCGCGGCCGGACTTGGCCGAGCCGCCCGCGGAGTCGCCCTCCACGATGTAGATCTCGGACTTGCTGGGGTCCTTCGACCGGCAGTCGGCCAGCTTGCCGGGCAGTCCGCCCAGGTCGGTGGCGGACTTGCGGCGCACCAGCTCGCGAGCCTTGCGCGCGGCGACGCGGGCCTGCGCCGAGGACACCGCCTTGTTGACGATGGTCTTCGCGTCGGCCGGGTTGGCCTCGAACCAGTGGGTGAGGTGCTCGTTGCAGGTGCGCTGCACGAACGACTTCACCTCGGTGTTGCCCAGCTTGGTCTTGGTCTGGCCCTCGAACTGGGGCTCGCCGACCTTGACGCTCACGATGGCGGCCAGGCCCTCCCGGATGTCGTCACCGGTGAGGTTGCCGTCCTTCTCCTTGATGAGCTTCTTGTCCTTGGCGTACTTGTTGACCACCGTGGTCAACGCCGCCCGGAAGCCCTCTTCGTGCGTGCCGCCCTCATGGGTGTTGATGGTGTTGGCGAAGGTGTGCACCGACTCCGAGTAACCGGAGTTCCACTGCATCGCGACCTCGAGTTCGTGGCCGGTGCCCTTGCCGGTGAACGCCACGACCGAGTTGTGGATCGGCTGCTTGGTCCGGTTGATGTGGCGGACGAAGTCCTCCAGACCACCGGGGTAGTGGTAGGTCCGGGACTTCACCTTGTGCTCGGCGGGCGCGGCGCCCTCCTCGGCGTGCTTGGGCGCCTCGGCGGTTTCGCTGACCACCTCGTCGGTGATCTCGGTGTCGCTGACGCGCTCGTCGGTGAGGACGATGGTGAGACCCTTGTTCAGGAACGCCATCTCCTGCAACCGGCGCGCGACGGTCTCGAAGTTGAAGGTGGTGGTCTCGAAGATCTCCGGATCCGGCCAGAACCGAATGGTGGTACCGGTCCGCTTCGTCGGTTCGCCCTGGATGAGCTTGCCGGGCTTCGCGTCTTTGTATTCCTGGGTCCAGTGGTAGCCACCGGTATCGACCTCGGCCTGCAGCCGCGTCGACAGCGCGTTGACCACGGAGATGCCGACGCCGTGCAGACCACCGGACACCGCATAGGACTCGGAGTCGAACTTGCCGCCCGCGTGCAGCTGGGTCATGACGACCTCGATGGTCGGGATGCCCTGCGCGTGCATCTCGACGGGGATACCACGGCCGTCGTCGATCACTTCGACGCCGCCGTCGCCCAGCAGGGTGACCTCGACCTTCGTCGCGTATCCGGCCATCGCCTCGTCGACGGAGTTGTCGACGACCTCCCAGATCAGGTGGTGCAGACCGCGCTCACCGGTGGAGCCGATGTACATGCCCGGACGCTTGCGAACCGCCTCGAGTCCCTCGAGAACCGTGATGGAGGAGGCACCGTAGTCCTGCTTCCCGGTCGCTCTGGTCGAACCCGATGCGTTGGAGTCTTTGGCAGCCACTGGTCGGTAGCTCTCCTTACTTGCTGATCCCGGCATAGAGCGATCGGACAGCACACGTGGGGCCCTGGTGATGCCTGCTGGAGAATTAGGGTCCACGCGCGGACTGTGCGGAACGCGCCGAAGGTATCGCCGCTAGTTACGTCACCATCCTACTGGTACAGCCAACTTACAACCCACCTCCGACACCCCTCACGGCGGCGTGGATGCGAGAAATCGGAATTCGGTGACTCGGTTGCGCCTCCCGACGGTTTCGATCCATCAGAAGTGGGCTGAGAGATGCGTTGGCGGGTCGCCGTTTCGAGTGCCCGGATCAGCGAGCGGCGTCGATCCGAGCGATGAAGGCGGCGGTGTGACGCGCCAGTTCCGCCGGGTGTGAGATCGGCGACCAATGCCGCGCCTGGATCTCGACGCTGCTCAGACGTGACACCCACCGGTCGGCCTCGGCGTTCGCCACGGGTCGCACAGCGCGGTCGCCGGTCGCCACGATCAACTGGACCGGCACCTCGATCGGACGCGGACGCGGATGGCGCAGGTGGGTCCGGATGTTCGCGCGGTAGAGCTTCAGATTGTTGAGCATATCGGCGCGCAGGGTCGGCGCCGTCTCCACCAGCGCGGGATCCAGGCCGTCGAAGAATCCGAGGAAACGCGGCCAGCGGCCGGACAAGACCCGCAGCACCGGATCCGGCAGCTTGGGGATCTGGAAGGCGACGGTGTAGGCCGACGCCACGGCTTGAGCCAGCGCACCGCGCAGCCGCGCCGGGGTGAGCGGACCACGCAGATACGCGCCGAGAAAATCCAGATTAGGGCCGGACACCGAGGTGAAGGACGCGATCGCCGACGCGGCGTCCGCGGCGGCTACCAGCTCCCACCCGATCACCGATCCCCAGTCGTGCCCGAGGACGTGCACGCGTTCGCCGGGCGCGACCGCGGCGATGACCGCGCGGACATCGGCAGCGAGCTCTTCGATCCGGTAGGCGTCGACCGCTTCCGGAGCCGAGCTGCTTCCGGCGCCCCGATTGTCGAAGGCGATCACGCGATGACGGCCGCCGAGCAGGCCCGCCACCCGGTTCCACAGCAGATGGGTATCGGGCCAGCCGTGGATCAGCAGCACCGGGATGCCCTCGGGATTGCCGCACTCGTAGACCGCGAGTTCGACGTCGCCCCGGTGCACCGTCCTGGTCGCGATCGCAGGGAACGGACCGACCGAGGTCGTGATCGTCATCGAGATTTCCTTCCGCGGGCGGATGCATCCGATCCGATGCCGCAGGCAGGCTTGATGCGACGCGAACCGGGGCGTTCCACGTGAAACGCCGCTTCGGGATAAACGTAACACCCGGTATCAGGTACTGCGCACCGTGGTCACCCGTAGGTGTCGCGAGGTCCGCGGCCTTTGATATGACGCTCGCCCTTGCGCCAGCTCGGCGCGGCGGGCCCCGAGATCTTCAGCGAGGTCACCACGCCCTGCCCGACCGCGGCATTGATCTTCGCGAGGATCTGGCTTTGCAGCATCCGCAACTGAGTCGCCCAGGCGGTCGACTCGGCGGAAATGCTCAACACGCCGTCCTTCAAGGTGACCGGTGTGGCGTGCGCCGCGATGTCCTCGCCGACCACTCCCGCCCAGCGGCCGAAGACCGTGCCCTCGGCGACTTTGCCCGACCAGCCGCGGCTCCTGGCGATGGAGCCGGCCAGCTTGGCCAACGGCTGTGGATCGCGGTCGTCCGGGCCCGCGCCCGACCATCCGGTACGCCTCCGGGCGCCCGTCCGCAGCCTGCGCTGGGGTGAAGAACGCCCCTGACCGACGGATTTCCCGCTCGCCCGCGCCGCGGCACGCGCTTCCTCCAGAGCACGCCGGGCCAGGTCGATTCCGCGCAGTTCGGGTTCCGGTCCTGCGGATTCCGGTTCCGCGGACTGATCGCTCATCGCCCTCGTTCCTCCGCGTCCAAGGGATTGTCCCCAACTTCGATCAAGTTATCCCCAGCCAGTGCTCGAGGTTGCCAGCGCCGGGAATCGTGCCCGCTCCCTGCCGCGTACAGCCGGTCGAAAGCTCTGTTCCAGGCCCAAAACAGCCTTTCCGGGCGAAAGTCGGTACGACTTGCTCACTTGTTGCTGAATCGGTTTCGGGATGCGGGCAAGCGTGACCGGAAGAGTTTTCCACAGGTGTTGGGGAATCGGACTCAGCTGTTGAGAACTCGAGCGGCGTCCCCGACGACAGGTCACTGTAGTTGACCTCGAGATGAATGGCGATCCTGTCCATTTTCACCTGTGGATGGCTACGGCGCCCGCGACTCCCTCGAACCGGTGACCGGATCACGTTCCTCCTCGGCTGTCGGAGGCGTGGCGTGGTCACGCCGTTGTTCGCCGGCGAATCCGCCGCTGCCCGATCGGTCCTCGGCCAGGATCCGCGAAACGCGGCCGTCGGGACCGCCTACGGTCTCGACGCGCAGCGGCACGGCGGCGAGTTCGGCGGGCACGTCCTCCGGCACGGCCGCCGTGATCAACACTTGTTCCGCGTCCGCGGCGACGGCCGCCAGCGCGGCGCGGCGACGCCGGTCCAGCTCGGCGAACACGTCGTCGAGCAGCAGTACCGGTTCGGCGCCGGTGGCGCGAAGCAGCTCGAACGCGCCCAAGCGCAAGGCCAATGCGAACGACCAGGACTCACCGTGACTGGCGAACCCCTTCGCGGGCGAATCACCCAGCATCAGGTCCAGTTCGTCGCGATGCGGACCGACCAGGCAGACACCCCGTTCGAGTTCCCTCGGTCGGGCGGCGACCAGTTCGCGCAGCACGATCGCCTCGAGCTCCTCCGTATCCTCTTGGCGCGGTGGCCTGGCCGGATCGAGGAACTCCGGGGGGAGCGCGGCGCTGCGGTAGGCGATCGACGCGGGCCGCGACTCGGGGGCGATCGATGCGTAGGACTGGGCGAGATAGGGCGCGAGATCGTGCACCAACCGCAGCCGTTGGGCGAGCAGGACGGACGCATGGGCGGCGAGGTGCCCGTCCCACACGTCCAGAGTGCTGAGGTCGGCCTTCGACCTGGCTTGCCGCCCAGCGGTTTTCAACAGCGCCGAGCGCTGGCGCAGCACCCGGTCGTAGTCGCTGCGGACCGCGGCCAGTCTGGGGAGCCGAGTTGTGCACAACTCGTCCATGAATCGACGGCGTTCCCCTGGGTCGCCGCGCACCAGCGCGAGATCCTCCGGAGCGAACAACACCGTCTGCAGAATCCCCAGGATCTCCCGGGTCCGCCGGACCGGAGAGCGGTTGATCTGCGCACGGTTCGCACTGCCCTGATTCAGCTCGACATCGATGCGCAGTTCGCGGCCGGCGTTGACCACCGTGGCGCCGATCCGGGCACGCTCGGTCCCGGTCCGGATCAACGGAGCTTCCGTGGCGACCCGATGCGACCCGAGCGTGGCCAGGTAGCCGATCGCTTCCAACAGGTTCGTCTTGCCGTTGCCGTTCGATCCCAAGAAAACGGTTCGACCTGGGGATAATTCCAGCTCCGCATGTTCCCAGGAGCGGAAGTCACGCAGTGACATGGCTCGGACGAACATCCGCTATCGTGCCCCTGCCTGCGTCGAAGCGGGCATTTCCGCCGGTGGACGCATCACCGCCGCGCTACACACAGACGGCCCGGCGCTCCACACCTCTGTGGAACACCTGTGGATAAAGTGCGCCCCCAGCTGCGCGGGAACCAGTTCTTCCGACGTCGCTGGGAGGTTTCCAGCGACGTCATCGCTCACCCGCGCCGGATCACGCGGAGCGGATCCGCCGGAAGCCAGGTCGTGCACGGGCGATCAGCCCGGGAGCCGGACCGGCATCAGCAGATAGATGTACGGGCTCGACAGCGCCGCGAACGTCCCCGAGTCGAGCACCTCGGGCTCCTCCTCGGACGCGGGCAGCAGCACGGCGGGCCTGCTCGGTGTGGTGAAGCCGAAGGTGACCCGGTCGGCGTGCAGCGCGGACAGGCCGTCGACGAGATAACCCGGGTTGAACGCGATGGTCAGGGATTCGCCGCGGAAGTCCGCCTCCAGCCACTCCTCGGCCCGTCCCGCGTCGTCGCCGCCCGCGGAAAGCAGCAGGCCGTCGGCGGAGAACTCCAGCCGCACCTGCGCGCCGCGTTCGGCGACCAGCGCGACGCGCTTGATGGCGTCGGTGAGCGCGGCGACAGCCAGGGTGGCGATCGAGGTGTGCTCCTTGGGGAGCAACTGGCGGAACTTGGGGAATTCCGCGTCCAGCAGGCGGGTGGTGGTCCGGCGGCCCGCGTTCACGATGCCGAGCAGGCCGTCCGACCCCGCGCCGGTGCCCAGAGACAGCTGAACGGGCGCATCGGAGGGTCCGAGCGTCTTGGCGGCCTCCGACAGCGTCCTGGCCGGGATGAGCACCGAAGTCTCGATATCGGCACGCGCGGGCTGCCACTCGATGTGCCGGACGGCGAGGCGGAACCGGTCGGTCGCCGCGAGCACGACCTGCGATCCCTCGATCTCCACCCGGATGCCGGTCAGCATGGGCAAGGTGTCGTCGCGGCCCGCGGCGACGGCGACCTGGCCGACCGCTTCGGCGAAAACATCCACACTCAGTGCACCGGTCTGCTGGGGCACCTCGGGCAGTTGGGGATAATCCTCCACCGGCATGGTCGGCAGGGAGAACTTCGCGCTGCCACAGGTGATCAGCACGCGGGTGCCGTCGACGGAGACGTCGACGGGCTTGTTGGACAGCGCCTTGGTGATGTCGGCGAGCAGACGACCGGAGACCAGCACCTGGCCGGGGCCCGCGACCTCGGCGGCCACCCGCACCTGCGCCGAGACCTCGTAGTCGAAGCCGGAGACGGTCAGTCCGTCCTCGTCGGCGACCAGCAGCACACCGCCGAGCACCGGAACCGGCGGCCGGGACGGAAGACTGCGCGCCACCCAGGCGACGGAGTCGGCGAAATCCTCACGGGCGACCCGAAACTTCATGCTTGCAAGCTCCATCGCCCGATCTGTCCTCTCCCGGTTCCGTGATCTGTTGTCGGCTCGTCAGTGTCGGTGCTCGAAAGGGTCCTGCCGAATCGGCCGCCTTCGAAGTCTGGCACAGGCGACCGACATCAAACCGTACCCGCGCGAGGGACGTGCACCTAGCCCGACCCTCCGGTGCCGCGGATGGCCGAGCTCGGAGTGGATCTGTGCGGGCCGGTCAGTGGAGCTCGAGTCCGGTTTGCCGCGGGCGCGGACCGCGTATGGCGATCGGCCGTCGGGACTGTGATCCGGGTTCGGGTCGGCCCTGCCGTCCTTGCCGGGAAGCGGGAGCGGACGGCGCAGTGCGTTGCTCGACCGACTTTCCACACACCCTGTTTTGAAGAGAGATCTCTAATGAGAAGAACTGAAGTAGTAGTAGGCGCTGTGGATTCTGTGGACTGGGGCCGAAACCGCTGCTCAGGGGGCGTGGTGCCGTGGGGATGACCACGGAGTGTCTCGAGGATGAACACGAGGCGTCTGTGGAGGTTCCGTAGTTGTCCCCGATTCATCCTCGAGCGCTCCTCGAGTTGTTCCACTGGATTCACCCGGTTGTTCACACATGTGCACGAGATCGTGGACAGCTCGAGGAATCCTCGAGGACTCCACACGGACTCCTCGAGGATTCCACAAGGCCCGATCCGGACACTCCCCTGGTCAGTGCCTGTGCGTAAGCCTGCCTGGGGAAACTGTTGAATTCGCCCTGTGAGGGAACTCGAGGGACCGGTTGCCCCTACCTGTGTACGGATCGGTGGACAAACCAGGGGATTCCTCGAGGACTCCACAAGGATTCCTCGAGGAATCCACAGCCCACAAAAAAGCACCGCCCCTGGTCAGGGGCGGTGCTCAGGTGTGGATACCGGTCAGCGGGAGCGCTGCTTGATCCGGGCTGTGAGTTCCTGCACCTGGTCGTAGACGCGGCGCCGCTCGGTCATCTCCTTGCGCACCTTCTTCTCCGCGTACATCACCGTGGTGTGGTCACGGCCGAACGCCTGGCCGATCTTCGGCAGGGACAGGTCGGTCAGCTCGCGGCAGAGGTACATGGCGATCTGCCTGGCCTGGGCCAGCGGCCGCGCTTTACCGGGACCGGTGAGTTCTTCGAGTGTGGTGTTGAAGTACTCCGCCGTGACGGCCATGATCGTGGCCGCGTTGATCTCCAGGGCCGTCGTGTCCGGCATCAGATCGCGCAGCACCACTTCGGCCAGCGGAAGGTCGAGCGGCTGGCCGTTCAACGAGGCGAAGGCCGTCACCCGGATCAGCGCGCCCTCCAGCTCGCGGATATTGCGCTCCACCCGGCTGGCGATCAGCTCCAGTACGTCGTGCGGTACGTCGAGCCGGTCCATCCGCGCTTTCTTGCGCAGGATGGCGATGCGCGTCTCCAGTTCCGGCGGCTGTACGTCGGTGATCAGCCCCCATTCGAATCGCGTCCGCAGCCGCTCTTCGAGGGTGGCCAGCTGTTTGGGCGGACGGTCCGAGGAGACGACGATCTGCTTGTTCGCGTTGTGCAGGGTGTTGAAGGTGTGGAAGAACTCCTCTTGGATGCCTTCCTTGCCCTCGATGAACTGGATGTCGTCGACCAGCAGGATGTCGGTCTCGCGGTAGCGGCGCTTGAACGCGACCTTGCGGTCGTCGCGCAGGCTGTTGATGAAGTCGTTGGTGAACTCTTCGGTCGAGACGTACTTGACCCGCATGCCGGGGAAGAGACGCTGTGCGTAATGGCCGGCCGCGTGCAACAGATGCGTCTTGCCCAATCCCGAAGCGCCCCAGACGAACAAGGGGTTGTAAGCGCGGGCCGGGGCTTCGGCGATGGCGACGGCCGCGGCATGTGCGAAGCGGTTGGACGCGCCGATGACGAAGGTCTCGAAGGTGTACTTCGCGTTCAGACTGGCCGAGGACGTCGACGGAGCGGGCGACTCCTGCGACTTCGCGAAGTAGGTGGGCCAGGAGTTGCGGACGTTCACCACCGGCTCGTCGTCCTGATCGCCGCGCGGGTCACCCACCGGCTCGCGCATCGGATCGTGCGCCAGGCCCGCGTCGTCGTCGGTGGTCTCGCGCATCGGCGAACGCAGCGGGCCGCGCACACCACCCGGCGATGGCTCCGGGTTGAACAGCGACTCCTGCCCCGGCGGGATGGCGGGCTCCCGCCGCGGCGGAAGCCCGGGTTCGCGTCGTGGCGCGGCGTCCGGCCCGGACATCATGGGCAGCTCGGCTGTCGTGGCGTACTCGCCCCGCGGTGGATAGTCGGCGTGGGCGTACTCCGGCTGGCGGTACTCCTCCGGCGGGGCGAAGTCCTGCCCGTATTCGGAGCCCGGGTAGTCGGAGCCGTCGTTGTACGCGGATGCTGTGGGGAAATCGGTGGGCTGTGCATAGCGCGGCCCCGGGTAGGCATCGCGGCCGGGGAACTCCGAACCCGGATAGGCGGCGGGAGCTCGGCCTTCTCGGGTGCGCTCGGGCCTGCTCGTCATCCGCGCGTGCCGCGGCGTGTTGCTCTGCCGATCGGCGGTCGGGGTGGTGGGGGCGGCGATGCGAACGCCGAGTCCTTCCACCTGAGGGCCGAGCCGACGGCCGAGGGAACGGAGGATGGGCTCGCGCAGATCGCGTTCGATGGCCTCCTGTGCCAGCGACGAGGGCACGGAGAGCAGCGCGAACCCCTGTGCGACCGTCAGCGGCTTGACCAGCTTCAGCCAGGCCTGCTGTGCTCGGGTCACCGGAGGGATGGCGCCGTCGGGCGACCCGGTGGTCAGCTCGGTGACAACCTCGGGCCACACCGTGGCCAGCACGTTCTGCTCGTCGTCCATGCAGTTTCCTCCCCGGAGTAGGTCGATAGGAGCAGACGGCCGGGGCACGCGTGGAGTGTGATGCTCGGGATCGATCCCGTGATCCTGCGTACGTCCGTAACCGGTTCGGACGCTGCCCGGGTCCCCCATCTGGACAGCGGCGTGGCACCGTCGGCTCTACGAATATGCCACTCCAGGGGTCTTTCCACACAATTATCCACAGATGTGGAGAACCCTGGGGAACTGAGGAACGCGCGCACGCGCGGGAACGGCAACGCCGGGACCTGCGGATCTGCAGCAATCGCCTGGCTACGTACCTTAGTGGCGCAGGGTGCGGGATGGCTAGGGGTGTGGACGAACTCACGGTCATTGCCAGAATGCCTGACTCCAGCAGCCCAATACCGCCTGGTCACCCGAGGCGAGCGAAGGTATGGGGCGAGTTTGACCCGTTCCTTGCCGATCAGTACCCTCGTACAGTCACCCCTTGGTGCGGTGGCGGTCTTGTGCTGACCGCGTTTAGGTCGTGATCGACCGACTGTGCGCCAGGACCGACGCGCGCCGATGATGACCAGACCTGCGATTCATTCGCGCAATACACGTATCACCGACAAGCTTCGGGCACTACCTGGTGCCCGCCTACTCGAGGAGTGTTGACCGTGGCCAAGGGCAAGCGGACGTTCCAGCCGAACAACCGTCGTCGGGCGCGGGTTCACGGCTTCCGCCTCCGGATGCGCACCCGTGCGGGTCGCGCCATCGTCTCGGCGCGTCGCCGTAAGGGCCGCGCTTCCCTCACTGCCTGATTCTCGCTCTCGGACGCTCGGGTGTTGCCTGAGCCGTATCGGTTGCATCATCGTGCCGACTTCTCCCGGACGGTGCGCCGCGGCCAGCGAATCGGGAGGCGTGATCTGGTCGTACATGCGCTCGCGCACGGGTATGACGGAATCGTGGGCGTGAATGGACGACACGATCAGATCCCGGACGACGTGCTGGTCCGCGTGGGCGGACCGCGCTTCGGGTTGATCGTCAGCAAGGCGGTGGGCAACGCGGTGATTCGACATCGCGTCGCCCGCCGCCTGCGTCATATGTGCGCCCAGGTGGTCGACGAATTGCCCGCCGAGACCGATGTCGTCATCCGCGCGCTTCCGGGCGCGGCGACCGCGTCGTCGGACGACCTGCTGCGCCAGCTGCGCACCGCACTGCGTAAGCTCGGCATCGCCCAGGCGAGTATGTCGACGGGCGGCCTGGCATGAGTCTCCGGGCGAAAATCGCCAGACTGCCCGCGAACGTGCTGATCTTTTCGATCGAGCTGTATCGGACCTATGTCTCCCCCACCCGCATGCCGGTGTGCCGATTCACCCCGACCTGTAGCGAGTACGCGGTGACCGCACTGCGCACTCGGGGCCTGTTCATGGGGCTCTTACTGACGGTCGTGCGCTTGGCCAAATGTGCGCCCTGGCACCCTGGTGGGTGGGACCCCGTTCCGGAGCGGAAGCGGAGCAAGCATCGCGCCGAGCCGGCGGACGGGGCAGCGACCGACGCGACGTCGCAGGATACGAGCCTGCCCGCCGGACCGCGGTCGGAGCCGAAAGCTTGTAAAGGATCGCCGCACGCGGTGATCGGCGACACGAACGACGGGAGTGCATAGAGCCGTGCTCGACTTCATTTATTACCCGGTGTCCTGGATCCTCTGGTTCTGGCATCGGGTCTTCGGGTTCGCGTTCGGCGCGGACAACGGTCTCACCTGGGCGCTGGCCGTGGTGTTCCTGGTGTTCACCTTGCGTCTGGTGCTCTACAAGCCGTTCGTCAAGCAGGTGCGCACCACCAAGCAGATGCAGGAACTGCAGCCGCAGATCAAAGAGCTGCAGAAGAAGTACAAGAACGACCGCCAGAAGATGGCGCTCGAGATGCAGAAGCTCCAGAAGGACCATGGCTTCAACCCACTGATGGGCTGCCTGCCGATCCTCGCTCAGGTGCCTGTGTTCCTCGGGCTCTTCCATGTGCTGCGCTCGTTCAACCGGACCGGGCACGGCATCGGCCAGCTCGGCATGACGCCGGAGCAGAACGCGAACACCGCGAACTACGTCTTCAGCGCGGCCGATGTCCAGTCCTTCCTGAGCGCTCGCATCTTCGGCGCGCCGATCTCGGCGTTCATCACCATTCCGACCCCCCAGTTGCAGGCCTTCGCCGACTACGGTGGCGTGCCGTCCAAGTTGAGCATCGCGCTGGTCTCGATCCCCTTGATGGTCATCGCCGGTGTGGCGACGCACTTCAACGCGCGCGCGTCGGTCGCGCGGCAGACGCCGGAAGCCGCGGCCAACCCCCAGGCCGCGATGATGAACAAACTCGCGCTGTGGGTATTCCCGCTCGGCGTGCTCGTCGGTGGCCCGTTCCTGCCGATCGCCATCCTGCTGTACTGGGTCTCCAACAACATCTGGACCTACGGGCAGCAGCACCTTGTGTTCGGCCGCATGGCAAAAGAAGAAGAAGCCAAGAAGCAGGCCAAGCTGGAGCAGCGCGCGCAGAACGCACCCAAACCCGGCGCCAAACCGGTGAACGTGAAGAAGAAGCCGACACCCGCCGCCGCTGCCGATACCGCGTCGGACGAGGACACCGCTGTCGCGTCGACGAACGGTACCGCCAAGCCGCCGAAGCAGTCGGCGGGCCAGCGGCGTCCGGCCGGGCAGAAGCGGCCGGGCAACCGGGGCAGGGCGAACCAGAAGCGCAAGCGCTGATCACACCACCGGTGGGCCGAGCCGCCCACCGAGATCGCTGAGCAACCCCTTGATCGCGAATACCGCCCGGCGGCGATTGCCCGGCGCGCGCGATGAGCAGATGAAGGAAATCAAATGACTGTTGAGACCGACGGAGGGGACGCCACCGTGACGACGACGGCGAACGCCGGAGCGGAGACCGGCGATGTCGTGAACGATGCCGAGGAAGCGCTCATCGAGGAGGGCGAGATCGCGGGCGACTACCTCGAACAGTTGCTCGATGTACTGGACTTCGACGGCGATATCGATCTCGACGTGGAAGGTGATCGCGCCGTGGTGAGCATCGACGGCGGACGCGACCTGACGAAGCTCGTCGGGCGCAACGGCGAGGTGCTCGACGCGTTGCAGGAGCTGACTCGTCTCGCCGTCCAGCAGGCGACCGGAGTGCGCAGCCGGCTCATGCTGGACGTGGCGGGCTGGCGGGCCAAGCGGCGGTCCGAGCTGAGCGAGCTCGGTGCGGCCGCGGCGCAGCGCGTGCTGGATTCCGGCGAGCCGGAGTCGCTGGCGCCGATGACCCCGTTCGAGCGCAAGATCGTGCACGACGCGGTGGCGGCCGTGGCGGGCGTGAGCAGCGAGAGCGAAGGCGTCGAACCGAACCGGCACGTGGTGGTCGTTCCCGCCTGAGTCGCGGGCAGGTCTCCGGAGCGGATGGCATGTTTCGCAGCCCGGATGGGTAGTGGTTGGATAGGGCCTCTGGTCTTCGGACCGGGGGCCTTGTTCGTGTCCGGAGCCCGATTGCTCGCTCGTCGATCGACCCGAGTTCGGAAGGATGTTTCACGTGGAACGAGATCTCGGTGGAACCACCGCGGGAGCCGCGGAGTTGGAGCCACCCGCGTCGGCGGCCACCATCTTCGGCGACCGACTCGATCTCGCGCGTCGATATTGCACCGCGCTCGCGACTGCCGGCGTCGAGCGCGGGCTGATCGGCCCGCGTGAGGTGCCTCGCCTCTGGGATCGTCACATCCTGAACTGTGCGGTGCTCGGCGAGTTGATCGCCGAGGGTGCGTCCGTGGTCGATATCGGCAGCGGTGCGGGGTTGCCCGGTATCCCGCTCGCGATCGCGCGGCCGGACCTCCGGATCACTCTCGTCGAACCACTGCTGCGTCGAACCATCTTTCTGAGCGAGTTCATCGAATCGGCCGGGCTGGACATCACCGTGGTGCGAGGGCGCGCGGAGCAGTCCGGCGTGATGAAGGAAGCCGGTGGTGCGGACGTGGTCACGTCCCGGGCGGTGGCCCCGCTCGGAAAACTTGCCCAGTGGTCCCTTCCCCTCCTCCGCGACCACGGGCACATGCTCGCGCTGAAGGGCGCGAGCGCGGCCGAGGAACTCGAACGCGATGGCGACGCGCTGGCGAAGGCCGGAGCAGGTAATGCGGTCGTGCTGGAATGCGGCGTGGGTCGGGTGTCGACACCCACGATGGTGATCAGCGCAGAGCGCCTCCCCCGCGCCGAGCGCGCTACCCGGCGGCGCGCCGAACGAACGGTCGAGCGTGGTGGGAAGGCGGTTCGCACGGCGACGACGGAGCGCGCGCGCAAGCGCGCGGCACGCAAGGCCAAGTAGAAGCTTCGATTACGAAGAATCGGCATTCGACCTCAGGGCTGGGCTCGTTTCGTCACTCTGACGGAATGGTCGGGTGGAATGCGGATGGAGTGGTAGCTGCGCGCGGGTTTGGCGAGGCGAGTGCGATCGGGCCACATCTCCTGATCGGATGCGCGAGCTGCTGCGCTGGACGCCCACTGGACTGACCCTCCAGTAACAGCCGACGTCGTCCTCCTGCTCTTCCGAGTGAGTCGCTCGGGATGACTAAGCGGATGATTTACTCCCCCTTGGGATTCGATCCACGGGCTCACATGTTGAATCGGCGCGGCTGCTCGGTGGCTGAAAGCCAGGACTTCCGTCTGCGGGTTGCCTCGAAAGGAATTGCGGCTGGCGCCCTGATCGGATCGAACTCGTCGTGCGTGTCACATACAAGTCGCATTGGCAGCTGCCTCGAGTGCGATTCGCGAGGTACTTCGATGCAGTCCTGATGGGACGCAAATGCACTCACTCGGACTTCCGGTCCGGCGGTGGGCTCGTCCGCGGCGCATTGCCTGCCGATGTTTCACGTGAATCCGAACCGCACCGGAGTCCGAGCGAAGAAGGGCGGTAGTGGGTCTGCTATCGAGTGATGCTTCCCAGATTGCGGAGCGGCGAATGTTTCACGTGAATCAAAGTCCGATTGAGGATTCCGTCGGGGCGCGTGTGCGCCTGTCACTGTGCCTGTGGCCCGTCGCCGGATGTTTCACGTGAATCGGTCTTGTCCCACTGGATGTGCTCGGACTGGCCAAGAAGGAGGCTTCGCGCGGATTCGGCATGCGGTTCGGTCGGGTCGATGCGATTACACCGATCGGCGACAGAGTTCAGAGCGGGCTTCAGTCGGCGCGGACATGCCGCCGGACCGTGGCGCCCGATGAACTCCCCCGCATCCAGCTGGCCGTAGTAGTACGGTACCCCTTTTCATGGAGCGCTGCGCCAAGGAGGCCCAACTGCCGAGAGCGGTGGATCGC
Source organism: Nocardia araoensis NBRC 100135 (assembly GCF_000308435.1). Taxonomy (GTDB): domain Bacteria; phylum Actinomycetota; class Actinomycetes; order Mycobacteriales; family Mycobacteriaceae; genus Nocardia; species Nocardia araoensis. Next base: position 12,162 of record NZ_BAFR01000221.1, on the reverse strand, counting down.
CAGGGCGCGACTACTGCGAAGCTACTGCGGTGTGGTGGCGGAGTGGCGGAGCCGTCCACCGCACCGTGATCGCTCTCCGAGCGCAGCCGCGGAGTCAATGCGTGTGATCCTCTGTCCGCAAGTCGCTCTCGAACACGGCGCCACACACGCCGGACAAGGTCCAATCGCCAGCCCGTCGATCCGCCATCGAGCTCAGTTCAGCTCGATCGGCCACCGAGCTCAGTTCATTCGACGTGGTGCACGGGATGTGTGCGGGACCGAGGATGTCGACTGAGCGTCTGTATCGCGCCCGTCGAACCGCAACCGCGAGTAGCCATCCGCGTCTGGCTGCGGCAAGCCCCGGCCGCCACGATCGCCGACCGACGGCAATGTTTCATGTGAAACAGCGTGCGTGTCGAAGCGAATTCGTGCGGATTTGCGTGTCGCTTTGCGCCTCGCCGCGATTCAGCTTTCTTAAACCGCTCAGTGCTGGCAAGCTAGTGTGCGTCGGGCGTGAGCGTAGGTGCCACGAGGGATCTGGTTGTCACAGCGGCGAGCAGCTCCGCTCGGTCGATCGGGCGCCGCGAAGCCGGTTGTGCATCGTGTTCGAACCGACAAAGGCTGTTGCAGATACGACGCCGACCCGTCCCGTCGCGCGCACGTGTTCTGAAGTTTCTCGGGTTAGGAGCTGTCTATGTCGAGCGGTCCGGCGAATGTTTCACGGGAAACAACGTCGCGCGTGCCGGGGATGCTGGACTCCAGCAATTTCGACACGGAGGCATTCGGAAGTACACCGTTCGGGCACATCTCTCCCAGCGAGACCCCGATAGCCGCCGAAGCGCAACGTGCAAGTCAGGTCCTCCATCCAGGAAAGGTGACTGTGCCGAAACCGCACGAGCAACGGATCATCACGATCGCCAATCAGAAGGGTGGCGTCGGGAAGACGACCACCGCCGTGAATCTGGCGGCCGCCCTGGCACATCAGGGGATGACGGTGCTCGTGATCGACCTCGATCCGCAGGGCAACGCCAGCACCGCCCTGGGGATCGAGCACCATTCGGGTGTCCCCTCCAGCTATGAGCTGCTCATCGGCGAGGTCTCGGTCAAGGACGCTATCCAAACGAGCCCACACAGCGAGCGCCTCCTGTGCATCCCCGCGACCATCGATTTGGCGGGCGCCGAGATCGAACTCGTGTCGATGGTGGCCAGGGAGGGGCGGTTGAAAGCCGCCATTCATGAGGCGAATATCGCCGGATACGACATCGATTACGTGATGATCGACTGCCCGCCTTCCTTGGGGCTGCTGACGGTCAACGCGCTCGTCGCGGCGAAGGAGGTGCTGATTCCGATTCAGTGCGAGTACTACGCACTGGAGGGCGTCGGTCAGTTGCTTCGCAATATCGGTTTGGTGCAGGCGCATCTGAACCCGGAACTGCACGTCTCGACCGTGATTCTCACGATGTACGACGGGCGAACCAAACTCGCCGACCAGGTCGCCGAGGAAGTCCGCGGGCACTTCGGCGATGTCGTGCTGCGGTCGGTGATTCCACGCAGTGTGAAGGTGTCGGAGGCGCCCGGTTACGGCATGACGGTGCTCGATTATGATCCAGGCTCCCGGGGCGCGATGAGCTACCTGGATGCCGGACGTGAGATGGCGGCCCGCGCGGTGGTCCCGCGTGTCGCCGCGAAGACGGCGGAGTGACTCGGCCGGCCGGGCCGACGCTCGGCACAGTCCGGTTTGGTAGCGGAACGAGGAAGGGGTCGGTAGACCGATGAGTCAGGCGAAGAAGGGTGGGCTCGGGCGCGGTCTCGCCGCGCTGATCCCGACGACACCGACGGCAGCACCGGGCCTCAGCAGCGCGGCGGCGAGCGTCATCGGTCTGGATCCGGTCGGACCACAGCCTCCCTCGACCTACCTGCATCGGGTGCCCGATCCCGCCGACAACGCCGAACTGGAGGCCGGCGGCGCCGTCTACCGGGAGATCCCGCCGGACCAGATCGAGCCGAACCCGAAGCAGCCGCGCACGGTCTTCGAAGAAGACGCACTGGCCGAGCTGGTGCATTCGATTCGCGAATTCGGTCTGATGCAGCCGATCGTGGTGCGCAGGACCGAACCGGGTGTGGACCGCTATCAGCTGGTGATGGGCGAGCGGCGCTGGCGGGCCTGCCAGGAGGCGGGCCTGGCCGCGATTCCCGCGATCGTCCGGGAGACCGCGGACGAGTCCATGCTGCGCGACGCCCTGTTGGAGAACATCCACCGGGTGCAGCTGAACCCGCTCGAAGAGGCGGCGGCCTATCAGCAGCTGCTGGAGGAATTCGGTGTCACGCACGAGGAATTGGCTGCCCGAATCGGCCGCTCTCGCCCGGTCGTGACGAATATGATCCGTCTACTGAAGTTGCCGATCCCGGTGCAGCGCCGGGTCGCGGCGGGCGTACTGTCCGCCGGGCACGCGCGTGCACTGCTCGGTCTCGAAGCGGGTGCGGACGCTCAAGAGGTGCTCGCCGCCCGGATCGTCGCCGAGGGCCTCTCGGTCCGGGCTACCGAGGAAGCCGTCATGTTGGCGAACCGTGAGCAGGACGCGGCCGCGCCCTCTCCCGTCGCCCGGCGCAAGCCGATCGAGATGCCAGGCCTACAAGACGTGGCCGATCGACTGTCCGGCTCCTTCGACACCCGGGTTCTCGTGAGCATGGGCAAGCGCAAAGGCAAGATCGTCGTCGAGTTCGGGTCGGTCGAAGACCTCGAACGGATCGTCGCCCTGATGGAGCGCAACGCACCCGCAGTGTGACAGAAGTGACGAAATTTAACTTGTGGTTTCGATAGGTGCGGGTTCCCGGCCGAAACGTCACTGTGACGGCAGGGTTCCGTGCGGCCGCGGAGCGTGCACCGCTCCCGGCGGAGCAACCCAAGTTCTTCCGACAAACAGCACAGCGATATGGAATGAGGCAGGTTCCCGTTGATCGCTTATTCTTGCTGGCGAGCAAACATTGATGCGACGTGAGCGTGGATGAATCGGACAGCTGGAGGCTGAGCAGAGCGGTGTCGACCAGCGTCACAGCACTAACCCTCGGCGGACTGGAGAAGCTTCCCGCACATGCGCGGCGCTGTGTCTTCTGGGAGATGGACCCCGCGGTGGCCGAGGACTCGCGCAACTTCAGCGATCCGGTGTTCGAGAAGGAAGCCTGGCTGTCCACGGTCATGCTGGAGTGGGGTTCGTGCGGGCAGGTGGCGAATGTGGACGGCAACGTCGCCGGCTGCGCCTTCTACGCACCACCGAGCGCGGTGCCGCGTGCCACGCTCTTCCCCACCTCCCCCGTGAGCCCGGACGCGATCCTGTTGACCACGCTGCGGGCCGAATTCCCCTATCAGGATGCCGATGTTGCCCACCGCCTGGTCCAGGCCGTGGTGGCCGATCTGGTGCGCCGCGGCGTGCGCGCCCTGGAGGCGTTCGGTATTCGAACCGATCCGGCGACGCAGGCACTGTCGGAGCGGTCCGGTTCGATGACGCTGCTCGAGCGGATCGTCGCGCCGATCAAGAATGCGAACCCGGCGGGTGCGACGACCGAGTGCTCACCCGAGAGCTGCATGATCGACGCCGACTTCCTGGAAGATGTCGGCTTCGAGGTCGTTGCCCCGCATCACCGATTCCCGCGCTTGCGGTTGGAGCTCGCCTCCGACCACGGCTGGAAGGAAGACGTCGAACGGGCGTTGGATCAGCTGCTCGCGGCGGCTTCGATGACCGTGCCGACTCGCATCGGAGCACGTTGAGCTGAACAACGAAGCGCCCCCTGTCGGCTCGAAAGGCAGGGGGCGCTTCGACTTACGAAAGAACGGACGGCTACATCCGGTCGGCGGCGGCCAGCTCTTCGGCCAGCAGTTCCGCGAAAGTGTATGTGCCGGTGGGCTGATCGTCCTGTCCGAGCAAGTACAGCCGCTTCACCGAGATCAGGATGGCTTCGGCGATCACGTCGCGCATGCGCGGATTGGTGAGTACCGAGGCATCGTATTCGTTTGTCAGATAACCGATGTCGACCTGCACGGTGGGCATCTTGGTGAGGCGCAACAGGTCCCAGGTTCGCGCGTGGGTCCGGCAGTCCTGCAAGGATGTCCGGGCGACGACCTCGCGCTGGATGAACCCGGCGAGCACCTGTCCGATCATGGACACCGAGCCGTGCGAGTTTCCGAAGTAGAACCCGGCAACGCCGTTGGCCAGAGGGCTCGGGTTGGCGGCGCAGCGCAGCGAGATCATGAGATCGGCGTCGAAGGCGTTGGATGTTTCCGCGCGTTCGGCGTCGGTGGGGTTGGCGCCCCACGGACGCGACAGGAAGGTCTCCATGCCCGTGGCCGCCATCCGCCCCTCCAGACGGCTGGCGAGATCCCACAGGATCTCCGACTCGTAGACGTCGCCGTACTCCGTCGGCACGGCACAGCCCTTGTCGGGGCCACCGAGACCCGGATCGATGACGATCCGCTTTCCGGTGAGCTGCGGCCCCGCCCGGTGCACCACCTCTTCCTCGGCGATGCGGTGGGGATTGCCGCCGGTGACCCTGGCGCCGAGCAGGTCCAGCGAGCGCAGCGTGTCGGGACCGCAGATGCCGTCGGCCGACAGGCCGATCTCCCGCTGGAAGGCGGTGAGCGCGTCATGGGTGTGCGGACCGAAGTAGCCGTCGACCCGGTGCACGTAGAAGCCGAGGTCCTGCAGCCTGCGCTGGAGCGTGGCCACGTCGTCGCCGTACAACGGCGCGGACAGTTGGTAGATCAGCGTACGCGCGCCGAGTCGGTAGGACGCTTCCTTCAGTGCCCGGTAGGTTGCCGGACCGACCACACCGTCGACGAGCAAACCGCGATGCTGCTGGAACGCGCGCACCGCGGAGTCGAGATGATGGTCGAAGGAGACTTCGGTGTCCTTCCAATATTCGCGTGCGTCCGCGTTATCGGTAGCGACGTGCGCGTGTAGGAACCCGAGGCTTGCCAGGGTGCTCCGAACCTCTGCTACGGCTGGACCGGAATCGCCGTGACGAAGTCGGTGCATGCGTGAGAGCCCTTTCCTTCCGTCAACCCGCGGGTACCCACTCATGCGATGGGATACACCTTCGCACGACCGGAGCGTCGGTCGATTGTCTCAGACCCGGACCGGGTTTCGACAATCCCCGGGTCCAGGCATCCTACGGCGCGTCCTCAGATGACGTCTTCGAGTTCGCGCAGAAGAGCCGCTTTCCCCTTCGCTCCGACGATCTGCTTGACCGGCTTACCGCCGCGGAACAGCATCATAGTGGGCAGCGAGAGGATCTGATAATCGCGGGCGGTGCTCGGGTTGGCGTCCACATCGAGCTTCGCGACGGTCAGTTTGTCCGCGTGCGCGCCCGCGATCTCCTCCAAGACGGGCGCGACCATCTTGCACGGTCCGCACCAGTCGGCCCAGAAATCGACGAGGACCGGCTTCTCACTCAGCAGCACGTCGTCGGCGAAGGACGCGTCGGTGACGGTGACCGTGTTGGCGGACTCGGACATGAATGTTCTCCTTGCGATACAGCGAGACGGAAGTGTGTGGCTCGTCCGGCACGAGCTCAGTTGACGGCCACCGACTCACCCGCGTGGGCGAGGGTGTTCGAGGTGATGTCGCCCTGCTCGGCCAACCAGCGCTCGGCGTCGATGGCCGCCCGGCAGCCCGTGCCCGCGGCGGTGATCGCCTGGCGGTAGGTGTGATCGACGAGATCGCCCGCGGCGAAGACGCCCGGGATGTCGGTCGCGGTCGTCGGGTCCTGTACCAGCACGTATCCTTCGTTGTCCAAAGCGACCTGGCCCTTGACGAGTTCGCTGCGCGGATCGTGGCCGATCGCGACGAACAGGCCGGTGGCGGCCAGCTCGGAGGTCTCGCCGGTCCGGGTGTCACGCAAGGTCAGGTGAGTGACGCTGGTCTCGCCGTGTACCTCGGCCACCTCGGCGTTGAGCACGAACTTGATCTTCTCGTTCGCCTTCGCGCGCTCCAGCATGATGCGGGAGGCGCGGAACTCCTCACGGCGGTGCACGATGGTGACGCTGGAGGCGAACTTGGTGAGGAAGGTCGCCTCTTCCATCGCGGAGTCGCCGCCGCCGACCACCACGATGTCCTGGCCCTTGAAGAAGAAGCCGTCGCAGGTGGCGCAGGCGCTGACACCGCGGCCGAGCAACCTCTGCTCGCCAGGCACGTTCAGGTAGCGCGCGGCCGAGCCCATGGCGAGGATGACGGCGTAGGCCTGGAAGGTCTCCCCGCCGACGACGACCTTCTTGATCGGGCCGGTCAGGTCTACGGCCTCCACGTCCTCGGTGCGGATGTCCGCGCCGAACCGCTTGGCCTGCTCGCGCATCTCCTCCATGAGATCCGGGCCCATGATGCCGCCGCGGAAGCCGGGGAAGTTCTCGACCTCGGTGGTGGTCATCAGCGCGCCGCCGAACTGGGTCCCCTCGAACTGCAACGGCTGGAGCTCGGCGCGGCCTGCGTAGACGGCGGCCGTGTAGCCGGCGGGGCCGGAGCCGATGATGATCAGATCGCGAACTGGCGCGCCGGTGTCGCTTTTTTGCTCGCTACGCTCGCTCATGGGGCCCTTCCGGGAAGATTCGATCGGACGTGTCGGTCAACAACAGGGTAATGGCTGTTGTTCCCGCGTCGGCGGGGTCACACCGCGCGGGTGGTCCAGATCGCAAGGTCAGCCGATGTCCTGCAGCGCTTTGCGTTGCGGATCACCTGTATCGCAACCGGTCCCGACGACCAGCGCGGTGATCTTCGGCGGGTGCGGGCCGTTGAGCAGGATGAGCACCGCGTTGCCGCCCTGGAATCGGATGTCGGTCGAGCCGAGGATCGTGCGGTCCAGACCGTTGGCCCGCACGCAACGCTCGAGCGCTTGCGGGCCGGCCAGGGGTCCGGTGACGTTGTGACGGCCCAGCGCGCCGAGGGCCACGGTGGCGGTGAGATCGTCACCCCGGTCTTCGTTCCCGGTGGTCGGTTGCGCGGTGGGCGCTGGTTCGTCACCGCTGCGCAGCGTCGATGCCAAGACACCCGCACCGGCGACCGCGACGATCGCCGCGGCTGCCGCGGCGAACCAGCGCAACCTGCCGCGGCGACGCTCCTCCAGAGCCACCGGCACGGATCCGGAAACATCTGCTTCACCGACGGATTCGCTTACCCGAGGGGGCGGCAGCTCATGAACCGTGGCGCCCTCGGGTGGCTCCAGTTCGTCGACGAAGCGAGCGAGCCGGGCCGCGACGTCTTCCGGCATCGAATGGACGATGCGCTCGTCCCGGCCCAGCGCACGCAGCTCGGCACTCACGTCATCCAGCGCGTGCAGATACCGCATCGCCTCGGGATCACGCGAGACGATCGGCCACAATTGCTCGCGCCGTGCCGCCGTCACATTGTCGGCATGCAGGTCGGCCAGCAATTCGGACGTGAACGGGGGCTGCGGCACGGACTCGGTAGCCATCGCACCTCCGTTGTTCGCATCGGGCATCGCGGGGACCCCCTCGCCGACGGGGCCTGTCTCTGATTCGTTCAGTGGTTCGTCACTGTTAATGACGCATCCCAACTACCTCCGGTTCCCCGGATCACGCAGAAAATCCAATCGCTCTTTCAACCGCTGCCGCGCGCGAGCGCATCGGCTCTTGATTGTCCCCTCGGGCACGCCGAGCAACGCCGCCGCCTCGGCCACGCTATACCCCTCCACGTCCACCGCCACCAACGCGGTCCGCTGATCCGGTGGCAGCGAGAACAACGCCCGATCGATGACCAACGACATCTCCACCTCGGCCATCTCGTCGCGGGTATCCCTCGGCTCGGGCAGCGACTCCGGTGCCAGCGACAATGCCCGCCTGGTCTTGTTCCGCCGGATCCGGTCCAGGCACGCGTTCACCACGATCGCGTGCAACCAACTGCGCACCTCCGCCTCCGCCCGGAACGAGCCTGCGGTGCGGTGCGCCGACAAGAGCGCGTCCTGTAGGGAATCGGCCGCATCCTCACGCGTGTAGGAAGTGCGCAGCGCGGTCTGCCACAGGTGATCGTTGTGTCTGCGCAGCAACTCCGCGAACGCATACCGCTCACCGGCCACATGGGCCCGCAACAACTCCACATCGGTGCGTTCACCGAGGTCGAAGGAGCGCTCGCGACACATCACCGGCTGCGACGCCCCCCTGCCGAGCTCCTCGTTCACTTCGGACGACAATGCCAACCCCTTGGACAGCCCTCACGGCGGCAACGGGCATGGTTGACCATCACCGAGACTTCGCAGCATCCAGGATCGAGAAACGCCAGAACCTGGGAAGCTCCCCTGCTGAGAGCGCCCGAAGATCATATCGTCCGTAACGTTTTGGCAGCAACCAACTTCGGGCGAGGACGGAGGAAGGCGCGGCGCTCGACACCGCGTGTCGAATGGGCCCGCAGGCCGGGCTACGGCGCGGCGTCGAAGCGGATGTCGGCGATGGCGGTCTGGAACTGTCCTCCGGAATTCCCCAGTCCGGTGATCCAGACGAGCACGTAGCGGGCGGCCTGGTCGGCGCGCACCGGAATGTCGGTGACACCGTCGTCCAGCCGGGCGGAACCGATCAGCTGGGTCTGATCCAGCGTCGGCGAGCCGGTGGGCGAGGTGCGGATCTCCACCGATGTGCCCGAGCTCGGCGAGTTGATCGAGACGTTCGTGAGCTTCGCGGGGGCCGGCAGCGTGGCCAGCAGACCGACCCCCTTCTTGAGCGCGGGGAACTGCTGGAAGTACTGATCGGTGCGCCACTGGGTGCCCGGATCGTTGTCCAGCACCGCGTGGACGTTGGCGACGCCGTCGGCGGTGCCCTCGGGCGAGAACACCGACACGCCGGTCACCGGGACCGGCGCACCGGTCGAGTTGAGGTTCGGGCCCGCGGCAGCCGGCGTCGGGACCGGCTGGTTGTTCGTCGTCAGGCCGATATTGCGCTGCTCGTTCAGCGGCGCGTCGGAAGCGCTCGGCGCGAACACGCTGACCATCCACCAGATCACGACGCCGACCACCAGCGCGGCGAGGATGCCGAGGCCGACCATGATCCACATCATGCGCTGCGAGCGTTCGCGTTCGGCGGCGAGCAGCTCCGGATCGGCGAGCGAGTCGTCCATGTTCGCGGGAGCGCGCTGGCCGAGCCGCAGCACGGGGATGAAATCGGTCTTCTGATCGACCACCGACGCCTGCTCCAGCACATGCTGGACCGTCGCCGCCGTACGCACGCCCTTGTTCGACTCCAGCGAGCGCACGGCGACCGCGGAGATCTCGAACGGCACTTCGGGACGGATCTGGCGCGGTTCCACCGGAGTGCCGTCCGGGCCGAAATCGGCCAGCCGCAGTCCGCCGACGGTCGCGGCGGTACCGGTGACACCGCCCGAGCGGATCGGCCAGCGAGCCGTGATCAGCGCGTAGAGCATGGCACCGAGACCGCGCACGTCGGACTGCGCGTCGGAATCGGACAGCGTGCCGGGGAACGCGAGCACCGCGTCACCCGATGCGCTGATGCGCACCCGGTCGGGATGGTCGATGGACAGCGACCCGCCGCCACGGTGCGCCAGTTCGGCCGCCGAGGCGAGGGCCCGGATGGCACGCGCCGCGCCGATCGGCGAAGGCACCGTATCGGCCATCTCGCGCAGCGAACGGCCGGGCGTCCATTCCGCCACCACGATGCCGCCGGAGCTGCCGCGCACGACGTCGAGCACGCGGGCGAGGCCGGGTGAATTGATCCGGCCGAGGCGCAGCGTCCGGGACAAGATCGCCTGGGGACCGTCCTGCCCGGAATTCTCCGTCGCCTTCTGGTCGGCGTCGACGAAGGTCAGCGCGACCTCGCGATCGAGTTTGATGTCCAGCGCCTGCCAGAACTTCAGGCCGCGGGCGCCGCCGTGACTGGCCAGCAGGCGGTACCGGCCGCCCGCGACCGACGCGCCCGGAATCAACTTGGGGCCGCGCGGGATTCGCCGGGCGCCCAGGTTCTCGCCACCCATCGGCGGCATCTCCGGCGAGCCGACGGGGATCATCCCCGTGTCGTACATCGGATCGCGCGGCGGCAGCTGGTTCTCCTGCGGTCTCGCCGCGTCCTGCTCCGGTCCGGCCGTGCCCGGCTCGTTGTTCGCGTACGCGGGATCCAACGGCTCCCCCGCGGTCGGCGGTACATCGGTGGACAGTCCGCCGGGCGTGGTCGCAGAAGAATCGGCGGCTGGGACGCCGCCCACCGCGTCGTCGCTCACCCTCGGTCCTCCTTCGCCCTGATATGTCGAGGTTCCGGCGAATTCGCCACTTGTGCTTCTCTGCCGAACAGGGTACGGGAACTCACCCATGCCGGTGCGGTCAACGGCATCCGGTCTGATCACAGGAAGCACCATGGTCTGGGCGTCCATGTACGGATCGAACCGCGGGTATGCCAGGTAGGGGTCAGGCCTGCGGAGCACCTGCGTGACGTAGGGATCTTCCGCAGGGCTTTCCAAGTCGAGTTCCGGCGCGGGCGGTGTCCAGCCGAGGCGCCGCGAGATGGCCACGGTGATGGCGACGATCTCCGGAATACCGGCGAGTCGCATCAAGCCGAAGGCCACCGCGAACATGACGATCGCGGTGATCGCCACCCGGATCAGCGAACCGGGTCCGCCGAAGGACGCCGTCAGCCGATCCAGGCCAAGTACCCGGTCCACGATCCACATCACCGCGCCGCCCGCGAGTGACGCAAGTACGACACGAGTCACCGTTCGGCCGACATTGGCCATCCGGAGATCGCCCAGACTGCGGTGCAGCAGGACACCGCCGACCACGGCGCCGACCGTGAAGCCGAGGCCGTTCGCGACACCGAGCGCGATAACCACGTGCTCGGCGTCGGTGACCACCGGGGCCAAGGCGGAGAAGACGATCTTGGCGGCGGTGATGCCGAGGATGATCCAGGTCGGGATCCACGCCTGCTCCCTGGCGTAGAAAACCCGCAGATGGATGAGCACCAACGAGTACGGGATCAGCGCGAACGCCGACCAGCTGACCGCGAGCCCGAGACGTTCGGCGTCCGATCCGAAATTGCCGTAGCCGTAGAGCGCTTGGCCGACCTGGGGGCCGGCCAGCGTGAGGAAGGTGACGACGGGGACCAGCGCGATCATGGTCAACCGGGTGGCGGCGGACAGATCGTCGACCACCGCGGGCGTGTCGTCGGCGGCGGCGTTGCGGCTCAGCCGGGGCATGATCGCGGTGAGCACCGTGACACCCAGCACGCCGTACGGCAGTTGCAGCAGCAGCCACGCGTTGTTGTAGATCGCCGGGCCTGCCGCGTCGGCATGCGATGAGATCCGGGTGGCGAAGACGAAGCCCGCCTGGCTGATCAGCACGTACAGGATGATCGCCGCGCCCATGCCGCCGAACTGCTTGAGGCGATCGTCGATGCCCCACAGTGGGCGCAGGTCGATGCCCGCCCTCCGGATAGCCGGAACGAGGCTGACCGCCTGCACCACCACGCCGACCGTGACGCCGACGCCGAGCACCAACAGCTTCGGGTCGCTCATGCGCACCGGGTCCAGCGTGATCTCCCCTGGCATCAGGACATACAGCCCGAGCACGGTGAGTACCACCAGGTTGTTCAGCACTGGCGCCCAGGCGCCGGGTTTGAACATCTGCCGGGTGTTCAAAATCGCCGTGAGCAGCGCCGACATGCCGTAGAACAGGATCGCGGGCAGCAACAGGAAAGACAGCGCGGTGGTCAGCGCGGTGTTGACCTGCCCGTCGTCGGACAGGAAGACGTGGGTGGTCAACACCGGCGCTGCGGCCGTGGCCAGCAGCGCGGCGGTGGCCAGGACCACGAAAGCCGCGGTCACCAGGCGCCGGACGAACGCCGCTCCCCGGTCGGGATCCTCCTGTTCCGCGCGCACCAGCGTCGGCACCACGATCGCGGTGAGCACCGCGCCCAGCACCAACTCCGCGATCATGTTCGGAATCTGGCTGGCGACGGTGAACGCGCTGGCGATGGCCGGACCGAGCACGGTGAGCAGCAGCAGTTGCTTACCGAAACCGGTGATCCTGCTGATCAGTGTCGCGAACGCGATCGATCCCGAATCGCTGAGCAGCCGGGAATTCGCGCTCTGCTTCGGCTCGTCGCCCTTCGGCGGCTCCGCGGTGCCGGTGGCGGCGGGCCACTCCCTGGTCCGTGGGCGATCCGGCTCCGGGGGTTCGTGCCGGACC